>NZ_JACVUW010000039.1:0-416 GCF_016625265.1 Bacillus sp. S71 | reverse complement strand
TTACAAGAAGTTAACGGAACCAGTATCATTCGAAATTAAAAAAGGTATGACGAAAGTTTTATCATTGAAAGTAGAGAACGAGCTGTTAGATAAAGGTTCAGTAGCGATTACAAAAGTAGACAAAGAAAGTGGCGCAGTATTAGCGGGCGTAACATTCGAAGTGCAAGATGAAAAAGATAAAGTAGTAACAAAAGTAACGACAGATAAAGAAGGAAAAGCAACAATTTCCGATTTATCAGTAGGAAAATATAAGCTAGTAGAGGTAGAGAGCTTACCAGGATATAAAAAACTAGCGAAACCAGTATCGTTTGAAATTAAAAAAGGCATGACAGAAGTCTTATCACTAAAAGTAGAGAATGAACAGTTAGATAAAGGTTCAGTAGAAATTACAAAAGTGGACAAAGACAGCCAGAAGG
>NZ_JACVUW010000038.1:0-691 GCF_016625265.1 Bacillus sp. S71 | reverse complement strand
CTCTCGACCAGAGCTTGGAAGGCTCTTGTTTTACCACTAAACTACACCCGCGTGGTCGGGAAGACAGGATTTGAACCTGCGACCCCCTGGTCCCAAACCAGGTGCTCTACCAAGCTGAGCCACTTCCCGTAATTGGCGCGCCCGAGAGGAGTCGAACCCCTAACCTCTTGATCCGTAGTCAAACGCTCTATCCAATTGAGCTACGGGCGCTTATTCATGATGTTTTTTCGTCGTTGTATTTTGGCGACTCAATTATCTTATCATACTACATTTTCAAATGCAAGTACTTTTTTAAGATTTTTTTGATGCGGCCGAGAGGACTTGAACCTCCACGGGGTTTCCCCCACTAGGCCCTCAACCTAGCGCGTCTGCCGTTCCGCCACGACCGCGCGGAAAAAACAAAAAGTGAGCCATGAAGGATTCGAACCTTCGACCCTCTGATTAAAAGTCAGATGCTCTACCAACTGAGCTAATGGCTCGTAAATGGCTGGGCTAGCTGGATTCGAACCAGCGCATGACGGAGTCAAAGTCCGTTGCCTTACCGCTTGGCTATAGCCCATCAAAAAAATATCTTATTTTCAAAGACAACTGTTATTGTACCATAATGTCCAATAAAAAACAACTGCCAATTAGCAGAAGTTAAAATGGCGGTCCCGACCGGGGTCGAACCGGCGATCTCCTGCGTGACAGG
>NZ_JACVUW010000037.1:0-1071 GCF_016625265.1 Bacillus sp. S71 | reverse complement strand
TCGCCTAGTAAAATGTCATCTCACCTAAGCTCGTACTTCGTTTTATATTCTCTCATTGCACACAGTACTCCATGATGGTACAACCATCATGGAGTACGTACTTTCTAACAGCCTATTCTTTTTCTTTTCACTGTAAATATACTTTATTCGCACTAATCTATATATTCTGCCGTACCAATGAAATCCAACTTGTAGGTAGTCTTATCTACGAAGTTAACAATTTTACCTTCTTTATTATAATCATAATTATAAATTAAAATGATGGTATTGTATTTAGACTTTAACTTAATGTTATTGTACTGTTGTATTAATTGATTATCATATGAAAAATCCACTAACAGCTTTTCTATGTCATCTTCAGCATCAGGAATCCAATCTTTTTCAACTAAGTCCCTATCATAATAACCTAATTTAAAATCTTTCTCAAAAATAGAGGGAATACTATCTCCATCTTCATTATATTTTATTTCAGTGTACGTTTCGAGTTCATCAAAATCACTAAAGCATCCTAACCATAAAGAAACATCGTTTTTCATTTTTTACCTCCTCAAACCTTCTGGTAAATCCATAATGCCATTTTTCATTCTATTTTCAGCCCATTCATTAAGCCCTTTAACAAAACTTTCATAGTCAGAAGCAGAATCAATAATCTTTAACATTTCATTATGTGCTTTTGTCGAGCCTCTTCTTCCATGACGACCAGGTGGATTTACAAATTCAACATCTTTAGTCAGAGACCTCATTTCTTTAATATCATCCATACTAATTCCCCACTGCTTAAATTTAGGAGTTCTCGCTACAAGATGCCACTCATGGTATCCTCCTGGGCGTCTAATCCTATCTTCTATTTTACTTCTCAACTGAGGATTATTCCACATTTCCTCAAATTCTTTTGCTGATAGATTATCAAACCATTTATTAAACTCATTGTTTCTTTCTGATGGAATTTTCACATCACTTAAATGCTTACTATTCCCACTAGTACTCTTACTACCTTCACCCGTACCCTTAACACCCTTTTCTCCAACACTTTTCATATACTGATAAGCATCTTTCAGAGAATGCTGTCCC
>NZ_JACVUW010000035.1:0-2253 GCF_016625265.1 Bacillus sp. S71 | reverse complement strand
AGCAAAAACCTAAGTCGTTTCGACTTAGGTTTTTTTGTGTTTATTTTTATTACTTAAAATATAAAGGTAAGAATTACCTTTTATAAGGGTATAGTCGAGATATAAAAAAAGGTTATGCAAAAAGTAGCAATCTAGCTCTTTTTGCATAACCTTTTGTGTTTTTAAAGGATTTTACATAAGAAAAAATCTATAATTAAGGTAGTTAACATATATTTTTGATGGGTGTGGGGGATTATGAAAGAAATATGCATGTTATTAGTGGCTGTTATATTATGGGGGACAGCTATTGCGCCAACAAAATGGGCGTTAGAATCTATTCAGCCGTTTACTTTGTTGTTTATTCGTCTTTTCTTTGCAGGTGGAATTTGTATGCTATTTTCATTTAAGCAACTACAAAAATCAGTTGTACATAAAAAAGTTCCATGGAAAAGAATGAGTTTGTTAGCTTTTACCGGTGTAGCTGGGTATTTTATGTTCACATCGTACGGTATTTCTTTAACAAGTGGATTACATGTTAGTATCATAGATGCTGCATTACCATTAGTTACAATTCTTTTTTCAGCATTCTTTTTGAAAGAGAAAATTCGATTGAATTATTGGATAGGAATTATATTGGGTGCTATAGGAGTACTCTTTATTACGATTCCATCTAAAAGTGCTGATCAAGAAGTGTCTTTAATAGGAGATATACTGATATTATTAAGTACTTTTCTATTTGCTTTCTACACGGTTTTGCTAAAACGACCAAAACAAGAACAGTATTTATCAAACGAGGTTTTTACAACATTAACTTTAATTATTGGAGCTGTTATTCTATTACCATTTGCACTGGTAGAAATTCTTTATTACGGTTTACCGAAGATTGAAACTTGGAAAACGGGACTTAGTGTAATATACCTTGTTATTGGAGCAACAATTTTAGCGTATTGGTTTTGGAATAAAGCGCTAGAGAGAGTTTCAGCATCAGTAAGCGGATTATATTTAAATGCATTACCGTTAATAAGTATTGTTACTTCAATTATTCTATTAAATGAATCTCTGACATGGAGAGTAATAATGGGAGCGAGTTTAGTTTTAATTGGAGTAGGATGGGCGGATAAGCAAAAGTTATGTAATCTATTAAAAGGTAACAAGGTGGAGAATAGAGACTGTTAAACAGTATGATTTATATAATTGAAATGTTAAAAAGATACCTTATATATGAGGTATCTTTTTTATTTAGCAAAGATAATAGACTAAAATTAGTATGGATATTCTTTGCTGTATTTATATGTGTCGAAATCATTTTGAAATATTGTTTGAACAAGTTGTATACATTCAGTATCATAAAAGCTTTCAAAAGTTGGATGACGGGGAAATAAAGGATCAGTAATATCGCCTTCGCTAAAATTCCCTTTATAAATCATGGCGGGAGTTTGATGATGCCATGATGTTGAGAACTCATTTATTGGTGCGTTTTTTAATTCGAAACGCTTTTCTAATTCTTTCATTTCCTGATCAAAGTTTTCTAAGTATATATAATTGGTGACATATTCTTCTTCACCAGCTATATATTGTTGTGTGAAATGTGGGTTAATATCACTTGCGTGAGCCCCTTTCATAAATAGATAGTATAGAAATTGTTTAAATGAGATCCCTTTGGGGGAATTTTCATCTTGATATAAAAACTTTCGGATGGGTTTCCATTCGGGATTTTCCATATAAGGAGGTCCAATTAAGGATACGAAAGAACTGACTGCTCTCCTATAAGGGTTACGAACAAGTTTAAACGTTTCTTTTTGTTTTTCTCGTAGCGCTACCCCTAGTCGTACACTATAAGCAGGTGTACTTTTGTATATATCATATTCATAATTATGAATGAAAGGACTATAACTTAGAGCTGTTTGCAATAAATCAATCTGGTAAAAGAACCAATTGGCAAGAGAAGTGCAACCGCTTTTTTGACTCCAAAATAGAATGATGGGAAACTTCCTATGATAGTGTGGGCTTCTTGAATGGGCGCTTATGGTGTTTAATAAAGAAGGATCGAACAAGTTCTACACTCCTTTCAGTTATTTTACTGATATGTATGAGGAATAAAGAGGGGGTATGAGAGTCTTTTTCATCTTTTTTAAAAAAATGAAAGATTAATATTGACTATTATTATATAGAGGTGTAATATAAGACAAGTCGCCGATGACATTAATGTCGCAAGCGAAAAACGAAATAAAAAACTTAGTTGACATTAACTAACGAAGATGTTAACATAAGGAA
>NZ_JACVUW010000034.1:0-2394 GCF_016625265.1 Bacillus sp. S71 | reverse complement strand
TGCGACTTCCTTATGTTAACATCTTCGTTAGTTAATGTCAACTAAGTTTTTTATTTCATTTGTCGCTTGCGATGTTAATGTCATCGGCGACTTGTTCTATATTACACTTCATTTGTATAATCGTCAATATGTTTTTTTAAAAACTTTATATTTTATAGAATACATATACGTAATCAAATTATCTATTTACGCATTTCTTCTATAGTTATATACAAGCACCCCACAGAACTATCTATAGGGTGCTATTCCATCATAAAAACTATTGTTCTTTCGACGGCACCGAACAACTTCCATCAGCACAAGAAAGATCGCTTTCACCATCTGCTGAAAGTTCCTGTAACTTCGATGCAGGATTCTCTTCTTCCCACACTTGCTGAAGTGCACCAACAAAAGTTTCAAGTGGTTGTGCACCTGAAATAACATACTTTTGATTAATAATAAAATAAGGCACTCCCGAAATTTGATATTGCTGAGCAATCGCTTCATCAATTCTAACATCATTTGCGTACGCATTTTTATCATTAATAACATTTAAAGCTTCTTGCTTATCTAAACCTGAGGCTGCAGCGATAATAGCAAGTGTATCCACATCACTTAAATTTTTCGATTCAGTGAAATATGCAAAAAGTAGATTCTCCGTAATCTCCTTTTCTTTTCCATGATTCTTTGCAAACTTCGCAAGACGATGCGCATCAAACGTATTCGTCGGCTTCATCTCATCAAAGTTAAAACTTAAACCCATACTAGCTGCATGATTTCCTAGCTGTACGTTATTACGCTTAGCTTCTTCAATACTAATTCCATACTTTGATGCAAGCACTTCATTAATACTTGTTCCAGAGTAAACGGGAGTATTCGGATCCAACTCAAAACTTTTAAACTCAACTTCAACATCCTTCTTATGTGGAAATTGCTCTAAAGCCATCTCTAATCTACGTTTCCCAATATAGCAAAATGGGCATACAAAATCCGACCAAACCTCAATTTTCATATAAACACCTCATTAACATTTAGTTTTCAATCATTGTAGCACTGAGATTAAGGAATTCAAAAGTTTTTGCTCTATCTCCTTCATATAGTACATACAAAACTACACTTATAGCAGACTACCTAATTAACAAAAAACGATAATCAAAAGGATTAACTATTATCCCTCCGATTATCGTCTATATAAATGCAACAACTTTAATTATGCCGGAATATACTTCCCTACGAACTTCCATACGGTATTCCAATATTTATTCGAATCTACTTTCTCCGCTTCTCCATGCCCAGCACCTGGAACAATTAATTTCTCTTTTTCTACTTTTGCAGCATTATATACTTCATCTAACATTTCAAAAGGAACGAATGTATCAGCATCCCCATGAATGAATAGCATAGGTGTTTTACTTTTCGCCACTTGTTTTACAGCTGAAGCTTCTTCTAAATCATATCCAGCTCTTAATTTCGTAACTGTATTTGCCGCATTCATAACAGGAAACTTCGGCAAGTGGAATAAATCTTTTAGCTGATAAGTAAATTCATCAATAACGGTTGAGTATCCACAATCTTCAATAATAACTTTAACATTAGAAGGTAAATCTTCTCCTGAAGTCATCATTACAGTTGCCCCGCCCATCGAAACACCAAATAGAGCTATTTCAGCATTAGGATCTTTCTTTAAGATTTGTTGAATCCAAATCAAAACATCTTTACGATCATGCCAGCCCATACCAACATAATCCCCTTCACTATTTCCGTGACCACGAAGGTCTGGTGCTATGACATTATAGCCTTGTTCATAAAAGTTACGAATATATTTCGTCATTTCTGATGCTCTACCATTGTATCCATGAACCACAATTGCCCATTTATGACTAGATGATTCATTCATATATTCATAGCCTTTTAAATTCAATTTATCGAAAGAACGTATAGTTAATGTGTTAGGTTTATACTTCGATACGAAGTTCGCATTCTTTTCTTCATTTGTAGCCAATACATCTCCCGATGCATTTACCGTTTCTACTAAATGAGGATTATCTTGCAAAAATTCTTTTTCTTGTTTCGCATTCAATGCGTAGTTATAAAAATAATTCCCAACTAACATATACACGATTAATAGAAGGACTAAGACTACTATAGTAATTATACCTATCCTTTTCATATTATCTCCTTTTCTAACTTAAATCTTCTTATATTAAAGTACATCAAAAAACAACTGTACTATTTTAACACACCAGTCAATCTTATCTTTAAGAAATAAAATAGAAAATCTTAAATTACATATCAAAAATCACGAAAGAAATCGAATAAAACTTATATAAATATGTAATTAGCTTTGAAAAGAAGTTACAAAATACAAAAAAGACGAGTCATTCTGACTCGTCTTAAAGTTGCTTGGCGACGTCC
>NZ_JACVUW010000033.1:0-2939 GCF_016625265.1 Bacillus sp. S71 | reverse complement strand
CATATTATATGGTTAAGTCCTCGATCTATTAGTATTCGTCAGCTCCACATGTCACCATGCTTCCACCTCGAACCTATCAACCTGATCATCTTTCAGGGATCTTACTAGCTTACGCTATGGGAAATCTCATCTTGAGGGGGGCTTCATGCTTAGATGCTTTCAGCACTTATCCCTTCCGCACATAGCTACCCAGCTATGCCCTTGGCAGAACAACTGGTACACCAGCGGTGCGTCCATCCCGGTCCTCTCGTACTAAGGACAGCTCCTCTCAAATTTCCTACGCCCACGACGGATAGGGACCGAACTGTCTCACGACGTTCTGAACCCAGCTCGCGTACCGCTTTAATGGGCGAACAGCCCAACCCTTGGGACCGACTACAGCCCCAGGATGCGATGAGCCGACATCGAGGTGCCAAACCTCCCCGTCGATGTGGACTCTTGGGGGAGATAAGCCTGTTATCCCCGGGGTAGCTTTTATCCGTTGAGCGATGGCCCTTCCATGCGGAACCACCGGATCACTAAGCCCGACTTTCGTCCCTGCTCGACTTGTAGGTCTCGCAGTCAAGCTCCCTTATGCCTTTGCACTCTACGAATGATTTCCAACCATTCTGAGGGAACCTTTGGGCGCCTCCGTTACACTTTAGGAGGCGACCGCCCCAGTCAAACTGCCCACCTGACACTGTCTCCCGGGTCGATAAGACCCGTAGGTTAGAATTTCAATACAGTCAGGGCGGTATCCCACCAGCGCCTCCACCGAAGCTAGCGCTCCGGTTTCAATGGCTCCCGCCTATCCTGTACAAACTGTACCAAAATTCAATATCAGGCTACAGTAAAGCTCCACGGGGTCTTTCCGTCCTGTCGCGGGTAACCTGCATCTTCACAGGTACTATAATTTCACCGAGTCTCTGGTTGAGACAGTGCCCAAATCGTTACACCTTTCGTGCGGGTCGGAACTTACCCGACAAGGAATTTCGCTACCTTAGGACCGTTATAGTTACGGCCGCCGTTTACTGGGGCTTCAGTTCAGAGCTTCGCTTACGCTAACCCCTCTCCTTAACCTTCCAGCACCGGGCAGGTGTCACCCCCTATACTTCGCCTTACGGCTTCGCAGAGAGCTGTGTTTTTGCTAAACAGTCGCTTGGGCCTATTCACTGCGGCTTTCCGTTAAGAAAGCACCCCTTCTCCCGAAGTTACGGGGTCATTTTGCCGAGTTCCTTAACCAGAGTTCTCTCGCACACCTTAGGATTCTCTCCTCGCCTACCTGTGTCGGTTTGCGGTACAGGCACCTTTTATCTCGCTAGAAGCTTTTCTTGGCAGCGGGGAATCAAAGACTTCGCTCCATAAGGAGCTTCCCCATCACAGCTCAGCCTTCACGATAAGCGGATTTGCCTACTTATCAGCCTAACTGCTTGGACGTGCACAACCAATCGCACGCTTCTTCTATCCTTCTGCGTCCCTCCATTGCTCAAACGATAAAGAGGTGGTACAGGAATATCAACCTGTTGTCCATCGCCTACGCCTGTCGGCCTCGGCTTAGGTCCTGACTAACCCTGAGCGGACGAGCCTTCCTCAGGAAACCTTAGGCATTCGGTGGACGGGATTCTCACCCGTCTTTCGCTACTCATACCGGCATTCTCACTTCTAAGCGCTCCACCAGTCCTTCCGGTCTGACTTCACTGCACTTAGAACGCTCCCCTACCACTGATACCATTGGTATCAATTCGCAGCTTCGGTGGTGTATTTAGCCCCGGTACATTTTCGGCGCAGAGTCACTCGACTAGTGAGCTATTACGCACTCTTTAAATGGTGGCTGCTTCTAAGCCAACATCCTAGTTGTCTAAGCAACTCCACATCCTTTTCCACTTAATACACACTTTGGGACCTTAGCTGGCGATCTGGGCTGTTTCCCTCTTGACTACGGATCTTATCACTCGCAGTCTGACTCCTAAGGATAAGTCATTGGCATTCGGAGTTTGACTGAATTCGGTAATCCGATGAGGACCCCTAGTTCAATCAGTGCTCTACCTCCAAGACTCTTACACTTAAGGCTAGCCCTAAAGCTATTTCGGGGAGAACCAGCTATCTCCAGGTTCGATTGGAATTTCTCCGCTACCCACACCTCATCCCCGCACTTTTCAACGTGCGTGGGTTCGGGCCTCCATTCAGTGTTACCTGAACTTCACCCTGGACATGGGTAGATCACCTGGTTTCGGGTCTACGACCACGTACTAAACGCCCTATTCAGACTCGCTTTCGCTGCGGCTCCGCCTCTTCAGCTTAACCTTGCACGGGATCGTAACTCGCCGGTTCATTCTACAAAAGGCACGCCATCACCCATTAACGGGCTCTGACTATTTGTAGGCACACGGTTTCAGGATCTCTTTCACTCCCCTTCCGGGGTGCTTTTCACCTTTCCCTCACGGTACTGGTTCACTATCGATCACTAGGGAGTATTTAGCCTTGGGAGATGGTCCTCCCAGATTCCGACGGAATTTCACGTGTTCCGCCGTACTCAGGATACATTCAAGAGAGAACGAAGTTTCGACTACGGGGTTGTTACCCTCTACGACGGACCTTTCCAGGTCGCTTCGTCTACCTCGTTCCTTTGTAACTCCGTATAGAATGTCCTACAACCCCAAGAGGCAAGCCTCTTGGTTTGGGCTATGTTCCGTTTCGCTCGCCGCTACTCAGGAAATCGCATTTGCTTTCTCTTCCTCCAGGTACTTAGATGTTTCAGTTCCCTGGGTCTGTCTTCCATACCCTATGTATTCAGGTAAGGATACCATACCATTACGTATAGTGGGTTTCCCCATTCGGAAATCTTCGGATCAAAGCTTACTTACAGCTCCCCGAAGCATATCGGCGTTAGTCCCGTCCTTCATCGACTCCTAGTGTCAAGGCATCCACCGTGCGCCCTTTCTAACTTAACCAAACTAAAA
>NZ_JACVUW010000032.1:0-3297 GCF_016625265.1 Bacillus sp. S71 | reverse complement strand
AAACCAAAACCGGATGGTGATAAAGAGCCGGAAAAACCAAAACCAGATGGTGATAAAGAGCCGGAAAAACCAAAACCAGATGGTGATAAAGAGCCGGAAAAACCAAAACCAGATGGTAATAAAGAACCAGAAAAACCAAAACCGGATGGTGATAAGGAACCAGAAAAACCAAAACCGGATGGTGATAAAGAGTCAGAAAAACCAAAACCAGATGGTGATAAAGAACCAGAAAAACCAAAACCACCAGTGCCACACGATCAAATTACAGTATCACCAATAACGGGAGATATTTTAGTTGAGTGGTATGCTGGGAATGGAGAGAGGTATTCATCTGTATTCTTTAATGAGTATTATGGAAAAGGGCAAAATTCTGACACGTTAAATAGTAGGGCTAAATATTCGGAGGAAAATAAAGAGTTAACACTGATATCTCAATTGAATGCATCTTCAAATGCACAGACAGTTGCTGATCATAGATTAACATTGGACAATTTGGGAGAAATTTTAGCTAATAAGGAGAATTATTCGAATCAAAGTGGATTATTTTATTTACGTAACCAAATGAATACACTTAAGGAAAAAGTTACAACCCAACAAGAATTACAAGAGTATTTAAAAGAAAATAAGAAAGAGTATATTCAATCAGTTGCAAAGTTAGTATACGATAAGGCTGTACAAGAGGAGAATGTTTGGTTAAATAACCAAACAGATATAGCTTCTCTAGAACAATCTTTAAGTAAATATTACTTAGTTACTTCGGTGCTTGAAAGCGTGGATCCTAAATTAGTAGAGGCTGCAAATCAACGTGTAGAAAAGATTTTCTATAAACTATTACAAGAAGAATTAAAAAATATTAACATCGAAGCACCAGTAGTGACATCTAAAAATGATACAAAAGAAAACGTAAGTCCAGAAAAAGAAACTGTAACTAGCAGTAATGGAGGACAAGTGGTTGTTAAAGAAGATAATACGAATAAAACTGGGGCGTCAGAAATAGCTAGTGAGAAAGAGCAAAAAGATCAATTAATTGAAGCTAATAAAAACAACAAAGAAAATACGAAAGAAGTAAATCATAAAGAAACAAATAGCAATGATACAGATGGTCAAATGAAACCAGAAAAACCAGAAAAACCAGAAAAACCGGAAAAACCAAATCCGATCAATCAAGCGATTGAGAAAATTGAAACATATTTAACCCCTGAAAGTCTAAACTATGAAAATGCTTTACTATTAGCAAATCAATGGATTGATGTCGCAAAAGACCAACAAAAAGAAAAATTAAATCAGCAATTTAGTATAGCGGTAGATGGGCTTAGGGGACAGATGAAAGACCCAAAATTTTCAGTGGAAGATGCTTTAAAGAAAGCAAACCTATTAGCAAGTACGGCAAGGGTAGAACAATCTGTTCGAGATGAAGCAAATAAAATGTTAATGCCACTTATGTTTGAAAGAAAAGCGACTGAGGCTGCAAATAAAGGAGAATATTATACAGCTGTATTGAATATTGCTAATGCAATTCGTACAAAGCATCCATTAGAGCGTTCAAGAGAAGAAATGGTGAATTATGCAAATAAACTATGGGAAAAAACAGAAGTTGAATGGGAGCAAATCAATGGAACACCAGATTGGCAAGAAAAGGCTGAGAAAACTGTACTTCCATCGTATACATTATTGGCACAGTTGAAAGATATCGATAAAACAATTGAAAAAATCGTTGGTATGAGTGTTATTGACAATGCGTCGAAAAAGATGGAGGGAATCCAACTAATAGAAGTAGCAAATACAAAAGCGAATCAGAACGGAAAGCTTTACGAAGCTTTACACTATTATGGACAAGCTTCCTATCGTGGGGTTAATGATAAAAAAGGATTTTCGGATGTCGCAAATCGCGTATTAAAAGAAGGGGGAAAAATTGAAAAGAGTAATTACCTATCAGCTTTAGAAATCTATCAAATTCTTTATAAAACACCGGGGATTGAAATGACTGGAGTGAAAGAAAAAGCAAAAGTTGCCATTGAATATTTAAGTACATTTGATGCTGCTAATAAAAAGGCTACTCGTATAAACACTATTGAAGATTTAGCGTCAGTAGTTGAGCTAACTCATCAAGCGATGAACTTAGGATATCAGCAGGCACCTGCAAAAGAATTTATGAAAGTTGTCTCTGAAAAAATGTTACAAACAGGTAAAGGGTATTTAGACAAAAATGAAAACAATAATGCATATAAATGTTTTGAGTTTTTAACTCGACCACAATATGCAACAACGATTGATGGAGAAGTGCGCCAAAAAGCAATGGAGAACTTAGACAAAATAAAAGCAATGGACACAAAAAAATAAATAGATAATGAATTCGCCATCTTATTCCAAGTAAGATGGCGAAATTATTCCAAATAGGAGTGAAAGTTAATGAGTTTACTAGAAATTAGTCCATTAGATGAGGCATTAGTGGAAGCGTTGCAAAATGAAGAAAAAAGAGGCAATTTTTATGAAATATTACAGAAATCAAATTTATTCGTTGTTGCTTCTGTCGAAGGGGATACAAGTGTAGATGAAGAAGGAAATTTGATTTCTACTAATAATACACAATTACAAATTCATTATTTTGAAATGGAAGAAGGATTAATGTTACCACTGTATTCTGATTTGAAACATTTAGAAATAGTTATTCCAGAAGAATGTCCGTATGTCTCTATGAATGCAGTTGAATTATTAAAGACGATAGATTTAGAGGCAAATGTAATATTAAACCCAGGAACAAAATTTCAAAAATTATTTGTAAAGGAAGAAATTGAAGCGATTTGTGATAACAGTATTTTTGATGTTTTTTCTAAAGGGAATAAGTAAAAATTGATGCAGTTCTATTTCTTTTTGGTATAAAATAGAGGAAGGTGGGAGAAGGTTTGGAGATTAAGGTCAAACCTGAACAACTCGAACAAATTGCCAAAAACATATCAGAGATGCAAACACACAGCCAGACCATACAACAAAATCTCAATCAATCTATGTTTAGTATTCAAATGCAATGGCAAGGAGCAACGAGTCAGCATTTTTATGGGGAATATATGAGATCAATGAGGCTCATGGAATCTTACATACGTAACTTACAAGTTACAGAAAAAGAATTACGGCGTATCGCTCAAAAGTTTCGTCAAGCTGATGAAGAATATCAAAAGAAACAAAATGAAAAATTGAAAGAAGCCCATAAAAAAGAAAAGAAAAATGAAAAATCATGGTGGGAAAAGGGATTAGAAGGAGCAGCTGAATTCATCGGAATTAATGATGCAATTCGAGCGG
>NZ_JACVUW010000031.1:0-3689 GCF_016625265.1 Bacillus sp. S71 | reverse complement strand
TCATAGACAATCAAGTGCTTTAAGTTCATATGTTTTTAAGTAGCATGAATTCGTAAGTTTTGCAGTAAAAAATGTGATACTTTTTGTATGTCATAAAAACTACTACTTTAAAACTTACGAATTTATACGAGTTCATTAGTTTCATATACAATCCATGTGTTTATATTCATCGCCTAGTAAAATGTCATCTCACCTAAGCTCGTACTTCGTTTTATATTCTATCATTGCACACAGTACTCCATAATGGTACAACCATCATGAAGTACGTACTTTCTAACAGCCTATTCTTTTTCTTTTCACTGCAAATATACTTTCTCTTTATTCACTTATATATACTTATACATGTCTATTTTCAACAGCATAATTTTATTATTTTGTTCAATATATAGAATCCCATCAAGTTATAGTATATATTTATCATATCCTATTATACGTTCTATTATTGTTTACTATACACACTAATTAACTCACTCTTAAAATCATCATACATTAAAAATGCTTCTTTTAATATATCTTCTAATTCTTCATAGCTTCGATAAACTGGCTTTTTAATCCTTTCTCTTGGGTTAATTAATAACCTTGAGTAAACGCTCCAAGGACTTCCCAGTCTCACCTCATCATTATGATATACCACCCAAATAAACTCTGTCATTCCATATTCTAAAATTATATTAAACCATATCATATAATTTGGAGAATTATCTATAACCCCTACTTTAAAAAACTTCTCCTTCTTATCAAAAGTTGAAACATATCCTAATCTTTTAAATATTTCATTTACTTTTTCTATATCATAATCCTCTAATCTATCATTTAAATCATTAGGATTACCTCTAAAGTTTTCAGACAATTTTTTATACCTATCTACAAATCTAATTTTTTCCAATACCACTTTGATTTCAGGCTTCATCTCAAAACTCATTCTCTATTCCCCCATAAACCTTAATTCTATTCTATATTCTTTTGCTATTTCTTTGTACTTTTCAATATCAGTAATATTTTTATTTGTAGCTGGAATTTCTAATATTTGTTTTCCTTCCAATGGCTTACCATCTAACTCAGGATAAGCATTTGAACGTATTTTTGTACCTGCAGAATATTTCTTATTCATTTCTTTTAAATATTCTCTATAAGTTTTTTCATCAATCATATCTAAATCTGTTGCTTTCCTTGAGATTATTTCTTTAGCAAAAGGATCATATGAATCTAATCTTTTTCCATTTTCCAAGTGTATTTCATGATAATCATAAATATCCCTGTTTCTTACAGTCTTATTAAACTTATTTCCCCTTGCCATAGGAGAATCATTTAACCAATAATCTCTTGCTTCTTTCCATTCTATCCTATCCCTCGTAGTTTTACCTTCTTTTGCTTTACGTGCAAGATATTTTCCATAATCAGATTCTAAATTTGAATCTATAAATCTCCCATTAGAAGCTAGAAGATTTTTACCCGTACCCTTAACACCCTTCTCTCCAACACTTTTCATATACTGATAAGCATCTCTCAAAGAATGCTGTCCCATCTCTCGGACCATTCCTACTCCAGGCATTACGTAGGCTTTTCCCAAACCTGGGATCCATTTGTATTCCAGTAATGTTTTTACTGCGTGCTGGATTTTTTCATTCCCCTGCAAGAAGGTTGTTTTTACGGTTGTGGTACCTTTGTTCCATAGGTTTCCGATTTTGTTTGCAAGTCCTTTTGCTGTGGAGGCTACAAAGTTTACGCCTTCTTTTACTTTGTGGCTGGCTGTTTTTATACCATCGACAGCTGCTTTTCCAGCTTTTCCAGCTTTTCCAGCTTTTCCAGCTACCATTGTTACGCCTTCGCCTAGTTTTTTTCCTGCTTTTACAATCGTCTTCCCAAAGCTAGAAGCGACATACTTTATTCCTTTTCCAGCAAGACTTGCCACTTTTCCAACAGGAACAAAGTTTAGGAGCGTCCATCCTGCGGCGATGAGTCTTTCTTTTGATGATAATTCTTTTCCTGTAATAGGGTCTTTACCGATAACTGCACGAATTGCACCATTTACTCCGATGAATTCAGCTGCTCCTTCTAATCTATTTTCTTATACTATTTGCTGAAACAACATATGTACTTATTATTTATTATACTATCCTCTCTTCTCTCCTAAAATGCAAAAAGCACTTGTTGCCTCTCATAGACAATCAAGCGCTTTAAGTTCATATGTTTTTAAGTAGCATAAATTTGTAAGTTTTGTAGTAACAGTATGACACCTTTTATATTTCGTGACAACTAATACGTTAAAACTTACGAGTTTGTACAAGTTCGTTAATTGAATATACATTCTATGTGTTTATATTCGTCGCCCAATAAAATGTCATCTCGCCTAAGCTCGTACTTCGTTTTATATTCTATCATTGCACACAGTACTCCATGATGGTACAACCATCATGGAGTATGTACTTTTAAACACCCTATTCTTTTTCTTTCCACTTCAAAAATAAGTTCTTTTTTGTTCATTTGTCTTTTATGCCTATGTATATTCATTTTAGCACCAAGAGCTTTTTCATTCTTGTGTGTAAAATATAAATTAAAAACTTAATTACATTAAACCCATCTATACTTACAATTCTATATTATTCATCATCGTCTTCATATAAATTATCCAAGAATTCATCAATATCATTTGCTAGAAAATACATATTACTCATATCATCAGGGTCTTCTGGTTCTTGCTCATGATCCCAAAAATAAATTTTTTCATAATAGGACTCTTCAGTACCTAAGCATATAACATTACCAGCTGAATCATCTGCTATTGGAATAAAGCCCTTAGCAAGCCTAAACTCATATATATCTATAACTTTCTCTAAATTATCATACATATCACCAATTCCATTAAATACATTCAAAACACTTTTCCCAAGTTCATCAGAAATATTAAATATACTACGTTCTGGGTATCCGCCATTCCATTGAAGTAAAAATTTCTTATATTTTCCCGTTAATTTCACTCCATTTTCTATTTCAAATTTCTCAATCTCTTCTATAGAAAGTTTCTTATGTGAACTTTCGATTTTCACCATATTAATATCCTCCCCTTAATTTATTTTCCATTAACAGTTGATACTCCGCCAGCATGAGTAAATTCCCTATGAATATCTTTATCCACAAGAATCATTGTTTTTCCATCTTGATGGTGATGCCATATATATCCCACAGGTGGCTTATCTAGTGCTGGTACCGGCGGATCAGAATTTTTATTCAAACCCGCCTCTATATTAGCATTTTTATAATCAGATGGACGATTCGTTGGGCTTGCAATTTCAATTTCTACCGGCTTAACAGTTGGATGCGCATATTCAGTGAAATCCGGATAACCATCAGGATACCTTACAGTCTGTCCTTTTTTATTTGTATATACCCAAGTTCCATCCTCATCTATTTTCACAGTCCCACCTTTTTTCATCCACTTCTCTGGAACAGGTGAATATGATGGTTTAGTAGCAAGCTGTTCCTTTGTGAATTTTACTTCTAGGGTATCCTTACCCGTACCCTTAACAACCTTACTCTCCATATACTGATAAGCCTCTTTCAGAGAATACTGTCCTCCTGAGACATTTCCTACTCCAGCCATGGCGAAGCCTTTTCCCTCGCCTGGGATCCATTTGTATTCCAGTAATGTTTTTACTGCGTGCTGGATCTTTTCATTCCCCTGCAAGAAG
>NZ_JACVUW010000030.1:0-3801 GCF_016625265.1 Bacillus sp. S71 | reverse complement strand
AAGAACTACTTGGTCGCTCATTTGCGACTTCCTTATGTTAACATCTTCGTTAGTTAATGTCAACTAAGTTTTTCATTTTGTTTGTCGCTTGCGACGTTAATGTCATCGGCGACTTGTTCTATATTACACCTCTAAAGTATAATCGTCAACACCTTTTTATAAAGAAATTCAATTTAATATTTTTATGCTTTTTTAGCTAGATACGTCTCTCCGAGGATTCATTACCAAAGAGCTACCTCCTGCTTCTCTTTAATATATTTTCCCTAAATATATTAAAGTTACTTTAAACCTTAGACTTAATTTGTACAGAAGTTTTTACCCAGCGAAACTAACAATCTTATTTTAATAAATATTAATACCTCTTTGTTTATCACGCCCTCTATTAGAAACGATTGAAGATATACGTATTCTTATAATAGACAACGATACAGAAATCCATAATAAACTCATATACTACTCTAGTTATAGAGTCCCAAGTTCTCCTTATATGAAGTAATGGTTGCTTATCTGTTTACTCGCAAATATATAGAACCACACTAATATATTTATTAACTATCCTTATGTCACTGAAATATCAACCTTATATCTCTTTCATCTTTAGCATCATCCATTTCCATACAGCCATATCCTCTTAATTAAACATTTAAGATATGCTCAAGGTCCGAATAGATTAATAGCATTTCTTTTTAAACACATATACTGGATTAAAAATACGCACCTCAATGTATCAAGTGTACCGAACACACATATACAGAACGCTCGTTCCTTTCATTACTTCACTTTTTATATAACATTAATAGATATTAATCCCATACCTATATTTACGTTTTACTGCTAAAAGAGCGAATCATTTCACTAACAAAGCATTTAGTTTCATTTCTAGTATATATCCCCCTTTTGAAATACATATAGAATCATAATTTCCGTTGTTTCTATCTCCCCCCTAAGAATACACAACCATACAAAAACAATTCTACAACAAGGTATACGACGGCTGCACAATTATAAATCTTAATCCTCTCAATACCTACAGGGGTGCTGTCCGCCTTTAACACAAATATATACTAAAAAAATTTCAATATAAAATGGCCGGAATTTCTACACTAAGAAAAATCCGGCTCTTATTTTTAGGCCACAGCCAAAATCATTTTTACATTTAGTATTAAATGTCTATTCAATATTCCCTACTCCGCTCTGCTGAAGGTGAATGTATCATATCTGTCACTGCACGGTATAAATTTTCTGGATGTTCAGCTATCCGGTGACATAGATACAAGTACCACTCTTTCCCATAAGTCAAATATACTCTAGCGTTCTGTCCTTTGTTTTTCAAATCTCTTAACATATCCGGACGAATTCCATATAGCATTTCTATTTCTACATTAGTTTGACTAAAATATTGACGTTGCTCCATCTCTGTAATAAGAATTTCATCATGTGTAGCTATAGATACAGGATGATTGTGTTCAACTAGTTGTTCTACAATTTGAAGATACTGTTGATTTAAATCAGTTGACCTAGGCATAGCAATATCCGGAACTTCTTGATAGGCACCTTTTACAACTCTTATTTTCCCTGGATAATGAAGGAGTTCTTGAATATCATTGTTTGAGCGATATAAATGTGCCTGTATTGTTATCCCTACATTATGATATTGCTCAGTTACCTTTTTATAAATGGAAAGAATGTCCGCTGCTTTAGATGATTCTTCCATACTTATCATAAGGGTAGTTCCATGTACTTTCGCCTTCTCTGCCAACTCCATTAAATGAATATAAGATATTTCTGGATCTATAGATAATCCAATATGAGATAAATCGAGTGATACTGTTTGTTTCATAGATAGAGCACCCATGTCCCCAATAAGATTCAAAAACTCATTTTTTGCTTTATAGCATTCCTCTATATCTAGAGTATTTTCCCCTATGTATTCTAGTGAAGTATGATAACCTTTTGTAATTAGTTCTTTTGCCGTCCCAATTCCCTCATGTCTCGTTTCTCCGGTGACAAAGCGTTTCGCAGCTTGTAATAATAACGCATAAAGTTCAGTGGATTGTTGTACATATGCTTTTATATGTTCATTTCGTGCAATCGATTTAAATGCCTGAGCTACTTGTAATTCTGGTTTAGTCATCACATTTTCATCTCCTTTAGAACTATTTGACCCTACTATAGCATGCTAAAATGGTTTGTATTAGTACCATTTCATCCAAACTTTTATGGTACCAATTTTGATGAAGGGAGCATTTATATGCTTTGGATACCTATTGATCGATCTTTAGATATAAGTTTAATTCGACAAGTTTATCACCAGATACGTGAACGAATATTAAACGGAGAGCTACAATCTGGTGATAAACTACCAGCAACACGGGAATTATCTTCTGAGTTAGGTGTGTCTAGGAATGTAATTTTAGAAGCTTATGATCAATTATTTTCCGAAGGCTTTTTGGTCACTCGGCAAGGAGCTGGAACATTCATTGCCGAAGGGGCTTATTTAGAACAACGTAAAAAATCAACTCTAATTGATTCTTTATATTGGTGTGAAGAAACAAACAAAGAGAGTAACATCATTAATTTTCGTTCAGGAATACCAGCATTAGACTTATTTCCACGTAAAGGATGGGCAAAGTTGTCTCACACGATATGGAATGAAACACCTCCTTCTACGTTTGGATATGATATCCCCCAAGGACGTCCCGAATTAAGAAAGGTTTTATCACGGTATTTACTAAAAACAAGAGGAGTTTTTTGTCATCCAGAACAATTGGTGATTACTTCCGGTGCAACACAAGCTTTAACACTTGTGTCCAAGTTACTTTTGTTATCAGGTGACGAAGTACTAATAGAAGATCCCATCACCAATGACATTCAAACAATTTTTAAAAATTCAGGAGCCTTTCTTTCCCCTATACCAGTTGATGATAATGGGATGAATACATCTTTGTTACCTGCAAATAAAAATCCAAAATTCATCTTCATTACTCCTTCTCATCAGTTCCCTTTAGGTGGAACGTTGCCAATTCAACGACGTGTTCAATTGGTTAACTACTCAAGAAAAACAAATTGTTACCTCATTGAAGATGATTATGATAGTGAGTTTCGATATGAAGGCTCACCTGTAAGTTCATTACAGGGGTTGGATCCCGAACGTGTTATATACATAGGTTCATTTAGTAAAATTTTATCACCGTCCCTTAGGATGGGATACTTAGTTCTTCCCTCACACCTTGTTGAAAAATGTCGCAGGGTAAAATGGTTTTCAGATTTACATACACCTTCTTTAAATCAGCTTATCCTTGCTAAATTTATTGCCGAAGGTTATTTGGAACGACATATTATGAAGATGAAAAAAATCTATAAAAATCGAAGAGACTTCCTTATCCAGCAATTACAATCAGCATTCTCAAATACAATCAATATTTTCGGTTATTCTACAGGATTACATCTGATTGTTGAATTCAATCAAGTTCAATTCACAAAAGAATTACTTGAGAAAATCCAACAACTCGGAGTGAAAGTATATCCTGTGGAAGACCACGCCATTGAAAAAGGAAAACATCACAATCGAATTATTATAGGGTATGGCCATTTAACAACTGAAGAAATAAAAGAGGGTGTGAGCAGGCTCCAAAGGGCAATATCTAATAAAGCTGTTTCTTGCTAGATAAACGTACTCATAGAGCCCACATTAATTACAAGTTTATTTTACAAAACACAAAAAAGACGAGTCATTCTGACTCGTCTTAAAGTTGCTTGGCGACGTCCTACTCTCACAGGGACAAGGTCCCAACTACCATC
>NZ_JACVUW010000002.1:0-688805 GCF_016625265.1 Bacillus sp. S71 | reverse complement strand
TGCTACTGGTGCTACCGGCGCTACTGGACCTCAAGGCGTTCAAGGTAACACAGGTGCTACTGGACCTCAAGGCGTTCAAGGTAACACAGGTGCTACCGGCGCTACTGGACCTCAGGGTGTTCAAGGTAACACGGGCGCTACCGGACCTCAAGGTGTTCAAGGTAACACAGGCGCTACCGGACCTCAAGGCATTCAAGGACCAACGGGTGCTACCGGCGCTACTGGTATAGGAGTTACTGGACCTACTGGACCTTCTGGTGGACCTACCGGACCTACTGGGCCAACTGGACCTAGCTTCCCTATAGCAACAATTGTTGTAACAAACAATATTCAGCAAACAGTACTGCAATTTAATAACTTTATTTTTAGTACTGCAATTAACGTAAACAATATTATCTTCAACGGCACAGATACAGTTACTGTTATTAACGGTGGTATTTATGTAATTAGCGTATCCATTTCTACAACTGCGCCAGGATGCGCTCCACTCGGAGTAGGAATTTCAATTAATGGAGCAGTCGCAACTGATAATTTCTCTTCAAATTTAATAGGCGACTCACTTTCATTTACTACAATCGAAACATTAGCAGCTGGTGCAAGAATTTCTGTTCAATCTACTCTTAATGAGATTACGATCCCTGCGACAGGAAATACTAACATCCGCCTTACTGTATTTAGAATCGCTTAAATTTCATCATATATTGTTTATGACAAATAAAAAAAGAGCGAGGAAACTCGCTCTTTTTTTGTTATGTACAATAATTCATTACTATTCTAATTCAATTGAAACATTTTTTTGTGGTACAAATGTAGAAATTGCATGTTTATAAATAAGCTGTTGCTTACCTTCTGTTTCCAGCAGGACTGTAAAATTATCAAATCCTTTAATTAGTCCACGAAGCTGGAAACCATTTAATAAGTACAGCGTAACAAACGTATTTTCTTTACGGAGTTGATTTAAAAACTGATCTTGAATATTGATTGATTGCTTCATGTCGAATCCTCCTCTTTTTCTCTACTTACTATTATTCGACTTTACTTGTAACTTTCCTTCTATGTATCGTAAAATTTCTGACGTTTTTTCACCGTCTGTAACATCAAACCACGTGACATCCATTTTATTACGGAACCACGTTAATTGACGCTTTGCATAACGACGCGAATTCGTCTTTAATTGTGATACCGCATCTTCTAAAGGGGCTCGATTCTCAAAATAATCATAGATTTCTTTATATCCAATCGCTTGAATAGATTGACAATCTCGTATCCCTCTATTATACAGACCTTCTACTTCCTCTAATAGGCCTTGTTCCATCATCAAATCCACTCGTAAGTTAATGCGATCGTATAGCATTTCTCGATCCATTGTCAAGCCAATTAATGAAACATCATAGAGTAACTCTTTTTCTTGTTTCTCAATTTGGTCACTCATTTTTTCACCCGTCGTGCGGAAAATTTCTAACGCCCGAATGACACGTCGTACATTATTTGCATGAATACGCTCCGCACTTTCCGGATCTACTTCTTGCAATTTTTTATGTACATATTCCACACCGCGTTCTAAAGCTAACTTTTCCATTTGCTCTCGGTATATCACATCACCAGCATCATCTGTAAACTGATAATCGAATAAAACAGATTGTATATAAAGACCGGTCCCACCAACTATAATTGGTAATTTACCACGTTCTGTAATTTCTCGAATATGTTTGCGAACACGTTCTTGAAATTCCGCGACAGAAAATGAATCTTCCGGATTTTTTATATCGACCATATAATGTGGAATTCCGTCCATCTCTGCTTGTGTTACCTTTGCAGTTCCAATATCCATCGTTCGATAGATTTGCATGGAATCACCACTAATAATTTCACCGTTCAACGCTTTGGCAAGATCGATACTTAACTTCGTCTTTCCAACAGCTGTTGGTCCAATGATGACAGCAACTTTTTCACGTTGCACTTCTCCCATAGCATTCAACTCTCTTTATGTAATATACTCCATCTATTGATTATACCCAATCTTACCAATTTTAACGTCATGATTGCAAGTTCTTTCATTTCGGTACATGAAATTACATATAAAAAAGAACATAGTTTGTCCAATTCTGCATATACATGATAAAAATAGTTTCGAGAGGATGAGTTAACTATGAAACAATCCACCATCAATTTTTCATCTTTGACAAAAGACCTCATTTTAGCTACTTCTACAAAAGAACAAAATTGTTCACAAGAGGAATTATACTTCGCCCTAAATTGTTTACTACGGGCTTTTCATTCTACTCTCCATGAAACAACATCACATCCAGAAAATAAAAATACAGAATATATACAAACACAATTTTGCAGTGCATATAAAATTATTACAGGTAAAACTATTTATCCCTTTCAATAATCCATAAAAAGCGGCTGCTTACATAATTTCAAGCAACCGCTTTTTATATTAATATCGATAACCTATTGTATAACTTTCACTTTTACAGATTTGCGCCCCCAGCTATTAGCACTACCATCTGAACCGACTAATACATCAATACGATTTCCTTTAATCGCACCACCAGTGTCTCCAGCAATCGCTTCTCCATATCCTTCTACCCATACTTTTGATCCAAGCGGAATTACTTTCGGATCAACAGCAATTACTTTCATATTTGGATTTGCTGTTAAATCATGCCCCATTGCAGTTAATACACGACCACCATACGAACCATTCTCACTCGGATCTGCTGTATATGCCGTCGCTTCTACTGTAATTTCACGACCACCAGTAGGCGCACTTGTTTCAGTAGATTTCGCAACTGGTTTTGCAGCCGGCTTTTCTTTTACCACAGGTTTACTTGATTCTACATTCTTAATAGAATCGTTACTCTTAACAGACTCTTTATTCTTAACTGCTGTATTATTTTTAACCGGCGCTTCTTCTTGAGCTACAACCTCTTTCTTTTCAATTACAGGTGCCGTTCCTGTTAAAAATGGCACGTGAACATATCCGACTTTTCCATTGTAGTCGAATTGTAACCATTCATTTTGAACTTGATTCGTCGTTTCAATCACATCATTTTTATTAAGTTTACCTAAAATTTCAGAATCAGTATTCGCTCCAGCACGAACATTTAATACGCCCGCCGTTACATAATATGTGCTCTTTGTAAAATCAGCACTTACAAACGCTTCCTTACCGTTTAACTTAATTTTTGTCCATCCATTCTCTGTATTTATAACATCTAGTGT
Source organism: Bacillus sp. S71 (assembly GCF_016625265.1). Taxonomy (NCBI): domain Bacteria; kingdom Bacillati; phylum Bacillota; class Bacilli; order Caryophanales; family Bacillaceae; genus Bacillus; species Bacillus sp. S71. The sequence goes on along the minus strand of NZ_JACVUW010000002.1, from coordinate 685,574 downwards.
ATTCCCACTTAACACTTTACCTACAAGCTTTGACTCTACATTTGGGTTTTCTCTAACATTTAATACGTCTGTTGTTACAATTGTTTCCGCTTTAGCAGAACCCGCAAAAATCCCAAGACCAAAAACTGCTGCTGTTGCTATACTTAATAATTTTTTCATGAATAGCCTCCATTTGCTTTGTTTTCGTATTTTCATTATAGCAACAGATTTTTAGAATTTTTAGAAATCACACAATTACAAAGCATTCGTAATATACAATTAACGAGTTGTAACATAAATTTCCATATTAATAAAATGTATTTCTCATACAATCTCCAGTGGTTTTCATATATTTTTCATATACGAGCACAAGAACTTTTTTCCAGAAAAAATTACAGTGTTACTTTTTTGTTACAAAAAATTCACAATTCGTTACATCTTTTACCAAAAAACATCAATATTCCATTGTTAACTTATTTTTTTGTAATAAAAAGAGAGCAGCTACTAAAAGCTACTCTCTTTTTATTTGTTATTGAACTTTCTTTTTCCAAACACCTAGCATAATAGCCGAGACAATTGTTCCAATTAATATAGAGAAAATATATAGTAACGGTTTATTTACTAACGCTATTACAAATAATCCACCATGCGGTGCCGGTAATGTAATTTGGAATAACATAGATAACGCACCTGCAATACTAGAACCAACAACACAACTTACGATTACTCGAACCGGATCTGCAGCTGCAAACGGAATCGCACCTTCTGTAATGAACGATGCCCCCATAATATAATTTGTTAAACCAGATTTACGTTCCGCTTCTGTAAACTTTGATTTAAAGAATGTAGTTGCGAATGCAATCGCAAGTGGCGGTACCATACCACCAGCCATAACTGCTGAGTGCACTCCAAAATTCTGTGCTTCTATTGCAGCAATACCAAACGTAAATGCCGCTTTATTAATTGGACCACCCATATCAATTGCCATCATACCACCTAAAATAAGACCTAGTAATATAGCATTCGTACCATTTAAACCATTTAACCACCCTGTCAACATTTCATTTAATGCTACTACAGGCGGAATTACTACTTTTTGCATTACAACTCCTGTAATCAATAATCCAAAGACTGGATATAACAAAACAGGTTTAATTCCTTCTAATTGTACTGGTAGTCCTGAAAATAATCTTTTTAACCCTAAAACAACATATCCAGCTAAGAAACCAGCAATTAATCCACCTAAAAATCCAGCATTCGCATTCGCCGCTAAAAATCCACCTACAACACCAGGCATAAAACCAGGACGATCAGCAATAGAGCTTGCAATAAATCCAGCTAAAATTGGTACAAGGAATAAAAATGCACCTGTTTTTCCTCCACCAATTGACATGAACAATTCAGCTAAAGGACCTTCCGCCTTTATACCACCAAACGAAAATGCTAGCGCTATTAAAATCCCGCCACCAACAACGAATGGAAGCATATTACTTACACCGCTCATTAAATGCTTATAAATTCCTAATCCTTTTTCTCTCTCAATACTTTCTGTTTTCCCATCCTCTTTTACACCTTTAAAGATTGGTGCATCTTGTTTGACAGCTCGTTTAAGCAGATTTTCCGTTTTTCTAATCCCATCAGCAACTGGCACTTGAATGACATGTTTACCAGCAAAACGATTCATTTCTACTTGTTTATCTGCCGCAACAATAATAGCTGTTGCACGTTCAATATCCTCTTTCGTTAAACCGTTTTTAATACCTGTTGATCCGTTCGTTTCAACTTTAATCGCTATTCCTAACTCTGTCGCTTTTGCTTTTAAGCTATCCGCCGCCATATATGTGTGAGCGATTCCAGTTGGGCAAGCTGTAACAGCAAGTACGTACGGTTCATTTCCTTCTGGTTTTGCGAATTCAATCTCTTCTTCTTTTTCATTCTCTTTTTCATCAAATAGTTGAAGAAGCTCACTTTCATCCTTCGCTTCTAATAGTTGCTTGCGAAACCCTTCATCCATTAATAATGTCGATAAACGAGACAACGTTTCTAAATGAGTATTATTCGCTCCTTCACTTGCAGCAATCATAAAGAATAAGTGTGCCGGTTGTCCATCAAGCGACTCATAATTGATACCGCTTACACTTCTACCAAAACAAATCGATGGTTGTTTAACAGCCTTTGTCTTCGCATGAGGTATTGCAATACCTTCCCCTATTCCAGTCGTACTTTGGGACTCCCGCTTTAAAATAGCTTCTTTAAATTCCGTTTTACTATTTAAACGATTTGCCCCGTGTAATTTCTCAACTAATTCATCTATGACAGCTTCTTTATTTGAAGCTGTCAAATCCATAATGACTGTATCCCTTTTTAATAGTTCTGTAATTTTCATATGTTGCTTCCCCCTATCGCTTAGCTACAATTACTTGCGACAATAATTCTTCTACTTTTTCCTTCTTACATAAATCAGCTGAAAATGCTGTTGCACTCCCTGTTGCAACGCCGTATTGAAATGCCTTTTCAATATCTTTTGTCTGTTCATATTTGCCTACAAACCCTGCAACAAGAGAATCTCCGGCCCCAACTGAATTAATTACAACACCTTTTGGAACAGTCGCTTCATATATACCTTCTGCCGTAAATAATAAAGCTCCCTCTCCAGCCATCGATACGATAACGTGTTTTACACCTTGTTCAATTAATTTTCTTCCATAAGGTAAAACGTCCTCTACTGTTGAAAGCTCCACTCCAAACAACTCACCAAGTTCATGATGGTTTGGCTTAATTAAAAATGGCTTATTTTTAATTACATGTTGCAGTGCACTTCCACTTGCATCTACTACTACACGAATACCTTTTTCAGCTCCAAACGCAGCAATTGATTCGTAAAAAGTACTTGGAATAGAGATCGGTACACTCCCAGCGAGTACAACACAATCTCCAGGTTGCATACTCTCAATTTTTTTCATTAACTGTTCGAACTGCTCTTTTGTTACAATAGGACCTTGGCCATTTAATTCTGTTTCTTCTTTCCCTTTTATTTTCACATTAATGCGAGTATCTTCATCTACTTGGACGAAGTTTGTTGTTACACCTTCGTCATGTAATACCTCTTTAATAAATTGACCAGTAAATCCACCAGTAAATCCAAGTGCTATATTTTTAACACCTAAACGCTGAAGAACACGAGAAACATTAATTCCTTTTCCTCCAGGAAACTTCATATCTTTCTCCGCTCGATTTATTGTTCCTAAATCAAAAGAAGGAACTTGCACTACATAATCAATAGATGGGTTTAAAGTAACTGTATAGATCATTGTTTATCAGCCTCAATTACATTGGTTTGTTTTTTATATTTTTCTAAATCAATTTCTAAATGGTTTGTAATAATATTTGCATCTTCAACATTTGCAATTTTCGCAAACGCAACTTCTGAAAACTTACTTTCATCAATTAAGAAATATCCTTCGTTTGCTAATGTTAGTGCCATTTGTTTTAGGAGCGCTTCTTCTGGATCTGGCGTTGTAAAGCCAAGCTGTTCATGTACACCATTTGCACCTAAAAAACATTTATCAAAGCGATACTTCTGCATACTTTCCTGTGCCATAGCACCGATTAAAGCTTTCGTCCTACTCTTCATCATTCCGCCTAGTAAATACGCACGAATATTATTTTCAACTAAAGCTTCAATATGCATAAGTCCATTCGTAACGACAGTAACATCTTTATTGATTAAAAATGGAATCATTTCAAATGTTGTACTCCCTGCATCTAAATAAATACAATCACCTTGTTCAACAACGCTAGCCGCATAATTAGCAATTTGTTGTTTTATTTGAATGTTTTTGGATGATTTTTCAACCATCGTTGGTTCTTGCCCTTTTCCTGTTAAAACAGCGGCACCACCATGAACTCTTTTTAATAACCTTTGCTTTTCCAATTGTGCTAAATCACGGCGAATTGTCGACTCAGAGCTTTCTGTTCTTTCAACTAATTGCTGTAATTTTACAACTTTCTGTTCTTTTACAAGTTGCAATATCATTTGATGACGTTCAGGAGTTAACATTTTATTCACCTCTTCTTTGATTACAGTATAATGAAAACGGTCACAAAAATCAACCATAAACAATCAAAAATAATCACAAACATTCATAAACGTTTATAAAAAGCAAAAAAAGAAACCTATTCGATCAAACAATCAAATAGGTTTCTTTTCTAAATTCACTTATAAAGAAGCTTTATATATACTTAGAACATCATCTTTGTTTAATTTTTTAAAGTTACCAAATTCACCATACGCCATCGCTTTATTAGCCATTATATCAATTTCATTTTCTCCAATACCGTAATCAGCTAATGTTGCTGGCGCTTCAATTGAAGTCCAAAATTGACGCAGTGCCTCAATTCCTTCTAACGCCACTTCTTTATCTGTTTTTCCATCTGTTTCTATTTCAAATACACGAATAGCGAACTGTTTAAAACGACTTACATTTTCCTCTACAACATGTTTCATCCAGTTCGGGAATAAAATCGCAAGGCCACCCCCGTGCGGTATATCATGAACAGCAGAAACTGCATGTTCAATATTATGAGTTGCCCAGTCACCTCTTACTCCCATCGCTAAAATACCATTTAACGCCATCGTTCCGCAATATAAAATTGTTTCCCTATGCTCATAATTTTCTAAATCACTTAAAAGCTTAGGTGCTGTTTCAACGACTGTTCTTAAAACAGATTCACAATAACGATCTTGTAGTTCTGTATTCGTTCCATGATGGAAATATTGTTCTAATACATGTGACATAATATCTACCATACCATAAATCGTTTGATCTCTCGGCACAGATGCAGTATGAACTGGATCTAAAATTGAAAACTGCGGGAATGTAACGGGGCTTCCCCATCCATACTTTTCATTCGTTTCCCAGTTTGTAATTACCGAGCCTGCATTCATTTCAGAACCTGTCGCAGCAAGAGTAAGTACAGTACCAAATGGTAATGCCTCACTAGCAAATGCTTTTTTCGTTACAATATCCCATACATCTCCATCATATTTACTACCAGCAGCAATCGCTTTCGTACAGTCGATTACACTTCCTCCACCAACTGCTAAAATAAATTCGACTCCATTATCTTTACAAATTTGAATCCCTTTCTTTACAGTTGATACACGCGGATTCGGTTCAACACCCGTCAATTCAAATACTTCTGCATTAATATCCTTTAAAATAGAAATCACATTATCATAAATACCGTTTCTTTTAATACTGCCTCCTCCATATACGAGAAGAACCTTCTTACCAAACTGTGGAATTTCAGTTTTTAACTGTTCTAATTGATCTTTACCGAAAATAAGTTTCGTTGGATTACGAAATACAAAATTTTGCATATTTCTTTACCATCCCTTCTATATGAAAAGCAACTATACTTTTGTATACCATATTTTTTTCATTTCACAAAAAGATTTGCTTAATAAAAAAATCCCAGCCTACAGGCTGAGATTTTTTTATTGATAATAAGGTGAGATCATTAAGTAAACAATAACACCAGATAAACTTACATATAACCAAATCGGCATCGTCCAACGTACAATTTTACGGTGACGTGTTAATTGATTTGTAAAACCAAATACAAGCGCAAACAATGCAAGTGGTACGATAATTGCTGCTAGGATAATATGTGTAATTAAAATGATGAAATACACATATTTAATGAATCCTTCTCCACCAAAATGTGTTGCCGGTGCTAAGTAATGATACGATAAATACGACACACAAAATAGTAAAGTTGTCGTAAATGCTGCAAGGATGAATCCACGATGCATTTTCACATTCTTTTTAATAATAGAGAATAACGCTGCTAATAAAAATACGAATGTAAAGCTATTAAAAATCGCGTTTAACATTGGTAAAATCGTTACATCAAAATGTACTTCTCCTTCATAGCCAACAGGTCCAAAGAACAAAAATAAAATAATCGCATTTACAATTACAGAAAGCGTTATCACAATAGGAGCATAGCTTTTCTGATTTGTTGATTGATCCACCAAAATGGTCACTCCCTCTTCCTTCAAGTATGTATACATAACCTCACTATTTTAACATATTATTCACAGTGTAAATGTGACAATAGTTTGACACAGCAAGACAAAACAAAGAAAAAAATCCTTCTTAATAAAACTTCTTAAGAAGGATTTTATCGCTTTATTATTCAAATAGCAACGCGATTAATTTTTGTTAAAAAATGTATCGCTATATGCTTGAAAAATTTCAGACACTTGATATCCCATTAATGAAATTGCTGTTAATGAAAAGAAACCAATCATAAGAAATCGAAACCACATATAAATCTCCTCCTTGTATTTAGCTTAAAAAACGTTAGCTACCTTACAAGTTGCGTGGCACTCTTCATCATCACTTTCCTTCTTCTTTACAATTGCTGTTATAAATCGAATCATAAAGAAAACTACAAAAGGAAATTGTTCGTAATTCACATTGGCATAGTTTAGCAACGGCTCGCGCTGCACATCGAACGGAGATGAGAAGGAATAGAACATACCTTGCTCTTCCATATATACAATTACAATTTTCATGCAAAATACTATTCCTAGAAACGAAACAATATCTTGCCATTCTGTCGTATATAACAGGTTATACAGCTCTAATACGTACTCTTCCATCATCATCCCCCCTTCCTTTTTTACCATTTTGCTCGCCTTCGTATAAAAAGTCAAGAAAAAAGTTTATATCCACTATGACAATAGTAATTACTTGTTTCTATGATTATATATGATTCTTTTATAGCAATGACTGGGTGTAACTCTCTTCGAAAATAAGAAAATTAGAATCGAACAGATTCCTCATTCTTACTTTTAGGATTCAAAACTGTGCTATTTTTATTTCTATTAAAAATAAAATAAGAAAGTATGATAAGAACTGTAACAAACATTGTTAAAAGTGCTTGTGAACGTAAAGTATCAATTGCGAACATCGCAACTAAAACTGCTATAATAGCAGCAATTGTAACATACGTTACATACGGAAAAAGCCACATTTTCACTTTCAAATTTTGTTGTTCTACTTTCCCCATTTTTTTACGCACCTTTAAATGCGAAACTGCAATAACGAGATAAACTAGTAACGCAATCCCGCCAGATGCATTCACTAAAAACAAAAAGACTTTATCTGGAGAAATATAACTAAACACAACTCCAATATAAGCGAAGAAAGTTCCAAATAAAACGGCTCGAACAGGAACACCACTACTGTTCAATTTTAAAAATGACTTTGGCGCATCTCCTCTTTCTGCCATTGAAAAAAGCATTCTTGAATTTGTATATAATCCTGAATTTAAGCAAGAAAGTACAGCTGTTAAAACGATAAAATTCATAATTTGTGCTGCCGCTGGAATTCCTATATGTTCAAGTACAGCTACAAACGGACTTTTTAGTATGTTTGCTGAATTCCATGGTAGTAGTGTAACAACTACCGCTATAGATCCAATGAAAAATACAAGAATACGCCAAATCACACTGTTTGTTGCTGTTTTTACTGCTTTTACAGGTTCTGCAGATTCACCTGCCGCTACTGCTACAATCTCTGATCCCATAAATGAAAATATAACAACAGTAATTCCAAGCAAGACCGAACTTATACCGTTTGGCATAAACCCACCTTGTCCAATTAAATTCGAAGTGCCGGGTGCTTCTGTTCCTGGAACAAATCCTAAAATAACAGCAAGACCTAGACAAAGGAACAAAACAATACTTATTACTTTAATAAAAGAAAACCAATATTCAAACTCTCCAAATGATTTCACCGAAAAAACGTTCGTCAGCGTTAATAAAATTGTTAATATTAAACTTAATAACCATAGCGGTATTTGTGGAATCCAATATTGGATAATACCAGCACCTGCTGTGGCTTCTATTGCAATAACAATTACCCAGAAAAACCAGTATAACCAGCCTATTGTATAACCCGCCCATGGACCAATTGCTTCTCTTGCATACGTTGCAAATGAACCACTTGTCGGATTTACAGCTGCCATTTCTCCTAGCATTCTCATGACGAAAATGACTAGAAGTCCTGCTAATGCATATGAAACGATAGAACCAGGTCCTGCCGAATGTACAACGGCACCACTTCCAACAAACAAACCAGCCCCTATTACGCCGCCAATTGAGATCATTGTAATGTGGCGTATTTTGAGATCTTTCTTTAGATTTTTATCCAACTCTTGTACATCCCCTTCCAAACTAAATTTTGAAATTTATGTAAGAGTACTGTGCGAAAGATTTTGTTCTATATGTTAAAATATATCAAAATATTCTGAATTTAACAATTGCAATTCAATCTCCTTCAAAAATTATTTCATTAGGTTTAATACTTTCCCACACACAATTGTTGAGAAAATTATAGTCCTCTTACGAAAGAAAGAATTTTCAGATATTATTAAATAAACAAGATTATACATCTAGACAACTTTTTGTATAGGAGTGTTGATATGTTAAACAAGTTCAAATTTTTTTGTTGTATTTTAGTACTGTTCTTACTACTACCGCTATCCCCTTTCCAAACACAAGCAGCAAACAATTTAGGTTCAAAATTACTCGTTGGATACTGGCATAACTTTGATAACGGTACTGGCATTATTAAATTAAAAGACGTTTCACCAAAATGGGATGTAATCAATGTATCTTTTGGTGAAACTGGTGGTGATCGTTCCACTGTTGAATTTTCTCCTGTGTATGGTACAGATGCAGACTTCAAATCAGATATTTCTTATTTAAAAAGTAAAGGAAAGAAAGTAGTTCTTTCAATAGGAGGACAAAATGGAGTCGTTTTACTTCCTGACAATGCCGCTAAGCAACGTTTTATTAATTCCATACAATCTCTAATCGATAAATACGGTTTTGATGGAATAGATATTGACCTTGAATCAGGTATTTACTTAAACGGAAATGACATTAATTTCAAAAATCCAACTACTCCCCAAATCGTAAATCTTATATCAGCTATTCGAACAATCTCAGATCATTATGGTCCAGATTTTCTATTAAGCATGGCTCCTGAAACAGCTTATGTTCAAGGCGGTTATAGCGCATACGGAAGTATCTGGGGTGCATATTTACCAATTATTTACGGAGTGAAAGATAAACTAACATACATTCACGTTCAACACTACAACGCTGGCAGCGGGGTTGGAATGGACGGTAATAACTACAATCAAGGTACTGCAGACTACGAAGTCGCTATGGCAGATATGCTCTTACATGGTTTTCCTGTAGGTGGTAATCCAAATAACATTTTCCCAGCTCTTCGCTCAGATCAAGTTATGATTGGGCTTCCAGCAGCACCAGCGGCAGCTCCAAGTGGTGGATACATTTCGCCAACTGAAATGAAAAAAGCTTTAAATTATATCATTAAAGGAGTTCCGTTCGGAGGAAAGTATAAACTTTCTAACCAAAGTGGCTATCCTGCATTCCGCGGCCTAATGTCTTGGTCTATTAATTGGGATGCAAAAAACAACTTTGAATTCTCTAATAATTACAGAACATATTTTGATACTCTTCCCTTGCAAAAATAATAAAAAACAACAATAGGTTATAGGACCTATTGTTGTTTTATTTACCATCAATTACCATATATCGTTCATCAAAATCAAATTGAGAATGATGATGTGGAATTGAATACATTAGTTACTATTTTGCTTCAATACAAATACTGAAAGTTCTGGTACACTCCAAAATCTAACAGGCATTCGGGTTGTCCCAATACCTCGATTTACATATAAATATAACAGCTTACTCTTCCCCTCTACTTCATACATACCTTCAACATAGCTCTCAGCTAGTTTGGTAGTAATTAATGGACCTACGAAAGGAATTTGGACTTGTCCTCCGTGACTATGTCCTGACAGTTGAAGATCCACTGGGTAACGATTTATTTTGGTTACAACATCCGGCTCATGTACTAATAACATGTTGAAATCATCTTGTTTCAAGTTTTTTAAAGTTGAATCTATTTGCGGCTTCCCTAATAGAAAATCATCCAAACCTGATATTGTAATATATTTGCCGTTTTCCACTTTAATTTTCTGCACTTCATTTACTAATACAGAAAAACCAGCTTCCTCCATATATTTTTTGTAAAATAAACTACCGCCCCCGCCCCTATCATGATTCCCAAACACAGCATATTTCCCTAAGGGAGCGTAAATTTTCTGCAAAATAGCCTTCGCTGCTTCTCTTTCCGCACTATAAGACCCAAATTTATCTATTAAATCTCCGGTAAAAACTACTATATCTGGATGTAATTCATTCATCTTCTCCACTAAATGTTCAAGTTGTTTCAGTGTAAACTCTGGTCCTAAATGTACATCTGAAAACTGCAATATTTTTTTATTATTAAACTCTTTAGGAATTGTAGAAGCTTCTATTTCATTCCACGTAACGGTTACTAGTTTTCGTTCTATTTCTGTCGCATAATAATACAAACTTACTGGTATCATTAATATACTTATAAAACTAATAATAAATATCTTTACGATTGATTTTTTTCGTTCTTTTTTTACATGATTCGTATTCATGTTTTCACCTCTAGAAACACTTTAAATCCTTATTGTTACATTCATGTGACAATATGAACAATGTTATCAATATTTAATTTCCTCTCTATTCACTTTGACAATTTTATACAGAAGTCATAACATATTTTTATAATACATAGATTTTTGAAATTTTTTCTATTCATTCCATCATTTTATTACGGAGGGATTATTCATGTCTGTATTTACACCAGAAGAAATTACGGAACTTGCTGCGAATTCAGGAAGAAAAAAAGCTCATTTATCATTGCTCCCTATGCTAATTCTTGGTTTTTTTGGTGGCGCTTTTATCGCATTAGGGTATTTACTCGATATTCATGTTATTGGGACAATGCCAAAATATTGGGGATCATTTTCTAGTTTTCTAGGCGCTGCTGTATTCCCTGTTGGTCTCATTCTCGTTATTCTTGCAGGCGGTGAACTAGTAACTGGTAACATGATGACAGTTTCTATGGCCTGGCTCCAAAAGAAAATTACTTTATTTTATTTCATACGAAATTTAGTTATTGTTACATGTAGCAATTTCATAGGAGCTGTATTCGTAGCCTATTTTTTCGGTCATATCGTCGGCTTAACTGAAGGAGCTTTTTTAGCGAAAACTATTTCTATCGCTCAAGCGAAACTACAAGATACACCATTGCAAGCATTTATTTCTGCAATCGGATGTAATTGGCTCGTTTGTTTAGCTGTTTGGCTCAGTATGGGAAGTAAAGAATTTATCGGAAAGATTATCGGTATTTGGTTCCCGGTTATGACTTTTGTTGCGATTGGATTTCAACACGTTGTAGCCAATATGTTTGTCATCCCAGCCGCGATTTTTGCCGGTCATTTCACTTGGGCTGAATATTTTCCAAACTTTATTTTTGTTTTCTTTGGAAATTTAGTAGGAGGTATGTTATTTGTAGCACTACCTTACTTCATATCTTATAATAAGAAACTACCTTCTTATCAAGAGAAGACTGAAATGAAAAACAAATCTCTGTCCGCTTAAATGGAATGTCTATAAAGTGCCCTAAAAAATATTACAAATTTCATTTTTTTTGCGAATATATGTACGTACACTTGTTCTCGAATGTTTTATACGTTATAATAACAACTTAAATAGCATTATTTACATATGAGGTGAAAAACATGAACAAAACAGAATTAATTAAAAACGTAGCACAAAATGCTGAGATTTCTCAAAAAGAAGCTACTGTAGTTGTACAAACTGTAGTAGAATCAATCACTAACACTTTAGCTGCTGGTGAAAAAGTACAACTTATCGGATTCGGTACATTCGAAGTTCGTGAAAGAGCTGCTCGTACAGGCCGTAACCCACAAACTGGTGAAGAAATGCAAATCGCAGCTTCTAAAGTACCTGCTTTCAAAGCTGGTAAAGAACTAAAAGAAGCTGTAAAATAATGAAAAATATCCTTCTCATTTATGAGAAGGATATTTTTTTCATAACATAATTAATAAAAATCTGACCATTATGCTGTTTCTTTTGTTCCTTTATGCAAATAAAACCTTTACTTTCAAAGAAAGGTTTTGCTGTAATACTCGCTTCTGTATAGATTTCCCTATGCCCTAGATTCACTGCTTCTTTTTCTAACTTCTGTAATATCGATGAGGCTATCCTTTTCCCTTGATAATATTTATGTGTAAATAAACGATCTACGTAATGATCCTCATTATAATCTCCAAATCCGACTATCACACCGTTATGATCCGCTACATAACTAATATTCTTTTCTAAAGACTTTAACCAGCTTTCTCTATCTAGTCGATCTGGTGCCCATGCCTGTAGCTGTAACTCATTATAATCTTTTGCATTAACCGTATGAACTGTTTCATAGAACAATTGTAATACTTGCTTTAAATCTTCTTTCTGAAATGTTCTAATTATAATATCTTTTAACATATATAAGTCTCCTTACCAAACTACCTCTTAACTTTTCTACTACATACGATTCAATAATTCTTCTTTATTATATCGTTTTAATTTCTATACGAACAAAAAAACAATACTTATTCAAAGTATTGTTTTTTAATTCTATTCAATTACTTAATGTAGCTTTTTAAGATTTTAATTTAACTCTTTGTAATCGTAATGCATTTAATACAACGGATACAGAACTAAATGCCATCGCTGCTCCAGCAACCCAAGGGGCTAAGAAACCTAATGCCGCAATTGGAATTCCTAACGCGTTATAAGCTAATGCCCAAAATAAATTTTGTTTAATATTTCTTATCGTCATTTTACTCATAAAGATCGCATCAGCAATACTATTTAAATCACCGCGGATTAACGTTATATCCGCTGCTTCCATCGCTACATCCGTTCCCGTTCCAATTGCCATACCAATGTTCGCTGTAGCAAGAGCAGGAGCATCATTTATCCCGTCTCCAACCATCGCTACTTTCTTACCATTTGCTTGCAGTTTTTTCACTTCTTCTGCTTTTCCTTCTGGCAATACTTCTGCAATTACGTGATCAATACCAACTTGCTTTGCAATTGCCTGAGCAGTTTGTGTATTATCCCCTGTAATCATCACAACGTCTAGACCCATTTTTTTCAGTCTTGCGATAGCTGCTTTTGAAGTATCTTTCACAGTATCTGCAACGGCAACTATACCAGCATATTCTTTATCGATTGCAATAAGCATTGCTGTTTTTCCTTCTCGTTCTAGCTCTTCCATTGATTTTGAAACTTCTTCAATATCAATATTGAATTTCTTCATTAATCGACGTGTGCCAATTAATAATTGTTTTCCTTCTACGACTGATTCGATACCAAATCCAGGAATCGCTTCAAACGTTTCTGAACTTGGAATATCAATTTTCTTTTCTCTAATTCCTTCCACAATCGCTTCTGCAAGTGGGTGTTCAGAATTTTTTTCTGCCGCACCTACTAAACGTAGTATTTCTTCTTCATGGAATCCATCTGCTACAATTATATCTGTTAACACAGGCTTTCCGTTTGTCACAGTACCTGTTTTATCTAGAATAACTGTATCTAATCGGTGCGTTGATTCTAAATGCTCTCCACCTTTAAATAAAATACCATACTCAGCCGATCTTCCTGATCCTGCCATAATAGATGTAGGCGTTGCAAGACCTAATGCACATGGACAAGCGATAACAAGTACTGCTATCATTTTCTCAAGTGCTCCGCCAAAATCACCAGGTGTAACAAATATCATCCATACTGCAAATGTGATAATCGCAATCACAACTACAACCGGTACAAAAATACCTGAAATTTGATCCGCTACCCTTTGAATAGGAGCTTTTGAACCTTGTGCCTCTTCTACTACTTTAATGATTTGAGCTAATGCAGTATCTCTGCCTACTTTAGTTGCTTTCACTTTTAAAAAACCATTTTTATTTATTGTCGAACCTATTACTACATCCCCAATTGACTTATCAACAGGAATACTTTCACCCGTTAACATCGATTCATCAATCGCTGATTTTCCTTCTACAATCTCACCATCTACTGGTATTTTTTCACCAGGCTTTACATAGACGATATCACCAGCTACTACTTCTTCAATCAAAATTTTTATTTCTGTTCCATCTCGCACAACTGTAGCTGTCTTCGCTTGTAAACCCATCAATTTTTTAATTGCTTCTGATGAGCGCCCTTTTGCTTTCGCTTCAAATAATTTACCTAAAATAATTAATGTAATAAGTACCGCACTCGTTTCAAAATATAAATCTGTCATATGTTCCGAAGAACCAATAGATTGAATACTTAAATATACACTATAGAAATACGCGGCCGACGTTCCAAGTGCCACGAGAACATCCATATTAGCACTTTTATTGCGTAACGCTTTATAAGCCCCAACATAAAACTGTCCACCAATGATAAATTGAACAGGAGTTGCAAGTGCTAGTTGCACCCAAGGGTTCATTAACATATCTGGTAAATAAATAAATGACGTAAATGAGAAATGACTAACCATTGCCCATAATAATGGGAAAGATAAAATAAACGAAATAATAAACTTCTTCTTTTGTCTTTCAATTTCTTGTAATCGATGATCAGTTGATGCATCTTGATCATCTGGTTTCACTTCTAATTTATATCCTAGCTTCGTAATCGCGCTCTTCATTTCATTTACATTAACTTCATCAGGGTTAAAGTCTACTGTGGCTGATTCTAAAGCAAAATTTACTGTCGCCTTGTTCACACCATCTAACTTATTTAAACGCTTTTCAACTCTATTTGCACATGCTGCACATGTCATTCCTGAAACAGTAAATTCAGCTTTATCACTTACAATTCCATATCCTAATGATTCAACTTTTTCTTTAAATTGTTGCGGATTTGTTTTAGTTGGATCGTACATTATTTTTGTTTTTTCAAGCGCAAAATTTACATTTGCCTCATGAACACCTTCTACTTTTTTTAGACCTTTTTCAATTCTATTTGCACATGCCGCACATGTCATTCCTGATATTTGAAGATTGGCCTCTTTTTTTTCATTCATGTCTCTCACCTCTATATACCCTTATGAGGTATAATTATTAGCAAAATAAATCGTACTTCATTTAAAGTACGATTTATTTCCATATCTAAAAATAATTATTGAACATCGTATCCTTGATCTTCGATTACAGCAACGATATCTTTTAATGTTACAGCAGACGAGTCGATAGTAACTTCAACAGTTCCTTCTGCTAATTGAACCTTCACTTGTTCAACACCGTTTAGCTCTTTCACGCTGCTTTCGATAGCATTTACACAATGTCCACAAGACATACCTTCAACTTGTAATGTTAACTGTTCCATTTAAAATCCTCCTCTTGTTTATTCATTGTTTGTTAATCACAATTATATCTTACCATACCCCCCTAAGGTAATCAATGGTTTTGTATCATGATTTTTCAATTATTTTCTAAAAGTTTATTTTACACACACTTTTTCACTACAATACACCCAAATCCAATATGAGGGTAAACAAAAAAACAAGCCAGTTAAATACTAGCTTGTTTTTACGCTTTTGAAAAACGTTCAAATACTGTCATTAATTCTTCAATTGCTTCGTCACCATTTCCATTTTTAATAGCTCCTGAAACACAATGACTCGTATGATTTTTGAGAACGCCCATTCCTACTTTTTTCATCGCTGCATTAATCGCTGAAATTTGCACTAAAATATCTACGCAATAACGATCATTTTCAATCATGTTTTGAATACCGCGGACCTGTCCTTCAATTCTCTTTAATCTATTTATAATCTGTTCTTTTTCTTTTTCTGATCTATGTGTTACTGCTTCATGCTCTTTATGATCCATATTATCACCTTCTTAAAGTTTCTCTTCATCCAATAAAATAATTGTTTTTTATGAGTATACCAATTATAGCATTAAATATCTACGCATGATACCCCATAAGAGTATATTTTCACTTTATGATTATTCTTAACAACTCATTAGCTTCTTAATCTCAATTTTCAGTATACCCTTTCCTTTTTGTCAAAAAATCATTATATCTCTCATCAAAATTCAATAAAGTGAAACAAGAATAAGCGGGGATTACCCGCCCCCGCTTATTCTTCGTCTATAATGTTTTAATTTTAATTTTCAGATATTTAACCCTAGAATTTTTCTTTCCATATATAATTATTGCTGATCACATACTTTTGTATCATTCACTACTGAAGTTCCTTCAACGGTTACCGTATGAAAACAATCATTCACTCGAACTGTCACAACATTATCTTGCCGATCAATGATATGATATTCATTAAAATTTTTATTCAGAGCACTGCGAATTTGTTCTCCTTCATAAATTGGGATGCCATGCGATAGAACCCAAATAAGTCCAGCGATAGCAAGAATAGTTTTCATACGATCTACCTCCTTGGGAATATAGTGAACTTTTAATCCATACTTTTTCAGCTCTACGAATCCTGATTGAAATAAACCAAGCCTTTTTGGAAATAAGTTCATTTCGTCTATTTTATGTTTATGCTAATTGTGACCGTTTTGTGACAACTTTTTGTCTCTTTAGACGAAAAGTTGAAACAAAACTTTCAAAAAGGACAATTCTACATATTAAAAAGGTTATGGAATGTCTCATCCATAACCTTTTTAAGCTCAATTCTACAACTCATCCACCGTACTTTATGTGATCTTTGTAGACTTGTTTTATTTTCATTCAGTGGCATCAAAGCAAAACTTCGAAAATACTTCCCACACAAGTTCATTTCTGCTACTTACCCCAGTCTTTTCAAAAATGGATTTTAAATGATCTTGTACCGTGTATATAGATATACAAAATTCTTGGGCTAATTCCTTTGTCGACATACCTGTAAGAATTTTACGTATTACTTGCTTCTCACGCATTGTAAAACTATAAGTTTCCATAATAAGTGGAAAAATCTCTTCCGGTCTTGCTCTTTCGAATAGAACAATATAACCATCTTGAAAACTACTTGTATGTTCTAACTTACTAGCCCGAATGATTAAAAAATGGCCATAGGCTAAAGGTAGACAAACTTTTTCTTCTCTATTCATACACCCTACATTATACTCGTTAGCCTTTACTTTTGAACAAACTGCACGTATTGGTCTTGGTATTTCTTTTATATTTAACTGTTCATACTTTCTAAGATTTGAAAGCCACTCGCTGCCATCTTGATTCCAATATAATACATTAAATTCCTCACTTACTATAATCGTGCCTGTACCTATCACCTTCTCTTCTGAAAAAGGTATAGGAACTGCCTTCTTTAAAGCCTCTCCAGCAATTGGGACTATCGTTGCTAAGTACTTACAATCATCGATATGAAACGCGGGACTTGTACTTCCTCGAAATAAACTAAGATGGCCATAACATTTTCCCTTACTCATACAAACGCCCCTTAATTCATCTCCAAAATTTGCTGGTTTTAAAATATTTCGGTATCTCGAACTTTTCTTTTGTTCACCATTTGTCGCCATACTTAGAGAAGCAACATGAGGAGAGTGTTCTGTTAAACATTTAAATTTATTAAAATCATCTTCTAAAAATTCATTCATAAACAATTGTGGATGAATCTTTTCAACACTCTCATCGGTAAATGCCCCAGTAGATAAAAAAGAAATCGGGTCTATAGTTGTAAAACAAGCGGCGTCAAAATCAATGACTTTACGTATCAAGTGGAGAAATGAATCTTGAAATGACCTTATAGAACTTATATGATTCGCCACCATTGTAATTTCTTTCATTGTTTTTTCATACATCCTCTTCCCCCCCAGATTTACGGGATTGTTCCCCTTCATAATTTCATTTCATAATAAACCTATAAAACACATACTTAGGAGGTTTAAAATGAATTGGAATGATACTACCGTAAATTCATATGAACAAAGAATTCCATGTAAAATCCCAGGCTACTACCACTTATATGAAATGATGAATCATTTCTTGTTTACTACACTCCCTAAAGAAAATATCAATCCCAATTTGCTAGTTATAGGTGCTGGTGGCGGACAAGAAATTCTCTCAATAGGCAAACAAAATAGTAATTTATATTTTACAGGTGTCGATCCATCTGAAAGCATGCTACAGTTAGCTAAAAAAAGAATTAACAACGAAGGCATACAAAATCATGTTCATCTTGTACATGGAACTATCCACACATTATTACCAAATCAGTTATTTGACGCTGCCACCTGTATGCTTGTCCTGCACTTCATTCCAACTAATAAGGAGAAAAAAGAACTTATTAATGACATCAGTAGTCGCCTAAAGCCTGGTGCGCCATTCTTTCTCTCTTCAATAAATGGTGTGCCCCATACGAGTATGTTTTCTACACAATTACATGCTTGGCGCAACCATATGATGCAAAATCAAATTCCATTAGAAGATTGGGACCGATTTGAAAATTCTTTTGAAACAGAAATATTCCCTATTTCCGAAGCTAATTTATTAACTATCATGAAGGAATGTGACTTTACTCAAATGACTCGCTTCTTCACTAGTTTTTTAATTGATGGATACATTGCCTTTAAACAATAAGGAAAAAAGGTAAGCAATTGCTTACCTTTTTTCCTATACGTAACTAATAAACCTCAATCCTTTACTTAAAGACGTCGGCACAACAGATGCATGATTCTCCCCTTCAGCTTCATAAAACTTAAATTTAAGTTTATCGTGGTTTACTTGGAGAAGGCGCTCTGATAATTCATTTGCACCTACAACCATATGCTCTCGTTCAAGTGATCCAACTGTAAGGAACACTCCTGTTTCAAACTTAGCATTGTTTAATTCAATTATAAGGTTCTCTTCTTTTTCAAGAACGGATTTATTATTCCACCATATAGATGGACTACTAATAAAATAATTTTGAAAAGCATTCAAGTTTGTAAATAGTATATGCAAAGCGAATAGGCCACCTAAAGAATGCCCAAATAACGTTTGCTTACTTTTATCAATCTCAAAATTCTTTTCAATTTGTGGTTTCAGTTCTTCTTCAATAAAAGTAAAGAAATTATGTGCTCCTCCTGTTTTAGGCCACGGTTTACCGTCTGGTTTTAAAGGGGCATCTTTTGAAATTACGCTAGGCGTAAAATCATAGCACCTTTCTTCCCCTGAAAATGCGCCTTCAATTGGATAACCCACTCCTACTATAATAGCTGGTGAAACACCGGTTTTTTCCGCTCTTACTGATTGTATTTTAACTGCTTCATGAAATGTTTGAAAAAAGGCATTGCCATCTAATACGTAAATGACAGGATATCCTGAATCCGGTGCTGGTTGCCTCGGCTTTGAAATATGAATTTGATATTCCTTACCTTCTAATTTTGAATACATTTTCCACTGCTCTGTATTAGATGTTATAATCTGCTGTTTTTCAACTGTAGTATTCACCCTATCCCCCCTTTTTAACTTGTTACATATATTTCGATTTTTTCTTCTTGAGATACAACGCTATCATAACCGAAACAAACAGGAGCCCCGTTATACGGATCAATCATGACACGTGCATCAATATGAAATACTTCTTTTAACACTTCATTTGTAATGATTTCTTCTGGGCTACCAGTTGTAACAATTTCTCCTTCCTTCATTGCAATAATTTCATCTGAAAACCTTGCTGCATGGTTAATATCATGTAATACCATAACAACCGTACAATTATGTTCTTTATTTAACTTCTCCACAATTTGTAATACATCTAATTGATGAGACATATCAAGGTATGTAGTTGGCTCATCTAATAGCAACACTTCTGTCTCTTGTGCTAATGCCATCGCTAGCCATACCTTTTGTCTTTGACCACCTGATAAATTTGCAATTTGTCTCGTTCGAAATTCAGAAGTTTTCGTTATATCTAATGCCCAATCAATCATTTCTTTATCTTTTGTTGTTAACTTATTTACGTTATTTCGATGTGGATAGCGTCCATAAGAAATTAATTCTTCCACTTTAAGCTCACCTGGTGCAATTGGAGTTTGCGGGAGTAAAGCTAACTGCTTCGCAATTTCTTTCGTTGGAATTGTATGTAAATCCTGTCCTTGCAAATATACTTTACCGCTTTTTTGTTTTAAAATTCTTCCCATTGTTTTTAACAATGTCGATTTACCGCAACCGTTTGGACCTATAATTGTCGTTACTTTTCCTTCTTGTATTTCCACATTTAAATCGCGAAACACTGTAAGCTTTTCATAACTTGTTTCTAAATTTTTTGCACTTAAAATACTCACTTTTATTCCTCCTCTTACGCTTTCGCCTTATAAAGTAAATATAAGAAATACGGTACACCGACAATAGAAATAACGATTCCAACTGGTAGCTCTACAGGTGTAAAAACTGTTTTCGCAATAAAGTCTGAAGCAATTACAAGAAACATTCCGATTACACCGCACGTAGGAATTATATACTTATGTTGAATACCGACAAGCCTTTTCGCTATATGCGGTGCCATTAGGCCAATAAAACCGATACTCCCTGAAACAGCAACACATGCGCTCACAAGCCCGATACTACTTAATAGTAAAATCGATTTCTCTCTTTCTACTGAAACACCTAAACTTGTAATACTCGTTTCTTCCAATTGAAATAAATCTAATAAATAAGCTTTCTTTTGTATAAGCGGAATTAAGATAATAAGCCATGGTAACATAGCCACAATATACTTCCAGTTTGCACTATATATGCTTCCAGACACCCACACTGCGGCCATTTCAAAATCAGTTGACTTCATTTTGAGTGATAAGTACATAGAAAAGGCTCCAAATCCTGATCCAATTGCAATCCCTGTTAATAAAAGTCGCTGCGAATCTAATTTACCGTTTTTCCAAGAAAACAGATAAATGATGATAGCTGCACCTAATCCGCCTACTAAACCAAACATTGGCATCATCATAATAGAAACCCAGTCTGTGCTTTTTAATTGCCCTTGAAAGAAAAACATAAAAATGACAATCGCTGTTCCTGCTCCGGCATTTACGCCTAAAATACCTGGGTCCGCCAACCCATTTCTCGTAATCCCTTGAATAACGGCACCCGCAACACCAAGGCCTAATCCTACTAATCCAGCAATTACGATGCGCGGAAGGCGAAACTCAAAAATAACTAAATCATGTTCTGGTACTGGATCAATTCTAAACAGTGTTTTAAATACATCTGTAATCGTAATATCGAACGTACCATTTGTTAAACTAATATAAATAGCACATAGTATTAAAAATATAATAATCCCCATCGTCATTCCGAAACGTTGACTTGAACTTTTAGGCATGTCTCTCTCCTCCTCTAGTACGGATTAAATAAAGGAAGAAAGGAATTCCAATTAAAGAGGTAACGACTCCAATAGGTGTTTCAAATGGATAGTTTACAAATCTACTCAAAACGTCACATAACGCTAAGAAAACGCCACCAATAACACCTGCACATGGCAAAATCCACTTATAATCTACCCCAATTATAAAGCGGGTAATGTGCGGAATAATTAAACCTACAAAACCAACTTTCCCCACTAAAGCAACTGCTGTTCCTGTTAAGAAAATTACCGATAAAATTGCCATCGCTTTAACTAGTTTTGTACGTTGCCCTAAATTAATAGAAACCTCTTCGCCTAATGAAAGAATGGTAATAGATTTTGATATTAACAGTGCTAAAATTATTCCAATTATCCCAAACGGTATCGTGATTTTAATGATATTAGGATCTACTTGATCTAACTTTGCATTAAACCAAAAACTAACATTTTGAGAAATTTGGAAATACGAAGCCATTGCAGCCGATACACTACTTAAAAATGTTCCAATAACTGTTCCTATAATCGCTAACCTAACTGGTGATAAGCCATTTTGAAGGAGCGAACCAAAACCAAACACGATACCGGCTCCTAGTGCAGAACCAATCATTGAACATAAAACCATACCAATTGATGACATTCCCGGAAGAAAAATCATGCTAAGTGTAATAACAAAGGCAGCGCCATCCGTCACACCCATAATAGAAGGGGATGCAAGATAGTTTCTTGTCATCCCCTGCATAAGTGCTCCTGATATGGCTAGAAATGCTCCGACTAAAAGAGCTGCAACTACCCTTGGTAAACGTGAAGTAATAATAATATTATGATTTACATCGCTTGAATCAAAATGAAATAATGCGTTCCACACTGTTTCAGCGTCAATACTTTTTGCCCCATACAAAATCGAAAGTATAACTGTAAATAAGATGAGTATGGGTGCTATACATAATATAGTTACTGGTACTGCATTTGTTTTCTGCATATCATTCAACGCACCTTACTTATTGTATTATTTAGATAAATTTTTCACTGCTTCTTTTAAAAATGCTGTTTTACTCCAAGCTGTACCACCTTGTGCCATTGGGTCTACAACATTTACAAATACTTTCTTTTCTTTCGCAGCGTTCATACTTTGCCAAATTGGATTATTTTCAATATCTTCTAGCACTTTCGGTTTATTATTTTCACTTGCTTCGTATTGCAAGAAGATATAATCAGGATTAACTTCAGCTAATTTTTCTAAAGAAATTTTTTCTTGTGCTTTTACCATTTTAAGTTGTTCTGGAGCAGTTAGTCCAAGATCTTTATAAATTACAGGGTTAAAGTATACTCCTTCTGGGTATAGGAATAAGTCATTTGCTCTTAGTCTAATGACAAGTACTTTTTTATCTTTTAACTTATCTCCTAGTTTTACTTTTGCTTTTTCAGCGTCCGAATTGTAGTCTTTAATAATTTTTTCTGCTTTATCTTTTTTACCAGTTAATTCTCCCATTAACTTTAAGTTATCTTCCCAATTTGTTGAAACGTGTGATACCGGGAATGTAGGAGCTACTTTCGTAAACTTTTCAGCTGTTTCTGCTGGGAATTTCGTACTTGATGTAATAACGTCTGGTTTTAATTGAAGTAATGTTTCGAAATTTGGTTCCATTTTCTCACCAACAGATTTCGCACCTTCTAAATCTTTCTCAAGATACTTCGGTAATTTACCACCAACAGTAATGGCACCAACTGGTTTAATTCCAAGTACTGCCGCATCTTCCATTGACTCTAAACTAGCTGTCGCAATTTTATCTACTTTTGCTGGCACTGTATATTCTTTACCTAAATATGTAATTTTACGTTTTTCATCTTTTTTCGTTTCCGTAGCTTTTGTCTGTTGTTTTTGCTCGCCTGAAGTTTTATCCGCACTATTACATGCCGCTAAACCTACACTTAAAACTGTAACCATCCCTAATGTAAATAACTTCTTATTCATCTTTATATATCTCCTCTCGAATTTTCCAAACTATATTCTCAATAAAATTTAACTATATGAAACTTGTCTTACATATATATTTCATTAGATTAATAATTCTATCCAGAACTCATTCTCGTTCACTTCCCCTAAGCTATAATTCTTTTATACCTCATCCATTGATAATATTTTTCATTGATAATGATTATCGTTACTAAGTATATATTTAATATGCAATTATTTCAAGAAAGATTTGAAAAATTTTAACAAACTGAATTAAAAAAGAAGTATCCGCCTAATGTTAGATGGATACTTCTTTTTTTAGAAATTTATATGTAATTCAACTGGACAATGGTCAGATCCCATTACTTCACTATTAATTTTCGCTTCTGTTATTTGGTCTTTCATTCTTTCCGAAACAACAAAATAATCTAAACGCCATCCGATATTTTTCGCTCTCGCGCCCATACGATACGACCACCACGAGTATGCACCTTCTTGATCAGGATAAAGGTAACGATATGTATCAACAAACCCTTCTTCTAAAATACATGAAAATTTCTCTCGTTCCTCATCAGAGAATCCAGGGTTTTTACGATTACTTTTTGGATTTTTCAAATCAATTTCTTTATGAGCAACATTTAAATCTCCACAAAAAATAACTGTTTTTTTCTCATCTAATCGTTTGATATAGGACCTGAAATCATCTTCCCATTTCATTCTGTAATCTAATCGTTCTAATCCACGTTTTGAATTTGGTGTATATAACGTTATCATGTAAAAATCTTCGAATTCTAAAGTAATAAGTCGTCCTTCTTGATCATGCTCTTCAATGCCTAAACCATATGTAACTGAAAGCGGTTCTTTTTTCGAAAAAATAGCTGTTCCTGAATATCCTTTTTTCACAGCATAGTTCCAGTATGTATAATATCCCTCTAGATTTAAATCAATTTGCCCTTCTTGTAATTTAATCTCTTGTAGACAAAATATATCAGCACTTGATTCCTCAAGATATTCCAAAAATCCACCTTTCGCGATAACTGCTCGCAAACCATTTACATTCCATGAAATTAACTTCACTTTTAGCCCTCCTCTTGATGTTTATTTCCAAATTTCATGCTATCACAAAATAGAAAAACAATCATATTTTCACCTTTGTAATCTTGCTCTTACATTTATGAATACATACATACGGACTTTATTCAGGTTATACTAATTTCTGAGGTGATGTTCTTTGCACAATGAAGGAGTTATATTAACAAATGAGTATTGGCAAGCAATTATTCATAATGATTCTTCCTATGATAGCAAATTCTTTTATGCTGTGAAATCAACTGGAATCTTTTGCAGGCCATCATGCAAATCAAGAATACCGAATAGAAACAATGTACGAATTTTTCATCATGCAGAACAAGCATTAAGTGAAAACTTTCGCCCGTGCAAACGTTGTAAGCCAAACGGGATCACTTTACCTAATGAAGAGTGGATAGAACAAATTAAAGACTATATCGAAAAGCATTATGATGAACCCTTAACTCTCGACATGCTTGCGGAAATGTGTCACGGTAGCCCTTTTCATTTACAGCGTACTTTCAAAAGAATAATAGGGATAACTCCTATAGAATATATACAACAATTCAGGGTTCTTAAAGCAACCGAATACCTTTTACACACAAATCAATCAATTAAAGAAATTAGTACTGCTGTCGGGATAGAAAACCCAGAGTATTTCGCAACTTTATTTAAAAAGAAAACCGGATTTACTCCTACTGAATATCGAAAAAAGAACGAAATGAAAGAGGGATACGATAATGAATTCCGACAAAAATAATTATATATATTGGATGCTACTTACACATAAAAATTGGCGATTTCATATTGCTGCAACTGAAAATGGACTATGCTTCATCGGATCACAAGAAGAAAACTTTGAAGAATTAAATATATGGGCTAGAAAAAAACTGCCCCACCATATATTGATCCATAGTCCAGATTACTTGCAAATATATACGCAAGAAGTTATCGAGTATTTAGAAAACAAGCGAGAAACTTTCACATTTCCTATCGATGCTTATGGAACTAATTTTCAATTATCTGTTTGGAATACGGTACGTGAAATTCCTTATGGAAAGACATATTCTTATACAGAAATTGCTGAAAGAATTCAAAAACCTAAAGCTGTGCGTGCCGTTGCTTCTGCTATTGCTGCTAACCCTCTTCTTATTACAATTCCTTGTCACCGCGTTATTGGGAAGAATGGGAAACTAACCGGATTTAGGGGCGGATTAGAAATGAAGAAAAAATTGCTTACATTAGAAAAGGTGCAGGTGGAATTCATATGACAACAGAATATAATAGCGCATTATCTATAGCAGTTCCAAAAGAATTTTGTTTCCAAGAAAATTTACGTTATCTATCACGTTCGAACAATGAATGTATGTTCCATATTGAAGATAACAAAATTTATAAAGTTATCCCTGTTCAAGATGTAAATCCTTTAGTTGAAATTAGTGTGAATACAGATGGAAATATTCAAATACGTTGTTTAGAAGAACCATATACATCTGAAAAATCGATACGTGAAGCTGTAGTTAACTATGTAAAAGAATGGTTTGATTTAACTACTGATTTAGCCCCATTTTATACATTAGCTAAACATGATTTACTCCTTCAAGGACCAATTGAACAATATTATGGCCTTCGTACTTTAGGCATTCCAGACTTATTTGAGGCACTTTCCTGGGGAATTATCGGTCAACAAATTAACCTAACATATGCTTATACGCTAAAAAGGAGATTAGTTGAGCAATTTGGAAGTTATGTAGAATGGGACGGTAGAAAACATTGGATATTCCCATCACCTGAAACAATTGCAAATCTACATGTAGAAAATCTTCAACAATTAAAAATGACGACTAGAAAATGTGAATATTTAATCGGTATTGCGAAGCTTATTACAGAGAGAAAACTATCAAAAGAGGATTTACTGCAAACACAAGATGTAAAGGTTGCTGAGAAACAATTAACTGCTATCCATGGTATAGGACCATGGACTGCCAACTATGTTTTAATGCGTTGTTTAAGATTTCCTTCGGCTTTTCCAATTGATGATGTTGGTCTGCATAATGCAATTAAATTTATAACAGGTTCCGAAAATAAACCGACAAAAAATGAAATAAAAGATTTCGCGGCAAACTGGGCTAATTGGGAGTCTTATGCGACTTTTTATTTGTGGCGAGTACTATATTAAAAGAACCAAGTAGCACATTCGTACTACTTGGTTCTTTTTTAAGCTTGCTCCTCAAAACGTCTTGCAATTTCCACAATAACTTGAACGGCTTTTTCCATAGTATCTACCGAAACATACTCAAATTTACCGTGATAGTTTTCACCACCAGTGAAAATATTCGGCGTCGGTAATCCCATATATGATAATTGTGATCCATCTGTGCCTCCGCGAATCGGATGAATATTTGGTTCAATGTCTAAACTTTTCATTGCTTCATATGCAATATCAACGATTTCTCTTACCGGTTCAATTTTTTCAAGCATGTTATAGTATTGATCATTCATTTCTAAAACGACTGCATCTTCGCCATATTTTTCTTGCATAGTCTTCACAATATTTTTAACGTTATTTTTACGTGCCTCAAAATTTTCACGGTCAAAGTCTCGAATAATATAATACGCTTTACTTTGCTCAACATCACCATTTAAAGAAAGTAAATGATAGAATCCTTCATAGCCTTCTGTATATTCTGGCGCCTCTTCTACTGGTAAATCCCCATTAAACTCCATAGCAAGTTTAGTAGCATTGCGCATTTTATTTTTCGCTGTTCCAGGATGTGTATTCGTTCCGTTAAACGTTAACTTAGCACCTGCAGCATTAAAACTTTCATACTCTAAACCACCTAATGGACCTCCATCCATCGTATAAGCGAATGATGCACCAAACGCTTCTACATCAAAATGCGCTGGCCCACGACCAATTTCTTCATCCGGTGTAAATGCTACTCTTATTTTCCCGTGCTTAATTTGCGGATTATGTATTAAATGGTTCATTGCAACCATAATTTCGGTAAGACCAGCTTTATCATCTGCTCCTAGCAGTGTTGTACCATCAGTTGTAATAATCGTATGTCCTTTATATGATGGTAATTCTGGGAACTGCTCTGGTGTTAACACAACATTTAGCTCTTCATTTAACGTAATTGCATTACCATCAAAATTTTCATGAATTTGTGGTTTGACGTTTTTCCCTGTAAAGTCTGTTGCCGTATCTAAATGGGCTAAAAATCCGATTACAGGAACATCCTTGTCCGTATTAGCTGGAAGTGTTGCCATTACATAGCCATTATCATCCATCGTTACTTCTGTTAAACCAATTTCTTTTAGCTCTTCCACTAATAACTTACCAAACTCAATTTGTCCTGGTGTTGTTGGTACTGTATGACTTTCTTCATTTGATTGCGTATCAATTTTTACATATCTCGTAAATCTTTCAATAAGTTCTTGTTTCAAGTTCATTCACTCCCTTTTATGTTTCTCCCTCCATTATAATCCTTAAAACGAAATATTTTAACTTTTTTGACTGTGAAGATGTATATTTCATTTACATTGTTAACACTTTTAAACGAATGATAAAAAGACATAATATTTGTACATTAAAACTGTAACAGGTAACATACATAATTATAAAATATGGGAGGTTGTAAAGATGAGGCTAACTCTCTTTCGCTATTTTCTTTTTTTCTTAGGATTAATTTTCTTTGGCCTTGGAAACGCTCTTGCAGTCAAAGTTAAATTTCTAGGCTTGCACCCTTGGGAAGTTTTAAATATGGCTCTCTACCAAAAGTTTGGATGGACCATCGGTACGTGGAGTGTCATATGTGGGTTATGTCTCGTCCTAATATCTTTACTAGTAGATCGAAAATATATAAATGTGGGGACATTTTTGAATGCACTACTTATCGGTCCCATTATGGACTTTTTCTTACAATCAAACATGCTTCCAGACGCTAGTAATTATTTATGGATAAACTTACTCATTTTATTTTCTGGTATTGCCATTACAGGTATCGGGGGAGGTATGTACGTTGCGGCTGGGATTGGCGCTGGACCCCGTGATGGATTCATGCTTACTATTTCAGACAAAACAGGACTTTCTATTAGCCGTGCTAGAATCATAGTAGAATGTATTGTACTAGTTATTGGATTTATGCTAGGAGGTCCTGTTTTCATCGTAACTTTTCTGTACACCTTTATTCAAAGTCCAATCTTTCAGCAATCATTTAAGATGTTTCAAACACTTTTACATACTTTACATGGCAAAAAGAAAATTAGCGAACATATTTAAAGTACAGCTTAATACAAATAAATCCACCCTATTTACGACTCTCATCGCAAATAGGGTGTTTCTGTTTTTATCTCGCAATTTAAGAATATATACTACTCATTTACAATAAAAGTATATACATCATCATAAATACAGCCATTTACTTTAATCACATACTTCCCAGGTTTATTAAAACTAATTGTGTATTTATTTAACTGAATTGCTTCTTTATCTCCAGAAAGAATATCAATGCTTCTGCCACTTAATACATACAATTCATTTAGATTCATCGTTACATCAATTGTATTGAAATTTTCTACTTTCACTTGCTGTGCTTCCGCAACGCTTACACTTGGTTCTAAAAACAGTAGTCCACTTAATCCAATCGTCCCCGCTAAAGCAACTCCCGCAAACTTTTTAATCTGTTTCATTATAATGACCTCCTTATAGATTTTGCGTAAAGGTAATGTCCGCCCTTACACCACAAAGCCTATATGTAATGAAATGAAAAGTAAACGGGGACTGTAAGACAAAATTCTACATCTTTTTCTCCTATTGAATATAAATCCAACGTTTGGAGTTTTGACACATTTAAAATTGTTTCCCTAAACCAATTTCCCAATAATTTATTCAAATACTGAATAATTACTTATTGATTTAACATTCTAAAAATAGTTGATAAAGATGCTTTCTATTCAAAAAAAGACTTTGCTATAAAAGTAACTTTTACAACAAAATCCATGCAACTAATTTTATTCCGCTTTCCATAATCTCTCTACATTCATTAATTGTTCTTCTTTAAACTCCATCTTATATATATCCGGTTTTGACGTATTCATTAAAAATTCAAAACCATATTGTTTATCAAAATAGTTCATCATTAATGTCATGACAAGCCCATGTGTACCAATTACAATTTTGCATCCTCGAAAATCCATTAAGATTTCTTTTAATACTTTCACTACTCTTCTCTGGCAATCTGCATATGACTCTCCTTCCGTTCGTGCAAAGTCCGGATTAGAGAACATCTTCTGTACAAGTGGATACACCTCTTTGTCTGATATAACCTGATCCTCACTTGAAAACATACACTCTTTAAGATTTTCATATACTACTATTTCTTTTTCATGGAAATTAGCTGACTCCTCTATCGTTAGCATAGCCCGATTATAAGGACTGGAAATAAAAGTATCAATCCTCTCCGCTTTTAATATGTCAGTTACTCCACGGGCATCCATATGTCCCCTCTCAGTTAATCCACGCATTCTTTCATTTCCTTCTAGTTTTGGTGATTCACCATGTCTAACCATATAAATATATGTGCTCATAATTTCTCCTTAAAATTTTTTATAAAGTGAAACTTTAATCAGCCCTCACTAATCGGGCTGCCCGGCAAATAGCGAGATAAGTTAATAAATCACGTTCATTTATCCCATTTCAACACTTAGGGGTAATACTAAAATACTTTATAAACTGTGCTGATTTGTTCGTCTAATCCATTCTCCTACTAAACTCTCAAATAATTCAGGCTGCTCAATTTGTAAATTATGCCCTGCCATATCTAACACTGCTAATGTTGCCCTTGGATATTCTTCAATAATTTCTATAATATTTTGATAACCTACTGATATATCTTGTCTTCCAGTCAGTAAAAGAACGGGATTTCCATATTTTTCATGATGAAAATCCATAGTAAGAGAGTAATTCTTTTGCAACCTTTCAATAAATTCATAATTAGCAACATCTAACCCAGGCTTAATTTCTTCTTTAAATCGCGTATATGTATATTCATTTGCTATTACAGCTAACTCACAAAACTCCTCTCTTTCTGTGGAAGTGAGCGTATTTAAAAATTCCTCATCTTGTACAATTATCTGTTTATCTGGAAGAATCCTTTTTTCTGGCTCCGCTACAACAACAGGACATACTAATAGTAATCCGCTAACTCTCTCAAACATCTTTGCAAGTATACCTTTGGCTAAATAGCCTCCATATGATTCTCCTACCAATAAAAATTTTTCAGTACAAATGATTTCCTCAATAAATGTGATAAGCACATCTACTATACGATCTGAACTATTTATCCAATTTGGAGCATTCGATTTTCCCATTCCAGGTAAATCAATATATATTCGCTTATAACCTTCATATTTCTGAAATACTGATTCCATACATTTCATCATTAACCTATGGTCAGGAGCGCAGCCATGTATGATAATGACCGGTTTACCCTCCCCCACAATTTCATAGTATATTTCTGCATCTTTAATTCGATATATCATAAAAAAACCTCCCTATTTAGTGGCAATACTATTCCACTCTGTAAGAATACACGTTCTTATTTTATATCTTTTCCTAACATTTCTACAAATATTAATTTTCAGACTAAAAATAAAAATCCCCATCATTTTATATGCAATTTTGCATCTCCACTTACAAATCACTAAAAAAACTTTACAATTCAAAGGATGACTAAATATACAATTTCTATTTAAAGTCTTGATACCGTCTATACTATCCACCGCAATATTTTTTCAACTTTGAGAATACTTATACTCTTTAACACTTTCCTTATAAACATGATTTTTATAAGGAAATCTGATACAATTCTTAAATAATATTATTATGTATAGATATAACGAACATAGTGCATAATTAAAGAAGGTGATTTCATTGAAATTAAATAAAAATTTACAATTATGTATATTAATCGGAACATTAATATGCTATTCAATCTATTTTATGTTTTTCTATCTGTTCCCTACTCATTTTTCAAATTCAGATGTACGCTTCGCTTCACTTGTCGTTGAAGCCATTACATTTGTATCACTGATTTACTCTATATATTCTAAAAAAGTCAGTTCAAATCCGTTTTGGATATGTATTACAATAGCAATTGGTAGTTTTTTATTAGGGAAAATAGTATATACATATCAAGATAGCTTCTTCGAAATTCCAATACATCGTTTTACTATTTCTGATGTATTTTACATGGTTTTTCTACTTTTCTGTCTTATCGCTTTCTCCTATAAAATCTTAAAGGAATGCAATAAATGGGAAAAAGCGTTCTTTATTTGTGATATATGCATAGTGCTTACTTCCATATTTACATTAGAATGGTATTTATTTAATCAACCAAATTTAAATATATTCGCTCTTTCACTAGGAGATGTTTTCCTTTCATTTTTATATCCAATTGCAGATTTATTATTTCTACTGCTAGGTGTTAGTCTCTTTTTCCGTCCAACAATTTTTAATTCCAAACGGAAAATTTATATATTTATTTTTGTATTAATAAGTTCTGCAACTTTTAACTATATTTATTTTTACTTAAATAACCACTTATCAACAGAAACAATAACATTATTACGTCTTTTATATAGAATACCTATATTACTTATTGCAATAGCTGGCTCTATTTCAGAAGATCATAATAGCCATAAAAATTATTTCATTGTAAACCCTATAATAGGAAAAAAAGCTTTAGTTGTATTTCCCTATCTTGCTGTTGCAATACTAATCGGGTTTACATTAAAAGAACAAACATCATCTTCAACTCTCATTACAGGGAATTGTATTACTTTTATTTTCGTACTCATTCGTCATTCTATCGTACGTATGCAAAACAATTCCTTAACAAAACGTTTACAGGCATTTAATGCCCAACTAGAAGAAAAAGTTACTGTACGGACGTCTGATTTAGTTCATAAATCAGAGGCTCTTTCTCAAAAACAACAAAAGTTTAAATCATTATATGAATATCATCCTGACCCTATTTTCACCATTGATTTAAATGGAACATTCTTAAATGTAAATAAGGCTGGGAGTGTACTACTTGGGGCACCAACGGATGAGTTACTAGGCGAAACTTGTTTTTCGATCATTTTAGATGAAGATAAGCATAAGCTAGCATTGGCATTAGAAAAAGTGAAACAACAAGAATCGGCATTCTTACAACTTAGTTCTCAATATAAAGATGGCTTTACTT
This sequence comes from Bacillus sp. S71, assembly GCF_016625265.1. NCBI lineage: Bacteria > Bacillati > Bacillota > Bacilli > Caryophanales > Bacillaceae > Bacillus > Bacillus sp. S71. The sequence goes on along the minus strand of NZ_JACVUW010000002.1, from coordinate 652,974 downwards.
ATTTTTTATACGTTACAATCATTCCTATTATAATAGACGGACAAATTTCAGGAAGCTATATTATGGTGAAAGATATTACTGCACTAAAAAAACAGCAAGAAGAAATAAAATATTTAGCATTCCATGACACTGTAACGAAAATTGGGAACCGTGCCTTTTTCCATAAGAAATTAAAGAGAGTTATAAAAAATGCTAAAATAACAGAAAGCGAGTTTGCATTATTATATTTAGATTTAGATCGCTTTAAAGCAATTAACGATACACTTGGACATTCGTCAGGAGATTACATATTAGAAGAAGTAGCAAAGCGATTCCAATCATGTCTTCCATCACATACTCATCTTTCAAGAATCGGTGGCGATGAATTTACAATCATAATTGAAAACTATACTGACGAAGATTACTTATTCCAATTATGTAACCAATTATTTGAATGCATGAAAAAATCATTTATCATACATGAGCATAAATTAACTTTATCACTGAGTATCGGTATCGCTATTTATCCACATTCCGGAATCGATACCGCTACACTTTTGAAAAACGCTAATGTTGCAATGTATGATGCAAAAGCAAAAGAGCTTAATTCTGTCTCTATTTATGACGATGTAATCGCTAAAAAAATTGAAAGACGATTACGATTAGAAAAAGATTTACCAAACGCACTACAAAATGAAGAATTGTTCCTTTTGTATCAACCTCAAGTTGATAGTGAATCTAATAAAATTATCGGTGCAGAAGCTTTAATTAGGTGGAATCATCCTGAATTAGGTATTATTTCTCCATACGAGTTTATTCCGATTGCAGAAGAAACACTACAAATTATTTCAATAGGAAAATGGACATTAGAGCAGGCTTGTAAGCAAATGAAACGTTGGCACGCACTCGGATATTCACATTTAAAAATAGGTGTAAATTTATCTGCTAAAGAATTTGAACAAGAGGATTTTGTAAAATCTATTTCTTCTACTTTAACAAATACAGGTTTACCAGCAAGCTCTCTTGATCTTGAATTAACAGAGCGAATTGCAATGATGGATGAGCGAGAAACATTGATAAAACTGCGTACACTAAAAAGTTTAGGGATTCACATTTCAATCGACGACTTTGGTACAGGTTATTCTTCGCTAGCCTACTTACCTTTATATCCAATTGATACGTTAAAAATCCCGAGAGAATTTATTACAATGTCTGAAACATGTGATGATGGAATGGAAATTATTAAAACGATCATCACATTAGCAAATACATTAGGAATGTCTGTCATTGCTGAAGGTGTAGAAACAAAAGAGCACGTAAATTTCCTTCAAAAAAATAAATGTCAGTTTATTCAAGGTTATTATTACAGTAAACCTATTCATATTCATGCATTTACTGAGCTATTAGAAAACGGCATTCACCCATAGTACATAACTAATTAGAACAAATATAGCAAAAAGGAAAGAAGATACCTTCTTTCCTTTTGTTTTTCTATTTACATTTCTATTACTTCACCACTTCATTTATTATATCTATTATTTGATGAATCCCCTCATCATTTGTTTTCTTATACCCATTCATGTTTTGAATATATTTCTCCTTATTTGTATACAACTTATTTACTGCATGTATAAATGTATTCGTACTTACTCTGTCTTGGAGTATAACTTCAGCATATCCTTGCCGTGAAAAATATTCAGCATTTAAAACTTGATCTCCCCTACTGGAACTGTTAGTTAACGGGATAAGCAACATCGGTTTCTTCAAAAATAACAATTCAGAAATAGCAGTAGAACCCGCTCTAGAAACTACAACACTTGCCATATTTAGTATATGCGGCAACTCGTCGCCTATATATTCAAATTGCATATACCCCTCCATACCAATAGATGGGTCTACCTTTCCTTTACCACATATATGAATAATATTAAAATTTAATAGTATTGTATCTAAACATTCCCTTACCATATCATTTATCCACTTAGCACCTTGACTCCCACCCATAATTAATAATACTGGTTTATCTTGCTGAAATTCACAATATCTTCTTCCTCGTAATACGTTACCCTTCTCAATTTCTTCCCTTACAATTGGTCCTACATAAACCTTCTTCTCATTACTTACATTTTCTCCTGTCTGAGGAAATGTTGTGCATAGCTTTGTAGCAAAAGGTAATGCTATTTTATTAGCAAGTCCTAATGTGCTATCTGGTTCACGTATAATTATAGGCACACGATTTAACCATGCTCCTATAGCTACAGGAACTGAAACAAATCCTCCTGCTGAAAAGATAACGTCAGGCTTTGTTTTCTTAATTAATTTATAACTTTGTAAACAACCTCGTATAATTTTAAAAGGATCTTTAAAATTTTCCCAATCCCAATATCTCCTAAGCTTGCCCGTTGAAACACTATTGTATTTAACATTTTGCACTAATGATTTTTCAATTCCATTTTTTGATCCAATATACTCGACTCTCCAGCCTTTCTCTATAAATTTAGGAATTAATACAATATTAATCATAACGTGTCCGGCTGTACCGCCCCCAGTAAAAAGAATCGTTTTGCTCATAACTTATACCCACCTTTATTATTAAAAATCTAGCTATCTCTTTACCTTTTAAATGTAAATAAACTTATTATTTTTTATATAAATCTTTAACTCCACCTCTATATCTTGTAAAAGATCTTTAATGAGTTCATAAAAATCATTTCCATACTCACTACACTCGTATTGAGCAAAGATTTGAATCACATATCTAGTTTCCGTCTCTAATGCTGACTTTATTTGATTAACCCTTTTTTCTTCTACATACGCTTGATATTTATGTATTGCCTCATAAAGACGCAATACATGCGCTTCTTCATCTCTCCAATCCAACGTATCAACAATTGAAAGAAATAGCGTATTTTGATTATCTATTATTTCATAATCATTCATATATTTCTTACACCCTTTTTTGTTTTTCATTGCATGCAGATGTCACTACACTTCGCATACTCAAGTACATCTTTTAATGATTGATGAAATTCAATTTCTGGGATCCAACCTAACCTTTTTATCTCCTCTATTGCTAAACTCTCATTTGAGTCGCTCCCATTTTTCTCTGTTTCCTCTATAAAAAAATTTAGCTGTGTTAATTCTTTATATTGTTCTAGTACATTTAATAAAGATCGTTTTACTCCTGATCCGATATTATATTGTTTTCCATTTATTCCATCTCGTAATAACACATGATACGCTTTAATCGCATCACGTACATCTAGAAAATCTCTACTATCTTTCAAACTGTTTACTTCAATAATGGCTTTACTTCTACCTGATTCTATATCTATCATTTTCTTTGCGAGAATCGAACAAATGCCATTCGATTCCCCTGGACCAATTAAGTTTGAGGGCTTTGCAATGATAATATTTGAATCCATTAATCCTCCCCAAGCCTCTGCAATAATGACTTGCATCGTTTTACTTAAACTATATGGATTTGAAATTTTTATTTCGTTCATACTATCTGCTTGCAAAGCAGATCCTATAACTAATGTTCTACAATGCGAGGCTTCTTGCTTAATTGCTTCTAATAAATATAACGTTCCTATTACATTAATCTCTATATACTCAAGAGCAGCTGTCCAAGATTCTATAACCGAATTCCTTCCTGCTAAATGCAATACGTAGTCTGGCTTTATTTGTTTCATTACCTTCATTACTTCGCTCTTATTAGTTAAATTACAAGTAATACCATTTCTAATTTTTTCTCTATGTGCACGATTTTGAAACATAGGAATTACATGAAAGCCCTGCTCTAAAAAATATTGGCAAGCATGGCGTCCTGTGAAACCATTTGCACCAGTTATTAAAAGGCTCGCATTTTTTTTCATCGCAAAAACCCTCCTTTTAATAGCATTTGTTTCACCTCATGTTTTGCAAGCAAGTCTTGTTGAGAACTAAAACTCTTCACATCCACTAGCGGATAGCTAGAATAATATTCTTGAAGTCCTTCGATAGGAATCGTCGGTAGTACCACAAAATAATTTTGATCAAAGCTTATACTTGTTTTACTCTCTACCTCAGATAGAAGCATTTCACTTAATTTTTCACCCGGTCTTATCCCTACCTCTTTCACCTTAATGTTTTCTTTTTTTGAATCTTCAATTAATATTTCTGCTAAATCTGTTATTTTACATGCCGGCATTTTCATAACAAAGATTTCCCCGCCTCTACCTTGATATACTGCTTTAAATAACAATCCAACAGCATCTTCAACTGTTAAGAAAAATCTAGTCATATTCGCATCGGTAATCCCTACTTGTGAAGATCTTTTAATTTGTTGTTTAAAAAGCGGTACTACACTTCCACTCGTTCCTAAAACATTTCCACCACGAACACAAATGAATTTTGTTTTCTTCGTTTGTATATTCGCATGAATCATTAATTTTTCACCAATTGCTTTTGTCATCCCATACGTATTTGATGGATCAGCTGCTTTATCCGTTGAAACATATATAACTTTTTCAACTTGCGTCTGTGTAGAGGCTTCAATTACATTTTGCGTACCATGTATGTTAGTTTTTATAGCTTCATAAGGATAATACTCACATACTGGAACGTGTTTTAAAGCTGCAAGATGGAATACATAATGTACACCTTGGCATGCATAGACTAGTTGATCTTTATCACGAATATCTCCAATAATAAATTTTAGCCTATCATCATTTATAAACTGTTGCTGCATTTCAAACTGGACCGTTTCATTTCTTGAAAAAACTCTAATTTCTTTCGGTGATTTTTCTAATAGTTGTTTTATAAGTTCATGCCCCCACGAACCTGTACCACCAGTAATTAAAATTATTTTATTTAACATTCCTTTTCCTCCTACGAAACATCTCAATTTAAATAATATTTATTGAATTATTTTCAATTGATTCAAATCATAATCGTCGTTTGTTACATTTAATTGACAAAATAAAAAAACAGAAACTATTAAACTTAGTTTCTGTTTTTCATTTCACCTCACAACAGTAAGATTTTTTATACTGTTTGCATGATAAATAAATTCCTTGTAAAAAACACCGCTCATTTATTTCTTATACTCGTAATAAAATAAATAGAATGATTCATAGCCAATAATCATGTTTAAATTTATGAAAAAGGGAGGTAACGGAATGGACCGAAACAATTCATATCATACATATAACGGACCTTCCAAAGCACTGCCTCTCTCCCTATTCGATGTAAAAAATGAATTGAAACAAAAAAGCAAACTTATTCCTTCTGATACCATGTATAAATTAACGAAAGAAGAGCAACTCATCATCAACAAAATAAAAATACAAACAGAACAGCTAAATAAAAATAATGTTACAAGAACACGTGCATACTACCAATTTTACATTCAATATCCAGAAATACATTGGGCACTGCTTGGGCATATGGTATCACGTAACGGCGGTTGGAATATGACTGATTTAAAGGGCGATTTATATACGAGAATTTTATCAGAGAAAGATCAATTCATATTTTTTTCTTTTTTAGAAAGAGGGAATTGGCTTATTTTCCAAGATGTATACCCTCAATTTTTACTTTACGAACAAAGTGTAAAGAGATCACAAAAGTTATTTCACCTTCTCCCTCACCTAAATGTTTCTACATTTATGGAAACGATGTGGAACGATTTTTGGAAAACAGGCAACAAAAAAACATTAGCGATTGCAACTATTGTTAATGAACAAAACTACTTAGAAAAAAGAGTGATTCAAAATGTACAATTTAAAAAGACTGTACTAAATAGTATTGGATTTAAACTCTTTGATTTCTTTCAGTTTAATCATATCCTTTTCCCATTCTACGAAAATGATAAAAAACAAAAAGTATTACTATTTGGTGATACAATGAAACATTTCACTTCCTTACATGAACGAATATTAATTGGAAAAAGATTGTATTCATTATTATTTCGAGATACACATGTTTTATCTCAAATAATAAGCTGGGCCCAACATCATCCGCATACAGGATCAAGGAAAGATTACTGGCCCCATTTATTTTCAAGTGTAAATGAATCTTTTTCCCGTGAGTTTTATAAGCGCCGAATAAAGAAATGCCAGTTGCGAAGTGGCGCTTATCGTATATACAGTCCTTCACTCATCTATGCATGGCGAGATATGAAGCATGAAGAAGTTGACAGTGAAGATTGGTTTACCGATTGGCAAGTTGTAAATTACTTAGTTGATAAGGAGGAAAATATAAATGGACAAATTACAGAAGACTACTGCAAAACACTCGAAAAAATTGAACTCGCAATTCTCGCAAAGAAAAATGTCCTCCTCCGAGAAGATGAATGAGTTTCTAGCATTAGTAGTTACAATCTTTCTCTCTTCTATTATTGGAACTTGTTTAGATGCTTTTTTTGTTCATAAACAAATATATTCCTTTCCAGCTAGACCCTTCTCATCCACATTTTCAGTTAATATAGCTTTTACATTGTTCGTACTGCCGATTTTAACAGTTATCTTTATACACATTTCAAAAAAATTATCTAAAGTTTCTAGAATTCTATTTATTATTTCGATCGGTATTTGCGCTAGCCTTTTTGAACAGATTGCTGAAAGTTTAGGTTTATTTGTACATAGTGCGAATTGGAACCATACATATTCTTTATTTGGTTATATGATTTTTTATTCTTTTATTTGGAACGTATATAATTGGATAAAAAAATAAAGAGACCATTATAGGTCCCTTCTTAAGCATACTCTTCCATTATTGCTAATGGTGCCAGTGTTTGAAGGCTTTTAGAGCGTAAACGATAGGCAACGACTTTCTTCTTATATTGCTTAATGACATCAACATGTTCCTCATAGCTATATAGAGAAAACCTAATCTCTTTATTCCCTTTCTTCGTATCAATGACTATTGGTGTCCCTTCTCCGTGCGGCGGGAAATAATGTTTATCTAAAAACAAAGCCTCATTAAATTCATGAATAACTTGTAGTTTCATTTCTCCCTCTATATTTTTTCCATCTATCGATATAGAAGTATTTTCCGCCTCAAGCTTTTGATGCAATTCAAATTTACTAATAATTGATTCTACAACAGAAGTGGGCATGCTAGAAACTAATACTTTAATAGCTCCAAAAACAAATAATGTAACTATAAACCATGTTGTCATTGTTATCATCTCCATTACATTTAAAAAATAAATTTCGTTCCATACGGTATTAGTATACTAATGAGTATTCCAGTTACAATCATCGTTACCGAACCGATAGTCGCTTCTTTCTCGCCTTCCTTCACTAAACGGCTCACACCGATAATATGTGATGCACAGCCCATTCCAACTCCTTTTCCAATCGTACTTGTTATACTGAAAAGCTTAAGTACTGTTGGTCCGATAATAGCACCTGTTATTCCTGCAACAACTACAAAACTAGAAGTCATAGATGGAATACCACCAATTTGATCCGCTAATGATAGGGCAATAGGCATCGTTGCTAACTGTGGTAAAGTAGTTAATATAAGTTCCTTATCTATATTTAAAATTCCGCCAATCACTACATTCATACTCGTTACAGCCACTATACCTATCACTACTCCAATAAGTATCGATAAAAAATTTTTCATAAGTATCTTTCGCTCTTTAAATAGAGGTATGGCTAATGCTACAATTGCAGGGCTCAATAAGCTTGAAAGAATGTCTCCTCCATTTTCCCTATACTCATGATGAGAAATATCAAAAATGAAAAATAAACAAATCATAATTGCCGTAACTGTTAACACCGGTAACGTAAATGCAAACGTAAATTTTTTATATAGCTTTGTCGCCAAGAAATAAATTGCTACAGTAATAATAATTAAGACCATTTGAATCGTGCACCTTGTCGATTTTATTTTTTTGTTGTTATTAATAATTGACTTATATACCCTGAAACAATCAAAGTTACTACAGTACTTGCAACTACTAAAAGGAATATAATACTCCCCTTACTTAAAAGAAAAGACCCGTATTCCATCAGCCCTGTTGTCGAAGGGATTAAAAATAACGGTAAAAATACGATTAACTTTTCCGCACCTAACTCAAACCATTTTAACGGTAAAATGCGAGTGGAAAGGAGCAGGAACAGCATTAACATCCCTATTAAACTTCCCGGTATTGATAGATGGAATATTTCCTGAATCCACGTACCCACTAAGCTAAATATATATAGCACGCCTACTTGAAGTAAAAGCATCACGTACTTCATTTCTTTCCCTCATTTCACTATCACACATCCATATTATGAAATTTCATTTAGCGTGTAGGCAAACCGTTTAATTCCAAGTTGAATTTGTTCTATATTCGCTCTACCAAACGTAAATCGTATATATTCATTTTTCGAACCTAAAACACTGCCCGGAACAAATGCGACACCATTCCGTATAGATTCACCTAATAAGTGATATTCATCAAACTTTCCTTTCACTTTACACCATACATGTATTCCACCCTCTGGCACGAAACATTCAACTCGGTCTCCCAATGTTCCTTCAAGCTCTGCAATTAATTCATCTCTTCTTTGCTTCAATTTCCCACGAAGTATCGTAATATGTGTATGAAAATCCTTTGATTCTAAAAATTGATTTGCTACCCACTGCGTAAATACACTATGGCCAAAATCAACTTGTTGCTTTGCATCTGCTAAACGCTCAATTACGCGTGTAGGACCAATTATCCATCCAATACGTAATCCTGATGCAACAATTTTTGATAATGAACTTATATAAAGAACATTTCCATTTTGGTCCATTGATTTTAATGTCGGGTTCACTTCTCCATTAAAAGAAATTAAACTATACGGATCATCTTCTACAATTGGTATACCGAACTCAGAAGACAGTTCTAAAATCTTTTTACGTCTCGCTAATGAAAGCACAGTACCTGTTGGATTTTGATAATCTGGATTCAAAAATACCATACGAATGCGATGCTTTTTGTGCAAATCGATTAAGTCATCTGGATTCATTCCATGCTCATCAACAGGTAAATGAAATATGTTTAAACCAGCCGATTTAAACATTGGAAGCGAAAAACAATATGACGGATCTTCAATCGCAATCGCATCGCCAGGTTTTAATAAACATTGAACGATAAGATTAAGCGCCTGTTGTGCTCCAGACGTAATAAGAATAGAGCTTGAATCTGCTTCAATTTGTTTATATTGCTGAACATGTGCTGCAATTGTTTTTCTCAACATCTCATTTCCAAGTGGATGGTCATAGCCGAGATTTTCCATAAATGTTTTCTCCGCCAAAATTGTTCGAAATCTATCACTCGGAATTAATTCTGGTGACAGTTCACCACTCGCTAAATTAATTAAATCATCTTTTTGTGTTTCCGTTCGAATTTGTTGAACGAGTGGTACGTTAGGTAAGAACGATCCATCCTCCACGTACCTACCCCAGTTCGGTATTCGTTTATGTGAGACACCCCATATGTCTGTATTAACCCGTGTTCCGCTTCCCTTTTGCCGTTCTACTACTCCAAGTGATTTTAATTCTTCATACGCAGCTACTATTGTACTCCGGTTCACCTGTAATTCCTTTGCCAATATACGCTCAGAAGGTAACTTACTATCAGAAGGAAATTCACCTGAAGAAATGCCTCTTTCAATATAATCAGCAATTTGTTTATATACAGGTGTCTTATCTGCACGATTTGGTTTCCATTCCATCTAGTTCCCTCCTTTCAAAACGAACTATCCTCATTTTTTACTAACAGTATTCACCGTAAAAATAGTATTAATTAGTCACATTTTCTTATCCGTAAATGGATATATCCAAAATGGTTCTCTTTCTGATTACTCAATAGCTTCTGAAATTCCAACTTCATACTCTCATTTCCAGTTCTTTTACAAACTATCAAATCATTACCGCATACCATGTTACCCCGGCCAGTAGAACAAAAAGAAGAAGAATATAGATTGCAGATAAGTTTTTCACATTTCTTTTTGTAGACTTACCGTAATTCTCCTCCACGTTTCTTGCAACTAGTACAGTCCCAAATAGCGATACAATTACAATAATAACGACTAGTGAAATTGCAAAACTCATTGTCTTTTCACCTCTCTAAGACCCATCTATTTTAATTAAAGAACTTACATAAAAACCTTCCTCTTTAAAACGTTGATAACATACTACCTTTCTTCTCTTATCATAATAGATGTTTGCAAAAAGCGGACCAACCACTTTCGTGTTTTTTTGCTCATCCACTTAAAAAATAAAAAGCAACTGATCACTTAGGACCAGTTGCTTTTTTCACACGATAATTTTTCATTTAAAATTAATTCGATTTAAAAGTTTCGCCTTTTCATAATGAAACATCGACTGAGATAACTCGAAAATTGTTCCATTTACAAGATACACTGTATTTTCAATAAGAAGCGCCGGATCACCTTCATTTAATTCTAAAAGCTGTGCATTTTCTTTATTTACTTTTTCACAACTAATAACTTTATCAGCAAAACCAATATTTAATCGTAAATCTTCAATGAAATAACTGTATACAGAGCTTAATGCTATTTCTTCGTTCAAATATGGAATAATATCCTTTTTGAAATAACTTATTTCAATAGAGAATGGTTTAGCATCTACAATTCTTAAGCGCTTCAAAAAATACAACCTAGTTCCAGTTTCGCATTGCATCCGCTTTGCTATCTCTTCGTCCGCATCTATTACTTCAAGCTCTAACACTTTCGTTTCAATATTTTGTGAAACAAGATTTTTCGTTAATCCACGTAAACTTCCTAAATTAATGTAATCTGTTACAGAAGTTTCGCGTAAAAACATGCCACTACCTTGCACTTGAAAAATATAACCTCTATTCACAAGCTGACTAATTACTTTACGTATCGTATTACGGCTTACTTCAAATCGATTCATCAACGCTTCTTCTGTAGGTAGTTTTTTCGTTTCATTAAAAAGCCCATCTCGAATGTTTTGCTCTAACACATCTGCAATTTGTTTATACTTTGCACTCATACACTTTCTCCTAAAATACTCTTTTATCTGTTATAACTCTTCCCCTCTCGTTTCGATCACACGTTTATACCAATGAAACGAAAGTTTCTTCTTACGTTTTAAGTTATCATTATGATCGACAAAAATAAAGCCATATTGCTTTTTATATCCATTTAACCAACTTAAAAGATCAATCACTGACCATGCATAATAACCTTTTAAGTTAATTCCCTCTTCAATTGCACGCTTCATTACTTTTAAATGCGCTTCAATAAATTTAATTCTCGGAACATCTACAATTTCTCCGTCAATGATTGGATCTTCATCACCAAGTCCATTTTCCGTTACATACATCTTTATGTCACCGTAACGCGCTTTCAACATATGCAATCCCTCTAAGAAACCTTCGGGAGATATTTCCCATCCCCATTTTGTATATGTTTTATCATCCATTTTAACTGTTCGATAAAAACCATCAAAAGAAGGGTTACCTGGAGCAAGCGTTGAGTTTTCTCGAGAATGTCCCTCACTCTTTATATCCATATCGTATCTTTCTACTCGTATTGGTTGATAATAATTCAAGCCAATAAAATCATTTTCTTCTGCATTTTGTTTAATGATTTCTAATTCTTCAACCGTCCAATTAGGAGTCCACCCTTTTTCCTTTAATTGTTGTACAACATAAGACGGATACTCGCCTTTTAAAATTGGATCATAATACCAATACGTTTCATATTCATTCGCATGATTTGCTGCTCGTATATTTTCTTTTTGATCATCCACACTATAAGCAGGTAAGAAAACATGTGTAATCCCAATCTCACCATATTGTTTCAGCTGCTTGTACACCGCAACTGTTTTCGCATGTGCATAAAATACATAATGAGTCGCTTGAAAATACTTTGGAACATCATTTTGGATTCCTGGTGGATGTGCACCTTTTAAATAACCTAATCCACAAAACATTACTGTCTCATTAAAAGTAATCCAATGCTTAACTCTGTCACCAAATGCCTTAAAACAAGTTTCTGCATATTTTACGAAAGCCTCTGCTGTTCTTTTATTCGTCCATCCACCATCTTTTTCTAACGGTAATGGTAAATCCCAATGATATAAAGTGACAAACGGCACAATCCCGTATTTTAAACATTCATCAATTAAGTTGTTATAAAATTCAATCCCTTTTTCATTTACCTTTCCATCTCCAGTCGGCAATATTCTCGCCCAAGAAATAGAAAAACGATACGATTCTAATCCCATCTCAGCCATTAAGCGAACATCTTCCTTATATCGATGATAATGATCAACAGCTACATCACCATTTGTTCCATTGTATGTTTTGCCAGGAATTTTTGAAAACTCGTCCCAATTCGTAACACCTTTTCCATCTTCATTCCATGCACCTTCTACTTGATAAGAAGCTGAAGCAGCTCCGAATAAAAAATCATGTGGAAACTTCATAGTATATACCTCCATTTCATTACAATAAATCAAATTCATTCATACATATAAAATTTATAGGTACAAATTTTATATGTATGATTATATCTTATGTTTTTATTTTTTTCTATTATAAAAGTACAATTTCTATTGTTGGCTATTGGAAAAGAAAAAGAAGCGATATATTTTCTCGCTTCTTACTCTCATCATCTTTATTCTTTTATTAATGACTTATTCGCTCTTATAACTTCTTGATACAATAATGGTGACCACTTTTCATTTATGTAGTCTTGAATTACCCAGCCCACTCTCAAAGGATTCTTTTGTTTTATATAGTTTGCAATTTCAGGATTTATATAAGAGGCATAGTAATACGGACTATTCCATGCTGTACCACCAGAAGACAAGCTTGTAAAATTAATATATAGATGATTTAAATCCTCGCTATTGTTCATCGTTTCATCCATCGTATCTTTAATAGATTTTACTTTCTCATCATAATTCACTTTATATTTATCTTGTACTGTTACATTTACATTTTGGTTTACAGTTGTGGTAAACGTCTCATTATCTGGCCAATAAAAATTATTATATCCTCCAGATTCATTACTACCACTATATCTTTTTAGTAGTACAATTTTCCCACGAGCATCTCCAAGTTTTATATTTCCTTCTGTTTTTAAAAAGATAGGATCAACAAAATAATTTTTTTCAAACGTACTACTAAATGAACCTTCTGCCCCTTTCATATCCTCATACTCTTTTTTTAAAGACATAATAATTGTTTCACTCGGGTTATCTTTTAAAAATTGTTTCGCTTCATTTATGAATTCATGCAGTGTTACGTAAAGATATAATGGCCCATGATGAAGAACTATCGTATTATCATCTGTTAAACGTCCTCTTATATCAAAAATGCGAGCTCCATGGTCCATTTGATAGCGAAAATCATATTCTTGCGTCATTCCCCACACTTGCTTAATCGGATTTTGCAACTTGAACGTCCCACTATCGTGTGTTCCTGGAATTGAAATTCGTGCTAACGGGATATTATCAGGTATAGGTTGCATCCATTTTGACCAATTTTCAAGCTCATTAACAGAGCTAGCTGCAACTACTCTCTTATCATGTAAAGCAAATACAAATGTGATAAATATTGTACTACATATGAATAATTTCAAAATTAACTTCTTATTGCTCATTATTATCCCTCACTTTTTCTGTTTTTACATCAAACTTATTGAATATAATATAAGCTAGTTCATAAAAAATAAATAACATTTCATCAATATGAAATATTGCATAGAAGTAAAGTTAAAAAATCATTCACATATACTAAATTAGAAAAATTTAAAGGAACTTCATCTGAAGTTCCTTTTGCTTATTTTATGTTCAATACATATGAACCATCTTTATTCTCATATTTATAGACGTATAAATAATATTTCCCTGGCTTTGCATTATAAGTTCCTTTAACTACATTTCCTTCATTTTCACCATATGCTACATAGTTATTTAAATCTGATTCATGATGAAGTACCCATGTCATTCCGATATTTTGTTCATTTAGTAGAGAAATATTAATATTTTCCGGTGAGTCAATTTGGAAAGTAAATACATCTACTCTATCACTATTATGTAGCGTTCCTTTCACCGGTGTATGAAAGTTAACTTTATTTGCCTGTCTAGGCTCATTGTTTGGTTCATTTTCTGTTACTTGTAACTCATTCCCACCGTTTGGTTTTCTTTGTTCATAACCTAAGTTTACTAGTATAGACTTCAAATCTGGTAAAACGCCAATTTTATCTGCATATGGATCTTTAGATTTTGTTCCTGTGCTCTGGTTGCTTAATATTGCTCTTAGTTCACTTGGTCTATATGGTTGTCCTAAATTTTCTTTAGCAATGCTTTGTACTAAAGTCGCTGCCCCAGCAATAATTGGCGAGGCACTAGATGTTCCGCTAAAGCTTGAAGTATAAAGATTTACAGCACTTCTACTTTGCTCGGCTGTAGTTGTATCTACATTTTCTCCCCATCCGTACACATCAATACGGCTTCCATAATTCGAAAACCACATACGTTCATGAGGGAAAGATGAAGAGCCAGCTCCTACCATAATTGCACCCGAATCTTTAAAATCTTTACTATTACGATTTAAGACTTGCTTACCTTTTCTATCTTTGAACTGATCTAAATCATTCCACCCATTTGCTCCAGCCTCTATAATTACAATTCCCTTATCTGTACCAGCACGAATTGCATCAAAAATATCTGGTTGTACTTCAACAGGTAAATATTTATCACCATATCCATCAAAGGATGCTTGCGCCTCTAATAATAAAACATCCCCAGCTTCTAACTGATTTACAGCGCTTAATATTGCATCAGCCGTATTATACTGTCCGTTATCTCTTATTTGAGAGATAACCTTTGCTTTCGCTTTTGGCGCAATCCCAATATTCCCGACTTCATTGTCCTCAGAGGATACAATTCCTAGTACAGACGTCCCATGACCGACATGCTGATTTATATTTCTTCCAGACATTAATTCAATATTTTGATGTAATAAATCCTCATGATTTAATAGCCATCCGTATTCCATATCAACAAAAGTAATACCATTTCCATTACCGCCTTGAATTCCCCAGGCGAAAGGCGCATTAATACCGTATGGGGCTGCTTCAAGATAACCTTGTTTTTTAAATCTAGGATTGTTATTAGGATTAAGAGCTACACTTGATGATTGCACTTCAGGTGGCATTATTTTCTCTTGTTTCTTCATATACGCATCTTCTATTAAAGAAGATGCCTTTAACTTATCTACTATTTCTTCTTCATACCCACTATTTTGATTTTGAAGAATATAGTAGTTTAATAGACTTGTAGATACATGATTAGGTGCTTTCACTTCAAGGTTTTGTATTTGTTCCGGGCTTACAGATGTGAATAAACGAGTAAATGTTACATCTGGATATTCTGTCAAAAGATCTTTTATTACTTTATCATTCGTTTGAGATTGTATTTGTTTTTCAATACCATCTTCATATGGCAAATCCAAATCCGCTTTAAATTTTACAATGATTTGCTTATCTGTTTCTTGTTCTATCCCTAATTTACTCTGCTGTTCTATAGAATCAGCATATACACTATTGATAGTGCCTCCTGTTCCTAAAAGTGTTGTAATGATTACAGTTGACGCACACATTTTTTGAAATATTTTCATTACATCAATCCTCCTATTAATAATTATTAATCATTATATTAATCTATAATGATTAATTCTATAACGTATTCCCTTTCTACTAAATAGATTATAGTAATCAGAAATATGAACTTCAATGTATTTTCATATGCAATATTTCATATTCTGACTCTACACTAAACGAATATGAAACTTATAGTGATTATTTATTTTATATGTGCTAATATACTTACATTAATATATTACGCATATACACATTTCAAACTACATTACTTAATCGTTTCACCTTAATTTTTTCTTAGGAGGATTTACAATGAAATTACTAAAAATAAAACATATAATTCCTTTATCTGCGGCCGCAATTACATTCGTATGTAGTCAAAGTACAGCTGAAGCTTCTACCATTCATACAGTAAAAAAGAACGATACACTTTGGGGCATTAGTAAACAATACGGAGTTTCAATACAATCCATTAAACAGGCTAATAATAAAGGAAACGATAAAACCTTTATTGGCGAACAGTTACATATTCCAGGGTCCGTGAAATCAAATGAAATCACTGTTCCTCAAAACGCCAAGCCTGCGAACATTTCTGAACAAATTATTTATCAAGTACAACCGGGAGATTCATTAGAAACGATAGCAAAGCGTTACAATGTCACTGTCCAATCTATAAAACAAATGAACAATACAGTCGGAAACAAGCTTTATACAGGACAACATTTAAAAATCAACTCAAGTATTTCACAAAAAGAAAAAGACTTAATGGCACGCTTAGTTACCGCTGAAGCAGGTGGCGAATCCTATAAAGGAAAAGTAGCAGTAGCCAAAGTTATACTAAATCGTGTAAATGCAAAAGGTTTTCCAAATACAATAACAGGCGTTATTTATGAACCTATTAAATACGGATATGCATTTACTCCTATTACAGATGGAAGAATTAATCAACCTGCAAGTGCAGAAGCAAAAATGGCTGTAGAAGAGGCTATCTCCACAAATGGAGTAGATTCAGACTGGATTTATTTCTACAATCCAAAAACATCAACGGACAAGTGGATTACGACACGTCAAACAGTAGCAGTAATTGGTAACCATGTGTTTGCTAAATAAGATTTAAAATCATTAACAGGCCTCTTCACTTAAAAGGTCTGTTTTTTTATATGTAAGATGTTATTAATCATATGACATAGTGATTTTTTAAACTATTTCTTCTTTCAAATAAAAATTTTTGTATTTACTCCACCACTCGGAGAAATTAATAAAGCATCAAGTTCAAAAACTCCCACTTTATTAATAAAAGCTATTTCTTACCTTCATAAAATTGTTATACACTAGAAAAATAAAAAACAAACTATTCGTTAGCAGGTGAAAGAATATGTATGATGTTACAATTATCGGCGCTGGAGTAAGTAGCATTTTTATGGCTTATTCACTAGCTAAAAGTAACAAAAAAGTTTTAATTCTTGATAAAGGTAAAGCGCTAGAAGATCGCCATTGTCCTTTAGACGAAGGAAAAGTGTGTAATTGTACTACATGTGATAAATATTTCGGGTTTGGTGGTTTAGGCAAATCTGAAGGGAAATTTAATTATACAAACGGATTTGGCGGAGAACTTGAGAAAAAAGTCGGTAAAGAGGGTTTTATACAACTCATGGCTGAAGTAGATGAAATTCTATGTCAGTTTGGTGGAAGTTCGATTTCAAAATATTCTACTGAAAATTCAAGTCTCACTAAGAGAGCTGAAGCGTGTGGTTTACAAATGCTAACAACAGAAGTAAGACATCTTGGTACTACACTTTCCAGTAACATTTTTCAGCAGCTCTATGAATTTTTACTGACGAAAATAAAGATCCAATTTCATATAGATGTACAACATATTCTGAAACAGGAAGATCATTTTACAATAGATACAAATCAAGGAACAGTTCAAACTAAGCAACTAGTATTTGCAACTGGGCGCTCTGGGGCCGATTGGTTAAAAGAAATGTGCAGTTCCCTAAATATTTCTCAGGAGCAAACACGTGTAGATTTAGGAATTAGAGTAGAAATGAAAGAACATCAATTACGTTCTATATTACAAGATACTTTTGAAACAAAACTTTCTTATCAAGGTGAGCATTTCATAGCAACTACTTACTGTATGAATCCAAAAGGACGCATCATTCGAAAGTACGAAGAAGGTTTAGTTATGCCTGACGGTCAAAATTTTCGAGAACAAGGAACTGGCACTTCTAATTTAAATTTCACTTTATTTATTCCTCGCTATTTTCCTACTCTCAAAGAAGCAAATGTATACGCAAGTTCAATTATTAAAGGCATTAACCAAGGACGAGATCGGATTGTTATACAGCGCTTAGAGGACTTACTAAAGAAACAACCTACAGCGGAAAACAGCATGGAACATAGCCGTATACAGCCTACACTACAGGGGGATTATGGAGATTTGAATCAAGAAATTCCTCAATTATATATTGAAGGGCTCAAAGAATTTTTATTACGTTTAGAACAATTTATACAAGAACCTATTGATCAACATACTTTACTATATGGAATTGATGGAAAGTTCTATGCTCCTACGATAAAAATTAATAATCATTTTGAAACTAGTATACATGGGCTATTTTTAATTGGAGATTGTTCAGGCGTTACGCACTCATTATCTCAAGCAGCTGCAAGTGGTCTATATGTTGGAAAGTACTTATCTGACATTTAATTTCTATCATTAAGATTCTAGTCAAATATTCCTAATTTCAAAACACTTTACTTATATAGTAAAAATATATTAATAAGCCCTCCTATCCTTCCCGGCTAATGATTAACCGACAAAAAATCGGAATTTTACAAGATACATATGTAATATAACTACATATTTAAAACTGTTGGTATTCAATTCTAATAAATTGAATGTCAACAGTTTTAAAAGTCTCTATCCATTTTCACTTTCATTTGTTCGATATTTTGTAACATCATCATAGTGTTTAATATGGTAGGATGTCTATAAGTCAATTTCACTACAACTATGACTTGTTCTGCCCGTTTCTCAAAAAGAGTTATATTTATGCTACTACGCTTTAAAAATCCCCATTGTATGTATATGAATACTTCAAATTATTCCCTTTAGAAAATAGAGTCTAAATGGTTCATTATACTCTAATAGTTATAAAAACATAATATATAACTTCAGTTAAATAAATTGTATAAAGAAGGTGTAAAAATGAAGAATAAAATAAATTTACAAATGCAAAATATAAGCTTTGTTATAATAATGGCTTTAGCAGTATGGTTAAAAACATATCTTATTACGCGATTCAGTTTTGATTTAAAAATCGAGTCTTCAACGCAAGAGCTTATTTTGTTTATTAGTCCTCTAGCCGCATCATTAGCATTTGTTGGATTAGCATTATTTGCAACTGGTGAAAAGCGAAATTATATAGCGCTATGTATTAATTTCTTATTAACAATCGTACTCGTTGGAAATGTAATGTTCTATGATTTTTATAGTGATTTCGTTACATTACCAGTACTTGGACAAACCTCAAACTTTGGACAATTAGGCGGCAGTATTATAGAAATATTAAACTACAAAATTATACTCGCATTCGTAGACATTGTTTTCTTCTTTATTTTATTAAAAAAGAAATCATTGGTCTTTAAAACAGAACGTGTAACTCATTCTACACGCTTGTTATACTTTCTTTTAACAATTGGTGTATTCTTTGCGAATCTACATCTTGCAGAAAAAGAGCGCCCTGAATTATTAACGAGATCATTCGACCGAGTAATGCTTGTCAAAAATTTAGGCCTATATACTCACCAAGTATATGACTTAACACTGCAAGTAAAAGCCGGTTCACAAAAAGCGCTTGCTGATAGTAGTAAATTACAAGAAACTGAAAACTACGTAAAAGCAAACCAAAGCGAGCCAAACCCTAATATGTTTGGTACAGCGAAAGGAAAAAATGTAATTGTCGTCACTCTTGAATCCTTGCAAACCTTCTTAATAGGCGCATCAGTCAATGGGCAAGAAGTTACACCATTCCTAAATGAATTCATAAATGAAAGTTATTACTTTGATAACTTTTTCCATCAAACTGGTCAAGGGAAAACATCCGATTCTGAATTTCTAATCGATACGTCGTTGTATCCATTAAATCGAGGGGCTGTATTCTTCACACACGGTAACAATGATTATACTGCGACTCCAGAAATCTTACGTCAGCAAGGTTATTTCACTTCTGTATTCCATGCGAATAACGCAACATTTTGGAATCGTAATATCATGTACTCTGCTCTTGGTTATGATCGTTACTATAATGAGCTTGATTACAAAATTACACCAGAAACAAATTTAAATTGGGGATTAAAAGATATCGAATACTTTGATCAATCAGTAGATATATTAAAAACTGTTAATCAACCATTCTATGCTCGTTTCCTTACTTTAACAAACCATTATCCATTTACGTATGATGAAGATACAAAATTCATTGAACCATACAACTCTGGTAATGGCGTATTTGATCGTTACATCGTAACAGCACGTTACTTAGACGAATCAATTAAAAAATTTATTGAACGTCTAAAGGCCGAGGGGCTTTACGATGATTCTATTATTGTGTTATACGGTGATCATTATGGTATTTCCGAAAAACATAATCGTGCAATGGCACAGTTTTTAGAAAAAGATCAAATAACAGAATTTGATACTTTAAATTTACAACGTACGCCTTTATATATTCATATTCCTGGACAAACAGAAGGTCAAACTATTTCAAAGCCTACGGGACAAATCGATATGAAACCTACTATTCTAAATTTATTAGGTGTTGATTCTACGAATGATATTCGTTTTGGCCATGATATGTTTTCAGATGAATATACTGGCTTTGTTGTTTTACGTGATGGTAGCTTCATTACAGATAAGTATGCATACAAAAACAACACTTTCTACGACCGTATAACAGGTGAAATTGTAGATTTACCAAAAAAAGAAGCTCAAGCCCTCATTAAACGTGCCCAAAATGAATTACGAATGTCTGACAAAATTATTGAAGGCGATTTATTACGCTTCTCAGAAAGCAATAAAATTAAAACTGGCGAAGTACAAACTAAAATTAAAGAAACAGAAAAATAATCTATATATGAAAAAGGAGCAACTTATTACAGTTGCTCCCTTTTACTTTTATTCTACGCTTGTTTCTAAAGCTACATCCGTATAGGTATTATCATTACCAATATTTAAAATTACTTCACATTGACGCAATCTCAATTCAAAGAGCATGATAGAATCATGATAGATTTCAGGATTTGATTTCATCTTATGTAATATCTCTTGTTTTTCTTGTATTTCTATATGCGTGTTTTCTACAGCTTGCTTTAAGGAGTTAAATGGATTCCTAAAGAATATATTAATATCTCGCTCTTGTGTGTTTTCAAACAGCTCAAATTGCAAGAAAAATTTCTTCATAATAGAAGCCGTTACCTCAGTATAATCTTCATTTTCTACATACTGTTTGTATTTGTTATATAGCATAGATTTATTTTTAGGAAGAACTCCAAATAATTTACCGGCACTTTTCAGTAAAAATTGTGCTGGCGTAAATCGACGTAAAATATTTACTTCATCCATTTGTATTCTAGTCGTCATCCTGTCAGTATCTCTGCGCCAGTCATCAAGCACTTTAAAGTCACATTCTAACTGTATTCTATTTTCTCCAAATAGTGAATTAAGCCCTTCACTAAGTTCTTCTAAATACGTTTGACTTTGAAGAAGCTCATTATTAGAAGTTGCAATCCAATTTTGCATAGAAAGAGCAAGATTAGGTAATACAGTTTGTTCTAAATATTTATGCACTCTTTCATTCATTGCTTTATTTAGTTCCGTATCCATGTGCCCGAAATCACTTTCTTCACTAATTAAATTAGAACAGCTCTTTAATATCTTCGGAATATTTTCAGTAAGATCATTTGTAATTTCAGTTTTCATTGAACGATATGATTGTGTAATGAGATGAATTTTTTCCCGCTCAAATGCAGTAAGGTTATTAATGCTACCGTTTAGTTTCACTAGCATATCTTCATTCCAATTAATAGCATCCACTAGATTGTTTTCTTTCTCAACACGTTTATCCAAAAGATATGTAATTGTTTTTCGAATGAAATATAATAACTTTTCAGTACGTTCTGCATCTATATGTTTATGATTAAAGTTAAAATGAATAAACTCAGTTAAATCATTTAATTGTTGACTACTTGTATATAACGAAGAATAAGGGAAAATTCTCGCATGCGGGAAATATGTGTTTATTCTCGTTGCCGTATCATGTAATACCCTTTTCACTTCTGCTTCACTGTAAATGTTATCGATTTTATTTAGTAAGAAATGAATTTGTAAATTTGGCGTATGTTCTTGAATACTTAATAGAATGTCACGTTCTTTATCAGTAAAAGGTGAATCCGCATTCAATACGAACAGTAATTCGTCTACAGAATTTAAATATTCGAATATCTCATCTCTAGTGTCGTTATTCCTATTAAAGCCAGGTGTCACTACAAATGTAAGTTTATTTTCATTTAAAAATCTGCATGGTAATTTAAATTCAACACATGCTCTATCTCTATATGTTTGATGGTGCTGAGACATCATATTATGGTAATCAGAGACATCTTCCGTTGTTGTAATTGCTGAGTCTGTTATAGCGTTTATTTCTATATGAGCATCATTTTTTAAAACTACTACATTTGAAATTGATTTTTCTAATATATTTTCTCCTAATATAGAGTTAATAAATGTAGTTTTTCCGTTTCCTGAAGTTCCCGTTACTAAAATACGATTTGTTCTTAAATCTGCGAGCTCGTCAACTAGCCATTTAAATCGGTGACCTATTTCTATATTGTGCTTTTGTGCCCATTGTGTAATAGATTCAAAAAGATGTAAGCTGTACTCTAAGCCATTTACATGATTAATAGAATGTGACAATAAGTTTTCTGCATGTTCTATATTTGCTGAATCTATTTTGGAAGGGAAAATCTCATCCCATGCCAATACAGCTGCAGATGGAAATACAGCATAAGATGGATTGACTACCTTTAACCAATTTGCTAACAGATTTGGTATGATATCGTTTAATTGTCTAAGCGTATATTGACCTTGAATTAATGCAAAGTACGTTTCTTCGTAAAGAGCAGAAACTTTGTTCCATATATCGGACGAATGTATTTCAATATGTAAGAAAAATTCATTTATTGTGTTAAGCCACAATAAGTAATTTTTTTCATTTTTATAACTGTTCCAGAGTGATGAAACCATTTGCGTAAATTGTACTTGATCTACATTATTTAATGTAGCTAATGCATCATAAAAATAGTCTGGTGAAATATGTTTAGTAAACCCTTTATCGATATATCCTTTTAACACCTCAAACCAAGGATACGATTCTATGCGAATTAACTCATTCACAGCAAGCTCTACTGCACTATCAAAATCTTGCTGTTCCTCATAAAAGGAACGGGCAATTTTTGTGACATTCGGATAATCAGGATTTAAAGAAACTGCTTCTTTAATAACACCGAAAGCTGAGTCAAAATTATTTTGCTCAATGTAAAGAGAAAGTAATTGTAGTCTAATTTCGGTCATCAATATTTTATTATCAGTAGTAATAGAAGTATAAATATTTTCAGCAAATGATAACTGATTAAGTTCGAAATAAGCATCCGCAATATTTTTTTGTGCCCATGGTGCTAATTCATTACTAACCTTCTCCCATTTAAAAATAGCTGCTTCAAAATCTTGATGACGATAATAAAATTCACCTTGTGCAAAACGAATATAAGACCCATCAGAAATCTCATTTTTTTCTTCGTTTACATAAGCTTGTCCAAGTACGTCAAGAGTTGGTTTTGTTTCATTCTCCATTAGGAATGTTTCATAATACATCTTTTTTATTAATTGTTTTTCTAATCTCATCTTTTCCCCCACTATATCTTGAAAATACATTTTTAAGATATGTCAATACTTTTTGTATGTATGCTTTTTATCTTAACAAAGAATATCTTTTGGAAAATTTCATTTTCCTTTCATTTTTCAAGTTAGATTGAATTTTTATGAGAAAAGTTTCAGTTTTTTTTCAATTCCCTTTCAGTTATGAAACAGCATTAAATGTTCCTAATAACCTAATAACACTATAATATTCCACATTATATTATCAGGAAAACCCCATATAAACCATATTATAAAAAACAATATATATTGAATTTATATACATAATTCACTGTGCTGTCAAACAAAAAAACAATAAGAGCCAACAGCTATTCATACCATTTCTTTCTCAAATTGTTTTCCTTTAAAATGTTTCAGTAGTTATGTAATTAAATTCCATTAACCTATATAAATAACTAGTCCAAAAAATATCTATATGCATATCATGTTATAGTAAAGAATTTAGGAAATCCTAAAAGGAGGCATTTTCATGTTTGAAGATAAATCTAAAATAAATTACCCATATGAATTTACTGAAACTACAACAGTTCCTCTAAAGAACCCCATTGATAAAAAATTCAAGAACGGCACAGGTACACATAACTTCCCAATTAAGAAGCACTATAAAGAGCAAGTTCTATACACTGAAAAAATTAATAATAATAAAAATAAGTAATTGTATAGACCTTTATAACAATTAGCCAAATAAGAAGCAACATTCGACCATGCATAGTTATTTAGTTAGTAATGATACAATTCATGCACATTTTAAAAAGTGCTGTATACAGCGCTTTTTTATACATAGATAAATTTAAGCTAACGCAACCAAGAAATAAACTGCAAAATTACTCCACCTTATTTTCGTTTAACAATTAAATCTACATATTAAAAGGGAGCAACAGTAAATGTTGCTCCCTTTTGAAAAGTAATTTTATTCACTCTACATAACCCTCTTAAACATCTTCTCCAACTCATAAGTAGAATGATGCACAAGAATCGGTCTTCCGTGTGGGCATGTGTATGGGTTTGTTGTTGTACGTAATTCTTCCAGTAAGGCAAATATTTGATCGTTCGTTAAATATTGATTCGCTTTAATGGACGCTTTACAGCTCATCATGATGGCTGCTTCTTCACGTAACTTTTTAATATCAACTTTTTTTAGTTTAACAACTTGCTCCATCATTTCATCGATAATTTCTGTTTCTTGTCCTTTCGGGAACCATGTTGGATGCGAGCGGACGATAAAGGATTGATGGCCGAATTGTTCTAAAAATAGCCCGACTTTTTTTAGTTCTTCTAACTGTTCTTCGACACGTAAAAATTCAGTAAGAGATAGATCAATACGGTACGGTACAAGTAACTCTTGTACTTCTTGCGCTACCCTTCCTACTTTATCACGGAAGTATTCATAATTAATACGTTCCTGCGCGGCATGCTGGTCAATCATATATAAGCCTTTATCATTTTGAGCGAAAATATATGTTCCATGCATTTGTCCAATTGGATAAAGTGGTGGTAAGTCATTCCCGTTCATTTCAATCTCTTTTATTTCCCGAACTTCTTCTTCTAATTCCTCTAGTTCAAAGTCCTCTTCATTACTGTCCCACGATTTCTCTTCTTGAATTGGTTCTTCGATTATCGGTTTAGTGGATGGTTGCCAACTTTGCTCTTCTCTTATGAGCGACTGTGGTGGTTGCCATTCTTGTTTCGGCGGTTGCCAAAGCTGCGCTGGCTGTTTCACAGCCTGCGGTTCTTCTTGTTTTGCATCCATGCCAGTTGGTAAAACAATGTCCGGCATAGATGGTTCTTTCGGCTTCGCATGCTCAAACTGGAACTGTTCTTGCACACTTTCGTCTTTTTCTTTTTTCTTCGTTGTTACGCCTGCATCTGGAATGAGCTGTATTTTTTTAAATGCAGCTTGCAATGTTTCTTCGATCAGCTTTAGCAATTCTTGTTCTTTACTAAAACGAACCTCTAACTTCGCTGGATGTACGTTAACGTCAACTAGCATTGGATCCATTTCAATAGATAAGAAGCCAATTGGATACCGGCCGACTGGCAGTAATGTATGGTATCCTTGCTGAATTGCTTTCATTAGTACAAAGTTTCGAACGTAACGACCATTTACGATCGTTGACATATAATTTCGAGATGCTCTCGTTACTTCTGGTAATGTTACATAGCCTTTAATTGTAAAGTCTAAAGATTCAGCTTCAATTGGAACAAGCTTCTTCGCAACTTGAATACTGTAAATCGATGCAAGTACTTGTCTTACATCACCGTTACCTGATGTATGAAGCAATTTCTTTTCATTATGAAACAGTTTTAACGATACTTCTGGATGTGACATTGCAATACGATACACGATATCTGTAATATTCCCGAGCTCCGTATGAATGGTTTTCATATATTTAAGACGCGCTGGTGTATTAAAGAATAAGTTTTGTACTGTAATATCTGTTCCTTTTCGGCTCGCAGTTTTCTCTTGTTTTATAATGTCTCCACCTTTAATTATGAGGTGTGTACCAGGCGCATCACCTGTGCTAGTAATTAATTCTAATTCACTAACAGAGGCAATACTCGGCAATGCCTCACCGCGGAAACCGAGTGTTCTTATGCGAAACAGATCGTTTTCATCTTTAATTTTACTCGTCGCATGGCGTTCAAAAGCGACAATACAGTCTTCTTCTGCAATACCATCACCGTTATCAATGATACGAATTTTCGATAACCCAGCTTCTTCTAAGTGGATTTCAATAGATGTACTATTCGCATCGATAGAATTTTCCACAAGTTCTTTTACGACTGAAGCAGGGCGCTCTACTACTTCCCCTGCCGCAATTAAGTTAGAGAGTTGGTCATCGAGTTTGCGAATTTTCCCCATCTACTTACTCATCCTTTCTTTAACTTCTTCTGTAAGCGATACAATTCGTTCATCGCTTCTAAAGGTGTCATATCAAGTAAATCAATTTTTTTAATTTGCGCAAGTACTGCGCTTTCTTTTTGATCAAGCACAGGCTTGTCTTGTTTTTTTGAAGATTGGTCTCCTCCAAAGAAAGATAGTTGTGACTCTTCTTCAGTCTCTTCTTTCTTTTCTTGTATTTCTGCCGGTTCTTCTTTTACAACTACAGGTTCTGGAACAACTTCTTGTACCTTTACTTCTACACGCTTTGGAATAATAATTTCTTCCTGTCCTTCTAGTTGTGCTAACACTTCTTTCGCGCGGGCGATTAAGCTATCTGGAAGCTCTGCAAGTTGCGCAACGTGAATTCCGTAACTTTTATCAGCTGCTCCATCTTGAATTTTATGAAGGAATACTACTTTTCCATTCTCTTCAATTGCTGAAACGTGTACATTTTTCAGTTGATCTAAACTCTCTTCTAACACAGTCAATTCGTGATAATGCGTAGAGAATAACGTTTTTGCACCAATTTGGTCATGAATATGTTCAATGATTGCTTGTGCAAGTGCCATACCATCATACGTAGATGTACCTCGTCCAATTTCATCGAATAAAATTAAACTTCTTTCTGATGCGTTTGCAATTGCATTTTTCGCTTCTAACATTTCGACCATAAATGTACTTTGACCTGATATTAAATCATCCGCTGCACCAATTCTCGTAAAGATTTGATCAAATACAGGTAATACTGCTTCTGTTGCTGGTACGAAACAACCGATTTGCGACATAACAGTTACAAGTGCTAATTGTCTCATATACGTACTTTTACCAGACATGTTCGGTCCTGTAATTAAAAAGACATCCATCTTCTCTGGCATAATACAATCATTCGGTACATACAATTTCCCGTTCAATACTTTTTCAACGACAGGATGACGACCATCTTTAATAAAGATTTCACGCTTCGTTGTTAGTACAGGTTTTACAAACTGTTCTTCTTCACTAACTGTCGCAAAACTTTGCAGTACGTCTAATTCACTAATTACTTTTGCTAAATGTTGTAATTTCGGAATAAATACTTTTACTTCTTCACGAAGCGCTGTAAATAAATCGTATTCTAGTTGTACAATTTTTTCTTCTGCTTCTAAAATTAACGTTTCTTTTTCTTTCAGTTCATCTGTAATGAAACGTTCAGCATTAGCAAGCGTTTGTTTTCGTTCGTAGCGGCCTTCTGGAAGTGCTGCAAGATTCGCCTTCGTCACTTCAATGTAGTAGCCGAAAATACGGTTGTACCCGATTTTTAACGATTTAACTCCTGTAATATCACGCTCTCGTTTTTCAAGCTCAGCGATCCACGTTTTTCCGTTTTTACTAACGTAACGATATTGATCAAGCTTGTCATTATAACCGTCTTTAATAATATCTCCATCTTTAATAGAAAGCGGTGGGTTTTCTTGAATACTTCTTCCTAGTAATTCAGTTAAGCTCTCACATGGATCCGCTCCTTGAATTAACCTTGCTGCATAAGCATTATCTAACAAACTAATCGCTTCTAAAATAGCTGGCACTTGAAGTAAAGATCGTCTTAACTGTAATAAGTCCCTTGCATTGACATTACCAAATGCAACTTTTCCTGCTAAACGTTCTAAATCATATACTTCTTTTAATTTTTCTTTTAAATCTTCACGTAAGAAGTAATCATTTACAAATGTTTCAACCATTTCTAAACGCTCTTCAACTTTTTCTTTCTGAATAAGTGGACGTTCCATCCACTGTTTTAACATACGACCACCCATAGCTGTTTTTGTTTTATCCAATAGCCATAATAATGATCCTGTTTTTTCTTTCGTTCGAAGTGTTTCCGTCAGCTCTAAATTTCGCTTTGAATGCACATCAATTTTCATAAATTGATTCGTATAATAAATTTCTACAGGTTGTAAATGATCTAATGAACGTTTTTGCGTTCTTATCACATAGTTAAATAAGCGTCCAATTGCTTTAATTAACTTTGCTTGCGAAACATTTTTCACAAGATGTTCTAATCCTTCAGGAATTGCCGTTGCATCTTCATATGAAATTGTCATTTTTAACGTTTCAGTTAATTTATTTAATTCATCTTTAGAAAATGAAGAATCTACAACAATTTCTTTCGAACCAGTTGCATACACTTCCAATAAAATATCTTCTACTGAACCAGTCAATAACGTTACTGTATTTTGTCCAGTCGTTAAATCATTACAAGCTAAAGCATATGATCCATCTTCAAAATGTGTTAATGCGGCTAAGAAGTTGTTTTCTTTCTCATCAATTGTACGCCCTTCCATCATCGTTCCTGGCGTAATTAGTTGTACTACTTCACGGCGCACTACACCTTTAGCTGTTTTTGGATCTTCCACTTGCTCACAAACAGCAACTTTATATCCTTTTTCAACAAGTTGTTCAATATAGTTTTTAGCTGCATGATGGGGTACACCGCACATCGGTATACGATCACTACTGCCACCATCTCGGCTCGTTAATGTAATCTCAAGCTCATGAGCTGCTTTAACGGCATCTTCAAAGAACATTTCATAAAAATCGCCTAATCGGAAAAATAAAAAGGCATCTTGATAGTCTGCCTTAACCTTTAAATATTGCTGTATCATAGGGGTATATTGCGTCATACTTTTCCTCCATAATTCTTACATAGTAATCAATTTTCATATATGTCACATTTCACGGACATCCATATCTCCTATTTCAGGAGTCTATCTTCATTATAACATATTTCATAAAGAATCATGTTCATTCAGCGCCACTTATGTAAAGTAAAAAGCTAGGAAGAACTTCTCCCTAGCTTTCTATTACTCTTCTTCTGCATCAACGATAAAGTTCGGATCTAATTCTTCAAATTCATCATCAGCAATTTGGAAATCATCATCTGATTCTACGCAGCCTTCAGGATTTACACTTACACAAATTTTCGTTTCTCCAACTACTTCTGTTACAAATTCACGTTCTACAGTTACAACAATTTTATTACCGTTTGGTGATACCAGCGCTTCTAAACAATTTGGTGGCTGAATAACACGAGCAATAATTTCTAAATCGTCACCAGAAAAGTTTTTATCACGATAACCAATGCTGACTTCGTCCGTGTAGTTCACGCGTTCTGTTACAACTTCAGTCTTTGTATTTCCATCAAATGAATACCAAGTGTTCACATCATAGAAACCTTCAATTTCCACATGCTTCCCATTCTTTCTTGCTTCGTACGAGTGGTTAATTACCCAGCACCCTAAAATACTTGTTGGTTCATTATTCGATTCACATGTATGCGTTGACTTTGTATACTTACGTCCTTTTCCAACCACTGCTTTTGTAATAATCTCTCTAAATTCGGACATTCGTAACCCTCCTCAATCACTATTCACTTAATCATATGCGTGACAATAGCGGAATGTGTCATTCTTTTTTTGAGAAGAACTTACGTTTAATCAACTAAAAAAAAGAGATGTCAATATGACATCTCTTTAACAACCACAATTTCCTTTTTTACTTTCTACCGCTGCGCCAGTTTCACCCTTAAGTACATCGCCACCAGTTGAAATTAATATTTCATCTGTTACGTTGTTAGAAATTGTACTAGCAACTAACTGTAATAAGTCATTTACATATGTTTGTGAAGATTTAAATTCTTGTACAACTGGAATACTGTCTAACTTATCTTGCAATGCATCAATTTCAGCTTCTACCTTTTTTAAAGCTTCCCATTTCCCGTAATGTTGCAAGTTTACTGCTTGTTTTTGCAGTGCTTTAATTTCATCAATTGCGCGCTTTACATTTTCATTTTTATGAATTTGCGCCTCTGCTTTCTTAAAAAAATCAACCTCTTCTGTTTCAGAAATCATTTTTGCTAATTCTTTCGCTTGTTCAACAATGTCATCTTTCGAATATACTTTCATCTATTATTTCACCTCAATCGGCTCTTCAACTAATTCCCCGTTAAGAGACCAAGTTTTTGCTTCCGTTACTTTTACTTTCACAAGCTGACCAATTAAAGATTTTGAAGCAACGAAGTTTACAAGTTTATTCGTACGAGTATAACCTGCAAGTACTTCCGGATTATTTTTACTTTCCCCATCAACTAACACTTCTACAATTTGACCTTTATAACGACTATTCTTTTCAATTGCCAACGTATTTACTAGTGTATTTAAGCGTTGAAGACGTTCTTTCTTTACTTCCATCGGTACATTATCTTTCATTTTTGCAGCTGGTGTACCTTCGCGAGGAGAATAAATAAATGTAAAGGCAGTATCAAATCCTACTTCACGATATAACGACATCGTTTCTTCAAATTGCTCATCTGTTTCATTTGGGAAACCAACGATAATATCTGTTGTTAATACTGCATCTGGAATTGCTTCTTTAATTTTTCTTACAAGTTCTAAATAATGCTCACGCGAATATTTACGCGCCATAATTTTCAACATATCTGTACTTCCAGATTGAACTGGTAAATGGATATGTTCTACTAGGTTGCCACCTTTGCCAAGTACTTCAATTAAGTGATCATCGAAATCACGTGGATGGCTCGTTGTAAAACGAATACGGGCTATATCAACTTTACGAAGTTCGTCCATTAAATCACCAAGACCGTATTTTACATCTTCAAAATCTTTACCATATGCATTTACGTTCTGTCCAAGTAATGTAATTTCTTTATAACCATTCGCAGCTAAGTGACGAATCTCTTGGATAATATCTTCTGGACGTCTACTTCGCTCTTTTCCTCGTGTATACGGTACAATACAATACGTACAGAACTTATCACAGCCATACATAATATTTACCCAAGCTTTAATATCACCACGGCGTACTTTCGGAAGGTTTTCAATTACGTCCCCTTCTTTTGACCAAACTTCAACTACCGTTTCCTTCGAGAACATCGCATCTTTTAGAATGTACGGTAATCTATGAATATTATGCGTTCCAAACACCATATCTACATGCTGATTTTTTTGCATAATTTTATTTACAACAGATTCTTCTTGAGACATACAACCACATACACCAATTAAAAGGTCCGGATTTCTTCGTTTTAGTGACTTTAAATGGCCTAGTTCACCAAACACTTTATTTTCAGCATTTTCACGAATCGCACAAGTATTTAATAAAACTACATCTGCATCCTCAGTTGAAAAAGTTGGTTCATATCCAAGCGTTGTGAAAATACCTGCCATTACTTCCGTATCATGCTCATTCATTTGACAACCATATGTACGAATATAGAACTTTCGGCCTGTACCAAAATTGCGAAACTCTTCAGGTAAGCCAAAATCCCGTTCAATTTTAACTTCTTCTTTCCCGCGCTTTTTCGCATCCTTTAAGGAAGGTGGTTGATATACACTTTCAAAGTATTTACTATAATCTTTCTCTTCTTTTTTCGTAGAGGAATTAGCTTGTTGACTTGCTAATCGTTGTTGCTCGTTCATCGGTAATCTCCTTTCACCCTTAACTATACACACTCTATAGTCCATTTTAATGCGCTTAGACTCACCTCAAAAATGGTTAGATAGCTTGGAGATAACTTGTCCTTTGAAACTTGAGTAATCAATCTAATCATTCATAAGAATGAAGTCTTCCCCACGCAAATAGACATTCCCTTTTTATCATTTCTTATTGTCCTACCAAAAAGCATATTGCTTTATCCCTATAAACATTACCATAGTATGACGTGTTTCGCCAATTTTAACAATCCAGAGGCCCTTTATTATCTTACATTTCATAAGCAATGAACTTGCCATTTTCATACAACGATTTACATATTATTTTACCATTCTGAATTTTCTAAGTAAATAAAACTACCCTATATTTTTTGCACATAAAAAAGGTTGCCAAATCGGCAACCTCCTCTTCTTACATCACATAAATTCAGCAACAAGCTCATCAAACATTTTCTGATCCATATTTAAATCAGATTTCACTAAAGGCTCTTCACTATAGCCTTTAACAAGTTCTTGATATGATGGTTGCTTAGTATTTTGATAAATTAAACCTGTTACTAAACCGTTATTTTCCATTAACGTTTGCATAGCCATCATGCGATTAGATGGATCATATCCCTCTACTGTGCTTAGTTTCGTTAAATTCTCTTTAAACCAATCGTAAGTATTTACTTTATTGTAAGTAACACATGGGCTAAATACGTTAATTAATGAAAATCCTTTATGGTTAATACCAGCTTCAATAATTTGTGTTAATTCTTTTAAATCACTCGAAAAGCTTTGCGCCACAAATGTCGCACCAGCTGTTAAAGCCATTTCCATTACATTTAGTGATGGTTCAATTGAACCTTGTGGTGTGCTTTTCGTTTTAAATCCAGCTTCACTACGTGGTGAAGTTTGCCCTTTTGTTAATCCGTAAATTTGGTTATCCATTACGATGTACGTAATATCGATATTACGACGAATAGAATGGATTGTATGTCCCATACCAATCGCAAATCCATCACCGTCACCACCTGAAGCGATAACTGTTAAATCACGATTTGCCATTTTCACACCTTGTGCAATCGGAAGGGCACGACCATGAATACTATGCACACCATATGAATTAATATAACCTGAAATACGGCCTGAACAGCCGATACCAGAAATAACAGCAAGTTCATCTGGATTTAAGCCAACGTTAGCTGCTGCACGTTGAATTGCAGCTTGCACTGAGAAGTCTCCGCAACCTGGGCACCAGTTTGGCTTTACACTGTTACGAAAGTCCTTAAATGTTGCCATTTAATACAACCCCTTTTTTGCATTCGTTGTAAATCTCTTTCGGCAAGAATGGGTTTCCATCATATTTTAAAAGACTAGAAATTTTCTCACCATTACCAAGATTCATTTTCATAATGTTAGCAAGTTGACCTGTTGCATTGTTTTCTACTACTACAACACGCTTCGCCTTTTTCACAAGTGGATCGATTTCAGCTGTTGGGAACGGGTGAATTAAACGCACATGAGCATGGTTTACTTTCATACCCTCTTGTTCTAAACGCGTCATTGCCTCTTCGATCGCACCACGAGTTGAGTTAAATCCAACAAGCAATACGTCTGCTTCTTCATGCTTAACATTTTTATAAACAGGGGTATTAAACTTCAAGTTCTCCATTTTACGGAAACGTTTGTCCATTTGATCTTTACGGTTTATTGCTGATTCCGATGGCTTTCCAGTTTCATCATGTTCTACACCTGTAACATGGTGAACACCATTTTTCATACCAGGTAAAACACGCGGCGAAACGCCGTCTTCAGTTACTTCATAACGCTTGAAGTATGCTTTATTTTCACGTTCTGGTAATTCTGCTTCTAAATCAAGCTTACCACGACGGATTTCCACTTTATCTAATTTAAGTGGTTCTACTGTTTGTTTTCCTAACGAAAGCTGTAAATCTGTTAAGAAAATAACAGGAACTTGATATTCTTCAGATAAGTTAAATGCTTCTACAATGTCATAGAAAGCTTCTTCAACTGTACTTGGCGCCATTACGATTTTTGGAATTTCACCATGCGTACCGTAAATCATCGCCATTAAGTCAGACTGTTCTTGTTTCGTTGGTAATCCCGTACTTGGACCACCACGTTGTGTATCAACAATTACTAATGGGGTTTCTGTAATACCTGCTAAACCGATTGCTTCCATCATTAATGACAGACCAGGACCAGCAGATGCAGTTAATGTACGAACACCAGC
Organism: Bacillus sp. S71; assembly: GCF_016625265.1. Classification (NCBI taxonomy): domain Bacteria; kingdom Bacillati; phylum Bacillota; class Bacilli; order Caryophanales; family Bacillaceae; genus Bacillus; species Bacillus sp. S71. The sequence continues at coordinate 618,755 of NZ_JACVUW010000002.1, read as the reverse complement.
ATAGTTTGCGCCGATTGCCATTGTACAAGCTGCAATTTCATCCTCAGTTTGGATTACTGTTCCGCCGACTTTCGGTAATTTTTTAATTAAGTATTCCATAATTTCTGATGCAGGTGTGATTGGGTATGCTGACATAAAACGAGCACCACCAGCTACCGCACCAAATGCGATTGCATCGTTTCCAATCATAAACATGCGTTTTTTACCATCAGCTTTTTCAAGCTGCATCATGTTTACTTTCTCACCTAGTAATTCTTTCATATATTGAGAGCCGCGTTTAATTGCGTCCATATTCTTTTGAACGACTTGCTCTCCTTTACGACCAAAGATTTCTTCAACAACATCTAAATAAGCTGTTTCGTCTAATCCTAATACTGCACTTGATGCTCCAACAGCGACCATGTTTTTCATTAATGATGTGCCTAATTCTGAAGCAATATCTGTAAACGGTATCACATATAGATTTACATCTGTATTGTCGGGTATTGTTGGATTAAATTTCGCATCCGCAACTACAATTCCACCTGGACGTAGTTCGTGGAAGTTAAAATCAATTGTTTCTTGGTCAAAAGCAATTAAAATATCTAAATCATCTGAGATCGCGCGTACTTCTGTTGTACTTACACGAATTTTATTATTTGTATGGCCGCCTTTTATACGTGATGAGAAGTGGCGGTAACCGTATAGGTAATATCCTAATCGGTTTAATGCAATACAGAAGATTTCTCCTGTACTTTCAATTCCTTCACCTTGTTGGCCTCCAACTTTCCATGAAAGTTGACTAATCATCTCCTACACCCCTTTTGGCTGCATTCATTGTAGTGTATTTTTTTACAGTAATAGTTTAGCATTTTTTATGCAAATAAACTACAACGGACGCAAATTATGCCTCTTCTGATTTCCCTGAATCTTTAGTATAAAGCTATTTTGTTTTTCATTCTAGTATTAGGTCTTAAAAAAAGCAATAAAATCAAATGAATTAATTTTAATTTTTCTGAATTTTAAACCACAAACTTAAAAACTCATATGTTCAACAAAATTATCATATAAAAATCTTTCTACAGTAGATGCAGCATAGTATTTATAAAGCTCATTCATGACATTTTCATAATCTCCATAGGCAGATACATTGACAACCGTATCTACAATCCCATCAAAATCTGAACCAAACCCTATATTGTTTTCTCCACCTAGCGAGCAAATATATTCGATATGTTTTATGATATCAGTTATATTTGCTTGCCTTTCACTTGTTAGAAACTGCGGTACAAAAGTGACACCGATCATGCCATTTTTCTTTATAAGAGCTTTAAGTTGTTCATCGTTTAAATTACGTGGGTGCTCGCAAAGTTTCATACAATTTGAGTGGGAAGCAATAGGATTTTTTGCAATCTCTATAACATCCCAAAAACTTCTTTCATTTAGATGAGACACATCAGTCCATACATGTAGCGCATTCAGTTCTTGTACAACCTGTTTACCAAAATTCGTTAAACCCGCCCCACGTGTCTCTAGCGCACCATCAGCTAAGAGATTAGCATAATTCCATGTTAGTCCAAAAGAACGTACTCCTAGGCGATACAACAACCGTAATTTCATTGCTTCTTTTCCAATTGCTTCGCATCCTTCTAGTGTTAATATCGCTCCAACCTCGTCCTGTTTTAACATGTTAATATCATCTTGTGTCTGAATAAACTTTACACTTGGTAGGGATAAAATTTCATTATAAAAAATATCTACCATTTGTAATGCTGCTTCAAATCGGTTTTCATATGCCACTGTTTCTGGTACATATATAGCAAAACATTGTATACTTCCTTTTCTTCTCTTTAACTGTTCAAATGTAATATGTAATTGTGAATCATCGTTAAAATTCCTTTTCCCTTGTGCACTCCATAACTGAAGAAGCACGTCACAATGAGCATCAAAAATTTTCATTTTCATTCCTCCATTATAAAAACAACCTGTTTGCATACTGCAAACAGGTTGTTTAAAACTTAACGAGGTTCTACAATTAATTTTATTGCTGTACGCTCTTCGCCATCAATCATAATATCTGTAAACGCTGGGATACAAATCAGGTCCAAACCACTAGGCGCTACAAATCCTCTTGCGATTGCTACTGCCTTTACCGCTTGGTTCAATGCACCTGCACCAATAGCTTGAATTTCTGCTGTTCCGCGTTCGCGAATAACACCTGCAAGTGCACCAGCTACAGAATTAGGGACCGACGTTGCTTTAACTTTTAATATTTCCATTCCGCGTTTCCTCCTCGTTTCTTTAAAAAGTATTAGCAATTATTTCACTTTAACTTATATTCACGAGGAATGGCGCGTATTCCTGCTAAATTTTCGTAATTTTTCTAAAAAATTAAAATATAATAACTTATCTAAAATTTAACGGAAATTTACTCAAAAAATGGTTGATCGTCATTAATTAAAATGCGCTCAATTTTCTTTGCTTTTCCTGTATTTGGATCCACATCAATTAACACTGCACTTAATTGCGTTCTACCACTTGTTACTTCAAATCGTACCGGTAAGTTCGTTAAAAACTTCTTCAATACCGCTTCTCGGTCCATACCTAATATTCCATCATATGGCCCTGTCATCCCAACATCTGTAATATATGCCGTTCCGCTTGGTAAAATACGGTTATCCGCTGTAGGGACATGCGTATGCGTACCTACTACTGCTGTAGCGCGTCCATCTACATACCAACCTAGCGCTTGTTTTTCACTTGTAGTCTCCGCATGGAAATCAACAAAGATAATATTCGTACGTTTTTTCGCAATATTAATTAATTCATCCACTTTACGGAATGGACAATCAATCGGAGGAAGGAAAGTACGTCCTTGTAAGTTAATAACTGCAACTTCTGTTCCATTACAGTTCACAAAGATAAGTCCTTTTCCTGGAGTTCCTTCTGGGAAGTTAGCTGGTCTTGCAAGATATTTTGCATCATCGATGAATTCAAATACTTCACGATTATCCCAAGCGTGGTTTCCAAGTGTAACTGCTTGCGCCCCACATTCTAAAAAGTTTCGATATATTTTTTCTGTAATCCCACGGCCACCTGCTGCGTTTTCTCCATTAATGATTGTTACTGTAGGTGTATATTTTTTCTTTAATGCCGGTACGTATTGTTGAATCATACCTCTACCAGGAGATCCTACTACATCCCCAACAAATAATATTCTCATATGTCTTACCCTTTCTATGTACTGCATTTTTTATTGCTATAGCATTAAGGAAATTCCTTATAATATGTTTATTATAAGTTTGTTTCACTTTTACGCTATATAACTAACTGTCTTTATTTTATCCAATTCCAACACAAAAAAATAAAGTGGTGTTTCACCACTTTATTTTGCGTATTCCACTGCACGTGTTTCACGAATAACAGTTACTTTAATATGTCCTGGGTAATCCAGTTCATTTTCAATACGTTTTCGGATATCACGAGCTAAACGATGAGCTTCTAAATCATCGATTGTATCTGGTTTTACCAAAATACGAACTTCACGTCCTGCTTGAATTGCAAATGATTTTTCAACGCCTTCATAAGACTCTGAAATCTCTTCTAACTTTTCAAGACGACGAATGTAGTTTTCAAGCGTTTCACTACGAGCTCCCGGTCTTGCAGCTGATAAAGCATCTGCTGCTGCAACTAAAACTGCAATGATAGAAGTTGGTTCTGTGTCACCATGGTGAGATGCGATACTGTTTATAACTACAGGATGCTCTTTATATTTCGTTGCGAGTTCAACACCAATTTCAACGTGGCTACCTTCTACTTCATGGTCAATCGCTTTTCCGATATCATGTAATAGACCAGCACGTCTTGCTAGTTTTTCATCCTCGCCAAGCTCTGCTGCCATAAGTCCAGTTAAATATGCAACTTCCATAGAGTGTTTTAAGACGTTTTGTCCATAACTTGTACGGTATTTTAAACGACCTAAAATTTTAATTAAATCTGGGTGTAATCCGTGAACACCCACTTCAAACGTTGTTTGCTCTCCGACTTCGCGAATATACTCGTCCACTTCACGTCTTGATTTTTCGACCATCTCTTCAATACGCGCTGGGTGAATACGTCCGTCCTGTACTAGTTTATCAAGAGCGATACGAGCTGTTTCACGACGAATTGGATCGAATCCAGAAAGGATTACCGCCTCTGGTGTATCATCGATAATTAAGTCAATACCCGTTAACGTTTCTAACGTACGAATATTACGACCTTCACGCCCGATAATACGTCCCTTCATTTCGTCATTTGGAAGATTTACAACCGAAACGGTTGTTTCAGCAACATGATCAGCTGCACATCTTTGCATTGCAAGAGATAAAATCTCTTTTGCTTTCTTATCCGCTTCTTCTTTCGCGCGAACTTCACTTTCTTTTACCATAACAGCGATTTCATGAGAAACTTCATTTTCTACTTTACCAAGAATAATTGCTTTCGCTTGTTCGCGTGTCAGATTGGAAATGCGCTCTAATTCTGTTTGTTGCTTTTGAACTAACTCTCCCACTTTGCTTTCCAACTCTTCAATCTGTTGTTGTCTCGCTACAAGAGAATCCTCTTTCTTCTCTAACTGCTGCTCGCGTTTATCGAGCGTTTCGTCTTTACGATCAAGGTTCTCTTCTTTTTGCATTAAACGATTTTCTTGTTTTTGTAATTCGCTTCTACGGTCACGAATTTCTAATTCAGCTTCTGTACGAAGTGTATGAATTTCATCCTTTGCTTCTAAAAGCGCTTCTTTCTTAAGTGCTTCAGCCTCACGATTCGCTTCGTCTAGAATACGTTTCGCTTCATTAGCCGCACCATTAATCTTCGCTTCAGCAATAGACTTTCGAACAAAAAAGCCAACAACTGCACCGACTGTTGTTGCAAGCAAAATGGAGATGAGTATCCAAACTGTACTACTCATGATTTCACCTCCCCTTGCTATGAATGAAAAAAGACTGTCGGCATGTACATTAAATTACAACATACAGCAAAGACCGTCGTCCCGCTTTTTTAAGGGACTTTCTTCATTTCACAATTAAAATGTCATATTATTATTTCGGTAAGTTTTAAACCTTACTCCGAATATTACTTCTCTTCTTGAGAAGAGTATATCGTATATAAGAAAAAATATACATTCTCATTGTATCTATCGTAATTTTCATTGTCAAGCGTTGTCTACTTTTACTTTCTTTACCTTCAGTCCTGAATGTTATCTGAATTTGAAAAATTGATAGCATATTATCCTGGAAAACCTTAGTAAATACCATTTTATTCCCTTAAAACGCATGAATATTCCTCTTTACACATCCCATTTGAGTCAAAAAAATATTTTAACCACTACGATAGATACCCCTTTAATAGAAGGTAAAAAAATAAAAGACACGGGACCCGTGTCTTTTATTTTTTAATCTTGAAGAGTTGAATCTTCCGTGTCTTCCACACCAGAATCTTCACCAATTCCGTGATGATCACGAACAAAGAAGGCAATTTCCTCTCTTAAGTCCGTATTCTCTTTTAAGAATTGCTTCGAATTTTCACGACCTTGTCCTAAACGTTCTTCATTATAAGAATACCAAGCACCGCTCTTTTGAACGATATCAAGCTCAGAAGCCATATCCAAGATTTCACCTTCTCTTGAAATACCTTCTCCGTACATAATATCAACTTCAGCAACACGGAATGGTGGCGCTACTTTATTTTTCACTACTTTTACTTTTGTTTTATTACCAACGATGTCGTTACCTTGCTTTAATTGCTCCGCACGACGCACTTCAAGACGGACAGTTGAATAGAATTTCAACGCACGACCACCTGGAGTTGTTTCTGGCACTATCTATAGATTTTCCATCTCTATAGTCTGGACTATCTCTTCATCTCTTTACAGAGAGCCTTGCACTTCCAGCAGTAGCCTATCATCTGCCGTACCCTACTCAGTTAACTAAAAGTCCTTTTCGGTAGTCTCTACACCTTCCCCATATCACTATGGAGCTTGGCACGGTATTACCCTAAATAATGGTGGGCTTCACCGTTAGCAACTATATGGATAGTTACACCCTTAGGCAATAAGGTTCACAAGGTTTTTTAACATGCTATCACTAGCAAGGGAAACCCATGGTAAACTCCTTAATCTTTTCGATTAAGCAACTTGTAGTTGATTTCCGAACATAACCCCAACTTTTTCACGAATTTGGTTAATAAAGATTGCAATTGTTTTTGATTTGTTGATTGCTCCTGAAAGCTTGCGAAGTGCTTGTGACATTAAACGTGCTTGTAAACCTACGTGTGAGTCACCCATGTCTCCTTCAATCTCTGCTTTCGGTACAAGAGCTGCTACAGAGTCAATTACGATAATGTCAACCGCACCACTTCGTACAAGTGCTTCTGCGATTTCTAATCCTTGCTCCCCTGTATCAGGCTGTGATAATAGTAATTCATCTATGTTAACGCCTAATTTTTGTGCATATACAGGATCCATTGCGTGCTCCGCATCGATGAATGCTGCTTGTCCACCTTGACGTTGTACTTCTGCAATTGCATGTAATGAAACTGTCGTTTTACCTGAACTTTCAGGTCCGTAAATTTCGATAATACGGCCACGTGGGTATCCGCCTACCCCTAGCGCCACATCAAGTGCTAAAGAACCACTTGAAATTGTAGAAATTCTACGTTCCGCTTGTTCTCCTAATTTCATAATTGAACCTTTACCGAATTGCTTCTCTATTTGTTTTAACGCCATATCTAATGCCGCTTGACGATCACTCATTCAAAATTCCTCCTTAACTGAATTGCTAATCTTATTATACCTATTTTCAATTCAATTTGCCAACAAAAATCGAACATTTATTCGATTTTTTTATTTTCCATCACACAAATACGGAATTTAACTATAAAAAAAGCTAGAAGAGACTTATATCTCTTCTAGCTTTTTATATAAATGATAAAATCCATATTTTGCTGATCGTTCTCTAATTTGTTGACGACTTCCACTTAAATTAAGAGGAAAGACTGCAGTTTGTTCACCTTTAATCGCTAATCCAACAAATACTGTTCCTGGCTCTTTCTGTTCTGACGCATCTGGCCCTGCTACCCCAGTGAAACTAATTCCGATATCCGCTTTTAATAAATCCTTAACATTTTCAGCAAGATAACGAGCACATTCCTTACTAACTGCACCATCAGTATGCAATACTTCTTCAGGCACACGTAAAACATGTTGCTTCACATCATTATGATAACAAATGACACCGCCCTTAAATACAGAAGAAACACCAGCATTTTCAGTTACTTGATTTCCAAAAAGACCACCTGTTAAACTTTCTGCACATGCTAAAGTTAACCCTTTTCTCTTCAATAACTCGATTGCCTTATAATGCAAAAATTCTTGGTCATATCCGTAGAAAAATTCTCCTACTCTTTCTAAAATCAAATCTTCCACATGTTGAATTAGTTTCTCCGCTTCGCTAACATTTTGATGCTTAGCAGTTAAACGTAATGTCACTTCTCCATCATTTGCTAGCGGGGCAATTGTTGGGTTTGTTTGTCCATCAATTAAATCTTGAACTTTCACCTCTAATTGGGACTCCCCAATACCGAAGAAACGAAGCACACGTGAATAAATGTTTTCTCCTGTTGTAAAATTACGTAAAAAAGGCTCTACGTAACTTACATACATTGGTTTCATTTCTTTTGGCGGCCCTGGTAATAAAATATAAACTTTTCCGTTCTTATTTACCCCCATACCCGGCGCCATACCGTGGTCATTTGCAAATACTGTTGCTCCATTTAAAACGAGCGCTTGCTTTTTATTATTCTCCGTAAATTCACGGCCTGTACGCTTAAAGTAATTACTTATTAAGGCTAATGCCTTTTCATCATACACAAGCTTTTCATCTAAACTAGTCGCTATTGTTTCTTTCGTTAAATCATCTTTTGTCGGCCCTAACCCACCTGTAAAAATAAGGATATCAGCACGTTCTTCCGCAGCTTCAATTGCCTTTTGCAGTCGCTTATTATTATCACCAACAACAGTATGATAGTACACGTTAATTCCAATTGAAGCCAACTTTTCAGATAAAAACTGGGCATTTGTATTTGCAATTTGTCCAAGTAATAATTCAGTTCCAACCGCAATAATCTCAGCATTCATCCCAATTCCCCCACAAACTTCTATTTTGAGTTTACAAATGCAGCTCTATTTTTCCAGAAATAATCCCATCCTGAAATAACAGTAAAGATTAATGCAATCCATATGAAGATATCCGCAACTGGAATATGGATTAAATTTAAAGGTACATCGTGTAATAAATATGCTGCAATCGCAATAATTTGTGTCCATGTCTTAATTTTCCCTAGCTGATTTGCCGCAACTACTTCCCCTGTTCCAGCAAGTACAAGACGTAAACCTGTTACAGCAAACTCACGACTGATAATTACAATAACAATCCAAGCCGGTACATATCGCATCTCTACCAATGTAATAAGTGCTGCTGAAACAAGTAATTTATCAGCTAACGGATCAAGAAACTTTCCTAAGTTCGTTACAAGATTATACTTCCTTGCGTAATGTCCATCAATCCAATCTGTAGCTGAAGCAACGATAAAGATAAGTGCCCCCACTAAATGTTGAATTGGTAAATCAACATCACCAATTGTGTATGAACCCCAATTAAAGGGCGCTAACATAATTACCATGAAAATTGGAATTAAGAAGATTCTAGATATTGTAATTTTATTTGGTAAATTCACAGCTATTCCTCCATCATATCAAAAACATTTGTTCATTGAAAAAAGTCATCGAAGCGATGACTGTTATTGTGCAGGTTGCCCTATCCCTTGGTTTTTTATCACCAATCTTTGGTGAAGTTCTTTTTCTGGGTCCAATGGGAAAGCAACCACTTGGCCATTCAGTTTAACTTCAACATTCGTTGCATTTCCAATATTAAGTCGTACTTCTTTTAATGTTGATACATCACGTTTTTCTGTTTGACCACCTTGTACTGTAGTGTTTAAAATTTCGTTACCCGCATCATCTTTAACATCTACATAGCTTGTACCCTTCGCTATGATTTCCAATTCTAACGTTTTATTATTATGAATTTCCAAAGTAGATACCTTACCAGTTGTTCCAACTACTTTCACTTCTTGCTGTCCCGTTGGTGGTGCTGGTTGCTCTTCTTTCTTTGGTTCTTCTTTCTTTGGTTCCTCTTTTTTTGGCTCTTCCGCTTTCGCTTCATCTTTCTTCGTATCTAACGGAGAATCTTTTGCTTTTTGAACTTCAATTTTCTCACTTTGAGCACTCGGAACTTTTTCATCATCTTTTCCAGTTAACGCTTGAAACACAAACCAGATTACCACTCCAACTGCGATTACTAACAACGCAACTAAGATTTTCGGCATGTGATCTGCAATTGGCCATGATGAAGATTTTTGCATTGTTTCTTGTGTTTTTTGTCCCGTTGATACTTGTGGAACTTCACGCTTTTCAGATTGTGGTATCGTACTCTGATGTTCTACAAGCAGTTCCTCTCCATTTAATCCAACCGCATCTGCGTATTGTTTAATGAATGCACGCGCATAAAAAGCTCCTGGCAATACATCATAATTGCCTTCTTCAATTGCCACTAAATGGCGTTTTTGAATTTTTGTAATCTCATGCAGCTGATCAATAGTCAAGCCTTTCGCTTCTCTTGCTTCTTTCAGCTTTTGTCCCAATTCCGTCACTACTAACACCTCAATATTTCTTTAAAAGTCAAACATAGAGAAATTATTTTGCGTACCTTGCTCAATTTCATCTACTAAATTATATTGAATTTCTTCATCATAATCGTTGCGCAACTCGATAATATAATCAAAATCATCCAATGTGTATTCTGACTGACTCACAAATACATCAGGATGTTCTACAACTTTTGTTGCAGGCAATCTCATAATTTCACGAACGAGCTGCCAATGTCTTTCGTTAGCACGCTTCGTTGACACAATTCCATCTAGGATGAAAATATTGTCATCGCTATACTCATCTTCAATTAATTGACTACGAACAGTTTGCTTAATAAGAGTAGATGATACAAATAACCACCTTTTATTTGCACAAACACTTGCAGCAACAATGGATTCTGTTTTTCCGACACGAGGCATTCCGCGTATCCCAATTAGTTTATGGCCTTCTTTTTTCATAATTTCTGCCATAAAGTCTACAAGTAAGCCTAATTCATCACGCACAAATCGAAATGTTTTCTTATCATCTGCATCTCGTTGTATGTACCTACCATGCCTAACCGCTAGCTTATCTCTTAGCTTGGGCGGACGATATTTCGTTACCGTTATGTTATCCATCGTATTTAAAATTGATTCAAGTCTAGAGATTTGCTCTTGATTATCACACATAAGAAGTAACCCACGTCGTGCATTATCTACACCATTAATTGTGACAATATTAATGCCGAGCATACCGATTAACGAAGAAACGTCACCAAGCAAGCCAGGTCGGTTTTTATGTATTTCATATTCAAAATACCATTCAATCATCCAAGATCACTCCCCTTGCTTACTTTACACCTACGTACTATATTATATGATTTCACCTTAATAGGGAAGCTAAATGTATAATCTATCCTGTGTAATTATTATACAAAAAAAGTAGAGAGGAGAATCTCCTCTCTACTTTTACTTATGTTGTACAAACTTAACCATTAAGTTTGCAATGGTATGTTGCTCCTGTTCATCAGCAACTTTCCAAAGCTCAGCTAATAATTTCTCTTGGTCATTGCGTCCTTCTACTTCATTAGCAAGGTAGTCGCCAACACGAAATGCCATATCTGATACCGCACCGCCGTCTAAACCTTTTCCTTGCGCTTGCTCTAAACGATCTCCTAAAAAGCTCTTCCACTGATCAAAATTATCTAATACTGACATAATTAAGCACCTCACTATTGAGTAATAAAATCATGCTTAATTTGTGCAACTGTTCATTTTTTATGTAAGAAATTTTTAACAGTGCCAACCACCATTCACTCCGATGATTTGTCCAGTTATGTAAGATGCTCCTGGTGATACGAGGAATGCAACTGTTTTTGCTACTTCTTCTGGTAACCCTATTCTACCTAATGGTATATCTTCAGCAATTCCCATTTTATCTTCTTCAGAAAAAACACTTAACATTTCCGTTTCAATTGCTCCTGGTGCTACCGCATTCACACGTAATCCACTTAAAGACACTTCTTTCGCCAAAGCTTTCACATATGAATTTTGCGCCCCTTTTACCATTGAATAAAGCACTTCACAAGAAGCCCCTATTTGTCCCCATATAGATGAAACAATTACAATATTACCACTTCTCCTCCCAATCATAGGCGGAAGTGCCATTGAAAGTAATTTATATACGTTCTTCACTTGAAGTTCTACCATATAATCCAATTCATCGTTTGTTACATCTGTTACTAGTCCAAAAATACTCTTCCCAGCTGCATATACAATAACATCAATAGGATGTTCAATTTGTCTCCACAATTGCTCTGCTCCATCACTAGAAGCCAAATTCGCTTGCACAGGGATAACTTCCCCCCATGCTTTCTGCAATTCCAATACCTTTCCTTCACTGTTATTGTAATGAACATAAACTGTATATCCATCTTGAATTAATTGTTTCGAAATAGCAGAGCCAATCCCTCCGCTCCCTCCAGTTACTAACGCATACTTTTTCATAAATTCCCTCTCTTATCTCTACAAGTTCACTTTTTACACAACTAAATAATACCCTCATCTTACAATTTTTCAATGATAAGATGAGGGTATCTTTAAAATGTTATTTTTTCGGTAACACCTGACAAACACTCATTTTTTCTTCTGATAACAATAATTTTGCTACTTCTTGTAAGTCTTGAACGGTTAGCCCTTCTAATACAGTCAATGCATCAAATAGACTAGATTCATTAAACGCATATCGTGTAAATTGATTTGCAATATATTCTGGTGAATTCAACGAGCGTAAAAAACCACCAATTTTCTTTTTCTTCACTCGTTCTAATGCCGCCGCATCTAATTGATCATAATCTGTTTTTAATAAAATATCTTTTAAACGATCTGCCAATTCATCAGGTTGTTTCGTATCACCGCCAACCATTGCAAAACCGAAGTTATTTTCTTCTGTATAGTCATACGAGAATGAATCATCAATAAGCCCTTCATTATATAAAGCTTCGTAATGAACAGAACTTTTTCCAAATAAATAATCTAAAAGTAACGTAAGCGCAATTTCTTGTTTTAAAAGCGCTTGCCCTTTTTCTTTTAAATTAGTCGCTTTAATACCAACTAAACATTTCGGTGTTTGCACAGGCATTGAAATAATTTTTTTCTTTTCATTTACCTCATTTGGTTCCTCTTCAAATGAACGCACAATTTCTGGCTGGTTTTTATAATCTTTTTTTGCTTGATTTTCACGTACTAAATCCATTGTTTTCTCTGGATCAATTGCACCCACAACAAATAATAACATATTGCTCGGATGATAAAATGTTTCATAACATTCATATAATAAATCTTTCGTAATTTTACTAATAGATTCGATTGTCCCTGCAATATCAATTTTAATTGGGTGTTTTACAAACAAGCTATCAATTAACCCAAAGTACAAACGCCAATCTGGGTTATCTTGATACATTTGAATTTCTTGCCCAATAATCCCCTTCTCTTTTTCAACTGTTTTTTCAGAGAAATAAGGCTCTTGCACAAAGTTTAGTAATGTATTTAAATTTTGTTCTACGTTTGAAGTACATGAAAAAAGGTAAGCTGTTCGTGTGAAGGATGTAAAAGCATTTGCCGATGCTCCTTGTTTACTAAACAATTGGAAGGCATCGTGATCTTCTTTTTCAAATAATTTATGCTCAAGAAAATGTGCAATCCCATCAGGTACACGAATCATTTCTTCTTTCCCTAATGGTACAAATGTATTATCTACTGAACCATATTTCGTCGTAAACGTCGCAAATGTTTTATTAAATCCTTGTTTCGGTAAAACATATACATCTAATCCATTAGGAAGTTTTTCATAATAGAGTGTTTCTTTTAATTGCTCATAAATAATTTTCTCCATTTACTCTCCCTCCGTTCCTTGTAAAAAGTAAATTGTATCTAGTTCAATATTTTTAGCAACTTTTACAATTTCTTCTTTTGTCACACTTTCTATACCTGTAAGCCATTCTTCAACTGGACGTGTACGATCTGAAATAATACCATGATATAGCATTTCTACAAATCCACGCGGTGTATCAATCGCCTCTAATATTTGATTTTGGATGACACTTTTTGTTTGGTGTATTTCTTCTTCAGAAAACTCTCCGTTTTGCATCGCAAGCATTTGTTCTTTAATAATCTCAACTGCTTTTTCATAATTTTTCGCTTCAATTCCTGACATAACAAATAATAAACCTTTATGACTTTCAAAGCGCGATGCTGCATAGTACGCTAAACTATTTTTTTCACGCACATTTACGAATAACTTCGAATGAGAAAAACCACCAAACAATCCATTGAACAATTGCAATGCAAAATAATCTTCATCTTTATATGTGACAAATGTACGATAACCGATGTGTAATTTACTTTGTTTTAATTCTTGTTTTTCAACAACTTCTTTTTCTTCATTATTTCGTCTATGAAGGAGTACATTTCTTTCTCTCACTGGACGAGCTGAAATAGAAAAATACTTACTTACAAGATCAACGGCGTTTTCTGAAATATCACCAATAATATATAGATCCATCTCATCTTCCGCTAACACCTTTTGATAATATTGATACAGACTTTCATTTGTAATAGAAGCAACACTCTCTTTTTTTCCATTTGCACTTAAACGATACGGTTCTACTTTGCACATTTCTTCAATTAAACGCTCGTTTGCATAACGCATTTTATCGTCATAAGTAGCTTCAATTCTCTGTAACAGTGCTCTTTTTTCACTTTCTACGATAGAAGGCAGGAAACCGTTCCCCTCCGTCGCTGGATGTAACACAATATCCGACAACATAGAAAGCGCTTTTTCAAATAACGGTGGTGCATCATGTAAATATACTTCATTTGCAATGTCTACATAAATGGAGATAATATGGTCTTCCCCTTTTTTACTTACATCTACTGCTAAAGAAGACCCGTATAATTCTTCTAAATATTGACGAAGACGAATTACAGAAGGTAATTTTTCTGTCGCACTTTGCAATACGTATGGCAATAGGGCACGCTCTGTCACCGTCTCCTCATTTAAAGGCGCTTTAAAACGAAATACAAAGGTATTCGTTTTATATTTATCAGTCGGAATAATATGTACGCGCAAACCACCTAACTCATGTAGTTGTTGTTCCATTAGTTTCATTTATAGCCCTCCTTTACGTATATAGGAATATTCCTCTTCAATATACAGTTTTTAGAAATAAAAAATCAACTTTTCTCCCTTATTATGCTTACATATGATTCTTTCTAAAAACTTTAATATGTAAGGAACATAGTAAAATTCCGTATTAAATATATTCTATGTAAAAAAGCCCACACTAATGTGCGAGCTTTTTTATACTTATAAAATACTTATCGTTTTCCTTTTTCATAAGGAGTTCCTAATGCTTTCGGAGCTTCAGAACGACCTACAAAACCAACAAGCGCTAATATTGTGAATACATATGGTAATATCGTTAATAAAACACTTGGAATTTGATCTAATACAGGAATTGTTCCGCCCGTTACACTAAGAGATTGTGCAAAACCAAAGAATAGAGCTGCACCTAGTGCGCCTAGTGGATTCCACTTTCCAAAAATCATAGCAGCTAAAGCTAAGAAACCTTGTCCTGTAATAGTTGCCCCTGAGAAGTTATTAGAAATTGACATTGCAAAAATCGCTCCACCAATTCCAGCAAACACTCCTGAAATACAGACCCCAATATAGCGCATTTTATATACGTTAATCCCCATCGTATCCGCTGCCATTGGGTGTTCACCAACAGCACGTAGACGAAGACCGAACGGTGTTTTATAAATAACATACCAAACAACGAATGCTAAAATAATGGCAATATACGACGTTATTGGTACGTTCGAGAAAAATATTTTCCCTAAAACCGGAATATCCGAAAGGCCTGGAATATCAATCTTTTCAATACGATACTGAATAAAGTCAGTCTGCCCTTTATCAAAAATCTTCTTAATTGCAAATACCGTTAAACCAAGAGATAAGAAGTTAATTGCTACACCACTTACAACTTGATCTGCTCGGAATGTAATAGAAGCTACCGCATGAAGTAATGCAAATAATCCACTACCAATTGCCGCAAATAATAACGCAATCCACGGAGTCATCGTTCCCCAAGTATCACCCATTAATAAGTTTGTAACAACTCCAATAAATGCACCAAATAGCATTAGTCCTTCTAATCCGATATTTACAACACCCGATCGTTCACTAAATACACCACCTAGTGCTGTGAAAATGATAGGTGCCGATGTATATAACGTACCCGTCACAAGAATGGCTAATATATCTAAAAAGCTCATTTATTTCCCCTCCTTGCTCATGCGTGTAAGCGCCCATCTTAACACATAACTACATGCAACAAAGAAGATGATACATGCAATAATTACATTAATAAGCTCTGATGGTACATCTGCCTCAAAGTTCATTTGAGGGGAAGCACTTTTCAAACCACCAAATAATAAAGCTGAAAGGATTATCCCAAACGGATTATTCCCTCCAAGTAATGCTACAGCAATCCCATCAAATCCTACTCCTGTAAACGAAGACATCGCTGTCATACTCTGGAATGTTCCTAATCCTTCCATCGCTCCACCAATCCCCGCAAATGCACCAGCAATTGTCATGGAGAATACTACATTACGAGAAACTTTCATACCTGCATATTGAGAAGCATGCTGATTAAATCCTACCGACTTTAATTCGTAGCCTAAAGTTGTTCGATCTAATAAGAACCACATTAAAATAGCAATTAATATTGCTACAATAATTCCCCAGTGAAGACGCGAACCATCAGTAATAGAAGCAAGCCAGTCTGAAGATAGTGATGCACTCTCTTTAATGTCATACGTTTTATCATTACCTTCATGTAAAAAGCGCTTAATGATGTCATATGTTACATATAATGCGATATAGTTCATCATAATTGTTACAATAACCTCATTAACTTGAAACTTTCCTTTTAAATATCCAGGAATGAAGCCCCAAATTCCTCCTACCAATGCTGCGAATAAAATAGATAATGGAATATGAAGGAAAGCTGGTAGTGAAACTGCATAACCGAACCAAACCGCTGCAAGCCAACCAACTAGCAATTGACCCTCTACCCCGATATTAAATAAACCTGTACGAAATGCAAACGCCACTGATAAACCAGCAAGAATAAGCGGTATCATTGTACGAAGCGTTTCACCAATCGCACTTGCGCTGCCGAACATCCCTGTCCAAAGTGCACTATAACCCACAATTGGATCATAACCACTAACTAGCATTACAATCGCTCCGACAAGTAAGCCAAAAATAACGGATAGTACTGGGACTAAAATATTTATCGTTCGTTCTGTTAAAAGTTTTTTAGCCATTTGTACCCACCTGCTCCTTCTTTGTTCCTCCAGCCATTAACAATCCAAGCTGTTGTTCATTCGTTTCTTTCGCATCAACTATTGCTACAATTTTCCCTTCATAAATAACAGCAATTCGATCGCTAACATTTAAGATTTCATCTAACTCTAGTGATAAAAGTAATACACCTTTCCCTTTATCCCTTTGCTCTATTAATCTCTTATGAATAAATTCAATTGCTCCTACATCTAAACCACGTGTTGGCTGTGCTGCGATTAATAAATCTGGATCACGGTCTACTTCACGTGCAATAATTGCTTTTTGTTGATTTCCCCCAGATAGAGCGCGTGCTAACGTTTGCTCACTAGGTGTACGTACATCAAACTGTTCAATAAGAGCCTTTGCTTTTTCTGTAATTTTGCTGAAATTTAAAATCCCTTTCTTTGAAAACGGATTCTTATAGTACGTTTGCAGAACTATATTATCTCTAACAGAAAAATCAAGGACGAGTCCGTGTTTATGACGATCTTCTGGAATATGACCAATTCCTTCTTCTGTTATTCTTCTAACAGGCCAATTTGTTATTTCTTTCCCTTTAATTGCAATAGAACCTGACTCAACTTTTCGTAAACCAGTAATTGCTTCTATTAATTCACTTTGTCCGTTTCCATCAATCCCTGCAATCCCAACAATTTCCCCCGCACGAACAGTTAAGTCAAGGCCTTTTACAGCAGGTAGTTGACGTGCATCGTGAACAACAAGGTTTGCAATTGAAAGTACCTCTTCTTTTGGTTTCGCGTCTATTTTTTCTGTTTTAAAATTCACTTGACGTCCGACCATTAATTCTGCAAGTTTATTTTCATCCGTATTTGCAACGTCAACCGTTCCAATTCCTTTTCCTTTACGAATAATCGTACAACGATCGCAAACTTCCATAATTTCTTTCAACTTATGTGTAATAAGAACAATAGATTTTCCTTCTTGCACAAGCTTTTTCATAATTTGAATTAGCTCATGAATTTCTTGCGGTGTTAACACAGCTGTTGGTTCATCAAATATTAAAATTTCTGCACCGCGGTAAAGAGTTTTCAAAATCTCAACACGCTGTTGCATACCAACTGAAATATCCTGTATTTTCGCATATGGATCTACAGCTAAACCGTATTGTTCAGACAGTTTTTGAATTTCTTTAGCAGCTTCCTCAACAGCAATTTTCCCTTTTTTCTTCGGTTCATTTCCGAGAATAATATTTTCTGTAACTGTAAAATTATGAACAAGCATAAAGTGCTGATGAACCATTCCAATACCAAGGTCATTTGCCACATTCGGATTGGTAATGTTTACAGACTTTCCTTTAATTTTAATTTCACCTTGTTCTGGTTGGTACAAACCAAATAGTACATTCATCAATGTGGATTTCCCTGCACCATTTTCTCCAAGTAAAGCATGTATCTCACCCTGCTTTACTTGCAGCGTAATATCATCATTCGCTACAATGCCTGGGAATACTTTCGTAATGTTATTCATCTCAATTACGTATTCCATTGTGTTCCTCCTTTTAACAGGGAACATTCCCTATTACACTATTAACTTATTAAGCAATTCGGAAGTTTTATACATACAAAGGTTAGTTCTATGAACTAACCTTTGCTATTTCTCTATTTATTTTTTTAGAGAAGCTTCATATTCTTTATACTCTTTATCTGTAGCTGGTACTTTAATTTCACCGTCTGTAATTTTCTTTTCAAGCTCTTCTACTTTTGTTAAAATTTCAGGGTTAACTTTTTTCACGTTGTCAGTTGTTTTTGCAATACCAACACCGTCATCTTTTAAACCAAATGCTTCTACTTTACCGCCTTTTAACTTACCGTCTTTCGCTTCTTGTGCTACTTTTTCAACAGCGATATCTACACGTTTTACCATTGAAGTTAATGTTACGTTTTCAGGCATACCTTCTTGGTTTTGGTCACGGTCAACACCGATTACCCAAACATTTTCACCTTTTTTCTTACGGTTTTTCGCTTCAGTGAATACACCGTTACCTGTACCACCAGCAGCATGATAAATTACATCTACGCCTTGACCATACATTGCTGATGCAAGAACTGTACCTTTTTCAGGTTTATCAAATGCTTCTGCATATTCAGATACGATTTCAATGTTTGGATTTACTGCTTTTGCACCCGCTTTAAATCCATTTTCGAATTTACTAATTAAATCACTCTTCATCCCACCAACAAATCCTACTTTATTCGATTTTGTTGACATAGCTGCTACCGCACCTACAAGGAATGATCCTTCATGATCTTTAAATGTAATGCTCGTTACGTTTGGTGCATCTACTACAGTATCAACGATTGCAAATTGTTGTTTTGGAGATTCTTTTGCTACTTCTTTAATTGCACCTTCTAATTTATAACCAATTCCGAAAGATAAATCATACTTATCTTTTGAAAATTTCTTTAAGTTTGGAATATAATCCGCTTCTTTTTCAGACTGTAGGTAACGATAATTTGTCTTTTCCTTTAATCCGTTATCTTTACCAAACTTTTTTAGTCCTTCCCAAGAAGATTGGTTGAACGATTTGTCATCAACGCCCCCAACATCCGTTACCATACCAACCTTGAAGTCTTTCGTGTCTTTCTTGTCACCGCTTGCCTTATCCGAGTTACCACATGCACCTAAAACTGTACTTGCTACTAATGTTAATGATAATAAAAGACCTGCTTTTTTCTTCATACTAGAAACCCCTCCAAAAATGATATATATTTATTTATTCTTTCGCTGCTGTCCCTTACTTCTTGCTGTCACCTCCCTAAAAAGGAACTTACCTACATACGCTTTCTTAATACGTGGAAGCTAAACTTATCAGCTCTAAAGTAATTGATAGAATATAAGATTGGCTCATCATTTTGATCATAGTGCATTTGTTTTAATACAAGCAGTGCTGTTTCAGGCTCACATTCTAAAATTGGTGAGATTTTAGGGTGATAGCCAATTGGCTCAATGTGAGCAACCGCATATGTTATGCGCTTATGCGTGTTATTATGTATCACCGTTAATAATGATTCCTCATTGTAACCCGATAAATCTGGCAATATTTCTTTTGCAAGTTTATCGATACAATATACAACAGGTTCCCCATCTGCTGTACGCACGCGTTCAATCATCACTGCATTAAAACCATCTTCACTATTAAACTTCTCTTTTTCCTCTTCTGTTAAAGTTGTAGTAGATGATGATAAAAAGATCGTTCCTGGTGTTTTCCCCACACTAGAAATCATATCTGTAATACTAGAAAGTTGTTCTATTCCAGAAGAAAATAATGGCTTTGCATTTACAAATGTCCCTACACCATGTCTACGAATGACAACATTTTCTTCTTCTAAAATACGTAACGCTTCCCTTAAAGTCGCTCTACTTACGCCAAGTTCTTTCGCTAAATCAAACTCTGATGGTAACTTTTGTCGTTCTTTATAAGCCCCATCTTTAATTTTTTCTTTGATGTGATCAATCACCCGTAAATATAGGTGACGACTATCGGATTTTACTGACATAAGACTCCCCCGCATTTCAATTATTCGACCTCTGATGTAAGACTTCTTTTCTCTTTTTTCAACTTACAACATAGTACAAATGACTAACCACTAAAAATAAGCACAATTGTCGAATAAATAATAATAATTTTTTAAAATGAAATTTTCACTCTTTACTGTATAAAAAAAACTTTGCACCATAAACATTCCTCATTTCGAGAAAAAGTTCGGCACAAAGATCCTTTACATCCTTTGTTACACACTTTTCCCCTCATAGTCTAGCAATTCATGGTTGCCAGGTAGAAACTTATGGACCTTATCTCCAAGATTATATGAGGCAGTGATTCTTTTCGAAGTAATCTTACCACTTGCTCTCATACGTGTCAACAAAATCCAACATTTTTCTGCATTAAATATCGAACATTTACATAAAACATACTCAAAGTATTCGTATTCTATAGGGCCCCTATAAATGTAAGCCCTTTCTTTATTGCTGAGTATAGTATATAACAAAAACACTATATAAAAAAGCCTAATTGTAAAAACAATTAGGCTTTTTTTAAGAACTTTTTTCTTGTACATCATTAATGAGTACTTCTCTCGGTTTACTACCTTCATATGGACCTACTACACCATTCATTTCCATTGCATCAATTAGACGAGCAGCTCGCGTATAACCTACTCTAAACCTACGTTGCAGCATAGAAACAGATGCTGTTTGCATTTCCACTACAAGTTGAACCGCTTCATCATATAATTCATCTTCTACTTCCTGCTTCGTATCAGGAACATCTTGCGGAATCATATCTTCTTGATATTGTGCTTTTTGCTGTCCAATAACATATTCTACAACTCTCTCAACTTCATCATCTGATAAAAATGCGCCTTGTACACGTACAGGTTTCGATGCACCAATTGGTATAAACAGCATGTCGCCACGACCTAGTAGCTTTTCTGCACCACCACCGTCAAGAATTGTACGAGAATCTGTTTGAGAAGATACAGCGAATGCAATACGCGATGGAATATTTGCTTTAATAACACCCGTAATAACGTCAACTGACGGACGTTGCGTTGCAATAATTAAATGAATACCAGCAGCACGAGCCATTTGCGCTAGACGCATAATCGCATCCTCTACATCAGACGAAGCAACCATCATTAAATCTGCTAACTCGTCCACAATTACTACAATATACGGTAATTCGGGTTGTTTCGCTTCTGATTGACTATTATGTTCTTTTATATAATCATTGTATCCTTCAATGTTACGTGTACCACTATGAGCAAATAATTCATAACGACGTTCCATCTCACTCACAACTTTTTTCAATGCTTGCGATGCTTTTTTCGGATCAGTTACAACTGGCGTTAACAAATGAGGCACACCGTTATATACATTTAACTCTACCATTTTCGGGTCAATCATCATTAATTTTACTTCATGCGGTTTTGCACGCATTAAAATACTAACAATAATACCATTAATACATACACTTTTCCCGCTACCTGTCGCACCAGCTACGAGTAAATGGGGCATTTTATTTAAACGGGCTAATACAGCTTCACCTGTAATATCTCGGCCAAGACCAATTAACAACTTCTCTTCCGGATGATTATTAGCCTTAGAATCAAGAACTTCCCTCAGCGTTACCATCGAAACTTCTGAGTTCGGAACTTCGATCCCTACAGCTGATTTCCCGGGAATTGGCGCCTCAATACGAATGTCCTTTGCAGCTAAAGCAAGGGCTAAATCATCACTTAAACTGACAATTTTGCTTACCTTTACCCCCATATCAGGATACACTTCATATTTTGTAACTGCAGGACCTCTATGCACTTTGGTTACTTTCGCTTTCACTCCGAAACTTTGGAATGTACGTTCTAATTTACGAGCATTCTCATAAATTTCCGCGTTTTCATTTGTAACTTGCTTATTCTTTGGAAATTTTAATATATCAAGTGAAGGAAGCTTGTAATCTTTATTTTCTACATTTGAAAATTGCATAGGAGGTGCTTGCGCTTCACTCTCTAACGATTCAACAATTTTTTCTCCACGCTTTTTCTTTGATTCTTCAATTGGTGGAGTCTCTTCAATAAACGGTGAAGTGATCAAATCTTCTTGCTCTACTTCAATTCGTTTATCCTCTTCTTCATTTACAGGATAATTCTCAGTGAAATTTGAAATAATTGGCGGATCAATTTGGATTTCTTCCATCGGCTCAATAACTTCTTCTTGTTCTGCAGCACGTTTGCTTCTTGTACTTCTTGTTGTTTTTTTCTTTTCTGTTTGTTCAGCCGTTCTTTTGGATTTCCAATCTTTATAATCCCCTTGTATCACTTGAAATTGACTTCTAAGAATTCTACCAACTGGAGCTAACACTTCTCCAATATGTTTATTTGTTATACAGAGTACCCCGAGAATAACTAAAATAATTCCAATGATATAGGCTCCTACTTCGTCGAATAGGAAGTAACATGTCGCGAACATAAGCGCACCAAACATACCACCACCTAAATGAACGCTATCTGGCCCTTTTTTCATTTCAAGAAAGAAGTTATCTTTCGTACTCACAATAACAGAAGTATTTTGCACTGCTCCATCTTTTGTAAGAAGGTTAAATAATGTAATATGACTAAACATTAATATTGCCAATACAATTAAATAAAATCCAATTAACCGTTTATTTAAAAGGTTCGGCCATCCGCGTTTTATAACAAAGGAAACCGATAAAGCTATTACACCTAACACACCAATTATGTACCACTCACCAAAGAAGAAGCGAAAAAATAACACAAACGATTTCCCTACAACGCCTAGCTGTAAAATCGTAATGATTGAAAGTGCAAAAAGAGTTAAACCGACGATTTCATAATACAAAGTTGGCTTTATCGTACGTCTTGCCTTTGCCTTCGTCCCTCTTTGCTTTTGTTTTGCCATTTCTTCACCTCGTGTTCTACATATAAGTAAAGCTCTCCTAAAAACGCTCTATTTATATGTCTGTTTTCTCTATTTTTCAGGTCTTTATATCTTCTATTTTTACACTTCTTGTAAAATGCTAAATAAACAGAAGAAAGCAGCCTACTCATGGCTGCTCAACCGTCTTGTTTTTTATATTATACCATAGCTTCTAAACAAAATCCTTCTTTTTGCTAAAAGGTTATTTTCTGACCTGGCTCAAACTCTAAATAGTGAAGTGGGTCCGTACTTAGCACACGTACAATAGAATAACACCCATGTTCCTCTTCAGAAACCATTAATTCCACACCATTTATATTTACAACTTTTTGACTTTCACATTGTGAATAATCGGCCGGATACACAAGTTGCTCTGGCATAATTGTATATAAAATCATTGTAACATTGTCCCTTCTGCACTACCTTCCGCGCGAACATCGATTAATTCGTTTAATTTTCGAATTGCATTTCCAATACCACCAACATCATCTATAAGACCGTACTTTACTGCATCCCCACCAATTACATTCGTCCCAATATCTCGCGTTAAATTTCCTTTCGCAAACATAAGCTCTTTAAAACGATCTTCTGTTACTTTCGAGTGCTTCGTCACAAAACGAATGACTCTTTCTTGCATCTTATCCAAATACTCAAATGTTTGTGGCACACCTATGACAAGACCTGTTAAACGAATTGGATGAATTGTCATCGTCGCAGTTTCCGCAATAAACGAATAGTCAGTAGAAACAGCAATCGGTACACCAATGGAATGTCCCCCACCTAAAACTAAAGATACTGTTGGCTTTGAAAGTGAAGCTACCATTTCAGAAATTGCTAGTCCAGCTTCAACGTCACCTCCAACCGTATTTAATATTAACAGCAAACCTTCAATTTTTGGATTTTGTTCAATCGCAACAATTTGCGGAATGATATGCTCGTATTTTGTTGTTTTATTTTGCGGCGGTAATTGAACATGACCTTCCACTTGTCCGATAATCGTTAAACAATGAATACGTGATTCATTCATCTGTGGTACATTTGTCTGTCCAAGCTGTTGAATTTTTTCTACTATTGAAGCCTCTTTTCCAGCTTCTTTTGGCTCAGCTTCTTTTTCTTCATTTGTATATCGATCACGTTCTGTCATTTCGCATCCCCTTTCACTCGTATATAACTATTATTTCTTAAGTTATAAATTTCATTCGATAGGGTTAAAAAGAAAAAAAGATCACCCATAAGGGTAATCTTTTTTATACTTCCATAATAATCGGTAAAATCATAGGTTTTCTCTTTGTCTCTTCGTACAAGAACTGTCCTAATAATTCACGAATATTTTGTTTTAACATTGACCATTCAATCGAATATTCTTTAATTGACTGCTCAACAATCATACGTACAATCTCTGTAGATCGTTCAATTAACGCTTCTGATTCACGAACATATACGAAACCACGTGAAATGATTTCTGGACCAGAGATAATTTTCTTTTCATCTTTACCAAGTGTTACAACAACTACTAATATTCCATCTTGAGATAACATCTTTCTATCTCGAAGAACGATATTACCAACGTCACCTACACCTAATCCATCAATTAAAACATTACCAGCTTGTACTTTACCGACTAAGTTCGCTTCATCGTCACCAAAAGCAATTACATCGCCTTTTTCTACGATAAAGATATTTTCTCTTGTAATACCTACATCTTCAGCTAAATACGCATGTGCTTTTTGCATACGAAACTCACCATGTACGGGTACAAAGTACTTCGGTTTCATTAAATTTAACATTAATTTTAATTCTTCTTGGCTACCGTGACCTGAAACGTGAACTTTTCTTTCGCCGTAATAAACAACTTCAGCTCCAGCTCTAAATAACAAATCAATAATTTTTGATACAGATATTTCATTACCCGGAATTGGCGAAGCAGCAATGATAACAGTATCACCTTTACGAATTGAAATTTGTTTATGTGCTTGTTTTGCCATTCTAGATAGAGCAGCCATCGGTTCACCTTGACTACCTGTCGTTAAAATAGCTACCTTTTTCTCTGGGAAGTTATCTACTTCTTGTAATGAAATAACCATACCTTCTGGAACATCTAAATAACCAAGACGTCTTGCAATGTCTACTACTTTCACCATACTACGTCCTACTACCGCTACTTTTCGCCCTGTTTCGGCAGCTGCATCAAATACTTGTTGAATACGATGTACATTCGATGCAAATGAAGCAACGATAATACGACCTTCTGCGCCGTAGAACACTTTAGAAATTTCTACACCAACTTCTTTTTCTGAACCTGTATACCCTGGACGCTCTGCATTTGTACTATCAGATAATAGGCAAAGTACACCTTCATTTCCGATTTGCGCCATTTTCCCAAGATCTGCTCCACTATTTCCAATTGGAGTTTGATCGAATTTAAAGTCTCCAGTATATACGATTGCACCTTTTGATGTATGGAAACAAACGCCAACAGAATCCGGAATACTATGTGTCGTTCCGAAGAATGACACTGTTGTAGTGTTAAACTCTACTGTTGAATTTGAATCGATTGTTTTTAGGTCTACACGGCCTAACATGCCCGCTTCACCAAGTTTTTCTTGTATAAGTCCTACTGTTAATTTCGTTGCATAGACTGGAATAGATAATTTACGAAGCACATACACAATTCCACCAATATGATCTTCATGACCGTGAGTAATAAATAAACCTTTTACTCGCTCTTGATTTTCCACTAAATATGTAATATCAGGAATAACGATATCAATTCCAAACATTTCATCTCCCGGGAACATTAACCCCGCATCTACGATAAAGATTTCAGAATCAATTTCAACACAGTACATGTTTTTCCCGATTTCACCTACTCCACCAAGAGCAAATACTTTAACAGACTCATTCTCTTTTCTCTTCATGTTGTTGCCTGGTTTAAAAATCTTGCAAACACTGATTTCACTAAAATTGCAGAGACACCAGGGGAAACTCTACAACCACCATATTTTCACCGTCCAAGACGAATGTCCTTACCGTTATGCGATATCATGTCCTTGTTTATTTTTTAAACCAGGTTTCACCTCTCTTTCATTATATAAATCAAATATCTTATTCGATATGATATGAAAATTTAATTAAATTATAATTTTTCCCAATTTTGCTAAGCATACCCGTACTAAGCTACTTAGCCATATTATACCTGATACAAGAAATAGAACACAAGTTAAATCGTGCGAAAGAAAGAGGAAAAGAACGGAATGACAACAAAAGTATCGAACGTATTTCCTTTATATTTACTCCGATTTTATACTCCATATTATTTTGAAGAACTAGCCATACATACGCTAAATTCATTTCATAATAGGGAGTTTCAAGATTTATTTTTCTAGAATCCAACAAAAACACTTACAAAATGGAGTTTTTTTATGAATTACGTCACATTTGAGGGGATTTCTCTAAAAACAGACACCGTAGTTTATTACGTTTATGCCATAATATCTATCATTTTTTGACTCAGTTAAAGGGGTACGATTATTTTCTTATACACATAATGAAGAAGCGATTAATATTCTTATAAGAACACATATAAGTAAGAAAAAGAGGAAAAGATTTGCATATAATAAAAAATGACCTAGTCCTACACTAGGTCATTTTTTATTAACGAGGGATAGATTGCATTACAGATTGTAACGTTACTCTTTCTTCTTCTGTTAATGGAAGAAGTGGTAAACGTACAGAACCTACATCTAATCCAACCATTTGTAACGCTGTTTTTACTGGAGTTGGACTTGGCGCCATAAATAATGAATCAGTTACTCTTACAAGTAATTGATGTAATTTTTGTGCCTTCTTAAATTCTCCTGCTTGAAATGCTGTAATCATTTCTTGCATTTCGTTTCCGATAACATGAGAGGCTACCGAAACGATACCTTTCGCTCCAACTGCCATAGCTGGTAACGTTAAACCGTCATCACCGCTGTATACCGCAAAGTCGTCCGCTGTTTTTTCAATGATTTCTGTCATTGTTAACACATCGCCGCCGGCATCTTTAATAGCAACAATGTTTTCTATTTCTGATAAACGAACAACTGTATCAACGGAGATTTGTACAATAGATCGTCCTGGAACGTTATATAGCATAACCGGAAGCGGCGTACTTTCAGCAATTGCTTTAAAATGCTGATACATTCCTTCTTGACTCGGTTTGTTATAATACGGTGCTACTAGCATTACTGCATCCACACCAACTTCTGTTGCCTTTTTAGTTAAGTCAATAGAAGCATGCGTATTATTGCTACCTGTTCCAGCGATTACGGGCACTCTTTTATCGACAACAGATACGACATGGCGATATAACGCTACTTTCTCTTCTGAAGTTAATGTAGGAGATTCTCCTGTCGTTCCTCCTACCACGATTGCTGTTGTACCGTTATCAATTAAATAATTTACCAATTTCGTTGTCTTTGCAAAATCGATATTCCCGTTTATATCAAACGGTGTTACCATCGCGGTTGCAATTGTCCCAAAATCTATCATGGTCTCACTCCTTATTGTTCCAGTTGCTTTTCTTTTGAAAGCTCAAACGCACTATGTAATGCATTTACAGCCTCCACTAAATCAGTTTCTTTTACAAGAACCCAAATTGTTGTATGACTATCTGCCGATTGCAGGATTTGAATACCTTTTTCCGCTAAAGCTGTAACGATTTTCGCAGTAACCCCTGGGTATCCTGCCATTCCAGCTCCAACGATAGATACTTTCGCACAATGCTCTGTCACAATTGGCTCATATCCAAGGTTCTTTAATAATTTAACTGCATGACTTGATACATTATCACTCACCGTATATGCTACACCAGTAGGTGAAATATTAATTAAATCGACACTTATTCCTTCGTTCGCCATCTCTTTAAACACATGTTGTTGCAAATCATATGCCGTTTCTTTTGCAAGCACTTTAATTTGCGTTACGTTCGATACGTGGGCGATACCTGTAACAGGACGTTCTTCTACATCACGACCTCTTGTAGCACCGTCATATGCTGAAATAAGCGTACCTTCACTATCAGAATACGTAGAACGTACACGAAGTGGCACTTTTGCATGCATCGCAATTTCAACTGCACGTGGATGAACGACTTTCGCACCTTGATAAGCCATGTTACAAATTTCGTTATACGTTACAGTTTGAAGATGACGTGCATCTTTTACAATACGAGGATCCGCAGTCATAACACCTTCTACATCAGTGAATATATCGATGTATTCAGCATGAAGTGCAACACCTAATGCTGAAGCTGAAGTATCACTACCTCCGCGTCCAAGTGTTGTCGTATCACCTTTTTTCGTTTGCCCTTGGAATCCTGTAACGACGATTACATCTATATTTTCTAACTCTTCATGTATACGATCGCAATTCATTTCAATAATCTTTGCATTCGTAAAGTCATCATTCGTTACAAAACCAGCTTGTGCACCATTTAATGCTGCTGCTTTTACACCGTTCTCATTCAACATATTAGAGAAAACAATTGCAGAGATTAACTCTCCGCACGATAATAATAAATCTTGCTCACGTTTAGAAATAGTAGATTCCTCTTGATTTACAAGACTTAATAACGTATCCGTTGCATATGGTTCACCTTTACGACCCATAGCAGATACGACAGTAACTACTTTATAACCAGCAGCTAATGATTTCTTTATATGATGAAGCGCATGCTTACGTCCATTGTCATCACGTACTGATGTGCCACCAAATTTTTGAACAATTATTTTCATATTTTGCACCTTCTCTTAGCCGTTTACACTAATTGTAATTTTACTAAGCGCTCTGCAATTTGAACAGAATTCCATGCAGCGCCTTTTAATAAGTTATCAGATACGACCCAAAGATGGAATCCTTTATCGTTATTTAAATCTTTACGGATTCTTCCAACGAATACTTCGTTTTTACCTACTGCAGTAGCTGGCATTGGATATAACTGCTCTTCTGGATTATCTTGCAGAACAATACCTTCCGCATTTGCAAGTAAGCTCTTTAATTCTGCTACTGTTACGCCTTCTTTTTCTACTTCGATGTAAACAGACTCAGAGTGTCCTGATACAACTGGTAAACGTACACATGTTGCCGCTACTTCTAATTCAGGCATATGCATAATTTTTTTTGTTTCGTTAATCATTTTCATTTCTTCAAATGTAAATCCATTATCTTGGAACTTATCAATCTGTGGAATCGCATTAAAAGCAATTGGGAAATGCTTCTTATCACCTGATACAGGAAGAACATTTGCCTTAACTTCTTCGCCATTTAAGATTGCTTGTGATTGTTCATGAAGTTCTTCAATAGCTGCCGCACCAGCACCTGATACAGCTTGATATGTGGAAACGATTACTCGTTTTAAACCATATTGCTGACGAACTGGCTCAAGAGCTACTACCATTTGAATTGTAGAACAGTTTGGATTTGCAATAATACCATTATGTTCTTTTAAGTCGTTTTCATTTACTTCAGGTACAACAAGTGGCACGTTTTCTGTCATACGGAATGCACTTGTATTATCAACAACAATCGCACCGCGTTTTGCTGCTTCTGGCGCTAATTGTTTCGATACAGATCCACCAGCACTAAATAGTGCGATATCTACTCCTTCAAAGCTTTCAGGAGTTGCCTCTTGAACTGTAAATTCTTCGCCTTTAAATACAAGTTTCTTACCTGCAGATCGTTTAGATGAAAGTAACGTTAATTTCCCGATTGGAAATTCTCGTTTCTCTAAAGTATTTAACATTTGTTCACCAACTGCGCCGGTTGCTCCAACTACAGCGACATGAAAAGTTTTTTGCTTTTCCATCACTATGCCCCTTTCTAGATACCAATCCTTCTATAACTTAGAATCAGAAGGAGTATACAATACCCCTTCTAATCTTAATAACGTTAATTTTATCATATTCTACAGTAAGAATGATGGTTTCATCAAAAATTGTCCGTTTTTTTTCGTTTTTTAATTCATATATCTGAATTTTTCTACGACCACCGGTTGCAATTGCTTTCCTTGCAGCGCTTCTAATACTGTATCTTCCAGTAACTCCATACGAGCTACCATTGAGTTCGGTTTTTTCTCTGGCGCATCTTGACCGAATGGGACGAAATAGATATTTTTTGTGGCCATTAGGCGCATGAGATTTACCCCATTTAATCCTAAAGCATCATTCGTCGAAACTGCCAATACGACAGGCTTGCCATTTCTTAGCGTCGCTTTTGCTGCCATTAGTACTGGAGAATCTGTCATTGCATTTGCAAATTTACTCATAGAATTTCCTGTTAATGGAGCGATTACCATGCAGTCTAATGGAATTTTAGGTCCAAGTGGCTCTGCTCCAACAATTGAATTAATTGCTTTAAAACCTGTTATTTCTTCAATCTTCTTAATCCACTCTGCTCCTTCTCCAAATCTAGTATTTGTTGATTGAACAGTGTATGAAACAACGGGACGTACTTCTGCCCCTTCAGCAATTAATTTTTCTAAGTGCGGCATAACTTCCTCATACGTACAATGTGAACCCGTAAATCCGAAACCAATTCGTTTCCCCTTCAAACTCATTTCTTTTCCTCCTCCTTTGCAATTGCATCTGCTGCTAATAACTGAGAAAGAACATTTGCTAAAATTTGCCCAGCCGTTTTGGGAGCAACAATACCTGGTAATCCAGGTGCTAGCAACGCTTTGACTCCTCTTTTTTCCGCATATCTAAAGTCAGTACCACCTGGTTTAGAAGCTAAATCAATCACTAACGTATGAGCTGGCATTTTTGCAATAACATTCGCTGTTACAACGAGGTGCGGAATTGTATTGATTACAATATCGATATTCCCTACTTCTTTCTCTATGTCTTGCATATGAAAAGGAGAAAACATCATTTCTGTAATACGTGCAATATGTTCAGATCGTCTTGCTCCAACTTTGACATGGGCTCCTAATGATTGAAATGCTCTCGCAACACTCATTCCTGTTCTACCAAATCCTAGAACCATTACATTGGACCCATGAATTGTATAGTCGGTATGTTGAATTACCATCATTAATGTACCTTCTACAGTTGGAATAGAATTGTATATTGCCACATCATCACGATCAAATAATTTAACAAGTTTTCGGTTCGTAGTAGATACGAGATTTTCCAAGTAAGGTGTACCAATACCCGAATATATAGTAAAGTGTTCTGGTGTATTTTCAATTTGTTCTTTCGTTATTGAAACTTTTTCATTTGAAAAAATAGTATCTACTTCTCCTTTAGCATTTGTACCTGCAACCGGCAAAATGATTGCGTCTACAGAAGTGAAATCTAAATTTTGTATACTTTCTTTTGCTGCCCCTGTGAAACCATGATCTAACTGATCAAACCCTATCAAAGAAAGTTTCGCATCCAATTCAACTAGCTTACGAATTACTTCTAGCTGCCTCGCATCTCCTCCTATGACAGCAATATGCATCTCAGTCAACATTCCCTAATTCACCTTCTTTTTCTGTCATTTATAAGAAAAGTGCCTACTTTTTCTTTTTCCTCCACATCATATGTAATGTACGAGTTTATGGTGATTGAAAATCCAAATGCACATATGATTTATCAGGTTTCTATGTAGATACAAAAAAAGATGACCAAAATGGCCATCCTTCACTCCGAATTTGAACGATCTATACTATCACAAAGAAGCATATCATGTCCGACTTTCTTTATTTGATTCCATGCCACCCTTACTTCTTGTGGTTCCTTTTTAAAACCTCCCCACTTCCCTACAGGTATTATAAGTGTTTGTATTTGTCCGTCTTTCTCATTAATCTCTAAATCCATATAACCTAAGACTCCCATTTTTTCCGCTTTTTCTATATCTACAACCTCTTTACCACTTAATTCACTTAATCGCATACATACTCCACTCCCCTACTGAATTTTTCATTTGCATTGTCTATAATTAGTACCTATTCTATATGTATAAAAAAAATAACCTTCTCTCATTTAAAAAGAGAGAAGGTTATTATCAGATACATCATAAAAATCGATTATAGTTTTATTCCTTTTGGAAGTTTTCCGTCTGGACTAATAAGTGCCGCAGAGAATTCATCAGTAAACATGTTGCGAATTAATCCGTCCACATTTTCTTTTGTTACAGTGTTTACACTTTCAATAATCTCATCAAGTGAACGATGTTTACGAAGAAGCAATTCATTTTTACCGTTACGACTCATACGGCTATTTGTACTTTCTAAACTTAACATTAAGTTTCCTTTTAATTGCTCTTTACTATTCATAAGCTCTTTTTCTGTAATACCTGTATTTTTCAATGTCTCTAATGTTTCTTGCATTGTTTCATACAGTGTATCTAATTGTTGGCTACCTGTTCCACCGTAAAGTGTTAACATACCTGTATCTTCATAAGAAGAGTGGTAAGAAAATACCGAGTAAGCTAATCCACGTTGCTCACGTACTTCTTGGAATAAACGGCTACTCATGCTACCACCTAAAACATTATTTAATACAATTAAGTTATAAATATCTTCGTGTCCCATTTGTAAGCCTTTATATCCTAGACATAAATGAGCTTGTTCCGTTTCCTTTTTACGGGCTACCTTATTGAAATGGAAAATTGGGCTATGTACTTGTTCACGGTTTGTTGTTCCTTCATAACTACCGAAATATTGCTCCACTGTTTGTAAAAATGCTTCATCAATATTTCCTGCAACTGATACAACTACATTTTCAGGTGTGTAATGATCTTTTATATATTGACGTAACGTATCACCTGTAAACGTATTAAGCGTTTCTTCTGTTCCTAAAATAGGATATCCAAGTGGATGCGTTTCATATGTTGCTTTCGTTAACATATCATGCACAATATCATCTGGCGCATCTTCGTACATTTTAATTTCTTCACATACGACATTCTTCTCTTTTTTCAGTTCTTCCTCATCAAATGTTGAATTAAAGAACATATCTGCTAAAACATCTAAAGCATATTTAGCATGCTCATCTAATACTTTTGCATAGTAACAAGTATATTCTTTTGAAGTAAATGCATTCACTTGACCACCAATGCTATCAAATGATTCTGCAATCTCTCGTGCACTACGTGTTTCTGTCCCTTTAAAGAACATATGCTCTAAAAAGTGAGAAATCCCATTATTTTTTTCATTTTCATTTCTTGATCCCGCATGGATCCAAATACCAATTGCAACCGATCTTACAGTTGGTATATTCTCCATAACTATTCTTACACCATTTTTACAAGTATATTTTTTAATCAAAAACTTTCCTCCTACTGCCAGTTTCTCTAAATAAAACGCTATTATTTAATGATAACAAGTTTAAGGATGAATGTCATGCAAATGTATTTAATCCACACGTTTTTCATCCAGTAATTCAGTTATATTCCCCACTTTATATCCTTGTTCCTTCAATTTTATAATCATTGTTTCTAAAGCCTCTGCTGTAGACGAAGTAGGATGCATTAATATGATAGCACCTGGATGTATTTTTCTCATTACTCTCTGCAATAGTACATCCGGCTCAGGTCGCTTCCAATCAATCGTATCTACAGTCCACATAATCGTTCCCATTT
This sequence comes from Bacillus sp. S71, assembly GCF_016625265.1. Classification (NCBI taxonomy): domain Bacteria; kingdom Bacillati; phylum Bacillota; class Bacilli; order Caryophanales; family Bacillaceae; genus Bacillus; species Bacillus sp. S71. The sequence goes on along the minus strand of NZ_JACVUW010000002.1, from coordinate 585,070 downwards.
GAAAATCATCTGCAATCTTTACGACTTCATCTCGAAAGCTTCCACTCGGCGGGGCAAACCATCTTACTTTTTGATTCGTTGCTACTTCTATCATTCGATTTGTTTTTTGTAACTGATCTCGTATTTCATCTGACGATAACGTTTTCATATTAGGGTGTGTGTATGAGTGATTTCCAACTTCTTGTTTTGCATCGACAATCATTTTTGCAAACCGCAAATTTTCTTTCACCCAACGTCCTTCTAAAAAGAAAGTGGCCTTCACATCATGCTTTTTCAAGATTTCTAATATGCGAGGCAAATACTCATTTCCCCATGCCACATTTATTGTTAATCCTACCATCTTTTTATTTGGATGCCCTCTATAAATTGGAGCTGGTGATAAATCTTCCAAATGAACACTCGGTGAGACTTCTTTGAATTCAAGATATTTTTGATCAAATTCCTTTAGCTTCTTCATATTATTATACGATGCTTCAATATCCACTTGTCTTCCATTATATCCAGGTGTTGCCTTCCATATTTTATCAATCATCGCATTTTGAGGTGCAATCTCATACTGTTTTGCATGCTTTTGAATTTCTTCATGCAAGTTATCTTGTGCAAAAACAGAATAAGAGCCTAAACTGACATATAAAGAAAATATACATATGTATGCCAATATACGAACTTTCATATAAACCCTCCCAAATTAACTATATAAAAACATTTTCTTCTTATCTTTGTTAATTTGAGCGTTATAATGAAAACTATACCTATACCGACATAAAAATATATGAACATCATGTTTTTTACATAACAAAAAAAGCCAGTTTAACTGGCTTTTACTTATTGCTGCTCTTGTTTGTTTTCTTCTTTAGCAGCTTCTTTTTCTTGCTCTTCTTTTAGCAATACTTTTCTAGATAGATTTACGCGACCTTGCTTGTCAATCTCGATAACTTTAACTGTAATTACATCACCGATTTTCACAACGTCTTCTACTTTACCTACACGCTCAAGTGCAAGTTCAGAAATATGAACTAATCCATCTTTACCGCTGAATAATTCAACGAAAGCACCAAATTTCTCAACACGTTTCACTTTTCCTTCGTAGATTTCACCTACTTGTACTTCGCGAACGATATCTTCGATAATCTTCTTAGCTTTGTCGTTCATTTCTTGATTTATTGATGAAATGAATACTGTACCATCTTGCTCGATGTCAATTTTAACGCCAGTTTCTTCAATAATTTTATTGATTTGTTTACCGCTTGGTCCAATAACGTCACGGATTTTATCTGGGTTGATTGTCATTGTAATAATCTTTGGAGCGTAAGCTGATAATTCAGTACGTGGCTCTGCAATAACAGATAACATATGATTTAGAATGTGCACACGACCAATTTTCGCTTGTTGTAATGCCTCTTCTAAAATCTCACGTGATAAACCATCGATTTTAATGTCCATTTGCAGCGCAGTTACACCTTGTGCTGTACCTGCTACTTTAAAGTCCATATCACCTAAATGATCTTCCATACCTTGAATATCAGATAAAATTGTGTAATGCTCACCAGATTTAACCAGACCCATTGCAATACCTGCAACTGGAGCTTTAAGTGGAACACCCGCATCCATCATTGCTAAAGTACTACCACAAATACTTGCTTGTGAAGTAGAACCATTTGATTCTAATACTTCAGATACAAGGCGTACTGTGTATGGGAAATCTTTTTCAGATGGAATTACAGGCTCAAGTGCGCGCTCTCCTAGTGCACCGTGACCAATTTCACGACGACCTGGTCCACGCATCGGTCTTGTTTCACCAACACTAAATGATGGGAAATTGTAATGGTGCATAAAGCGTTTTGATTCTTCTACACCAAGACCATCTAAAATTTGCACATCGCCTAATGCACCTAATGTACAAATACTTAATGCTTGTGTTTGTCCACGTGTGAATAAACCAGAACCGTGTGTACGAGATAAAATACCAACCTCTGATGCTAAAGGACGGATTTCGTCACCTTTACGGCCATCTGGGCGAATTTTTTCAACTGTAATAAGACGACGTACTTCTTCTTTTACAATTTTATATAAAATCTCATTTACTTGTCCTAATGTATCAGCGTCAGCTTCCTCAGCTTCGTAATGCTCAATTACACGCTTTTTCACTTCGTTAATTGCATCTTCACGTGCATGTTTCTCATGTACTTGAATTGCAGAATGCATATCCTTCTCAGCCATTTCACGTACAGCTTGATTAAGATCAGCGTCAACTTCATAAAGTTTCACTTCTGATTTCTCTTTACCTACAGCTTGTACGATCTCTTCTTGGAATGCAATTAAACGTTTAATTTCATCATGACCAAACATAATTGCTTCTAACATTGTTTCTTCAGGCACTTGATCTGCTCCTGCTTCAACCATGTTAATCGCATCTTTCGTACCAGCTACAACTAAGTGGATATCACTTTGTTCTTGCTGTTCTACTGTTGGATTAATAACGAATTCGCCATTAATACGACCAACTGTCGCACCAGCGATTGGACCTTCAAATGGAATATCTGAAATCGATAACGCTAATGAAGAACCAAGCATAGCTGCCATTTCAGAAGAACAATCTTGATCAACACTCATTACAATGCTGACAACTTGTACTTCGTTACGGAAACCATCTGCGAATAGCGGACGAATTGGACGGTCGATTAAACGACTTGCCAAAATTGCTTTTTCACTTGGACGACCTTCACGCTTAATAAAACCGCCAGGAATTTTTCCGACTGCATATAAACGCTCTTCATAGTTCACTGTAAGTGGGAAAAAATCTACATTTTTAGCTTCTTTTGATGCAGTTGCTGTAGATAGAACCGCTGTATCGCCATATCTTACTAATACTGCTCCGTTCGCTTGTTTGGCAAGCTGACCAGTTTCAACTGTTAGCTGGCGACCAGCTAAATCTATCGAGAAGACTTGCTTTTCTTGACTCATTTAAGTACCCCTCTCAATTTAAAGTATTCAATTCTTCTATGTAAATGGATAGTATATCACAATATTCTACCTCTAGTATTGCCTAAAATTAAGTAAGCTATAAAGCGTAGAAGATATATTTTTACCTAACAAAAAAGCGGGAATATTCCCGCTTCTTTGACTATCGACGTAAGCCAAGCTTTGTGATTAATTCACGGTAACGTGTGATATCGCTATTACGAAGGTAAGTTAGTAAATTACGACGTTTACCAACCATCTTTAATAGACCACGACGTGAATGATGATCTTTCTTGTGAGTACGTAAGTGCTCGTTTAGAGTGTTAATTTGCTCCGTTAGGACAGCAATTTGAACCTCTGGAGAACCAGTATCAGTCTCATGAGTTCTAAATTGTGCAATGATTTCATTTTTACGCTCTTGTGTTAAAGCCATCCTATTTCACCTCCTATTAATTAAACCCCCAATTACCTAGCAAGCGTCGGTGAGTCGCAATGCCAAGCAATGGTTGTCATAAAGTACATAACATAGAATACTACTTTTCATTTGAAAAAGCAAGTATATTCTTTTCGCTCGCAAAATATTCTTGTGCTGTTTTCTTATCTTTTGCGATTTGTTCAACTAACTCATCAATGCCATTGAATTTCTTCTCTTCTCTTATACGCATATGCCACTCTACTGTAACATTTTGATCGTATATATCTTTGTTAAATTCAAATAAGTGCACTTCAATTGATAATTGACGCTCATCTTCTTTAAAAGTCGGTTTATATCCAATATTACATACACCATCGTACCATTCATCGTGAACTTTTAATCTCACTGCATAAACACCTACAGGTGGCAATAAATACTCATCACTTAAACCTACATTAGCTGTTGGAAAACCAATTTGACGCCCACGTTTGTCGCCGTGTATAACTGTTCCCGCTACAGTATAGGCTCTACCTAAAATAGATGGAATTTGTTCCATTTCGCCATTTCGAATTAACTTTCGTAATGCTGTAGAACTTACTTTCTCTTCTTGAAATTCAACTTTTTCAATCACAGTCTGTGTAAACTCCCCTCTTGCATGAAATGGTAAAGTCTCCATCTTTCCTTTTCCTAAACGTCCATATGAATAATCAAACCCTGCTACTACATGCTTTACATTTAAACCAATAATATAATCATCTACAAATTGTTGTGGTAATAACCCTGCAAATGATTCATCAAATTTAATCACATATAATATATCGATTCCTAAGCTTTCGACTATTTTTTCTTTATCACGCATTGGTGTAATATACTCCACATGCGCATCCTTTTTCCCTAAAACAACAGATGGATGAGGATGAAATGTCATAACTGCACTTTTATATCCTCGGTCGTCCGCTATTTTTTTCGCAGTTCGAATTACACATTGATGTCCTAAATGAATGCCATCAAAAAATCCTAATGCCATTACAGTAGGTGGTAATTCTAATTTATTTTGTTCATGTGGATGAGTTAAATGAATAAGTTTCACGCTTGAATTCACCTTTTTCTGTAATAATCCTTCCAATAATTCATTATAGCTTTAGTTCTTGATTATTCACAAGTACTTTCATCGGCTTTAACATGCCAGGATGTTTCGGATGATGTTCATAAATTGCTAAGCAACGATCATTTTTATCAAACACTGTAATAAATGGTGCTGTTATTTCTAATTCATTCTTTAAGAACATACCATTCTTGATTTTCTCTGCTTGCTTTTCATCTACAACCATTTTTGGAAACTTACTTAATGCTTCATCAATTGAAATGAAGATAGACTCTACTGTTCCATTTTGCACGTTTTCTTCAATTTCTTCAAATGATATGCAATCTTCTAATAAAAATTCACCAGATGCCGTTCTTACAAGGTGAGACATATGTGATGGGAAACCAAGTTTCTCCCCGATCATTACCGCTAACGTTCTTACATATGTTCCTTTACTACACGTTACACGGAAACGGAATGAAATATTTTCTCCTTCAAAAACTTCACGGTCATCAAGTAATACGAATTCATGAATCGTAATTGTACGAACTGGACGTTCCACCTCTTGTCCTGCTCTTGCATATTCATATAATTTTTTCCCGTTTACTTTTACAGCTGAGAACATTGGTGGCATTTGTTCAATCGTGCCTGTTAATTCCGCTAGTACCTCTTCTACTTCTTTACGTGTAATAACACGGTTTACATCTTGTTTCTCCACAACTTCACCAGAAGCATCTTCTGTTGTTGTTGAAAACCCTAATGTTACTTCACCTTCATATGTTTTCGTTTCACTTGTTAAAAATTGTGCAATCTTCGTTGCTCTCCCCACACAAAGTGGTAATACTCCCGTTACATCTGGGTCTAATGTTCCCGTATGACCAATTCTCTTTTCTCGCAATATCTTTCTTAATTTAAATACACAATCATGTGATGTCATGCCTTTTGGCTTATGTAATAATACTACACCTTCCATATATGTTCACCTCATCATAATTCTTTCGTAGTAAATATCCAAAACTTATTTTGCATTGAAAAAATGGATAGACAAATGTCTATCCATTATTCTTCACGTTTACCGTCTTTATTAATTTCATGTAAAAGTGTATCAATTCGATGACCATATCCGATAGACTCATCAAACTCAAAGGTAATTTCCGGTGTTTTACGAAGACGAATACGTTGGCCAATTTCTGAACGAATAAAGCCTTTTGCCTTCGCTAAACCTTTTAACGTATTTTCTTTCTGTTCTTCGTCACCTAAAACAGAAATATATACTTTGGCAATTTGCAAATCACCACTCACTTGTACATCTGTTACTGTAACAAATCCGATACGTGGGTCTTTAATTTTACGACTAATGATGTCGCCTAATTCTTTTTTCATTTGCTCGCCTACACGGTTTGCACGTAATTTCATAACTCTTCACCTCATTCAATACCATTCCAATTGTGTTATCGTACGTTCAATTTCAGGAAATGAATCGATGTACTCCAGTACACGATTCATTTCTTTTTCACAGATAACACGATTTGAGGATACGGAAACAATCGCAATTTCTGTACGTTGCCATACATCTTGATGCCCAACTTCAGAAACAGCTACATTATAGCGCTGTTTCACACGAGTTAGCACTCGTTGCAAAATTGCCCGTTTCTCTTTTAAAGAATGCACATCGTAAATCATACACTCGAATGAGAGTGAAGCGACAATCATCGCTTCACTTCTTCCATAACGTATGCTTCAATGATGTCCCCTTCTTTAAGGTCATTATATCTCTCAATTGTAATACCACACTCATAGTTTTGTGCAACTTCTTTTACGTCGTCTTTGAAACGTTTTAACGTATCAAGTTGTCCTTCGAAAATTACGATACCATCGCGGATAATACGAACGCCGCTATCGCGTGTAATTTTACCGTCAATTACGTAACAACCTGCGATTGTTCCAACTTTTGTTACCTTGAATGTTTGACGAACTTCCGCTTGACCGATTACTTTTTCTTCGAATTCTGGATCCAGCATACCTTGCATTGCTAATTCAATTTCTTCGATTACTTTGTAGATAATGCGGTGTAAGCGAACATCAACGTTCTCTAATTCAGCTGTACGCTTCGCGTTCACATCCGGACGTACGTTAAATCCAATTACAATTGCATTAGATGCAGAAGCTAAAATGATATCAGATTCTGTAATCGCACCTACACCAGTGTGAATGATTTTAACTTTTACGCCTTCAACATCAATTTTACGAAGTGACGCTGCCATCGCTTCAACAGAACCTTGTACGTCTGCTTTTACGATTAAGTTGATTTCTTTTACATCGCTCTCTTGGATTTGTTGGAATAAATCTTCAAGGCTTAATTTAGATTTCTCACCACGTTGTGCAACTAACGCTTCTTGTGCACGTGATTCACCGATTTGACGAGCTTTCTTCTCATCAGCGAATGCCATGAAACGATCTCCAGCCTGTGGTACTTCATTTAAACCTGTAATTTCAACAGGAGTTGATGGACCAGCAACTTTTACACGACGACCAATATCACTTACCATTGCACGAACACGTCCGAATGAAGTTCCAACAACGATTGGATCTCCAACTCGAAGTGTACCGTTTTGAACTAATAATGTCGCGATAGTTCCTTTACCTTTATCAAGCTGTGCTTCAATTACAGTACCCGTTGCATAACGATTTGGGTTTGCTTTATATTCTTCTACTTCACTTACAAGAAGAATCATCTCTAGCAAGTTGTCAATTCCCTCGCCTTGGATTGCAGAAATTGGTACGAAAATTGTATCTCCGCCCCAAGCTTCTGGAACTAATTCATATTCTGTTAATTCTTGCATTACACGATCAGGATTTGCTGCTGGTTTATCCATTTTATTCACAGCTACAATAATTGGTACTCCAGCTGCTTTTGCATGGCTAATCGCTTCAACTGTTTGAGGCATAACACCGTCATCAGCTGCAACAACAAGGATTGTAATATCAGTTACTTGCGCACCACGAGCACGCATCGTTGTAAATGCCGCGTGACCAGGCGTATCTAAGAATGTAATTTTCTTATCATTTACTTCAACTTGGTATGCACCAATATGCTGAGTAATTCCACCCGCTTCGCCAGCAGTTACTTTTGAATTACGAATTGAGTCAAGTAATGTTGTTTTACCATGGTCAACGTGTCCCATAATCGTAACAACAGCTGGACGCTCTTTTAAGTTTTCTTCATCATCTTGCTCATCAATGAATGTTTCAAACTCAGTTTCACTTACAACTACTTCTTCTTCTACTTCAATACCGTAATCAGTAGCAATTAACTCAATTGTATCTTTATCCAAGTCTTGGTTAATTGTTGCCATAATTCCAAGCATGAAGAGCTTTTTAATAATTTCAGATGGCTCTTTACTTAACTTTTTAGCAAGTTCACCTACTGTAAGGCTTCCAGAGAAAGTAATTTTATCTGGTGTTTCTACTATTTGCGTTTGTTGTCTTCCAGCAAAGTTATCTTGACGTTTGTCTTCATTTCCTTTGCCTTTTTTCTTTTTCTTATTGCTGTTCTTTTTACTGCGAACAACTTTCTCTTCTACTTCAAACTCATCTGCAACAGAAGGTTTTTCCGCTCCAGTGTTATATTCATTATCTAATTTATTTACTACTTCATCTTCTAACATTGTCATATGATTCGAAACCTCGATATTCATCTCTTTAAGTTTTGTCATAAGATCTTTACTTGAGATATTATTTTTTTTTGCATATTCATGTACTCGAATTTTACTCATACCTTCACCCCCGGTAATTTGTATCGAGCATGCTACGTAGCTTTTTCGCAAAGCCTTCATCTAACACAGCTACAACGACTCGCTCGTCTCTCCCAATCGCATGCCCTAATTGTTGTCGATTTTCGACTTTTTTCATTGGTACGTTGTAGTACGTCGTTTTATCAGTGATACGTTTAGTAGTGTTCGCTGACGCATCTTCAGAAAGCAATACGAGCTTTACTTTACCACTTCGTACTTCTTTTAAAACGAGTTCTTCACCCGAAATGATTTTTCGAGCGCGATTTGCTAGTCCTAAAAACGATTTCCAATCGGACACTTATTTCGACTCCTTCTCAACAAGCTCAAGAAGCTCTTCGTACAGAGAACTGTCGATTTTCGCTTTTAGATGATGTTCCAAAATGTTTTTCTTTTGGGCTTGCATAATGCATTCTTTATCTTTTGACAAATATGCACCTCGTCCTGATTTTTTTCCAGATAAATCAATAGACACTTCGCCCTCTTTGGAACGAACAATGCGAACGAGCTCTCGTTTTGATTTCATCTCTTGCGTCGCGATACATTTTCGTAACGGAACTTTTCGATTGCTCATACTCATCACCTCTATTCGATTTCGTCTTCAACTGAATCGAATCCGAATGCGATTACGCTATCTTCTTCTGTTACAATTCCAAGTTGTTTCGCATCAGACTCACTTTTAATATCAATTTTCCAGCCTGTTAATTTAGCTGCAAGACGCGCATTTTGTCCACGCTTACCGATAGCTAATGATAGCTGGTGGTCTGGAACAACAACAGTTGTTGCTTTTTCATCTTCATCTACAAGTACTTTAACAACTTGTGATGGGCTTAAAGCATTTGCAACATATTCAACTGGATCATTTGACCAGCGAACGATGTCAATCTTTTCACCTTTTAGTTCATCTACAACACGTTGTACACGTTGTCCTTTCGGTCCTACGCAAGAACCAACTGGATCAACATCAATGTTTTCTGCATGCACAGAGATTTTAGAACGATCTCCTGCTTCGCGCGCTACAGAGCGAATTTCTACAGTTCCATCATAAATTTCTGGAACTTCCATTTCGAATAAACGTTTTAAAAGACCAGGATGTGTACGTGATACGTAAATTTGTGGTCCTTTTGTTGTCTTTTCTACTTTTGTAATAAATACGCGAATACGATCATGTGGCTTATATTGCTCATTTGGCATTTGCTCACTTACAGGTAATAAAGCTTCTACTTTACCTAAGCTTACGTAGATGAAACGAGCATCTTGGCGTTGTACAATACCAACCATAATGTCTTCTTCACGATCACTAAATTCTGAGTAAATAACACCACGTTCTGCTTCACGAACTCGTTGTGTTACAACTTGTTTTGCAGTTTGCGCTGCAATACGACCAAAATCTTTTGGCGTTACTTCAATTTCTAGTACGTCGCCATCTTGGTAGTTTGGATTAATTTGTCTTGCCTCTTCTACAGAGATTTCAAGACGTGGATCAAACACATTATCAACAACGTCCTTACGTGCTAAAACTTGAATTGTTCCCACTTCTGGGTTAAAGCTCACACGAACGTTTTGTGCTTGGTTAAAATTGCGTTTATAAGCAGAGATTAACGCTGCTTCAATCGCATCAATAATAATATCTTTACTAATACCTTTTTCTGACTCTAATACGAGCAAAGCATCTAACAACTCAGTGCTCATGAAGATCCCCCTTCTTACTAAAACGTAACAGCAAGTCGCGCATTTGCAACTTTATCCATTGGAATTTGGATTTCTTTTTTACGTGTTTTAATTGTTAATAGTAGTGTAATTGTAGTACCGTCGTAGGAAAGTAACTTTCCTTCAAACATCTTTTCGCCATCAATCGGCTCATATGTTTTAATTGCCACTTGTTTTCCTACCGCTTGCTGGAAGTCTTTCTCTTTCTTTAATGGGCGTTCTGCTCCAGGAGATGATACATCCAAAAAGTAAAGGTGAGGAATTGGATCCTCTTTATCTAAAGCTTCGCTTAAACGTTCACTTACCGCACCGCATTCTTCAATGTCGACTCCCTTTTCAGAATCGATGAATACGCGTAAGAACCAGTCTTGTCCTTCTTTCACATACTCTACATCTACAAGTTCAAGATTTAACTCTTCAACGATTGGCTGCGCAAATGCTTCTACAACTTCTGTGACTTTCTTATCCATAAACAGCCTCCTTCCTGCCGCCATGTACCATTTACAAGAAAAGATCCCGTTCATAAAGACGGTCTATCTTATTCTTTCTCGTTAGCTAACAAAAGCCCCTGCCGTTAAGCAGGGAATATCTGTCTTAGTATTACCAAATTTAAGAAGTAAAACTTGTAACAAAATATGTATATACGACAGAAATGTCTTTACTATCTACATGAATAAAATGTAGATAGTAACACGAAAGAGTGGGTTTCCCCACTCTCTTTTTCACAAAATATACATGACATGGTTATCTCGGTTTATAGTATACCATAGCAAATATTGATTTGCAAAGAATTTTCCTACCTATTAGAACAGTGATAATTGGTTTTGATCCGGCAAATCTCCTAAACAACCTTGGCTATCTAAATACTCAATAATTGTTTTCGAAACCTTACTTCGTTGCTGTAAGTCTTCTTTTGATAAGAAGTCTCCATTTTTGCGCGCTTCCACAATACTTAAGGCTGCGTTCGTACCAAGACCAGGCACTGCATTAAACGGAGGGATTAATGAGTCCCCATCAATAATAAATTCCGTTGCATGCGAACGGTATAAATCAACCTTTTGGAATGAGTATCCACGCTCGCACATTTCAAGCGTCATTTCTAGTACCGTTAATAAACTTTTCTCTTTCGGCGCTGCATCCAATCCTTTTTGAGCTATTTCATCAATTTTCACACGTATGGATGCTGAACCTTTCGCCATCGCCTCTACATCAAAATCATCTGCACGGACTGTAAAATATGCCGCATAGAATAAAAGTGCAAAATGTACTTTAAAGTATGCGATACGCACAGCCATAAGTACGTAAGCAGCCGCATGGGCTTTAGGGAACATATATTTAATCTTCTTACATGAATCAATATACCAACCTGGTACATTATTACCTTTCATGTCATCTTCCCATTCTTCCGGTACACCTTTACCTTTACGAACCGACTCCATGATTTTGAAGGCTAATGATGGATCTAAACCTTGATAGATTAAATATACCATGATGTCATCACGACAACCGATAACTTCACTCAGCGTACATGTACCGTTATAAATTAACTCATTTGCATTACCCAGCCATACGTCAGTACCATGTGACAGCCCAGAAATTTGGACCAATTCTGAGAATGTCGTTGGTTTTGTCTCTTCTAACATCTGTCTTACGAATTTCGTACCGAATTCTGGGATACCAAGTGTACCTGTTTTACAGTTAATTTGTTCTTCCGTTACCCCTAACGTTTCTGGACCAGAGAAAATTTTCATTACCTCTGGATCATCCGTTGGGATTGTTTTCGGATCAATACCACTTAAATCTTGTAACATACGAATAACGGTCGGATCATCGTGTCCTAGTATATCAAGTTTCAATAAATTATCATGAATCGAGTGGAAGTCAAAATGCGTTGTTCTCCACTCAGCACCAATTGAATCAGCAGGAAACTGTATTGGGGAGAAATCAAAGATATCCATGTAATCTGGCACAACGATAATACCACCTGGATGCTGTCCAGTTGTACGTTTTACCCCTGTACATCCCGCTACTAAGCGGTCAATCTCTGCATTCCGAATTGTTAAATTGTGATCATTTGCATAACCTTTTACATATCCATAAGCTGTTTTTTCCGCAACTGTACCAATCGTTCCAGCACGGTATACATAATCTTCACCGAACAGTACTTTCGTATAGTTATGGGCACGTGGTTGGTATTCCCCCGAGAAGTTCAAATCGATATCGGGTACCTTATCTCCTTTGAATCCAAGGAACGTTTCGAATGGGATATCATGTCCATCTTTTACATATGCCACATTACATGTCGGACAATCTTTATCTGGTAAGTCGAAACCAGAGCCTACCGAACCATCATTAAAGAATTCAGATTGCTTGCATTTTGGACAGACATAGTGTGGTGGTAATGGGTTTACTTCTGTAATTTCCATCATCGTTGCAACGAACGATGAACCTACTGAACCACGCGAACCTACTAGATATCCGTCGACTAACGATTTTTTCACAAGCTTATGTGAGATTAAATAAATAACGGCAAATCCATGTCCAATAATACTTTTCAATTCTTTTTCTAAGCGAGCCTCTACAATTTCTGGTAGTTCTTCACCATATATACTGCGTGCCATTTTATAACTCATATCACGTGTTTCATCATCGGCACCCTCAATTTTCGGTGTATATAGATCATCTTTTACCGGACGAACATCACCAATTAATGACGCAACTTTTTGTGTATTCGTTACAACAACTTCTTTCGCTTTGTCCTCACCTAAAAATGAAAAACACTCTAGCATTTCATCAGTTGTACGGAAATGTACTGGCGGTAATGAATGTCGATTTAACGGATTTGCCCCGCCCTGTGAACTAACTAAAATTTTACGATACATTGCATCTTCTGGATCTAAGTAATGCACGTTCCCTGTAGCGACAACTGGTTTATCTAACGTCTCACCTAGTTTTACTAAGTTAGAGATAATTGTTTTTAATTGTCCTTCATCTCGAACGAGTTCTCGCTCTACTAAATGACGCAACACCTCTGGAGGCATTACTTCAATGTAATCATAGAACTGTGCAATTTCTTCTACCTCTTCAGGAGCTTTTTGCATCATTGCCTCAAATACTTCACCTTTATCACAAGCCGTTCCTACTAAAATTCCTTCACGGTATTTTTTTAATAGTGACCTCGGTACTCGTGGTACACGGTAAAAGTAATTAAGGTGAGAATATGAAACAAGTTTATATAAATTTTTCAACCCAACATCTGATGTGGCAAGTAACGTCATATGACTTGGACGGCCACGCTTATACGCATCCCCTTGTCCCATGCTATCATTTAATTGATCGTGATATTCAAATCCCTTTTCAATTACATCTTTCAACATTTTCACAAGTAAATATCCCGTCGCTTCTGTATCATAAATCGCACGGTGATGTTGCGTTAATTCAATATCAAGTTTTTTACACATCGTATTTAATCGATGATTTTTCATTTCTGGGAATAAGAATCGTGCAAGTTCTAACGTATCAATAACAGGGTTATTCGTTTTTTCTAACCCAGCCTTTTTAAAACCTACGTTAATAAAACCCATATCAAAGCTTGCATTATGGGCAACAAGTGTATGGTCACCCATCCATTCCTCAAACTTTTTAAACACTTCGTCCACTTCTGGTGCATCAGTTAACATATCATCTGTAATACCTGTTAATTCAATAATCGTCGCTGATAATGGTTGATGTGGATTTGCGAAAGATTCAAAGCGATCAATGATTTCGCCACCCTTTACTTTTACGGCAGCCAACTCAATGACTGTGTCGTATACAGCTGATAAACCTGTCGTCTCAACGTCGAAAACAACATACGTTTCCTCTGCAAGTAAACGATGCGCCTCGTTATACGCTATCGGTACACCATCATTAACTAAATTTGCTTCTACACCGTATATAACTTTAACTCCAGCTTTTTTCCCCGCAGAATATGCCTCCGGGAACGACTGAGCCACAGCATGGTCTGTAACCGCAATAGCTTCATGTCCCCATTTACCAGCTTGGGCAACAAGCCTAGAAACAGGAGTAACAGCATCCATTTGGCTCATCGGAGTGTGAAGATGAAGTTCTACACGCTTTTCACCTTCTGGCGCTTTATCTTTACGAGACGGCCCTGTTATTTCATTAATATCATTTGCAATCATTACTAAATCTCGAACGAATGTATCGTTTTGAACAGAACCACGCGCTTTCACCCACATTCCTTTTTTCAAGGATTGCAGCATTGGAATATCTTCTTTGTCACGCGAGAACATTTTAATCATAATAGAATCCGTATAATCCGTTATTTTTAAAGTTAATAACGTACGTCCACTACGAAGCTCTTTTGTTTCTACATGGAAGACATATCCTTGAACCGTTTTTCTTCTTTCTTCATCTTGAATTTCTCGCATCGGTGTAATCTCTTCATCCGGCTTAATAAGATACCCGAGTGTAATCGGTCCTTCATGCACAACGCTGCTTTCTTCAGCTTGCTTCTTCGCCATTTCTTCCATAGCTTGTATAACACGCTCGCGGTCTTCTTGCTGCGTTTGCTCACGAAACTTTTGCATTTCTTCTGCATTTTGCTGTATATGTGTGTCTAACTGGAAACGCGGGAATCCAAAAGCTTCGTATTGATCCCCCACTGGTTTCGCAACGTTTTTCTTTAAAGCAGTAGACTCCAGCTCATTATTTACATTTATTAACAACTTCACTCCATTCACCTGCGGAAGTTGCTTCTTTAAGTACGCGAACATGGGTGAAAATGTAATTCGTTCCGTACAAAGTGGCCAATACGCCCTTACTTCTTCTTCTGTAAATTGTTTATTCTCTGTTTCTAATGCAAATGTTGTTCTTGCAATATGAGAAAATGATTGCTTAAGCTTTGTTTCTAGCAATTCATATAATTCTGTAGGCAAAATACGTGGCACTTGTAAATCAAAATGCCAACTTTTATTCGCTTTATCAATAACGAGCCTTTCAATACCACCGCCTTGTAAATATTGATTTATAAGGTCGTCTGGTATTTGCAACTGCTGGAGCAAAATTTGAAATCGCTCTTGTTGTTCATTTGTTAAAGACATAAGCACTCTCCTTCCATTTGCTATTATAAATTGAAACGTACTACAAAGAAAGATTTCTTCCTTCTTCTTTTACAAAATACGTTTACAAAGAAAGAGAAGGTACCCCATTACGAGGTACCTCTTCTTATTTTAAAATATTTGCAATATATGTTTGAAGTTCTTCTACTTTTACTTCTTCAGACTCACCTGTAGCACGTACTTTCACTTCTACAATACCTTCGTCTGCTTTTTTACCAACTGTAACGCGAACTGGAAGACCGAATAAATCTGCATCTGCAAACTTAACACCTGCACGCTCTGCACGATCGTCTAATAACACTTCATAGCCTTGTTCTTGTAATGAGTTGTAGATATTTTCACCCATTTCACGTTGTGCATCAGATTTCATATTTACTGGAATTACATGCACATGGAATGGTGCTACAGCTTTTGGCCAAACTAAGCCGTTCTCATCGTTAAACTGCTCTGCAATTGCTGCCACTGTACGAGATACACCGATACCGTAACAACCCATAATAAGTGGTTGTGTTTTTCCGTTTTCATCTAGGAATGTCGCGTTCATTGCTTCACTATAACGAGTTCCTAATTTGAATACATGACCAACTTCAATTCCGCGTGCGAAAAGAATTGTTCCGTTTCCATCTGGAGATTGGTCTCCTTCTTGAATGAAGCGTAAATCTGTATATTGACTTACTTTAAAGTCACGTTCTGGATTTACATTTACATAATGGAATCCTTCTTCGTTCGCTCCTGAACATCCGTTAACAATTGATGCTACAGCGTGATCAGCAATAATTTCAATATCACCTGTTACACCAATCGGCCCTAATGAACCAATTTCACAATTTAATAATTCTTTTACTTCTTCATGAGAAGCAAGCTCAACAACTGAAGCGCCGTATACATTTTTCACTTTCACATCGTTTACTTCGTGATCACCACGAACAAGTACAACTACTAATTTCTCATCTACTTTAAATACCATAGACTTAATGCACTTGTCAGCTGCAATGTTTAAGAATGCAGATACTTCTTCAATTGCTTTTTGGTCTGGTGTTGCTACTTTTTCAAGAGCTTTTTCTGCTTCGTCACTCTTCGTATACGTATCTACAACAGGAGCCATTTCGATGTTTGCTGCATAATCAGATGTGTCAGAGTATGCAATTGTATCTTCACCAACATCAGATAATACCATAAATTCATGTGTATCTTTTCCGCCCATTGCTCCAGAATCAGCAATAACTGCACGGAAATTCAAGCCACAACGAGCAAAAATGTTAGAGTATGCTTTATATAAGCGATCGTATACTTCATCTAAGCTCTCTTGTGTAGCATGGAAAGAGTATGCATCTTTCATTAGAAACTCTCTTCCACGTAATAAACCGAAACGAGGTCTTTGCTCATCACGGAATTTTGTTTGAATTTGGTATAATGTTAACGGTAATTTTTTATATGATTTCACTTCATCACGCACAAGATCCGTAATTACTTCCTCATGTGTCGCTCCTAATGCGAATTCACGAGCGTTACGATCTTTCATACGCATTAATTCAGATCCGTATGAATACCAACGACCTGATTCTTGCCATAATTCTGCAGCTTGCATAGCTGGCATTAATAATTCTACAGCTCCTGCACGCTCCATTTCTTCTCGAACGATACGTTCTACTTTGTGTAATACTTTTAATCCAAATGGTAGAAAACTATAAATACCAGAAGCATTTTGACGCATAAAACCTGCGCGAAGTAATAATTGATGACTCTTAATTTCAGCATCAGCTGGAACTTCACGTAATGTAGGACTGAATACCATACTTTGTTTCATTTATTTGCACCTCTTCATTTTACTCTTACACGCAGTAAAACCCCTCACCTCGAATTAGGTGAGGGATTTTATTCTACGAGCTCTATTTCATTATTAGTTTCATTCTATTTTACAAGAAAAACTTACGAATGTCATTCCATGTTACAACTAACATTAATAACATTAATAATGCAAAACCAATAAAATGAACCATTCCTTCTTTTTGACGGTCAATTGGTTTCCCTCGTAACGCTTCAATTAAGAAGAAGAATAAACGGCCACCATCTAAAGCAGGAACTGGTAATAAATTAAATAAACCAAGATTAATGCTTAGAACTGCCGCTAAACTTAGTACACGCGTAAATCCATAATCTACAACTTGATCTGTTAGATTATAAATTCCTACTGGACCTGACAACTCATTAATAGAAAATTGACCAGTTACTAATTTCACAAGAGATTCAAAAATTAGTTTCGTCCATTGGTACGTTTGTTCAAATCCTGATTTAATAGAACCCATTACTGTTTTCTCTACAGGAGAATAAACACCAATTCTACCAACTTCGTCTTTTCCTTCTTTATCAAGTGTTGGCGTTACTTTCACATTAAACTGTTCATTATCACGCTTTACTTGTAACGTAATTTCTTTATTCGGGTTTTCACGTACAATAGTAACAACATCTTTCCATGTACTTGTGTTTTTCCCATCAATCGCTTGAATTGTATCATTCTCTTTCAGGCCAGCTTGCTGTGCTGCACTATTATCCATCACTTTTCCGACCATTGGTTTGTCAATAGGAACCCCTTGTACAAATCCAAGAATCACAAAAATAACAAATGCTAAAATGAAGTTCATTGCTGGACCCGCAAAGATTGTTAAAGCGCGTTGACCCAATTTTTTAGAGCCAAATTGCCTGTTATATGGAGCAATTTGAATTTCTTCTCCAGCAGTAATGATGCGAGCCTTTTCATTCACTCGGAATGTTTGAAGCTCTTCCTCATACTCTTCATAGCCTGAAATCGTTAGATTATGCTCTAAATCAGCTTGTTCGACTTCAATAACACGAACATTTGGATATTTTTCATATCCATCAAAAACTAATTTCACAGCTTCGTCTTTTTCATTTAGCACAAGGCCAACCTTTTTCCCTGGCTTTAACTCAACTGTGTCTGCATCCTCGCCAGCCATTCTTACATAGCCACCCAGAGGCAGTAATCGAATCGTATACACCGTTTCATTCTTTTCAAATGAGAATATTTTCGGACCAAAACCAATCGCAAACTCGCGGCATAAAATGCCTGCTCTTTTCGCGAAGTATAGATGCCCTAGCTCATGGAAAAATACGAGTGCACCGAAAATTAATATAAAGGCAATCGCTGTATTCAATTCCATAACCACCTTTGCTAAATTTGTTCCATCACAAACCGTCTTGTGGCTGCATCAATTTCCAGAATTTCCTCTAAGCTCGGACGTGCAATGACATTGTGATGGTTCATTGCTTTTTCAATGAGGTCTTCCACTGTTAAGAAACCAATTCTCTTTTGTAAAAAAGCTTCAACAGCTACTTCATTCGCTGCGTTCATTACAGCTGGCATACTTCCACCTGATTTTCCAGCTTCATACGCAAAACGTAAACAACGGAATCGTTCTTGGTCCATTTTCTCAAAATGCAACGTCCCTATTTCCCATAAGTTTAACTGTTTTGTGTCTGAAAGAGGCAATCTATCAGGATATGTAAGTGCGTATTGAATTGGTACTCGCATATCAGGTGAACCAAGCTGCGCCATTACACTACGATCTTCAAATTCAACCATAGAATGGATAATACTTTCTTTATGTAAAACAACATCGATTTGCTCATAAGGGATACCAAAAAGCCAATGTGCTTCAATTACTTCTAGTCCCTTATTCATCATTGTAGCAGAATCAATTGTAATTTTCGAACCCATTGACCAGTTTGGATGTCGAAGCGCATCTTCTACGGTCACATGATGCAATTCATCTCTCGTTTTATCACGGAAACTTCCACCAGAAGCCGTTATAATAAGACGAGAAATTCTTTTTTCATTTTCACCATTCAAGCATTGAAAAATAGCCGAATGTTCACTATCTACTGGAAGTAACGAAACATTATGTTTTCGCGCTGCTTCCATTACAAGATGTCCTGCAGTTACTAACGTTTCTTTATTTGCAATTCCAATTGTTTTTTTCGCCTCAATCGCACGAAGTGTCGGTAACAACCCTACGCTACCTACAACAGCATTTACTACAATCTCCGCATCTGGATGTAATGCTACTTCTAAAAGTCCTTCACTACCATATACAATTTTTGTATTACCAGAAACAGTTTGTAATTTTAAAACATCTTCCTCTCTTTGCACAGAGACGATTTGCGGAGAAAATTCTTGAATTACCTTTACTGCGTAGTCAATATTTTTCCCTACAGAAAAAGCAACGAGACGGAATTGGTCTGGGTGCGAGCGTAATACATCTAAAGTTTGTGTACCAATTGATCCGCTTGCACCTAATAAACTAATGTTTTTCATGACTCCAACCCCTCGTTCATTTATTAATTGTATTGTAATAAGAAGTAGAGAATTGGTAAAACGAATAACCAACTATCTGTTCGATCTAATATACCACCATGCCCAGGTAAAATTGTACCTGAATCCTTTACGCCATAATGACGTTTAAAAGCAGATTGTACTAAATCACCAATTTGTCCAAAAATAGAAATGATAATTGTCAGCACAATTAAAATTACTACATTCGATTCGACTGGGAAGAACACGTTGTAAACAAGTGCCACAATAATTCCACAAACGATGCCGCCTAATGAACCTTCAATCGTTTTATTTGGACTAATTTCTGGCCACAATTTTCTCTTGCCCAATGCTTTTCCTACGAAATATGCGCCTGAATCAGTAGCCCATATAACAAATAATGCACAAAACACATATTTAATTCCTAATATTCTCGTTTCATTTAAATATAAGAATCCCATTGCCACATATGTCGTTGCCATTAGTAAAAATGAAGCATTATCAAAAGTAAATGTATTCTTAGAAAGGACTGTATATGATAAAAGTAATAAAACAATCACAAATGTGATTTCCAATTTACCTAATCCAATCCATGTAAACAGTTCTGATGCACTACTTGGAATTAAAAGAATCCACAATAATACTGCAGCTAAAACTGTCGGTACTGAAATAAGCGTAAGCTTATTCATACGAATTAATTCATATAAACCTATAGAAGCAAGTGCATACACTAAAACCGTAAAAGGCACGCCACCGTATATTACGATGGGAATGAATAGCGCGGCAGCAACCACTCCAGTAATAATTCTCTGTTTCACTACCAAACCCTCTCTTTCTACACGCCTCCGAATCTGCGCCCTCTATGTTGAAAGTCAGTAATCGCATTTAGCAAATGTTCTTCTTTGAAGTCTGGCCAATACACATCTGTAAACCAAAACTCCGAATATGCAATTTGCCATAACATGAAATTACTAATACGTAGCTCTCCGCTTGTTCGGATTAACAACTCTGGATCGGGTAAAGAACTCGTCATTAAGTAGGAGGAAAGCATTTCTTCACTTACCTCTTCAGAACGAATTTTTCCTTCCTCATTATCTTTCATCATATATTGCACAGCAGAAACGATTTCATCTCGACTTCCATAGTTTAACGCGAAATTAAGAATTAATCCCGTATTCTCTTTCGTATCTTCCATGGCTTTCTCCATCGCTCTGCGTGTATGCGTAGGAAGACGATCTTTTTGCCCTATTACTCGGACTTGTACGTTTTCTTCAATCAATTCTGGTAAAAATGTACCTAGAAATTCTTCTGGAAGCTTCATTAAATAATCAACTTCCTTTTTCGGTCTTTTCCAGTTCTCAGTTGAAAAAGCATAAAGAGTTAACACTTTCACATTAAGTTTACTTGCAAATTTTGTAATTTTCTTTACAACTTGCATACCTTCATGATGTCCCGCAATACGAGGCATTGCTCTCCTCTTTGCCCATCTTCCATTCCCATCCATAATGATGGCAATATGTTCTGGGATATATCCTTTTTTCACTTCTTCAACGAGATGATCAAACGATGTGTCCTTTTTACCTTTAAAAAAAGGAAAGTTTTTAAACATCATTCATACCCTCCAACAAGCAGACGTATGCCTAAAAGTGTAAAAAGACCCCCTTAAGAAGAGGGTCATATTTGCGAAGTTATCGCTATTACACTTCCATGATTTCTTTTTCTTTGTTTTTTGCGATTTCGTCAACTTTTGC
Source organism: Bacillus sp. S71 (assembly GCF_016625265.1). NCBI lineage: Bacteria > Bacillati > Bacillota > Bacilli > Caryophanales > Bacillaceae > Bacillus > Bacillus sp. S71. The sequence goes on along the minus strand of NZ_JACVUW010000002.1, from coordinate 563,905 downwards.
AATATATTTATCTGTTTCTTTTTGGATATCTTCAGTATATCCTCTTAAATCATCTTCTGTAATCTCGCCAGCTTTTTCAAGCTTCTTAAGATCATCATTTCCGTCACGACGTACGTTACGAACAGCTACTTTTGCTTCTTCAGCATATTTTTTCACAACTTTAACAAGATCACGACGACGCTCTTCTGTTAATGCAGGGAATGCAATACGAATTACAGTTCCATCATTAGAAGGGTTTAAGCCTAAATCTGCTTTTAAAATTGCTTTTTCGATATCACCGATAGAAGTTTTATCATAAGGTTGAATTACAAGTAAACGTGCTTCTGGAACTGTAATGTTCGCTAATTGCACAACTGGTGTTGGTGCACCATAGTAATCAACTTGTACCTTATCTAATACAGACGAGCTTGCACGACCAGCGCGAACTGTTGCTAATTCACGAGAATAAGCAGCAACTGCTTTTTCCATTTTTTCATTTGAAGACTTCAATACTTGTTGTCCCATATTTATTTCCCCCTTACAACTGTTCCAATATTTTCGCCTAAAACGGCACGTTTAATATTACCTTTTTCCATAACTGAGAATACAATTAATGGAATATCATTATCCATACATAGAGAAGAAGCTGTAGAATCCATTACACCTAAACCTTCTTTTAATACATCTAAGTAAGTAAGCGTTTCGTATTTCGTAGCTGTTGGGTCAATAGATGGATCTGCGCTATATACGCCATCCACATTATTTTTTGCCATTAAAATAACGTCTGCTTCGATTTCCGCTGCACGTAATGCTGCTGTTGTATCTGTAGAGAAGTATGGATTACCTGTACCTGCTGCAAAGATAACAACACGTTTTTTCTCTAAGTGACGAACTGCTTTACGGCGAATGTAAGGCTCTGCCACTTGACGCATCTCAATTGAAGTTTGTACACGAGTTTGGATTCCAATATTCTCCAAGCTATCTTGAAGAGCTAATGAATTCATAACTGTAGCTAACATGCCCATGTAATCTGCTCCTGCACGATCCATGCCCATTTCACTTCCAATTTTCCCACGCCAAATGTTACCGCCACCAACAACAACAGCAACCTCTACATCAAGTTCTGCAATTTCTTTTACTTGTTCTGCAACTGACTTAATAACAGTTGGATTAATTCCAAATCCTTGCTCTCCAGCTAAAGCTTCTCCACTTAGCTTTAAAACGACACGATTATATTTCGGTTTACTCATAATGAACCTCCAATTGCTTACATCTTTATTTTAAAAAAGGGAACACAATGTGTTCCCTAATCTGTATTAGTTACTACCTTTTACTTGGTTCATTACTTCTTCAGCAAAGTTGTCTTCGCGTTTTTCGATACCTTCACCAACAGCGTAGCGAACGAATCCTTTTAATGTTCCGCCTTTAGACTCAACGAACTGACGAACTTTCATATCAGGGTTTTTAACGAATGCTTGGTCAAGTAAGCAAATCTCTTCGAAGAATTTGCCTAGACGGCCTTCAACCATTTTTGCAACGATTTTTTCAGGCTTGCCTTCGTTTAATGCTTGTTGTGTTAATACTTGACGCTCATGCTCAACTTCTTCAGCTGTTACAGCATCGCGGTCGATGTATTTAGGGTTAACTGCAGCAATGTGCATTGCAACATCTTTAGCAGCAGCTTCATCAGTAGAACCTTCAAGAACTGTTAATACACCAATGCGTCCACCCATGTGTAGGTAAGCGCCGAATGCATCTGCATCAGTTTTTGATACGATTTCGAAACGACGAAGTGTAAGTTTTTCACCAATTTTAGCGATTGCTTCGTTGATGTGCTCTTCAACGTTTTTACCGTTTTCCATTGTTTGAGCCATAGCTTCTTCAACGTTAGCTGGTTTGTTAGTTAATAAGTGAGCAGCTAATTCTTTAATTAGTGCTTGGAAACCTTCGTTTTTCGCAACGAAATCAGTTTCAGAGTTTAATTCTAAGATTAAAGCGTCGTTACCGTTTGTTTCGATGAAAGTTAAACCTTCAGCAGCAATGCGGTCTGCTTTTTTAGCAGCTTTCGCAATACCTTTTTCGCGTAAGAAGTCAATTGCCTTCTCCATGTCGCCGTTAGTTTCTGTTAAAGCTTTTTTGCAGTCCATCATACCTGCGCCAGTTTTTTCGCGTAATTCTTTTACCATTTGAGCAGTGATTGCCATATTTTTCATCCTCCTAAAATATGTATTTATACCTTTTATAAAGGTGTTTATACCTTAAAAAAGGTGATAAAAGGCCGAACCCCTTATCACCTTTCCAACTTTGTTACGCAGTAACAGTTTCTTCACCTTGTTTTGCTTCAAGGATCGCGTCTGCCATTTTAGATGTAAGAAGTTTTACAGCACGAATTGCATCATCGTTTGCTGGGATAACGTGATCGATTTCGTCTGGATCACAGTTTGTATCAACGATACCGATGATTGGAATGTGTAATTTGCGTGCTTCAGCAACTGCAATACGCTCTTTACGAGGGTCTACTACGAATAATGCACTTGGAAGACCTTTCATATCTTTAATACCGCCTAAGAATTTCTCAAGACGCTCTAACTCTTTTTTAAGTTGAACAACTTCTTTCTTAGGAAGTACTTCGAAAGTACCATCTTCTTGCATTCTTTCGATGTCTTTAAGACGCTTGATACGCTTTTGGATTGTTTGGAAGTTTGTTAAAGTTCCACCTAACCAACGTTGGTTAACGAAGTACATACCAGCACGAGTTGCTTCTTCTTTAATAGCTTCTTGTGCTTGTTTTTTAGTACCTACGAATAAGATGTCTCCACCTTCAGCAGCGATGTCGCGCATCGTTCTGTAAGCTTCCTCAACTTTTTTCACAGTTTTTTGTAAGTCGATGATGTAGATACCGTTACGCTCTGTGAAAATGTAACGCTTCATTTTTGGGTTCCAACGACGAGTTTGATGTCCGAAATGAACACCAGCTTCAAGCAATTGCTTCATAGAAATTACTGACATAATATAGTTCCTCCTAAATGGTTTTTGATATCCTCCGTTTACTTCATCTCTAAGCGAAACTACAAACGTAGCACCAACACTTAAATCAGTAAACGTGTGTACTTTGTACTGACACCACTGCTTACTATATCATACTGAAATATTACAATCAAGTCGAAAATGCGAACAATGTAAAACTTTCTTTGTTCATACTCGAATTCTAGTATTACCAACCTTCATTTCTTTTAAGCAAAAAAGTAAAACACAATTAATAGTTTTCCCAGAAAACACGCTTATGGCACTTTTCACAAGCGCCATCAATCCATTGCACAAAAAAACTCTCCTCGATCGAGGAGAGTTTTTTATAAATTAGTTTGTTTTTAATTTAGCAAGTTCCTGTAGAAACTTGTCGTTTAGCACTTTAATGTATGTTCCTTTCATACCTAAAGAGCGAGACTCAATTACACCAGCACTTTCTAATTTACGTAGTGCATTTACGATTACAGAACGAGTAATTCCTACACGATCAGCAATTTTACTTGCAACAAGTAAACCTTCTGTTCCATTTAATTCTTCGAAGATATGCTCAATTGCTTCTAACTCACTGTAAGATAATGAGCTGATCGCCATTTGAACAACAGCTTTACTACGTGCTTCCTCTTCGATTTCTTCTGCTTTTTCACGTAAGATTTCCATGCCTACAACAGTTGAGCTGTACTCAGCAAGGATTAAATCGTCATCTAAGAACTCTTGACCAAGACGAGCTAATACTAATGTACCTAGACGCTCACCACCACCAACGATCGGTACGATTGTAGTTAAACCTTGACCAAATAATTCTCTGTTTTCTACCGGGAATGCTGTGTAAGCACTGTTCACATCTAAGTTTGAAGATGTTTCTGTAATGTTGAATAAGCTTTGTGTATATTCTTCTGGGAATTGACGTTCTGCAAGCATTTGCTTCATGCGTTCGTTTTCGATTTGTTGGTGAATTGCATAACCTAGTAATTTACCACGACGACTAACTACGAATACGTTTGCTTCGATTACTTCACACATTGTGTCAGACATTTCTCTAAAGTTTACAGGCTTCCCTGCTGCGCTCTGTAATAACGCATTTAATTTTCTTGTTTTTGCTAATAATTCCATTTCAAAAGTTCCTCCTACATGTTACTCACATATTTTTTCATCACTTGGAAACTAGGGCGAGTCACCTGATGACACTATTACAAAATAAACTGGCTCACATCTTTATTTTTAGCAATTGTTGCTAATTTCTCCTCAACGTATTGAGGGGTTATCGTTATTTTCTCTAACGTAATTTCAGATGCTTCAAACGATAAATCTTCAAGGAGCTTCTCCATAATCGTATGAAGTCTTCTTGCTCCAATATTATCTGTATCCTGATTAACTTGATAAGCAATCTCAGCAATCTTACGAATAGCTTCGTCTGAAAATTCAATTTCTATACCTTCAGTCGCTAATAATGCCATATATTGTTTAATTAACGCATTGTCAGGCTCGATTAATATTTTAACAAAATCGTCTGTCGATAATTTTGTTAATTCTACTCGAATCGGAAATCTCCCTTGCAATTCCGGAATTAAATCCGACGGTTTAGACATATGGAACGCTCCAGCTGCAACGAATAAAATATAATCCGTTTTTACTGATCCGTATTTTGTCGCAACATTCGACCCTTCTACAATTGGCAAAATGTCACGTTGCACACCTTCACGTGATACATCTACGCTATTCGACTGCTTACCAGCAATTTTGTCAATTTCATCGATAAAAATAATCCCGAGCTGTTCAGCACGATAAACAGCCTCTTGTGTAACTTCATCCATATCAATTAAGCGCTGTGCCTCTTCATTTGTCAAGAGTTTTCTTGCTTCTTTTACAGAAAGTTTACGTTTTTTTGTTTTTTTCGGCATAAAACTCCCTAACGCATCTTGGAAATTCATTCCCATTTGCTCCATGCCAGTTCCTTGTAACATATCAAACATTGACGACTGTTGCTCAGTCACTTCAATCGATACAATCTCTTCTTCAAGAAGCCCTGCAGCAAGCTTTCTCTCCACATCTTGACGTTTCTTTTCGATTTCACCATCTTCTTGTGTATCAGACGTTTGACTCGAATTTTGAGCGCCCCCAAAAAGCATCTCTAATGGATTTTTAAATCCAGATTGCTTCTCTGGACTCGGTACTAAAATTTCAACAAGACGTTGATTCGCTTGCTCTTCTGCTTTATCTTGAACTTTCACTACCATTTCTTCTTTTACGATACGAACCGATGTTTCCACAAGGTCACGTACCATCGACTCTACATCTCTACCCACATATCCAACTTCTGTGAATTTTGTAGCCTCAACCTTAATAAAAGGTGCTCCAACGAGTTTCGCCATTCGTCGTGCTACCTCTGTTTTCCCAACACCTGTCGGTCCAATCATCAAAATGTTTTTAGGTGCTATTTCATCACGTAAATTTTCAGCTAATTTACTGCGACGGTATCGATTTCTCAACGCTACAGCAACCGCTTTCTTTGCGTCTTTTTGACCGATGATATATTGATCTAATTTTTCCACAATTTGGCGCGGAGTAAAATGTAAATGCATATAAAATGCCTCCCTTACGATTCTACAATTCTTCAACAATTATGTTGTGATTCGTATAAACACAAATATCACCAGCAATCTCTAAACTCGCTTTCGCAATTTGTTTCGCTGTTAAGTGTTCACTTGCATATTGCTTTAAAGCACGACCTGCAGAAAGCGCATAATTTCCACCAGATCCAATTGCTAAAATACCATCATCCGGTTCAATCACTTCTCCTGTACCTGAAACAAGAAGCATAGTTGTTTTATCCATGACAATGAGCATCGCTTCTAGTTGACGTAACATTTTATCGCCACGCCATTGTTTTGCCATTTCAACAGCAGCACGCTGCAAGTTGCCATTATACTCTTCTAATTTCCCTTCAAACATTTCAAAAAGAGTAAATGCATCAGCAACTGAACCTGCAAAACCAGCTAAAACTTTACCTTGGAAAAGTCTGCGAACTTTACGAGCTGTATGTTTCATTACAACAGCATTTCCCATTGTCACCTGACCATCTCCAGCCATTGCACATTCTCCATTATGATGAACTGCAAATATCGTTGTAGCGTGGAAATTCCCCATAGAAAAAACTCCTTTATTTGTTTTTATAGCTTTTAAAGCAATTTATGCCCGCGGGTGATGCTTCATGTAAACAGAACGCAATCTTTCTTTAGAGACATGCGTATAAATTTGTGTAGTCGACAAATTCTCATGACCTAATAGCTCCTGTACAGTACGTAAATCCGCCCCTTCATCTAACATGTGTGTAGCAAATGTATGCCTTAACATATGGGGACTTATCCGCATTGTCAGTGACGCCTTTTTAATGAGTTCATTTAAAACATAACGTACTCCACGACTTGTTAGCGGTGTACCTTTCGCATTTAAAAATACCATACGAGAGTCTTCGTCAGTCTTATTAACTAACTGTTTTCTCCCATTCTCTATATAAGTAATTAAAGAATCTTGCGCATAGCTTCCGAACGGAATATACCTTTGTTTTTTTCCTTTTCCCATTACTAAAATTGTTCCCACCGCAAAGTCAATATCGGTAAGTTGTAAATTGACACATTCACTCACACGGATTCCAGTCGCATACATCAACTCTAATAAAGCTTGATTCCTTTGACCTAATGGTGTTCCCATGTCAGAAACTTCAAATAATTCCTCTAACTCTTCAGCATATAAAAACTTTGGGATTGACAATTCTTTTTTGGGGAGTGACGCAAGTGCAAACGGATTATCTTTTCGATAACCTTCACGCATCAAAAAACGATATAAACTTCGTAAGCTTGATACTTTTCTTGCGACAGATTTACGGGCTAACTTTTCATCGTGCAACGTCGTTAAGTACAAACGAACATCCGCGTATGTAACGTCTAAAAAAGAGGATATGCCTTCTCGCTCCATAAATTGCACAAAATGTTCTAAATCATTTTGATAACTTGCAATTGTATATTTTGAATAATTTCTTTCAATTTGTAAATATCCAACGAATAATTGTAACAATTTCTTCACATTCACACAACTCACCTCAATAAAGGCTACTAAATCGTATCACAACTTAGTAGCCTTTGCAAGAAATTTAACTAAATATTTACAAAATTTTGAATTGTTTCTAAAGCGCGTGTTGCGTATGCTTCATTTCGTTCCGCTTTCTTTTTGATCTTTTTCTCTAACGGTGCAAATAGACCGAAGTTCGCATTCATCGGTTGGAAGTTTTTAGCATTCGTTGCCGTAATGTAATTTGCCATGCTACCCATTGCAGTTACTGACGGTAGTACAACCGGCTCTTCACCTTGCACAAGACGTGCAGCATTAATTCCCGCTAATAATCCTGATGCTGCTGATTCAACATATCCCTCTACTCCAGTCATTTGACCAGCGAAGAATAAATCATCACGTTGTTTATATTGATATGTTGGACGAAGCAAATTAGGTGAATTAATAAACGTATTACGATGCATTACACCATAACGTACAATCTCTGCATTTTCCAGTCCCGGAATTAACTGTAGCACTTCTTTTTGTGGTCCCCATTTTAAATGCGTTTGGAAACCTACGATATTGTATAAAGTTCCCGCTGCATCATCTTGACGCAACTGAACAACAGCATATGGCGTTTTTCCTGTTTTTGGATCTTCCAATCCAACAGGTTTCATAGGTCCAAATACTAGCGTCTGTCTCCCTCTACTTGCCATAACTTCTACTGGCATACAACCTTCAAAGAAAATTTCTTTTTCAAACTCTTTTAAAGGCACTGTCTCAGCAGCAATTAAAGCCTCATAAAAACGGTCAAACTCTTCTTCTGTCATTGGGCAATTTAAATATGCAGCTTCACCTTTGTCATAACGCGATTTTAAATATACTTTATTCATGTCAATGCTGTCTTTTTCTACGATTGGTGCTGCCGCATCGTAGAAATAAAAATAATCTTCACCTGTTAGTTCTTTTAATTGTGCAGCAAGATCAGGAGATGTAAGTGGACCTGTTGCAATAATTGTTGGTCCTTCTGGAATTTCAGTAAGCTCTTCGTTCACTACAGTTACATTCGGATGGTTTTTTACGTATTCTGTTACTTTAGCTGCGAACTCATGACGGTCTACAGCTAAAGCACCTCCAGCTGGTACAGAGCACTCGTCTGCCGCACGAATAATTACAGAATCCATTAAACGCATTTCCTCTTTAATAACTCCAACTGCATTTGTTAAAGTGTTTGCACGAAGTGAGTTACTACATACTAATTCAGCAAATTTATCTGTGTGATGAGCTGGTGTTTGCCTTACCGGCCTCATTTCATATAATCTAACTTGGACACCACGTTTTGCAATTTGGTAAGCTGCTTCACTTCCTGCAAGACCTGCGCCAATGACGTTTACTACTTGTGTTGTCATTTATATCACCTTTCCTTTTCTTCCCGAAAAAAATGTGAGCAGTTACGCTCACATTTGTTGTTCTTCTTCATAATCGCACGAAATACATTGTACTTGCACGCCTTTTTTTAACTTTTTCTCTACAAGCATGCCTTCACACTTCGGACATTTACGACCAATCGGCTTATCCCAAGATACAAAGTCACACTCTGGATACGTACCGCATCCATAGAAAAGACGTTTCTTTTTGTTACTGCGACGCTCAATAATTTGTCCTTCTTCACATTTCGGACAAGTTACACCGATTTCTTTCACAATCGCTTTTGTATTACGACAATCAGGGAAATTCGAACAAGCCATAAACTTCCCGTATTTACCCATTTTAAAGACCATTGGATGTCCGCATAATTCACAGTCTTCCCCAGCTGGCTCATCTTTAATTTCCACTTCACGCATTTCTTTTTCCGCTTTTTCTAAGCGCGGTTCAAATCCTACGTAGAAATCATCAACAATTTTTACCCAATTGGCATTTCCTTCTTCTACTTCATCAAGGCTTTGCTCCATATTGGCAGTAAATTCAATGTTAATAATTTCTGGGAAAAACTCTAAAATAAGTTCAATTACTATTTCACCAAGTTCAGTCGGAACGAAGCGTTTATTATCCAAACCTACATATCCACGTTTTTGAATCGTTTCAAGTGTAGGTACATAAGTCGACGGTCTTCCAATTCCAAGTTCTTCAAGTGTTCTTACTAGACGGGCCTCTGTATAGCGCGGAGGAGGTTGTGTAAAATGTTGCTTCGGTTCTAAATCCTTTGAAAATACAGTTTCCCCTACTTCTAAAGGCGGCAACATCTTATCCTTTTCTTCCGCACCATCATCTTTCGACTCTACATACACTTTCATAAATCCTGGGAACTTTACAACCGATCCACTTGCACGGAACTGAACATTGTTATTAATGAGTCTCGCTGTCACAGTATCCATTATAGCAGACGCCATTTGACTTGCAACAAATCGCTCCCAAATCAATTTATATAATCGAAGTTGATCACGACTTAAGAAACTTTTCAGTTCCTCTGGCTTTCTCATTACCGAAGTAGGACGAATTGCCTCATGTGCATCTTGTGCATTTGACTTTTTCGATTCTTTCTTCTTTTCTGTTCCTATGTATTCCGTACCATACGCTTCAGTGATGTAAGTACGTGCCTCTGTTTGAGCTGTTTCTGAGATACGTGTTGAATCAGTTCTCATATACGTAATAAGACCTACAGTTCCTTGTTTTCCAAGATCTATCCCTTCATACAATTGCTGTGCAAGCATCATCGTTTTCTTTGCTCGCATATTTAACTTACGTGCTGCTTCTTGTTGCAAGGAAGATGTTGTAAACGGTAATGCAGGATTACGTTTTCGCTCTTTGCGCGTTACATTTTCAACTGAAAACGCATTGTCTTTCATCTGTTCAATTATTTCATTCACTTGCGTTTCATTCGTTAATTGAACTTTTTCACCATCTACACCGTAAAAACTTGCTTCAAATGTGTCTTTTCCTTTTACAAATTCTGTTTTAATTGTCCAGAATTCTTCAGGTTCAAAGCTTTGAATTTCCTTTTCACGTTCGATGATTAAACGAACTGCTACAGATTGTACACGCCCTGCACTTAATCCTTTTTTTACTTTCTTCCATAATAAAGGACTAATATTGTAACCAACAAGACGATCAAGTATGCGTCTTGCTTGTTGTGCATCTACTAAATCCATATTAATTGCGCGAGGATGTTTAAATGATTCTTTGATTGCATCTTTCGTAATCTCATTAAACACAACCCGACAATCTGATTCAACGTCCACATTTAACGTATTCGCTAAATGCCAAGCAATCGCTTCCCCTTCGCGGTCTGGATCGGCCGCGAGATAAACTTTCTTTGCTTTTTTCGCCGCTGATTTTAAATCCTTTAAGACGGGACCTTTACCACGAATGGTAATATACTTCGGGGTGAAGTTGTTCTTTACTTCTATCCCCATTTGACTTTTTGGCAAATCGCGAACATGTCCCATAGACGCGACAACTTTGTATTTTTTCCCTAAATATTTCTCAATGGTCTTCGCCTTAGAAGGCGACTCCACGATTACGAGGTAATCTGACATGCTAGTGCCTCCTTAAGAGGTGGATTCAAGTCTTCATTAATCTTATTGATTTCTCTTGTTTTTGTCAATCAAGAATGAATATACCATACAGTGCCAATCTACCATTTGTCAATAATTGTTTAATAAAAATTTAAAAATATAAGGTTAATTTAAAATCTCCTCCAAGATATCTTCTGCATTTCTTACTAATTTTGCTCCTTGTTGAATAAGATGATTCGTTCCCGATGCCCCCTCTATAAATATAGGTCCAGGAAGCGCAAACACCTCTCTATTTTGCTCTAACGCAAGGTCTGCAGTAATAAGTGTTCCACTTCTCGATTTGGCTTCTACAACTAAAACACCTTTACTTATACCACTAACAATCCGGTTCCTTTTTGGAAAATACCATTTTTTCGGTGCATAGTGCGGAGGATACTCTGTCAATAACAATATATATTCCTTCCACATTTCATATAAATGTCTATTTTCTTTCGGATACATAAACGACAATCCGTGCCCTAATATCGCAATAGTCGGGCAATGATGCCTTACTGTAATCTCATGAGACATTGTATCTATCCCTTTTGCAAACCCACTGACAATAAGCCACTCTCTTTCTAATAAAGGGTGTAAAATAAACTTCAAACTCTCATGACCATATAATGATGGTTCTCTCGTTCCAACAACTGCTAATTTATTTACTTTATTGAGAAAATCTTTTTCTCCTTTTCCATATAAAACGAAGGGAGGATCTTGTATTTCACGTAATAATTGCGGATAATTTTCATCCCATATCGTTATATAAAAAATACGATTTTTCTCTAAATAAGATATATATTGCGGAAGATTTGAACTTTGAAGAAATTTCACTAGTTCTGAAGATTTTTTCGAGGATATTCCAGTGTAGTATTCCATTTGTTTTTCGTTAAAAGTATATATGTTCTTTAATTCTGGATCGACATATAGTAGCCTCTCCATCGCTTTCCAATAATCTGCTAGCAAGTAATGAAGATGTAATAATCGCTCTCTTTTCATCTCAATTCTCCTTACCCATAATTTTTATTATGTAAACAGAAAAAGTGTAAAAAGACACCCTCAAGTAAGAGGGTGTCTTTCAACAGATTAATAGTTTTTGCAAGTCTCAAATAAACCTTTTTCTTTTAAAACAGAGATTAGCGTTTCTCCCATAACTGCTGGAGTTTCAGCTACTTTAATGCCACAAGCTTCCATTGTTTTAATCTTTTCAGCAGCAGTTCCTTTACCGCCAGAAATGATTGCACCAGCATGGCCCATACGTTTGCCAGCAGGCGCTGTTTGACCACCAATGAAGCCTACAACAGGTTTTGTCATATTAGCTTTTACCCATTCAGCTGCCTCTTCTTCTGCTGTACCGCCGATTTCACCAATCATAATTACAGCATGTGTTTCTTCATCTTCATTAAATGCTTTTAACGCATCAATAAAGTCTGTACCGTTAACAGGGTCCCCGCCGATACCTACAGCAGTAGATTGTCCAATACCCTCTTGTGTTAACTGGTGTACAGCTTCATACGTTAAAGTACCAGAGCGCGATACGATACCTACATGACCTTTTTTATGAATGTATCCTGGCATAATACCGATTTTACATTCATCAGGCGTGATAACACCTGGGCAGTTTGGTCCAAGTAAACGTGTATGTTTACCAGCCATATATCTCTTTACGTTTACCATATCTAATACAGGAATTCCTTCAGTAATACATACTACTAAATCAATTTCTGCATCAACTGCTTCCATAATTGCATCAGCCGCAAAAGCGGGTGGAACGTATACAACTGAAGCGTTTGCGCCTGTTGCTTTCACTGCATCTTCTACAGTATCAAATACTGGTACACCTTCAATATCAGTGCCACCTTTACCTGGCGTTACACCACCGACAATTTTCGTACCGTATTCAATCATTTGTTTTGTATGGAATAAACCTTGAGAACCTGTAATACCTTGAACAATAACTTTTGTATCTTTATTAACTAATACGCTCATTTTTCTCCCCCGCTTTCTATTAGCCCACTAGTGAAACAATTTTTTGTGCACCGTCTGCCATAGATTCTGCTGCAACAATATTTAAGCCAGACTCATTTAAAATTTTCTTACCTAGTTCTACGTTTGTACCTTCAAGACGTACAACTAAAGGTAACTCAAGACCTACCTGTTTCGTTGCTTCAATAACACCTTCTGCAATAACATCACACTTCATAATGCCACCAAAAATGTTAACGAAGATACCTTTTACATTTTTGTCAGAAAGGATAATTTTGAATGCTTCTGTAACTTTTTCAGCAGTTGCACCGCCACCAACATCTAAGAAGTTAGCTGGGTCACCGTGGTAATGTTTAATGATATCCATTGTAGCCATCGCTAAACCTGCACCATTAACCATACAACCGATATTTCCATCTAAAGGAATGTAGTTTAAGTCGTATTTTGAAGCTTCAATTTCTTTTGCATCTTCTTCGTCAAGATCACGAAGCTCTAAAATGTCTTTATGGCGATATAACGCATTAGAATCAAAGTTTAATTTTGCATCTAGTGCCATAACTTTACCTTCACCTGTTGTAACAAGTGGGTTAATCTCAGCGATAGAGCAATCTTTTTCAATAAACGCACGGTATAAGCCCATCATAAACTTCACAGCTTGTCCTACAAGCTCTTTTGGAATATTGATGTTAAATGCAATTCGGCGCGCTTGGAAACCTTGTAAGCCTACTGCCGGATCAATATATTCTTTAAAGATTTTTTCAGGTGTTTTTTCTGCTACTTCTTCAATTTCTGTTCCGCCTTCTTCAGAAGCCATTAAAACAACTTGAGAAGTTGCACGATCTAAAACTAGACCTACATAATATTCTTTTTTAATATCGCAACCTTCTTCGATAAGTAAGCGTTTTACTTCCTTACCTTCAGGACCTGTTTGATGTGTCACAAGTGTAGTTCCTAAAATGCTTTCTGCATATGTACGAACTTCATCTAAATTTTTTGCAACTTTTACTCCGCCAGCTTTGCCGCGTCCACCAGCGTGAATTTGTGCTTTCACTACACATACATCTGTTCCTAATTCTTTCGCTGCTTCTACAGCTTCTTCTACTGTAAATGCAACCTTCCCGTTCGGAACGCTAACCCCATAGCTTCTAAGGACTGCCTTACCTTGGTACTCATGGATATTCATGGTCCCATCCTCCCCTGTTTTCCTGTTTTACTCGAAAAGTTTTTTAATGTTTAAAAAACATTACATTGCCATTGTATAAGATGATTGGCACGCTGTCTACAATAAAGTGTCAGAAAACTGAAATCGCTTTATTCTTTTTCGGAAATAGTAATGTTTATATGCCAAAATAAAAAATAAGCTGTATATTTACAGCTTATTTTTGAATCATATCTTTAATTGGCGCGAATGACTTTCGGTGTTCCTCTAATACTCCATGCACTTCAATTGCATCTAAATGTTGCTTTGTGCCATATCCCATATGTTGCTCAAATCCGTATTCAGGATACTTCTCTCCCAGTTCTTTCATCATACGATCTCTCGTTACTTTTGCGATAATGGATGCAGCTGAAATCGAAACACTTTTCGCATCACCTTTAATAATTGAAGTTTGCGGAATTGGTGTGGGAAGCTTCATCGCATCAATTAATAAATGTTGGGGTGTATAAGATAAATTTGCAACAGCATCTAACATTGCTTGTTTCGTTGCTTGGTAAATATTAATTTCATCAATAACTTGCGGTGATACAATTCCAACTCCAATTGCAATCGCTTGTACTTTTATTTCATCATAAAAACGCTCACGTTTCGCTTCACTCAGCTTTTTTGAGTCATTTAACCCTGGAATATAAAAATCCTCAGGAAGAACGACAGCTGCCGTCACAACAGGCCCAGCCAATGGCCCGCGCCCTACTTCATCAATACCCGCGATATATGTGACCCCTTTTTCACGCAAAGCATTTTCATACTTGGACATTTCAAAAAACTTCTCTTTTTCTTTCTGTTCTAACTCTTTTTGTTTATACCACTTCAAAACGAGCTTTTGAACGCCTTTTCGCTCATCTTTCATTAACAGTTGAAAGCGATCATCTTCTTCATTCATAATTTCTTTCAATACATTTTCCGCTTCTTTTATCGTCATTGTTTGCATTTATACAAGCTCCTTTTTAAACGTATCCAAAAAGAAAAGACGCACAAACGCACGTCTTATACTTCTTCTATTTTTTCCACATCTTCTACTTGCTCTGCAAACTCTTCCGGTGTTTCAAACGTCATTTTTCCAAGTTTGCCACCACGAAGCTCACGAAGTACAAGCTCAGATGTCTTATCATAATCAATCATTCCGCCGCCCATTAAGCAGCCTCTATTTTTTCCAATCGCATCGAATAATTCCACAATATCTTCTGGAATCTCATTTAAATTGTAGCGTTCTTTCAAGCGTTCTGGATAATGTTTCTCCATAAAACGTAATGCGTAAACAGCTACATCTTGTAAATTTAAAATTGAATCTTTAATTGCACCCGTCGTCGCTAAGCGAAGACCCACTAATTGATCTTCAAATTTAGGCCACAGAATACCTGGCGTATCTAACAATTCCATTTCCTTCCCAACTTTAATCCATTGTTGGGCTGTTGTCACACCTGGACGATCTCCTGTTTTAGCAATATTTTTCTTTGCCAATTTATTAATTAATGTAGATTTACCAACATTTGGTATACCTACAATTAATGCGCGAATCGCTCTCGGTCTAATACCTTTTGCAACCATTTTATCAAATTTTTCTTTAACAAGCACTTTACAAGCTGCTGCAATTTCTTTCATACCTTGTCCAGCTTGCGCGTTAATCGAAATTGCCATATGGCCTTTTTCTTTAAAATATGCGATCCATTGTTTTGTTAAACGATCATCTGCCATATCCGCTTTATTTAAAACAACAAGCCTCGGCTTATGTGTAATGATTTCATCAATCATTGGGTTTCGAGATGATAATGGTAATCGAGCATCTACAAGCTCAATTACAACATCAATTAATTTTAATTTCTCCGTTACTTGGCGTCTAGCCTTCGCCATATGCCCTGGAAACCATTGAATTACCATGTTGCCACCTTCTTTTTCATTTATTTCACAATACGTGCGTCTTCTAACGGCCAATATAACATATTGGCTTTACCAATTACTTGATCCTTTGAAATCGTACCGATTGAACGGCTATCTTTACTAAAACGACGATTATCACCTAAAACAAATAATTGATCTTTTGGAACAGTTTTCTTGCCTGTCATTTCTTCAAGATTAAAATCATATGTAAGCGGTCCGTCAGCAATTTGCTTTTTCTGCTTGTCTAAATACGGCTCCTCATAAGCCTTTCCGTTAACATACAGTTTATCATTACGATACTCTATTTCATCGCCTGGCAGGCCTATAATGCGCTTAATGTAATCTTTATCTTCTGTTGCTCGAAATACGATAATATCAAAGCGTTTTGGATCTCCAATGTGATAACCAATTTTATTCACAATCATTCGATCACGATCATGTAAAGTAGGTGCCATCGATACCCCGTCTACGAGAATTGGAGCAAAGAAAAACTGTCTAATAACACCAGCTAATACAACAGCAATCAAAATTGCTTTAATCCATTCCCAAAGTGAACTCTTCTCTTTTTTCATGCATTTCCCCTCCACGGTTATGTAAGCTGTTCGTATTATACCAAAATTTCATATAGATTGGAAAAAGGGAGCTTGTGCATTTACAAGCTCCCATACATGTCTTATCGAATTTCTTTAATACGTGCTTTTTTACCGCGAAGGTTACGTAAGTAGTATAACTTAGCACGACGTACTTTACCACGGCGAAGTACTTCGATTTTCGCGATTCTTGGCGTGTGAACTGGGAATGTACGCTCAACACCTACACCGTAAGAAATCTTACGAACTGTGAATGTTTCACTAATTCCGCCACCACGACGTTTAATTACAACACCTTCGAAAAGCTGAATTCTTTCACGAGTTCCCTCAACAACTTTTACGTGTACACGTAAAGTGTCACCAGGACGGAATGAAGGAAGGTCAGTTTTTAATTGGCCTTTTGTAATTTCTGCGATTAATTGTTGCATATTAAATTCTCTCCTTTAAACAGATGCTCTTATAAAGTCTTAATAAATTACAGCGGAACATCGTTAATACGGCTACTGATTTCAGTAGCACAAATGTTATAATAGCATATTACTAGGCCTGTTGCAATAGCAAATATATGAAGTTATTACTGCTCTCGCTTTATTTCCTCAAGCCATTTTTTCTCTTGTTTAGATAGATCTCTATCATCTAACAAATCAGGTCTACGCGTATACGTACGGCGCAAAGATTCCTTATGTCGCCATTCGTCAATATTTTTATGATTCCCTGACATTAATACATCCGGTACCTTCATACCACGAAAATCAGCCGGACGTGTATAATGAGGATGCTCTAATAAACCTGTACTAAACGAATCCTCCACTTGTGAAGCATGATTTCCTAGCACGCCTGGCAAGAGACGTACAACACTATCAGTAATAACCATAGAAGCTAATTCTCCGCCCGTTAATACATAATCACCAATAGAAATCTCATCCGTTACGAGATGCTCACGAATTCGTTCGTCATACCCTTCATAATGCCCACATACAAAGATCAAATGTTCTTCCTCTGCAAGCTCTTCCGCTTTCTTCTGCGTAAATCTTTCGCCCTGCGGACACATTAAGACAACTCTCGGCTTACGCTCTGTCTCTTTCGTCAAATCTTCTACAGCATCAAAAATAGGCTGAGGAGTAAGCACCATACCAGCTCCTCCGCCGTAAGGATAATCGTCTACGCTATTATGCTTACTTGTTGTATAATCACGAAAGTTAACAACACGAAGGTTTACCGCTTCTTTTTCTTGCGCCTTCTTTAATATAGAAGATCCAAATACACCGGTAAACATGTCTGGGAACAACGTTAAAATATCAATTTTCATTATAGCAACCCTTCCATTACATGAATGGTTACTAATTTATTTTCAATATTAACTTGAAGTACAACGTCATCAATATAAGGAATTAAAAGATCTTGACCCTTCGGACGTTTAATCACCCAAACATCATTTGCACCAGGAGAGAGAATTTCTTTGATTGTCCCTAGCGCTTCTCCTTCTTCCGTTACAACGCTGCAACCAATAATTTCGTGATAGTAGTATTCACCTTCAGCAAGTTCGCCTAACTGCTCTTCTGGTACTTTTATTAAAGAACCTTTAAACTTCTCTACTTCATCTACATTGTTATATCCTTCAAATGTTAATAAATCGAATGTCTTATGTTGGCGATGAGAAGTTACCTTCACCGGAAGGTAGTCTGTGTCTTTCTCATTCGATATGTATAGTGTGTTTCCTACTTTATATCGCTCTTCTGGAAAATCAGTACGAGAAATAACACGGATTTCTCCTCTTACGCCATGAGTATTTACAATTTTCCCTACGTTAAACCATTTTGTCATAAATAGTATGTCACCCCTGGTTTCTATATAAATTAAGCATCTCCATTTCATAGATGGAACATGCAATCTCTATTTAAATGTTAAAAAAGGGAGAGGAATAACTCCTCGCCCTTTTTACGTTTATTGAATTTCCAGTGTTACTTTTTCATCATTATGATGTCCCACTGAATACAAGAGCATCCGAATCGCTTTCGCAACTCTCCCTTGCTTTCCAATGACTTTTCCAACATCCTCAGGATGTACAGTTAATCGATACTTTATCTCTCCGTTGTAAAGTTCCTGTGTAACTTTTACATCTTCAGGATGATCGACAAGAGGCTTGACAATCGTCTCGACTAACTTCTTCATAGTCATTGCCTCAATTACTTACCTTGTTTAGATAAGTGGAATTTCTCCATGATACCTTGGTTAGAGAATAAGTTACGAACTGTATCAGATGGTTTAGCACCATTTCCTAACCATTTTAATGCTGCTTCTTCGTTGATCTTAACTTCAGCTGGTTGAGCAACTGGATTGTAAGTTCCGATTTCCTCAATGAAACGTCCGTCACGAGGAGAACGAGAATCTGCAACAACTACACGATAGAAAGGAGTTTTTTTAGCTCCCATACGTTTTAAACGAATTTTAACTGCCATTTATAAAGCACCTCCGAATTTATTTCACACAGATAATTATATTAGCAAAAAGACTATTGCTTTGTAAAGTATTTTTTCTTAACAGAGCCATCTTTTTTTCCTTACATGAATGGAAACTTCAATCCACCTAGTCCTTTTTTCTTGCCTTTTTGCATTCCAGTCATCGTCTTCATCATTTTTTTCATGTCATCGAATTGTTTGATTAGACGATTGATTTCTTGTACAGTTGTACCGCTACCTTTGGCAATGCGCTTTTTGCGACTAGCATTGATTATTTCCGGTTGTTCTCGTTCTAATTTAGTCATAGAACGAATAATTGCCTCAATATGCCCAATTTGTTTTTCATCAACTTGCGCATTTTTCAGCCCTTTAATTTTATTTGCACCAGGAAGCATTCCTAACAATTCATCAAGCGGCCCAAGTTGACGCACTTGTCCAAGTTGTTCTAGGAAATCGTCAAGCGTAAACGAAAGCGTACGCATTTTTTGCTCAAGTTCTTTTGCTTTCTCTTCATCAACTGTAGCTTGCGCTTTTTCAATCAATGTTAAGACATCGCCCATCCCTAAAATACGGGATGCCATACGCTCTGGATGGAACGCTTCAATTGCATCTAGTTTTTCACCCATACCAGCAAATTTAATCGGTGTGTTTGTTACAGCCTTAATAGATAATGCAGCACCACCGCGCGTATCACCATCTAATTTCGTTAATACAACACCTGTTAAACCTAACTGTTCATGGAAACTTTGTGCAACATTTACCGCGTCTTGTCCCGTCATCGCATCGACAACAAGGAAAATTTCATCCGGTTTCGCAACTTCTTTAACTTTCGCTAATTCATCCATTAGTTCTTCATCGATATGCAGGCGACCCGCTGTATCGATTAAAACATAATCATGATGATCTTCTTTTGCTTTTGCAATCGCTTGTTTCGCAATTTCAACAGGACTTACTTGATCTCCTAAAGAAAATACAGGCATGTCCAATTGCTTCCCTAATGTTTCAAGCTGTTTAATTGCTGCTGGACGGTAAATATCAGCTGCAACAAGCATCGGTTTACGATTATGCTTTTTACGAAGCAAATTCGCAAGCTTACCTGTCGTCGTTGTTTTACCCGCACCTTGCAGACCAACCATCATAATAACAGTCGGTGGCTTATTAGCAACAGCAATTTTGCTTTGCTCTCCGCCCATAAGTTCTGTAAGTTCTTCCTGTACAACTTTAATTACTTGTTGTCCAGGTGTCAAACTTTTCATTACATCTTGTCCGACAGCACGTTCAGACACACGCTTCACAAAATCTTTTACTACTTTAAAGTTAACATCTGCTTCTAAAAGAGCTAGACGAACTTCTCTCATCATTTCTTTCACATCGGCTTCAGAAACTTTTCCTTTGCCGCGGATTTTTTGCATTGTCTGTTGAAGTCGGTCGGCTAATCCTTCAAATGCCATATTGCCGCCCTCCTAATCTAATTTTTCGATAGCTTCAACAACTTGTTTCATTTCTTCATTCACATGCTCTTCTTCGCTGATTAGCTGTTTTAGCTTTGCAACAAGTCGCTGTCGCTCTTGAAACTTTTGAAGTAATACTAATTTTTCTTCATATTCTTCAAGCATCGCTTCAGTCCGTTTAATGTTATCATACACGGCTTGGCGACTTACATCAAATTCTTCCGCAATTTCACCAAGAGATAAATCATCTAGATAATAAAGCGACATATAACTTCTTTGTTTTTGCGTTAACAACGATTGATAAAAATCAAATAAATAGTTCATTCTCGTTGTTTTTTCGAGCATGTTGGATCATCCTTTGTTAAGTGATTTCCCTTTACATGAATTAGTTTACATGGAGTCCAAAAGAGTGTCAAGTTTTTTTCTTAACATCATATATTTTTATAGAAAAAGAAGCGGAAATACCGCTTCTTTCGCTTATACTTCTTCTGTTTCTACTAAGTTCGCAAATAAACCATACACATATTGTTCTGGATCAAACTGCTGCAAATCATCCATTTGCTCTCCTAATCCAACAAACTTCACCGGTACATCCATTTCGTTACGAATCGCTAATACAATACCACCTTTAGCAGTTCCATCTAACTTCGTTAAAACAATACCAGTTACATTCGTTGCCTCCCGGAATGTTTTCGCTTGGCTTAAACCGTTTTGTCCTGTTGTTGCATCAATAACAAGCAATACTTCATGAGGAGCACCTGGTACTTCACGCTCAATTACACGCTTCACCTTCTCTAACTCTTTCATTAAGTTTACTTTATTTTGCAAGCGTCCTGCTGTGTCACATAGTAATACATCTACCTTACGTGCTTTCGCAGCTTGTACAGCGTCATACATAACCGCCGCTGGATCAGATCCAGATCCTTGTTTAATCACTTCTACACCAACACGATCGCCCCATACTTCTAATTGTTCAATCGCCCCAGCACGGAATGTGTCTCCTGCTGCCAATAGGACTGACTTACCTTCTGATTTAAACTTATGCGCCAGTTTACCAATTGTTGTCGTTTTTCCTACACCGTTAACACCAACAAATAAAACAACCGTTAATTGGTCCTCTTGCATATTAATTTCGTTACTAAAATCGCTGTCACCTTTGTAAATTCCCACTAGTTTTTCTGAAATAACAGCTTGTACTTCTTTTGGATCTTGAATGTTACGACGTTGTACTTCTTCTTTCAATTGATCAATTAATTCCATTACCGTCGCAACGCCAACGTCTGCACCAATTAAGATTTCTTCTAACTCTTCGAAGAAATCTTCGTCCACTTTACGGTAACGATACACTAAATCATTCACTTTATCCGCAAATGAATTTCTAGTTTTTTCTAATCCGTGTTTAAATTTCTCTGTTACTGTATCCGTTTGTTTTGAAATTTTTTCTTTTAGTTTTTTAAAAAAACTCATACTTTCCCATCCTTCCTATTCACTTGCAATAAGTTCTTCTCCGGCATCTAAACGAACCGAAACAAGTTTAGATACCCCTGATTCTTGCATTGTTACACCGTACAACACATCAGACTCTTCCATTGTACCTTTTCTATGTGTAATTACAATAAACTGCGTCTCATCACTAAATTTCTTTAAATACTGTGCAAAACGAGCTACATTCGCTTCATCAAGGGCGGCCTCTACCTCATCTAGTACACAGAACGGTACTGGGCGCACTTTTAAAATACCAAATAAAAGCGCAATTGCCGTTAAAGCACGCTCTCCACCTGAAAGTAAACCTAAGTTCTGCAATTTCTTCCCTGGCGGTTGTGCTACAATATCAATACCCGTATTTAGTAAATCCTCTGGATTAGTCATTACTAAATCCGCTCTACCGCCTCCAAATAATTCAGAGAATACCGATTGAAATTCCATTCTAATGCCTTCAAACGTAGTAGAAAAGCGTTTTTTCATTTCTTCATCCATTTCGGTAATAAGCTGGTGCAATGTCGTTTTCGCTTCTTCTAGATCGTCTCTCTGCTCTAGTAAGAATGTATGACGCTCCGCTACACGTTCATATTCATCAATTGCCCCTAGGTTCACTGTACCTAACTCTTCTATGGATAATTTGATTAATTTTACTTTCTTACGCGCATCTTCTGCAGGCATTGTCATTGTATATTTTAGTTTCGCCGCTTCAAATGAAATCGTATATGTTTCACGTAAATGTTGTAATCTATTTTCCAACTCTACATCAAGTCGGTTTATTCTCACTTCTTGATCTTTCAACATTTCAAGAATATATTTATGTTTACCTGTCGTTTCTTTCAAATTGCGTTCTAAATGTTCTACTCTCTCTTGCAACGATACACGTTGTTCACGACGAGAGCGAATTAATTCTGAAGTTTGATTACGATCATACGCTTTCTTCTCAATCATATTCGTAATTTGCTCTTCACCACTTGAATTAGATGTCATTTCTTGTTTTAAGAATGCTAAATCCTCTTTCGTTTTTACAAGTGTCGTATCCGTTTCTTCTTTTTCCTTCGTCAATCGTTCAACTTTTTCTTTTTGATTAGATAAGCGTTGTTGCTTTTCAGCTGCCAGCACTTTTAATTCAGTCATTTCTTTTTGAACTTTTTCTTTCGAAGAATGTTGCTCACTTTTTTGTTTTGTTAAAGCTACAATTTTACTATCTAACTCAGTGATATCAGCTTGAAGATTCGCTAAAATCCCTTCTAACTCCTCTTTACGCCCTTGCATTTTTACTCGATCTTGTAAAAACCCTTCAATCTCTAAATCATAAATAGACAAGCGGTCATTAATACGATGTTCTTCTAATTCTAAACGATTAATCTCTTCTCTTAATTTCTGCTCTTCTACACGATCCACTTCTACAGTTTGCCTTAGTTCGCGTATTTTCACTTCTTTTTCTTGAATCTCTTGTTTTACTGCTTTAACAAAGTTTTCTAACTTCGTTGTTTTTTCTTCCATATCAGTTAACTTGCGAGTCCACTCTTCCAGTTCACGTTGGCGTCCTAATAAAGAAGATTTCGCTTGTTTTACCGCCCCACCAGTCATAGAACCGCCAGGATTCACTACGTCACCTTCAATTGTTACAATGCGATAACGGTATTGCAGTTGTTTCGCCAACTCATTTGCTCCGCGTAAATCTTTCGCAACAATAACAGTACCTAATAAATTTGAAACTACATTTTCATATTTATTGTTGTACTGCACAAGTTCTGCCGCCACACCTACAAACGATGGGTGTTGATTTACAATGCGTAATTGCTCAAATGATAACGATCTGCTTTTAATAACAGCTTGCGGTAAAAACGTTGCACGTCCATGTTTATTTTGCTTTAAAAATGCAATCGCATTACGAGCATGCTCCTCTGTTTGTACAACAATATGCTGCATCGCTGCACCTAGAGCGATTTCCATTGCAACTTCGTATTCTTTCGGAACCGTTAACAGTTCCGCAACAGCACCCTCGATACCTTGCAACCTATTTTCTCTAGCTTTCAATACTTCACGTACACCTTGATAGAAGCCAGAATAATCTTCTTGCATCTCTTCAAGCATTTCTTTTCGAGAACGTGCCTGTTGCACAAATTGGTATGCTTGGTATAGTTTTGTTTCATTTTCACTATACTGCGTCTTACATTTCCCAAGTGCCGCCTCTGTCTTCTGTATGTTTGAGAGAATGCCAGCTACTTTTTCTTTCGCTTGTTCGTAACTTTCTACAAGTTTCGTCTTTTTCGCTGTAATTTCCATACGCATTTCTACATATTTCGCATTCTCTTCATCTAGACGCTCGTTTTTAGACGTTTGCTGTTTAGATTGTTCTTCAATCATAGATAATTCATTGCGATGACTAGCTTGTTGATTTAAAAGTTCAATATAGTCACCTTTTAAATTCTCAATCTGTTCCTCTAAATTGTCAGCAAAAGTAGCAAGCAATTGCTCATTATCATGCAATTTTTGCTCCAACTCTTTTACTTCATTCACAAATTGCATTAAAGCTTCTGTACTTGACTCAATCTCACCATCGTAAATTTTAGCTTTCTCTGTTAATTCAACAATTAACTGCTCAAGTTGCGCACAATGCGTCGTAGCATTTTGCTTTCTCTCTTTTAACAACTCGCGCTGCCCTTCTAGTTTTTCTAGCTCTTTACTAGAAAGAAGAAGTACCTCTTGCAACGAGTCTACAGACTCATCTACCGCTTGTAATTGTCCTCGTAATTCCTCAAGTTCTTCTTCACTTTTTTGTAAATTCGTTGACATTTTAGCTTCTTCGTTTTTATTATGCCCAAACTGATTTCGAAGTGCTTCCCATTTCTCATGCAATTCTTCAATTTCATGGACAATAAGCGCAGCTTCTACTTTCTCTAATTCTTCTTTATTCTCAAGATAATCTTTCGCAATAGAAGCTTGTCTTTCTAAAGGTTCTACTTGACTACTTAATTCATGAATTATATCTTGTACACGATTTAAGTTTTCTTGTGTTTCTTCTAATTTTCCTTCAGCTTTCTTTTTGCGAAGTTTGTATTTTAGTACGCCTGCCGCTTCTTCAAATACACCTCGACGCTCTTCTGACTTACTACTTAAAATCTCTTCCACTTTCCCCTGGCTAATAATTGAAAAAGCTTCTCTTCCCATACCAGAGTCCATAAATAAATCAATAATATCTTTCAATCTACATGATTGTTTATTAATATAAAAATCACTTTCACCTGAACGAGATACACGACGTGTTACACACACCTCATTGTATTCAATTGGTAAACGTTGATCTTCATTATTTAAAGTTATTGTTACTTCAGCAACATTAACCGCTCTCCTCGTATCACTGCCTGCAAAAATAATATCCTCCATCTTTGCACCACGTAATGATTTTGCAGATTGTTCACCAAGTACCCAGCGAATTGCATCAGTAATATTACTTTTCCCACTTCCATTAGGTCCTACTACAGAAGTTACACCCGGGACAAAATCAACAGATACACGCTCAGCAAAAGACTTAAACCCTGCTATTTCTAATCTTTTTAAAAACACGAAAGGCCTTCCTCCTATTCTCCGTCGTTATAAATGTTCTCTATACAAAAACAAGCTATTATACGGATTTACCTTCTTTTTATTTACAAACAAAAAGAAAGTTTCATTCTATGCACAAGGAATCCCCCTCATTCAAAGGGGGATTCCTTATAGTTGTTCTTTTAATTTTTTCAATGCTTCTGCAGCAGCTTGTTGCTCTGCTTCTTTTTTCGACTTACCACTACCAAGACCTAAAGCTACGTTATTTAACGTAACACGTGACACAAATTCTCGATTGTGAGCTGGTCCTTTTTCTTGCAAAATTTGATACTCAACATTGCCACTACCATCACGCTGAATCAATTCTTGTAACTGACTCTTATAATCCATCACATGAGAAAAAGCACCCTCATTAATTTTCGGATATACAATTTCTTTTAAGAATTCCCAAACTGTTTCTAACCCTTGATCAAGATAAAGGGCACCAATAAACGCTTCAAAGACATCCGCTAATAAAGCTGGTCGTTCACGTCCACCTGTCATTTCTTCACCTTTTCCTAATAAAACAAGGCTACCAAATGACAATTCGTTCGCAAAACGAACAAGAGATGGCTCACATACAATAGCTGCACGTAGTTTTGTTAACTCTCCTTCGCTCATTGTCGGATATTTTTGAAACAGATACTGCGATACAGTAAGTTCCAATACTGCATCTCCAAGAAATTCAAGACGCTCATTATCTTCATGCGGTTTTTTTCGATGCTCATTCACATACGATGAATGCGTAAATGCTTGAATCAATAATTTTTCATCTGTAAACGTAATACCTATCTTTTCTTGAAACACTTTAAATGCTTCACGATATTTTGTTTCGTATTTTTTTTCTCTATATTTTCGGTACGGCATAGGTCCCTCCAGATATAAGCCAGAAAGCCCCGCTAAAAAACGGGACTTCACTTAAGCATTATAGATGACTCTCTATGTAAGTCACAGCATCGCCAACAGTAGCAATCTTTTCAGCATCTTCATCAGAAATTTCCATTTCGAATTCATCTTCTAATTGCATTACAAGTTCTACTACATCTAGGGAGTCTGCTCCTAAATCTTCCTTGAAGCTTGCAGCTGGTACTACCTCAGTCTCTTCTACTCCTAAACGATCAACGATGATTTTTGTTACGCGCTCTAAAACATCTGCCATTCCATTCACCTCCCCTCAAATATTATATTAAATATTGACCAAAAAAACTAGGTGAAATCGATTCTTTTATTACATTACCATACCGCCATCAACATTTAACGTTTGACCTGTAACATATTTGCTTTGATCAGAAGCAAAAAACGTTACAGCATTCGCGATATCTTGCGCTTCACCAAATTGAGCAGCTGGAATAACTTTTAACATTTCGGCTTTAATATTCTCATCTAGTACATCAGTCATATCAGTCGCAATAAAGCCTGGCGCAATTGCATTCACAGTAATATTTCGACTTGCTAACTCTTTTGCAGATGTTTTTGTTAATCCAATAACACCCGCTTTAGCAGCAACATAATTAGCTTGCCCTGGGTTTCCTATAACACCCACAACAGAAGCGATATTTATAATTCTACCGTGACGTTGACGCATCATATAACGAGATACTGCTTTTGTACATAAGAATACACCTTTTAAGTTTGTATTAATAACTGTATCCCATTCTTCTTCTTTCATACGCATTAATAAATTATCTTTTGTTACACCAGCATTATTTACAAGAATATCAACTTGTCCAAATGTATCTACTGTTTGTTTCACCATATTTGTAACATCTTCAGCATTTGCAACATCTGCTTTTACCGCAATTGCATCAGAACCTAATTTCTTAATTTCATCTACTACTTCATTTGCTTTTTGTTCATTACCTGCATAATTTACTACTACATTTGCCCCTTGTTTCGCTAAATCAATCGCAATCGCGCGACCAATTCCACGTGAAGCGCCAGTTACTAATGCTACCTTCCCTTTTAACATCAGTTTTCTCCTCTCAAATTTGAAATGGTATCTTTTAATGTCTCTTCATCATATATCGCATATGCTTTCACTGATGAATCAATTGACTTCATAAGTCCAGCAAGTACTTTTCCAGGTCCAATTTCAATAAATGTATCTACTCCCTGCTTCACCATACATTCAATAGACGGGTACCATAATACAGGCGAATAAAGCTGTTCGATTAACTTTTCTTGAATGTCGGCACCACGTGTAATAACATCCGCCGTAACATTTGCAATAACAGGAATATTCGTATCATGAATTGTAATTTCATTCAAAACACTTTGGAACTTCTCAGCTGCCGGCTTCATAAGTGAGGAATGGAATGGCCCACTTACTTTTAGTGGAATTGCTCTCTTTGCACCATTTTCTTTCGCTCTTTGAGAAGCAAGCTCTACGCCTTGCTTCGTTCCAGAAATTACAATTTGCTTCGTACTATTCATATTAGCGATTTGCACTGCATATCCTTCACTTGTTACTTCTTCTGTAACTTGTTTCAGCATATGTGGGTCAGCACCTAATATAGCTGCCATTGCACCTTCCCCGCCCGGAACAGCTTCTTCCATATATTCCCCGCGTTTCCTTACAGCATATACCGCATCTTCAAAAGTTAATGCACCAGCTGCTACAAGAGCGCTATATTCACCTAAACTATGACCAGCGACAAAGTCAGGTGTAATGTCATACTCTTTCAAAGCTGTCAAAATAGCAAAGCTTGTTGTTAATAATGCAGGCTGAGCATTTGTTGTTAATGTAAGCTTTTCCTGCGGTCCTTCAAAAATCACTTCTGAAAGTGAATCTTGTAACACCTCATCTGCTTTTGCAAACACTTTTGCAACCTCTTTATTATTCTCTGCTAATTGTTTACCCATTCCAACTGCCTGTGAACCTTGGCCCGGAAAAAGAAATGCTATTTTTCCCATTTCAAATCCTCCTCTTATTGGAGTGACTCTTTCTCCATTACGCTTGAAATTGTAGGAATTACTTCTTTCGCTACCATTTCTCTCGTTTGACGAATCGCACTAAATATCGACTGGTCATTAGAAGAACCGTGAGCCTTAATGACAGGTGCTTTCAATCCAAATAATGCAGCTCCCCCATACTCCGAATAATCCATTTTATCTTTTAATACCATAAGTTTTGGCTTTAATACCGCCGCTGCTAATTTGCTCGTAAACGAACTCATTAGTTGTTCTTTCAACATAGAGAATAGCGCAAGTGCTGTTCCTTCTAATGATTTCAACGCTACATTCCCTGTAAAACCATCACATACAACAACATCTGCTACACCTTGCAATAAATCTCTCGATTCAACGTTCCCAACAAAATTAATTGGCGCATCCTTAAGCATTGCAAATACTTGCTTTGAAAGCTCGTTTCCTTTTCCATCCTCTGTTCCAACGTTTAATAGTCCAACACGAGGATTTTCAATTCCTCTTACCTTCTCAGCATAAACAGATCCCATTACTGCATATTGATATAAATGAATTGGTTTTGCATCAACATTTGCTCCAACATCTAACATAACAAAACCTTTTCCATCTACAGTTGGCATTGTAGGCGATAAAGCTGGTCGCTCAATTCCTTCCATACGACCGACAACAAATAATCCAGCTGCCATTAAAGCTCCTGTACTACCTGCGGATATACAAGCGTCTGCTTCTCCATCCTTTACTTGCTGTGCCGCAAGTACCATTGAAGCTTGTTTTTTTCGACGAACCGCTCTTACTGGTTCCTCCGTCGATTCTATTTTTTCGTCTGTATGAAGAATAGTAATTCGTTCATCACTCGTTAAATATTGACGAATTTCCTCTTCTTTCCCTACTAACGTAATATGTAAATCAGAATATTCCTTAATAGCTTTCATTGCCCCTAATACTACAGCCTTTGGAGCGTGATCTCCGCCCATTGCATCTATTGCGATTTTCATAAGTTGTTACCTTCCTCACTATAATTACTAGATCGATACATTTCAAAAGTGCCTGTAAAAACAAGTTCTTCTCCAACGAAGCTACGCACTTTGACAACCGTCCGTCCCTTATCATTCTCTACATCTTCAACGCGCGCTTTTGCAACAACACGCTCTCCTAATTTTACAGGGCGAATGTATCGAATGGTAGACTTTGCAGTTAAAGCTAATTCTTCATCAATAACCGCAACAGCTAGTGAGTTTGCTTGCGCAAACAGATGATGCCCACGGGCAATTTGATTTCTTTTAAATACATGTTCTACCTTTACTTCAAAGATAGAGATTGCATGTCTATCTAATTCAATATCAATAATTTCTCCGACAACCTCTTCTAACGGTAAAGATTTCACATCTTCTTCATGTTGCTTTGTAGCTACATGTTTAATTCTCTCTCTTAATTCAGGAATAGACAATTCCATACGATCCAGTCGTACTGTTTGTATACTCACTTGAAATTTTTCCGCTAAATCTTCATCCGTAATAAAAGGATTTGATTCGATTGTTTGTTGTAATAATTCTTGTCTTTCTTTTTTACTTCTTCTTTTCTTCATACCGCACCATCCATTTTTATGACTAGGTACTAACAGTAGTATATAATCATTAAAAGTAGAATGCAACAAAAATTTTTGTTGACTCCCTTTAATCGAGCTTCTCTCCTTGGAACACACCTGTCCCATCAAGATACGTACGCAAGGCAGCGTACTGATCATTGTGCCAAAATGCTTCTGAATCTACTAGTATCGCCGCATCTTGCCTTGCTGTTTCTAACGCTCGATAATCGTGTACCATGTCAGCAACCTTAAATTCTGGTAAGCCACTTTGCTTACTCCCAAAGAAATCTCCAGGACCTCGTAATTCTAAATCTTTTTCTGACAATACAAATCCATCATTTGTTTCAGTCATTATGCGCATTCTTTCTTTTCCTGTTTCTGATTTAGGGTCTGCTATTAATAAACAATATGATTGTTCACTACCACGCCCGACACGCCCTCTAAGCTGATGAAGCTGCGATAAACCGAAACGTTCTGCATCATAAATAACCATCACAGTCGCATTCGGTACGTTCACACCCACCTCAACAACTGTTGTCGATACAAGAATTTGCACTTTATTTTCACTAAACTGGCCCATTATCTCTTCTTTTTCCTGAGACGATAATCTCCCATGCATCAATCCAACTTGGCATTTCCCTTGGTAATGATGCGTCAGCATACTATGTAAGTCGATAGCATTTTGCACATCAAGTTTCTCAGATTCTTCAATTAGAGGACAAATAACGTATGCCTGTCTTCCTTTTTTTATTTCCTTCTCAACAAAACCGAGGACGCGATCTAACATATCATGTTTTGCCCAGTATGTTTCAATCACCTTTCTACCTGCTGGCATCTCATCGATTATCGAAACATCCATCTCTCCAAATGCAGTAATTGCAAGCGTACGCGGAATTGGTGTCGCTGTCATAAATAATACATCTGGACTTTCACCTTTCTCCCGTAAAACTCGGCGCTGCGCTACACCAAATCGATGCTGTTCATCTGTAATAACGAGACCCAACCTATGAAATATAACTTCATCTTGAATTAAAGCGTGCGTTCCAACAAGAATATCTATTTCTCCTTGTTCTAACTTCGCTAAAATTTCTCGGCGTCTTGCACCTTTAACAGAACTTGTTAGCAGTTCCACCTTCATACCAAAATGCGAAAACGTTTCAGCAAGCGACTGATAATGTTGCTCAGCTAAAATTTCTGTAGGAACCATTAAAGCACCTTGATAATGAGCTAATTTCGATGCATAAAGGCCAATCGCAGCAACAACTGTTTTCCCAGAACCAACGTCACCTTGTAATAGTCGGTTCATCCGATAAGGAGATGTCATATCTTTTAAAATTTCATCTACAACTCGGCGCTGCGCACCAGTTAACGGGAACGGCAATGCATCGATAAATTCTTGTAATTCTACTGACAGAATCTCTTTCTTCGTCCCTTTTGAATTTTCCCTCTCCATTTTCCTCAGTGTTTGCATTTTCAGCTGAAATAAGAAAAATTCCTCATATACAAAACGGCGACGCGCTTGCTTTAAATCCTCCTGTCCTACCGGAAAATGCAAAGCCTTAAGTGCTTCATATCTTGGTAATAATTTATACCGGCCTAACAAACCATCCGGTAACACTTCGACTATAGAATCTCCATATTCCTTTAACGCTTGAGCAATAAAACGACGCATCTGTTTTACTGTAAGTTTCCCCTTTACTGAGTAAACAGGCTCCACTTCTTGTTGACGTACAACTGGCCCAAAATGAAGTTCTGATACAGCAATTGTTTGACGATGTTGATCCCATTTACCAGTAATCGTTACCGTTTCATCTAACGTTAATTTTTGCTTATAGTAAGGCCTATTAAAACATACCGCCGTAATTAAATAACGACCGACGAGAACACGAACTGTTAGACGCGATTTCTTCTTACCATAATATTGCAGCAAAGGAGCACTATGAACCTTCCCTTCAACCGTTACACGTTCATCATGCTTTACTTCAGCAAGATCTTTCATCGCATAATCTTCATAACGGTACGGAAAATGTTCTAATAGATGAGAAACTGTATAAATCCCCATCTCATGTAGTAACTCAGATGTTTCTCCTCCGATCCCCTTTACATCCGTAACAGGAACTTGTACAACATCATTCAAGATTCTCACACCCCGTCACATTATTTTCTTTATTGCATTTTATTTGAGTACCAATTAGCATCTGTAATCGCTCTCTTTCACCTTATATATTCTATCATAGGCATTCTAAGAGAAACTACTCAAATCCCTTATATAAAACAAGTAAAAAAGAGCCTCACTATTAGCAGCAAGGCTCTTTTCTCTCTTCAATATGCTAGCCTTTTGAATAAAAACTAGTAATAAACTTCATATTACTACTTCTTATCCATTAGCAAGTAAGTAATCCATTTATTTTCAAAACGAATCTTATCTTATTCTACAGAGAAGATGAAAGAATACACTGGTTGGTTTCCAGCATGCACTTCTACTTCTGCATCTTCAAATTTCTCTTCTACAAATTCAACTAACTCCGCTACTTCTTCGTCAGTTGCATCTTCACCTTGTAGAATCGTTACGATTTCAGAATCTTCATCAATAAGCGCTTCTAGTAATTGCTTCGCAGCTCCTACTTTTTCAGCATTTGTAGATACAATTTTTCCATCTGCAATACACATGAAGTCATCTTTTTGAATTGCTACACCATCAATTTCCGTATCACGTACAGCATACGTAATTTGACCTGTTTTCACATGAGATAAAGCTTCTTGCATGTTTTCTTCATTCTCTTCTAACGTTCCAACTGGGTTAAATGCTAACATTGCTGCCATACCTTGAGGAACTGTTTTCGAACGAACAACAATAACTTCTTGATCTACAACTGATGCCGCTTGTTCTGCTGCCATTACAATATTTCCGTTATTCGGTAAAATAATGATTTTTTCAGCATTTGCTTCTTCAATTGCCTTCACGATATCCTCCGTACTTGGATTCATCGTTTGACCACCTTCGATAACTTTCGTTGCGCCGATGCTCTCAAATAAAGTTTTAATACCAGACCCCATTGCCACAGTTACGATACCATATGGTTGTTTTTCTTTCGATTGAGCTGGTTGTTCAGGAACCATAGCAGGTTCATCTAATAAAGCAGTATGCTGTTCACGCATATTTTCTACTTTGATCTTAATTAAACTACCGTATTTTTGCCCGTAGTTCATAGCGTCTCCAGGATGTTCTGCGTGGATATGAACTTTTACAATTTCATCATCAGACACAACTAGTAGAGAATCACCATATACACTAATATCTTCACGGAATTTTTGTTCAGAGAAATTATGCTCTTTCACCTTTTCAGCCTCTAATTTCACCATGAACTCCGTACAATATCCATACTTAATATCTTCTGTACTCAATTGGCTTTGTACACTACGGTGATGTTCTGCGCGTACCATCTCATTCATAGATGTTTGCGTCGGTGCATCAGAAGAAATCGTTTCTCCTTTTAAGTCAGCTAAAAATCCTTCGTATACTACTACAAGACCTTTACCACCGCTATCTACAACGCCAACTTGTTTTAATACAGGTAATAAATCTGGCGTACGATTTAACGATGCGTTTGCTTCTTTCACAACGTCTTCCATAAACAAAACAAAGTCGCGCTGTTTTTTCGCAACTGTTACTGCATATTTACCCGTTTCTCTTGCAACCGTTAAAATCGTTCCTTCAATCGGTTTCATAACCGCTTTATAAGCCGCCTCTACTCCAGCTTCTAGTGCTGCAGCAAAATCAACTGTTGTTAATTCTTCTTTTTGTTCAATGGATTTAGAGAAACCACGGAACAACTGAGATAGAATAACTCCAGAGTTACCACGAGCTCCCATTAATAATCCTTTGGCTAAACTTACGCCGACTTTACCAGCATGCTGTGAAGGATTTGCTTTCACTTCACGCGCACCTGAAGTCATAGATAAGTTCATGTTTGTACCGGTATCGCCATCTGGAACTGGAAATACGTTTAATGCATCAACAAGCTGAACATTATTTGTTAAATTATTCGCTCCTTGCATGATCATTTGTGATAAACGTTTTCCATCAATTTTTTGAATTGACACAGATTTTCCTCCTTAATGCACATTACAAGTTTATTACTTTAACTCCTTGTACGTAGATGTTTACAGAATCTACTGCTAGTCCTACAGTTTGATCTAATGTATATTTCACTTTCGTCTGCACATTATGTGCCACTTCTGAAATTTTCGTACCATAGCTCACAATAATATACATATCAATATGTACTTCATCTTCATCTTTACGAACAATAACACCTCTAGTGAAGTTTTCTTTTCGTAAAATGTCTGTTAATCCATCTTTTAACTGATTTTTTGATGCCATACCTACGATACCGTAGCAATCTACCGCGGCACCTCCAGCAATTGTTGCAATTACATCTGTACTAATATCAATTTGACCGTACTTCGTTTTAATTTCAATTGACATCTCGTTTCCCCCTTCATAAATGGTGAAAGTGAGCTAGACTACTTTAGTTACTATCATATAATCTTTTTAAAGAAAATTCCATCGTTCTTTCTTTTCACTCTCATATTTTATGTTTTAAATTACACTTTTTTATGATGAGCAAAATAGTCCATTGTTATTATACAACATGTACCACTATAA
The DNA here is from genome assembly GCF_016625265.1 of Bacillus sp. S71. NCBI lineage: Bacteria > Bacillati > Bacillota > Bacilli > Caryophanales > Bacillaceae > Bacillus > Bacillus sp. S71. Next base: position 529,469 of record NZ_JACVUW010000002.1, on the reverse strand, counting down.
TATGTCAAGCAATTTTTATGGATTTTAACTTTTCTTCATTGACATATAGTGTCAAGTAAATTTTCTTGATTTCTTTTTTCTACGGTGTTGCATTCTCTTTTTAGTTGTGTTAAATTATAGTAGTGTTTTTAGCATCGCATAAAAGACTAACATTGAAAAATTACGTATGGTAAGGTATCAAGGGAGGGAAATATAAATGGCTCGTGTTTGTGCTATTACTGGAAGAAAAGCTCGTTCTGGTAACTCTCGTTCTCACGCAATGAACGCTACAAAACGTAAGTGGGGCGCTAACCTTCAAAAAGTTCGCGTACGCATCGACGGAAAAGTTCAACGTGTTTACGTTTCTGCTAGAGCATTAAAATCTGGCAAAATCGAACGTGTTTAATAATAAAAAAAAGAGCCGATAGGCTCTTTTTTTACTATAACAATGGAAAAAGCACCGGTGATAGGTGCTTTTTTTAATCTTTTTTGAAGGTATTTAACATTGCACGAACAATTCCACCAAGAAATTTAGGTAACTTAATTGTATAAAATCTCATGGTTTCCCTCCTAATCCCCATTACTCCACTTGGTCACTATATGATGTAAGGAGCAAAATTGTTTCTTCAATCAGTGCTTCTTATCAACATTAATATGCCAGAAGTAAATGAAAAAGTACCTTTTTCCTCAACGAGTTCGTTACTAATACAAAGTGTTGATCCCCACTCTATTGTTTTATTAGTAAGAGGGTACTTAAAACCAAACAATGTAATCCCTTCCACTATTTCAGTAACTGGTACAAAAGATACATAAGGAAAATTTTTATTTTCTTCAATTATATGTGTACCCACTTTTTTAACTGTTATTTCATTTTTATTGTCCACAATACACATTTCTATCTCTACTTCTAACCCTTTTAAAAGCATTTGTATATTTGCCAAACCGTGATCAAGTCTTCCACCGGTAGCACCAAAAATACGAATTAGTGCCGGCTTCTGTCCTAATGCCCAGTTGATTGCAATTTCTAAATCCGTTTGATCTTTTTCCCGCGGAACAATATGTAATTCGTTTGTTTGCTGTCCCATCCATACTAATTCTTCTTCAGTAACTGAATCGTAATCTCCAAACGCAACAGCCGGGGTAATCCCTTTCTTTAATAGACGGTATACTCCCCTATCAACCGCAGCCCACACTACTTCCTCATTCTCATATCGAGCAAAATCTGCGCAATATTCCGAAGGTCCTCCTGCCAAAATATGAATAATCATTTTTTCTTCCCCTTCCATTGTAAAAAGGCAATCTGCCATTCGGTAGATTGCCTTTTTACATATTTTTACCCTATCCTATGAATACCTTACTAGGATAAAAGTTCATCACTACCCACGAATTACGCGAATTGCTTCACCGCGGTCTTTTTGATTGTATACTGCTGATCCAGCTACAAGTACATTTGCTCCTGCTTCCACACAAAGTCTTGCTGTTTCAGCATTTACACCACCATCAACTTCAATTTCTACTTCTAGATTGCGCTCTTTCACCATGTCTGCAACTTGTTTAATTTTCGGTAATACAGAATGGATAAACTTCTGTCCACCAAATCCAGGGTTTACTGTCATAAGTAATACCATATCTATATCTTCTAATACATGCTCAATCACTGAAACTGGCGTATGTGGATTTAATACAACGCCCGCTTTAATACCGTGAGATTTAATTAACTGAATTGTACGATGCAGATGCGGACACGCCTCTACGTGAACAGTAATAATATCCGCTCCCGCTTGTGCGAAAGTCGGGATATAGTTATCAGGATTTTCAATCATTAAATGTACATCTAATGGTAATGATGTAATTGGACGGATAGCTTCTACAATTAATGGTCCAATCGTAATATTTGGTACGAAATGTCCATCCATTACGTCAACGTGAATGTAATCCGCTCCGCCCTTTTCTACATCTTTAATCTCTTCCCCTAATTTTGAAAAATCTGCTGATAAAATCGATGGTGCAATTTTAATCATAACTAATACCTCGGCTTTCTCTCTCTAATTTCTTCTACGAATTGTTTATAGTTCTTATAGCGATATTCTGTAATCTTCCCTTCTTCAACCGCAGCTTTCACAGCACATTTCGGTTCAGAAAGATGTGTACACCCTCTAAATTTACAGTATTGGCTCGCTTCTTTCAACTCTGGAAAACAATATGTAAGATCTTCTACTTCTATATCAATGAAATCTAGTGAACTAAAACCCGGTGTATCTGCTACTAGTCCACTCCCAATTGCAATTAATTCTACGTGTCTTGTCGTATGCTTCCCGCGTCCTAAATGGGAGGAAATATCATTTGTTTTCAGCTCTAATTCTGGACGTAGCACATTAAGCATTGAAGATTTCCCAACACCAGATTGACCCGCAACGACAGAAACACAATTTTCTAAGTATGGTTTTAATATATCAATACTTTCTGACGTATTAATAGAAGTAAATAAAACATCATAACCCATCTCACGATAATCATTCGCATAAGCTTCAACAGTTGCTTTCATCTTTTCATCTACTAAATCCATCTTGCTAATACAAATAATTGGCTTAATGTTATGATATTCAATCAGCACTAAAAATCGATCTAACAGTCCAGGATTAAAATCTGGTTCTACTGCAGAGAACACAAGGATCGCTTGATCGACATTAGCAATAGGAGGTCTAACAAGTTCATTTTTTCGATCAAACACTTCAAGCACATAACCTTCAGTTGGATTATCTGCCTGAAAAACAACTTGGTCTCCTACAAGTGGTGTAATTTTATTTTTTCTAAATACACCTCGCCCACGACATTGCGTAACCCCTTCTTCATGCTGCACGTAATAAAACCCACTTAAAGCTTTTATAATTTTTCCTTCTGGCATAGAATTCTCCTTTTTTTGTATAAGGTGATGCTGAATTTAAAAATGAATGGATTTAAATTTTCCAAATAACGATTTCAAAACCTACCATATATACTTTCGCTAATATACATTAAATTTCCCATTAAATGCAAAAAAATATTTACAGCTGCATCACTTTACTAGCTTTTTGAATCATATATTTTTGCCTGCTATACCGTCCACTTTGTAGACAGCATAACAGGCAATAATAATAAGTAGACTTTCACTATTATTGAGTTGGATATGGTACTTCTTTATCAATAATCGTTACTCCATCTCGTACAATTTTATAGTGTCCCTTTGAACCTTCTTGAATTACAAATTCTAAAGAAATAGTCGCTGATTCAGTAATTGTTCTTGTTTCAACCGGTCTATCCATTTTTTGCTGCATGTCTTCTTTATAAATTTCTATTGTTTGCGGCTTTTTTTCACCTGTTACAGCAGGCTCATATGGGATAGAGATATTGTCCACTTTTACCGTTTTAGTCACTTTAGGCTTTTGACCATCAGAGATAATAATAGTTACTTTATCTCCCTCTTTTAATGGTGTACCTGGTTTTGGAAATTGCGAAATTACAAGTCCTTTTTCGACTGAATCTGAATACTCTCGTTTTATATCTGACGTTAGTTTTCTCTCATTCAAATAACCAGTTACACTATTTTCAGTCCATCCCGAAAAGTCACCTGGTCTAATTTGATAAGGACCTTTACTTACCCAGATTTTCAGTTCTTGCTCCGCTTCTATAACCATTTGATCAGGCGTCGGAATTTGCTCTACAATTTCACCTTTCGGCTTATCATTTTCAATATAATTTACTGTAACTTGTTTATATTTTTCTTCTAACTCAGCTTTTACACTCTCAAAGTTTTGCCCTGTGAAATTCGCCATCTTACTTTTCTTTTTTCCACCTGATTGATAGATAGTAATTTTAGCGTTTTCTTTTACGACTCTTCCTGCTACAGGTTCCGTTTTTATTACATCCCCAACTTCAATATCATCTGTATATACAATATTAGGCTCCGTCACCTCAAAGCCCTTTTCTACTAACGTATTTACAGCTGTCGTGTATTTCATACCAGCCACATCAGGAACTTTCACATCTTTCGGAATAAATAATCCTGGAATAACCGTAAGCGCTAATGTTATTCCTATTGCTAAAAATAAAAATGTTGAAATTAAAACTTTAAGCCACTTGTTACTCCGTTTTTTCTTCTTATCTAACTCAGCTGCTTCTGCTCTTATCGGTTCTTCCACTTTACTCCCTTTTAAAACAATCGTTTCATCACTTACATTTTCAAATAATTGTTCTTGTTGAATAATCGGAATCGCTTTCGTCGCTTCCATATCTTCTGGTATGTAAAATGGTTGCTCATTTATCCTCTCTGGATATAGCGCAGTTTCAATATCTCGCTTCATAGCATTGGCAGATTGATATCGATGGAAAGGATCTTTTGCAGTTGCCTTTAATATAATATTTTCAACACTTTGCGGAATATTTTCATTCCATCTTTTTGGTGATGGGATTTCACTTTGTAAATGTTTTAAAGCTATAGCAACAGCAGATTCGCCAGAAAACGGTTGTCTTCCTGTTAACAATTCAAACATAACTATTCCAAGAGAATAAATATCCGATTGTTTATTTGCTATCCCGCCACGTGCCTGTTCTGGTGATAAATAATGGACTGAACCCAGTACTGAATTTGTATGTGTAATTGTTGTTGCACTTGTAGCTGTCGCAATTCCAAAATCTGTTACTTTTATTATTCCATCAGCTCGAATTAAAATATTGTGCGGCTTTATATCACGATGCACAATTTCAAAATGATGGGCGTGTGCCATGGCGGATGTTAACTGCTCCATAATATCAAGAGCTTCTCCTATAGGTAACATACCTCGCTCAATTATGTATTGCTTCAATGTTTGCCCGGGTACATATTCCATGACAAGATAATATATACCATCTTCTTCTCCGACATCATACATATTCACAATATTTGGATGCGACAACGTTGTAACAGACTGCGCTTCTCGATGGAAACGTTTAATAAACTCTTCGTTATTTGAGTAGTCGAGTCTTAATATTTTTACCGCTACATCTCGGCCAAGTATATCATCATGAGCTAAATATACATTGGCCATTCCGCCACCACCAATCATTTTCAGCAGCTTATAACGGTCATTTAAGCGTTTTCCAATCAGCACGTTGCACTTCACCTACTTTCGTTTGTCGAACCCGCATAATCAATAAGAACAAGTGTGATATTATCTTCTCCACCGCGATCATTCGCCAATTGAATGAGACGCTGCCCTTTACCTTCAAGCTGTTCATTTAACTGTAAAATTTGTTGCATATCATCAATAGAAACTTTGTTTGATAACCCATCAGAGCAAAGAAGTAATTGATCATCTTCCTCAAGCACCAACGTTTTAACATCTAATCCAACTTTTTCTTCTGTTCCTAGCGCTCTTAATAACACATTCTTTTTCGGATGATACTCTGCATCTTCCTTTGAAATTTCACCATGTCTCACAAGCTCATTTACAAGCGAATGATCTTCCGTTACAAGCGTCATTTCTCCTTCTGATACCATATAGCAACGACTATCTCCTATATGCCCTATCGTCACAAAACTTGGTGTACAAACAGCTATTATAAGCGTTGTTCCCATACCATTACATTCTACATTTTGCTGAGCGTATTCATATATGCGCTCATTAATAATCCCAACACTAGTATGTAACCATTGTTCTACTTTTTTCGGTTCATTCATATTATGCGTTTGCTTCCAATAATCATGGAATAATTGAATGGCCATCGAGCTAGCTACATCACCAGCTCGATGACCTCCCATTCCATCTGCTACTACCGCTAAAACATTTCCATCTAAATTGTGAAAAACTCCTGCACTATCTTCATTATGTTGACGAACTTTTCCTTTATCCGATAGAAATACGGCTTTCATCTCGTCACCTCGTCTCTTCTTTGCGCTCCTTCGCACGCAACTGACCGCAGGCTGCGTCAATATCATGACCTTGTTCACGGCGAATCGTTACATTCACTCCACGATCTTTTAACGTTTTCTCGAACAAGAAAATTTGCTCACGTGGTGTACGTACATAATCACGTTCAGGTACGTAGTTTACCGGGATTAAGTTTACATGACATTTTACACCTTTTAAGAGCGCAGCAAGCTCTTCAGCGTGCTCAACTTGGTCATTTTCTCCTCCAAATAATCCATATTCAAAAGTAATACGGCGCCCTGTTCTATTTACATAGTATTTAATAGCTTCCATTAAATCCGGTAATTTATAAGCACGGTTAATCGGCATTAATTTTGAACGTAATTCTGAGTTTGGAGCATGCAATGAAATCGCAAAATTAATTTGTAGTTCTTCTTCAGCAAACTTATAAATTTTCGGGATAATTCCACTCGTCGAAACAGTCATATGTCTAGCACCAATATGAAGTCCTTTTTCATGGTTAGTGATGCGTAAGAATCCCATTAAATTATCGTAGTTATCAAATGGTTCTCCAATTCCCATAACAACAAGAGAACTTACACGTTCTTCTGTTTCATCAAGCGCACGCTGAACTTCTACTACTTGCGCTACGATTTCTCCAGCTTCTAGGTTTCGTTTTAGTCCACCAAGTGTCGAAGCACAGAACGTACATCCAATACGACAACCAACTTGCGTTGTTACACAAATGGAATTTCCATATTCATGTCGCATTAATACCGTTTCAATAGAATATCCGTCATATAATTGGAATAAGAATTTAATCGTTCCATCTGAAGACGTTTGTTTTACTAACGTGTTTAAAGTAGTAATATCAAAGGAATTCGACAATTTATCACGCAATCCTTTAGAAAGGTTTGACATATCCTCATAATTTTTTACACGTTTTTTATATAGCCAGTCAAAAATTTGTCCAGCGCGGAACTTCGGTTCTCCTTGTTCCTTTAACCAATCTTGCATTTCATGAAGTTGTAAAGAGTAAATTGATGGTTTCTTCGTTTCTACATTTTTCTTTTGTTTTCTTACAGTTGTTTCCATGATGCTACACCTTCTTCCTTAAACAAGCAATATAAAAGCCATCCGTTGCAAAATAATGCGGTAAAATTTGTACTTGACCTTCATTAATATACGGACTTAATTTTTCTGGCATACGTTCTTTTATCGTAGTATCCCATTCAAATTCAGGATGTTCTTTTAAAAATTTATCTATTACTTGTTCATTTTCTATTTTCTCAATTGTGCACGTACTATAAACAAGACGACCGCCTTGTTTTAATAATGGTGCTATTTTTTCTAGTATCGCAAGTTGAATCGTCGATAATCTTTCACTATCGCCTTTATCTTTTCCTAACTTAATATCAGGCTTACGTCTAATTACACCAAATCCAGAACACGGTGCATCTACCAATATTTTATCAAACGTTTCATTTGCAAAGTGCTCTTGCACTTTTCTAGCATCTAGCGCTTTTGTTTCGACATTTTCTAGACCAAGTCGCTCTGCTTGCTGTTTAATTAAACGTACTTTGTGTGCATGTAAATCAAGGGACATGACCTTACCAGTTCCCTTTAATCGTTCCGCGATATGCGTTGTTTTTCCGCCTGGAGCAGCACAACTATCAAGAACTGCATCTCCCGTATTCGGTTCTAAAGCGCGTGCTACAAGCATAGAACTTTCATCTTGAATAGAAAGAAATCCTTTTTTAAACGCTTCTGTATGCGCTACATTTCCTCTTTCAATCTGAATTGCATCATCTGACAAGTCACCACGTTTTGCTTCTATACCTTCACTTGCCAACAACTCAATCGCTTCTTCTACCGTTACCTTATCAACATTCACACGTGCTGTTGGTACAGGTGGTAACATGTTTACTTCGCACATTTTCTCTGCAGTTTCTAAGCCATATGCAGAAGTCCACTCTTGTACAAGCCAAACTGGATGACTCGTCGCAATTGCAAGACGTTCTACTGGATCCTTGATTTCATCTACAGAAGGTACACCTTCTCTCTGAATCGAACGTAATACACCGTTCACCATACCAGCAATTCCTTTATGCCCGCGACGCTTTGCAATCTCAACCGCTTCATGAATAGCCGCTCTTTCTGGCACTCGGTCTAAATAAATCATTTGATATAAAGATAAGCGAAGCAATACCCTTACCCACGCCTCAACCTTCTTTTTTAAAAAAGGCTGTAAATAATAATCTAATGTGTCACGACGTTGAATCGTTCCATATACAATTTCAGTTAATAAACCAATATCTTTTCTATCAATTGCACTTTTTTCAATTAGATTATTTAAAAGTAAGTTGCTATATGCACCACTTTTTTCCACTTGAATTAAACCATCAAGAGCTAATTCACGAACATTTTGTCTCATGCATTTTCTCCTAACTTCGTTCCAATTTCAGGTTTTGTTCCACGTAAAAATTGTGAACAACTCATACGCTTTTTACCAGAAGGTTGCAATTCAGTAATTTTAACACCTGTTTCATTACTAGTTGCTACAACAAAACCATCTTCTTCGATTGCAACAATCGTACCTGCTTCAGCCGGTTCAGTTACAGGCACTTTTTCTCCCCACCATACTTTAACAACTTGTCCTGCTAAAGTTGTATAAGCAACTGGCCATGGATTCAATCCGCGAATGTGATTGTATACTTCCTCACCTGTTTTTGTCCAATCAATTTTCTCTTGTTCACGTTTTATATTGTAAGCAAACGTTACTTCTTCTTCGTTTTGTTTAATCGGTTCTAACTTACCTTGAATTAATAAAGGTACTGTTTTAGATAGAAGGTGTGCTCCAGCTTCACTTAATTTATCAAATAATGAGCCTGTCGTTTCACGCTCTTCAATTTCCACTTCCACTTGCGTTAAGATATCACCAGCATCCAATTTTTCTACCATATACATAATTGTAATACCAGTTTTTTCTTTACCTTCCATAATTGCATAATGAATTGGTGCACCACCACGAAGTTCAGGAAGTAAAGAAGCGTGGACATTAATACATCCATACTTCGGTGCTTCTAAAATTTCATTTGGTACAATCTGACCAAATGCAGCTGTTACAATTAAATCTGGCTCTAATGCCAATACTTTTTCATATTCATCTTTTTCACGAATTTTTAACGGCTGTAACACAGGGATACCATGTTTTTCCGCTTCAACTTTAACAGGTGTAGGTGTTAATACTTTTTTTCTACCTACTGGACGATCAGGTTGCGTCACAACACCTACTACCTCATAGCCATCTTCAATAAGACGACGAAGCACCGGCACTGAAAAGTCCGGTGTTCCCATAAACACTACTTTTATCATTTAAAAACCGCTCCTTTTAACACCTATTCTAGTTCGTTTTCTTCATAATATCTTGTCACTTTCGATGTAAATAAAACACCGTGTAAATGATCGATTTCATGTTGAATTGCACGTGCTAAAAATCCTTCCGCTTCTAATAAAAATACTTTCCCACGGCGATTTTGCGCTCTTACTTTAATATAATCGGCACGTTCTACTTCACCATAAAGTCCCGGGAAGCTTAAACAGCCTTCGGGACCTACTTGTTCACCACGTTTTTCTAATATTGATGGATTGATTAACTCGATTTTCCCAGTATCATCATCGACATCAACAACCGCTACTTGCAAGCTTACACCTACTTGAGGCGCAGCTAAACCGACTCCGTCCGCAATTAACATTGTTTCATGCATATCTTTCAACAATTTCACTAACTTTTTATCAAAGTTAATTACTCTTTCGCATGGTGTTTCTAACACTTCATTTGGATGCTTGATTATTTCTAAAACTGCCATATTTCCCTCCGCTACATTAACATTGTTGGATTAAAATCAATTGAGATTTGTAGCTCTTTTTGCATTTCTGCTTGATAATGTTCATTTACCATTTTGAGCACGTTCTTTAAGTTTGGTTCCCGTTTGTATTTTATCATGCATTGATAACGATATCTATCTTTTATCCTTGGAATTGCTGAAGCAACTGGTCCTAACACCATTGTTTGCTGTGAGCAATGCGTTCGTAAATACGAGGCAATTTTTTCCGTCACTTGCACCGCTTTTAATAATTCAGGATGAGATACAGTTACAAGTACAACATAGTAATATGGGGGATATTGTCTTGTTCGTCTCATTTGCATTTCTTGGTCAAAAAACACATCATATTGTTGATTCTTCGCTAACTCTATGCTGTAATGTTCTGGCGTATACGTTTGAATCACAACTTCCCCTGGCAATTCATGTCTACCCGCTCGTCCACTTACTTGCGTCAATAACTGATATGTCTTTTCACTTGCCCGAAAATCAGGTAAGTGAAGCATCGTATCTGCAGTTAAAACCCCAACAAGCGTTACTTTCGGAAAATCTAATCCTTTAGCAATCATTTGTGTTCCAAGTAGTATATCTGCTTTTTCTTCCCCAAACGCCTTTAATAATTTTTCATGCATTCCTTTTCGACTTGTCGTATCTACATCCATTCGAATGACTCGCGCCTCTGGAAATAGTTTTGTAATTTCTTCTTCTACCTTTTGTGTACCTGTACCAAAGAAACGAATGTATGTACTTTGACAAGCTGGACACTCAGTTGGCATATTCTCTTCGTAACTACAATAATGACATTTTAAACGATGATTCATTTTATGATATGTCAATGAAATATCACAATGCGGACATTGTACAACATACCCACAATCACGGCACATAACAAATGTAGAATGACCTCTTCTATTTAAAAATAGTACCATCTGTTCTTTCTTTTCTAATCGATCTGCTATTTTTTCATGCAGCGCCTTAGAAAACATTGATCTATTCCCGTCACGAAGTTCTTCTCGCATGTCAACAATCTCTACCGTTGGTAAAGCTTGTTCATTCATACGTTTTTCCATTGTTAGTAGTTTATAAACACCTTTTTTCGCCCTTGCAAACGATTCAAGTGTTGGTGTCGCACTACCAAGAACGATAGGACATTTATGATATTGCCCTCTCCAGATAGCTACATCTCTTGCATGATACCTCGGATTATCTTCTTGTTTGTAACTTGATTCATGCTCTTCATCAATAATAATAATCCCTAAATTCTCAAAAGGCGCAAAAACGGCTGAACGCGCACCAACTACAACTTTCACTTCTTTTCTTAAAATCTTACGCCACTCGTCATACTTTTCTCCAACAGACAACGCACTATGAAGAACTGCAACTTGCGAGCCAAACCTACCTTTAAAACGATCCACCATTTGGGGCGTTAGTGCAATTTCAGGAACAAGAACGATAGCTTCTTTTCCTTTCTCGAGCACTGCTGCTATAGATTGTAAATATACTTCTGTCTTTCCACTTCCTGTAACACCATATAGTAAAAATGGATTATAAGTTTCATTTGTAATTGATGATAAAATCGGTGTAATAACTTGTTTTTGTTCCTCCGTAAGTGGAAATGGTTTCGTTTGTTCAAAATCATCATCGTCATACGGATTTCGGTATACTTCCACATACTTTTCTGAAATGAAGCCCTTTTTAACAAGTGCTTTTATTGGAGCATCTGTTATTTGTAACTCTTCTGTAATTATTTTCAACGGTACACTTTTATAATTTTCCACAAAATAATAAAGTACATCTTGTTGTTTTTTACTTTTCAGTTCAAATGCCGCTAATTCCAATTTATCTTCTGGCAACTCCGGCTGAACAACTCTTTGCTTCTTCTTTTGTACTTTATCTTTCACTTGATAAACGACTTCAACCGTACCATTTTTAATTTCTTGTTGAATAGTCCGGTATAAATGTGGCTGCTGCTCTATTACTTCAAAATCAATTGCTTCTTTATCCTGAAATAAATATAGTATTTCAGATGCTATTTCTTCCTGTTTACAAAGTTGTAGACGTTTTTTATACGTTGCTTTTATCGCAGTTGGAAGCATCACTTGAAAAGCTGAAATCATGTAGCATAACGTTTCACTTGTAAGCCAATATCCAAGCTTTAATAATTCATCATTTAAAACCGGTGTTACATCTAATATTTCATGGATTGTCTTTAACTTCTTACTTTCTACATCCACCGAATCTTTAATCCCAATAATAAAACCTTGTAATTTCCTTGGCCCAAACGGAACTACTACACGCATTCCTGTCTGTACAATATCTTCCCATTTTTCAGGGATAATGTAATCAAATGGTCGATCTGTCTGACGGGCAGGTACATCAACAATTACACTTGCAAATTTCATAAACGATCATCTTCTAACATCATTTCAATTTGCTTTAATATTTCACGAGCTACCTCTTTTTTCAGTAAAAGTGGTAACTCAATAACTTTTCCATCTTTTCTATACATTGTTACAATATTCGTATCCGTGCCAAATCCAGCTCCTTGCGCTTTTACATCATTCGCGACAATCATATCTGCATTTTTCTCACGTAGTTTTTTCGTTGCATATTCCTCTACATTTGTCGTTTCAGCAGCAAAACCGATAAGTAACTGTTGATCCTTTTTCTGACCTAACGTTTTTAAAATATCCACCGTTCTTTCGAGTTCAATGACAGCATCACCATTTTGCTTTTTCATTTTATTATCATGAACATATTTCGGACGATAATCTGCAACTGCTGCTGTTTTAATGACAACGTCTACGTTTTGATAATGTTGAAGAACTGCTTCTAACATATCTTGTGCAGATTCCACTTGCACTGTCGTTACATGTAACGGTGGATTTAATGCTGTCGGTCCTGAAACGAGTATAACATCAGCGCCTAAATTCGCCGCCACTTCTGCAATCGCATACCCCATTTTTCCAGAAGAAAAATTCGTCATAAAACGAACTGGATCAACTTTTTCACGTGTTGGGCCAGCAGTTATTAATATTCTTTTTCCCTGCAATGGTTTGTGTTCTGAGAAAGCTTCCTCTAACCGTGCAATAATCGCTTCAGGTTCTTCTAGTCGTCCCTTCGCTACATATCCACATGCTAAAAAGCCTTCCCCAGGCTCAATAAATGTATATCCTAGCGTTTTCAATGTCATCATATTTTTTTGAACAATTTTATTTTCATACATATGCACATTCATAGCAGGCGCAATCCATACCGGGGCTGTAGTAGCTAACAGAGTAGTTGTAATCATATCATCTGCAATACCACCAGCTAACTTTCCAATACAATTGGCAGTAGCAGGTGCGACAAGTACAACATCCGCCCAATCTGCTAAATCAATATGAGCAATAACAGCCGAGTCTTTCTCATCAAACGTATCCGTATATACATCATGGCGAGAAAGCGCTTGGAATGTAAGAGGCGTAACAAACTTCATTGCCGACTCACTCATCATTACTTTTACAATCGCGCCAGATTGTGTCAATTTACTCGTTAACGCAGCTGCTTTAAAAACCGCAATGCCTCCTGTTACACATAGAAGTATCTTTTTCCCTTTTAGCATATGACTCGTCCTCTTTCTTTTTCAAACTTATAATACTGAAATAGAATTCCCAGCTCGTCAGTACCAATATTTCATTCCTTTCGTAAAAAAATAACAACCTACTTGTAAATAGGTTGTTACCGTTACATAGAAAATTATAAAGTCTATGTTTTATTTTGTCGAAGGCAAAGGCTTATTCAGCTACTTTATCTTCACTTGGTACGTAGCTTAATGCTTCTGCATCGATTTCTTCTAATGCTTTACCTACACATTTATGAGAAACAGGTTGCTCTACAACACAGTTATTAGCAAGTTGCATTTCACGTGCGCGTTTTGCAGCCACTGTTACTAATGTGTACTTAGAATCGATTTTTTGTAGTAATGAGTCAATTGATGGATTTAACATAATTATAGACCCTCCGTCATTTCTTTATAATATTTTGCTACCCTTTCGCGGCGGCAATGTTCGCCAACCACAATCGCTTTAATTCTATCACAAGCTAATTCAACTTGATCGTTTTCTACTACATAGTCGTAAGCGTCCATCATCTCGATTTCTTCTTTCGCTACAGTTAAACGATTTTCAATAACATCTTCAGTCTCTGTACCACGTCCGACAATACGGCTCTTTAGTTCAGATAAACTTGGAGGTGCTAAGAAAATAAATACACCTTCTGGGAAAGCTTTCTTAACTTGAATTGCTCCTTGCACTTCAATTTCTAAGAATACATCTTTTCCTTCTTGTAATGTTTTTTCAACATAGTCAATTGGTGTTCCGTAATAATTACCTACGAACTCAGCCCACTCAAGTAATCTTTCATTACGAATCATTTCCTCAAATTCTTCTCTTTCTTTAAAGAAATAATCCACACCATCTACTTCACCTTCACGCGGCTTACGTGTCGTTACTGAAATAGAGTACTGAAAACGTGTATCCTCATGGCTAAACAGCTCTTTACGAACCGTTCCTTTTCCAACCCCAGAAGGCCCTGAAAGAACGATGAGCAATCCTCTTCTACTTCTCATAAATATGTAAAACCTACCCTTCCTCACTTAAATCTTCTTTATTATTCAAACGATGTGCAATCGTCTCTGGTTGAATTGGACTTAATACAACATGCCCATCATCCATAACAATAACCGCCCTTGTTTTTCTCCCATACGTAGCATCAAGCAAAGCATTATGTTCGCGTGCTTCTTGTACTGTTCGTTTAATAGGAGCTGACTCCGGACTTACAATAGCAATAATTCGATGAGCAGATACAATATTTCCGTATCCAATATTTAAAAACCGCATGGCCATAGTTTGCGCCTCCTAGTAAGTCTATCCGATTTCTCCACCACGTATAACTTTATATATTTTTTGAAAGCTACTCAATATTTTGTACTTGTTCACGAATTTTTTCAAGGTTATTTTTCATTTCTACAACATATTTTGAAATTGTTAAGTCATTTGCCTTAGAACCAATCGTATTAATTTCTCTATGCATCTCTTGCACGATGAAATCCATTTTCCTTCCAACAGGCTCTTCAATCTGCAATGTTTCACGAAATTGCTCTAAATGACTTTGCAAACGAACTAACTCTTCATGAATATCACAACGCTCTGCAAAGATTGCGACTTCTGTTAGCAATCTTTGTTCATCTAACTCTTGATTATGTAATTCTTTTAAGCGATTTTCTAATCGTTCACGATATTTTTGTGTAACAATTGGTGCATGTGGAATAATTGCATTTACACAATTGCTAATCTCTTGTAAACGATACGCTATATCTTTATGTAATCGTTCTCCTTCGTCATCTCTCATCGTTTTCAACATATGAGCAGCTTGACGAACAGCCTCATATAAACTGTTCTCAAAATGTTCATTTACATTTTCTATTTCTTCAATTGCTGTTACTTCTGGCATTGCCATTAATTGCTCGAGTGTAATAGAATCTTGTAATTGAAACTTTCCTTTTATATCTTCCATCATCGATTGGTACTGCTCAAGAAGTGACCAATTCACACTTAATTTTCTTTCAACAAGTCCTTCACCTGCTATACTAATAGACACTTCAATGCGTCCACGTCGAACTTGCTGTGCAATTATTTTACGAATTTTGTCCTCAAATACCATCATTTGCTTAGGAAGTCGAATACTCATCTCTAAAAAACGGTGGTTCACCGATTTCATTTCTACTGTAATTTGAAAAGTATCACTTTCTACTTTCGATCTTCCAAACCCTGTCATACTAGAAATCATTTTTATCACATCCAAGCCATAAAATAACTCAATGAAAAAGGTAATAGAGACAAGGCTCTACTACCTTCTGTAAATTATATCACATTTTCATAACATTGACTATTTCAAGTTTAATCCCTTCTTATATAACATTGGCTTTTTCTTTTTCGCCTTTTTCCCTGTTAATAAAGAACCTACTAGTAAGAAAGTCGGAATTGATGACAAACCTCCAATTAATAACCAATCTCTTGCTTGTATCGGCATTGTGCTAAAAATCGGTTGTAACGGTGGATAATATATCACCACTAGCATGAGTAGTAATGAAATGATAACCGCCCCTACTAAATACACGTTCCCAAATGGATTACGATGAAAGACAGAATGCTCACTACGACAATCAAATACATGAATAAGCTGAGCAAGTACCAACGTCGCGAACGCTACAGTTTGTGCATATTTCAGTTCATTTGGATGTTGGTTATACGCAATAATAAACGCTACTAACGTCACTGCCCCAATTAAAAAACCTCGACTTATTATTTTCCACGCAAGCCCTCTAGCGAATACCCCTTCTTTCGGGTGGCGCGGCGTTCTCTTCATCACATCTCCTTCAGCCTTATCCAAACCTAATGCCATCGCTGGTAAACCATCAGTAACTAAGTTCACCCATAAAATTTGAATAGGAACCATCGGCAGGGGTAATGCAAGTAACATCGCAAATAACATAACTAAAATTTCTCCAACATTTGATGCTAATAAATATCGGATGAACTTACGTATGTTCTCGTATATATTTCTTCCTTCTTTAATCGCTGACTTAATTGTAGCAAAATTATCGTCTAGTAAAACAAGTGAAGAGGCTTCTTTTGCAACATCTGTCCCTGTAATCCCCATCGCTATCCCAATATCAGCTGTTTTTATAGCTGGAGCATCGTTCACTCCATCACCTGTCATCGCTACTATATGCCCTTGATTTTGCAGTGCCTTAACAATTTTTAATTTATGTTCAGGTGATACACGAGCGAATACATACGTATCTTCTACAACATTTTCTAATTCCTCCACATCCATATTCGCGAGTTCTACTCCTTCAACAACGCGTCCATCTGGTGGCAAAACTCCTAATTGTTCAGCAATCGCCATTGCTGTCACTTTATGATCACCTGTAATCATTACTGTTCGAATACCAGCTTCTTTACACTCTTTTACCGCCTGCGCCACTTCTGGTCTTGGTGGGTCAATCATACCTTGTATCCCAACTAACATAAAATCTTTTTCAACGTCTCTTTCATGTTCAATAGAATCCGTTATTTTTAAAGGTTTAAACGCAACTGCAATTGTTCGAAGCGCTTGACTACCTAAACTATGAATAGCCGCCTGTACTTCTTTTCTATATAGCTCACTTAACGGCTGTTGCTTATCCCCCCATAAAATCGTTTGACTCATTTGTAAAAGAACATCCGGTGCTCCCTTCGTAACAATAAACTTTTTCCCCTCTCGATCTCGTACAATAACACTCATCATTTTTCGAGTTGAATCAAATGGAAATTCACGAATAACTTCAAATTTCCCTTTCAATGCCTCACGTGTTATCCCAGCTTTCATTGCTGCAGCTACAAGCGCTCCCTCTGTTGGATCTCCATCTAATACGTACGCCTTTTTCTTTTGAATAATATTTGCATTGTTACATAGTGAACCAAATGTAAGTAGCTGATAAAGTGCTTTTGTCTTAGCTGGATTCACTTCTTTTTCACCTTTCATAAAAGAGCCATTAGGTTCATATCCTTGCCCTGTCACTTTCCACAATTCTCCGCCTGACCACATATGTGTTACCATCATTTTGTTTTGCGTCATTGTTCCCGTTTTATCAGAACATATAACGGAAGCACAACCTAACGTTTCTACGGCTGGTAACTTTCGTACAATTGCTCTCTTTTTTATCATACGCTGTACACCAAGTGATAAAGCTACTGTAACAATTGCCGGCAACCCTTCTGGAATAGCCGCAACAGCCAGAGACACACCAGCTAAAAACATATGATATACTTCATTCCCTTGATACACACCAGCTAATACAACGAGTGCTGTCAAAATAAGAGCCACAATAATTAATATTTTTCCGAGCTGTTCTAACCTTCTTTGCAGTGGTGTTTCCATTTGCTCTGCATTTTGTAACATATTTGCAATTTGCCCCATCGCTGTATTCATACCAGTTGCTACAACGACTCCTGTACCAGATCCTCGCGTAATCATTGTCCCCATAAAAGCCATATTTTTTTGATCACCAATTGCAACATCTTGCCCTTGCAATGCTTCTACCTTCTTTTGTACAGGTACGGACTCCCCTGTCAAAGCAGACTCTTCAATATATAAACTTGATGCTTCAACAAGACGCACATCAGCCCCAATACGATCACCACTGGAAAACTTAATAATATCACCTAAAACAAGTGCTTTAGATGGTGCTTTTACCCACTTTCCATTCCGCATTACAGTAACTTGTGGAGCGGCTAGTTCCTTTAAAGCTTCCAATGATTTTTCAGCTTTTCTTTCTTGAAAAAATCCGAGAATACCATTGATAATAACAATGGCAACAATAGCAATAGAATCAATGTATTCACCTAAAAACGCAGAAACAATTGTTGCTCCAAACAAAACGAGTACCATGAAATCTTTAAACTGTGCTAAAAATACCATTAGTGCAGAAGGCCTTTTTGCTTCTTCTAATTCATTAGTACCAAATTTCTTTACGCGCCCTTCTGCTTCTTTCTCTGTAAGTCCAACCTTTACATTCGTATTCGTTCTTTCTTCCACTTCATGTGCCCGCATTCCATACCAGTTCATCCTGCCATCGACCTCCTGATTCCAGACATACTCTATTGAAAGCTTATTCAGCCTCGTCCAAAAAAATGCTATAATTAACTTTTAGTTAGAAAGGAGTGTTCATTTATGGCATTCGATGGATTATTTACAAGAGCAATTACACATGAAATTGCAAATTCTCTTTACACAGGAAGAATTTCCAAAATATATCAACCTTCAAAGTATGAGATTTTATTACATATTCGAGCAAACGGAAAGAACCAAAAACTAATTCTTTCGTCTCACCCTACATATGCGCGTCTGCACTTAACGAATCAAAACTACGATTCACCAGCAATACCGCCAATGTTTTGTATGCTTCTTCGTAAACATTTAGAAGGTGGGTTTATTGAAAAAATTGAACAAATTGACTTAGAACGTATTATTCAAATTACAGTTCGCAGTCGGAATGAAATTGGAGACGAATCATTAAAAACATTAGTAATCGAAATAATGGGCCGACATAGTAACATTATCTTAGTAGATACGAAAACAAATGTTATTTTAGATAGCTTAAAACACATATCTTTAGCGGTAAACCGCCATCGTACTGTATACGCTGGAGCTGAATATATTGCACCACCAGCACAACATAAAATTAACCCACTTCAGATTGAAACAAATGATGAATTTATTAGACCACTAGACTTTCTATCTGGAAACATGGATAAACAGCTTGTCGGCACCTTTACGGGAATATCCCCGTTATTCGCAAAAGAAGTAGTGAAAAAAGCTGGTATGGTAAATGAAAAAGCATTAGCGGATGCATTTTTCTCCATACAAAAACCATTATTAACTCATACATATTCACCAGCGATGACTACTTCAAATGGAAAAGAATTCTTTTATCTTTTCCCTCTTGCACACTTGCAAGGAGAAGATAAGACGTTCTCATCTGTTAGTGAATTGCTTGATCGTTTCTTTTTCGGAAAAGCAGAGCGCGATCGTGTAAAACAACAAGCTCATGATTTAGAACGCTTTATGCAAAATGAAAAAAATAAAAACGAGAAAAAACTCATTAAACTCGAAAAAACACTGCAAGATGCTGGAAAAGCAGATAAATATCAACTATTTGGAGAGCTACTTACAGCTAATATGTACGCTTTGAAAAAAGGCAATAAAGATATTGAGGTCGTTAATTATTACGATGAAAATGGCGGAACTGTAAAAATCACATTAGATCCTTTAAAAACACCATCTGAAAATGCACAACGCTATTTCCAAAAGTATCAAAAAGCAAAAAATTCAGTTGTTGTTGTAGAAGAACAAATCGAAAAAACCAATGAAGAAATTCTTTATTTTGATAGCTTACTTCAACAAATGGAAGCTGCTTCTTCAAAAGATATTGAAGAAATTCGTGAGGAATTAGCTGAAGAAGGTTATGTGCGCAATCGCAAAACGAAAAACGCAAAGAAAAAGCCTACTAAGCCAGTATTAGATAAATATTTAGCAAGTGATGGCACAGAGATTTTCGTTGGTAAAAACAATAAACAAAATGATTATTTAACAACGAAGTTTGCCCGCCGTGATGAAATTTGGTTACATACGAAAGACATACCTGGCTCTCACGTTGTCATTCGTTCTTTAGAGCCTGCTGAAGAAACTTTACTAGAAGCTGCCAAAATTGCCGCTTATTACAGTAAAGCGAAAGAGTCTAGCTCTGTACCTGTTGATTTCACTAAAATACGCCATGTGAAAAAACCGAGTGGTGCAAAACTTGGTTTTGTTACGTACGACAATCAGCAAACCATATATGTAACACCAGATGCTGATATTGTAATGAAATTAAAAGCGTAAATACAAAAATGCGTTGCTTATAAGCAACGCATTTTTTATATTCGTTCACACTAGTTCATATACCCATTTACTAATTCATAACATCTTGCTTTTGTCATCTTATATTTCTCTTCTGAAGCTTCTATACGCCTCATCGTTCCGTTATTTGTATCAGTACCAATTGCTTTAACTTTACTTTCTTTTTCTTTAACCCACGCAATTTGTTTCGTTTTTAACGACTGAAACGCATCAGGTGACATCGTACTTTTTAATGTACTGTAAATTTCATTTAGTTTATTATCCCACAGTTCATAATTTCCTTCTATTTCATTTACTATATCATTGGTTGACATAGCATTCGTATGTTTTTCTTGTTTATCTATAGCAGCTAATTCACTTAAAACATTTGCTCTATCTATCTTTGAAGAAGATTCTTTTTGCGATTGTTTCTCTTCTTTTGAGCCTGTATACGCACTCGAATCCTTTCTCTGTACTTGTTCTGTTTCTTGAATATTTCTTTCTTTCGTTACCTTTTCATACCTATTTTTATCTACATTGTATGAAATAAGAGATGTTTTCGCATTTACAGTAATTAATCCGTTACTATCTTTGAATATGTATTTCTTATCGCCACTATTTTCTTCACTTACAAATGACACATTCTTATCGTCTGGCATTTTTAAAATTCTATTTGCTTCTTCTTTTGTAAGTTTTAAATCTTCAGGAAAAACGAATGACCATTTATCCATTAACCATTCCCCTTCTTTATACACCAAATGAAATTCCCAATCTTGGGCCGCATGACCTATTTCATCTTCTAAACTTAATGTATGTACCGTTAAATTTTCTTTATCTTGTGAAGAAGAAAATCTTATTTCAGTTTGAAAATAATTTGGGAATGGTAACATATCAGTCTCTCTCGATCTATTAAAGTTAGCAAGCAATTCAGGAAGCTGATTCTCTACAAACTTTTCTGAAACCAATCCTTTAACTCCTTTTTTAGCTGTCTCTAAATCCCCAGGATTATTTCGGCTCCATCCATTTTCTTTTTCCATCTCACTAAACGCATTTGCTATTCCATCTACACTCTTTCTTACAATCTTTTTCGCTTCTTTTTCTGTCACTTCTGGCGCTTCATCAAGCTGTTCAATCGTTTCATTTACTTGAACTTTGTGTTCACTTGTTTCACACCCCGTTATAACAAGCATACTAGCGGCCAAACAAAATGACATTACTTTACTTAATTTCTTCATACACTCACATTCCTTAACCCAGGTTTTTTCGTTACATCTCTTTACCTATAAAAAACGTAACAATCCCTTATTATACCAATTAACTTAATTCATTTATACAAAAAATATAATATTTAAATTAAAAAGATTTTCGTTTGCGAGTTTATATTATTGTTCAGTCACATAAAAACTTACTGTAAAAATTTTATATATATTTATTTTACATTCGTCTAGTTTTTTTGACACACAGCTACCCTCTTCTCTTTTATTCTAAATAAATATACTGGCACAATTCTTGCTTTATTAATGTAAAAAGGAGGAATTAAAATGAATGTAAGAATAACTAACATCCAAAAACAACTACATAATTACGGAATCGACGGGTTACTTATTACAAAAAAAGAAAACCGTCAATACGCAACAAACTTTACAGGTAGCGCAGGCGTTGTCTTAATCGCTGCGCATAAAGCTATTTTCATTACTGATTTCCGTTACGTAGATCAAGCAAAAACGGAAATAAAAGCAGCAGAAATTATTATGCATAAAGGAAATTTAGAAGAAGAAGTTGCAAATCAAGTATCAAAATTAAACATTCAAAAACTTGGTATAGAAGACAATAATATGACTTTGCAACAATTTAAGAAACTACAAAAATATATACATACAGAAATGGTTCCAGTGTGTGAGATTATTGAAGATATTCGACTTATTAAAGACACATCTGAAATAGAAACAATGAAAATCGCAGCTACAATCGCTGACGAAGCATTTCACCATATTGTTACATTTCTAAAGCCTGGAATAAGCGAGACTGACGTTCGAGATGAGTTAGAATTTTTCATGCGAAAAAAAGGGGCTACATCTTCTTCATTCCAAATCATTGTAGCCTCAGGCGTTCGTTCTTCACTTCCCCATGGAGTTGCATCAAATAAAATAATCGAACGAGGCGATATCGTTACATTAGACTTCGGTGCACTTTACGACGGATATTGTTCCGATATAACACGTACCGTAGCAATCGGGGAACCATCGGAAGAATTCCAAAAAATATACAATGTTGTACGAGAAGCGTTAAAGCGTGGGACTGAAGCAATTAAGCCTGGAGAAACTGCGAAAAGTATCGATGATATAACGAGGAATTACATTACAGAACATGGATACGGTCAATACTTTGGCCACTCTACCGGGCACGGTCTTGGGTTAGAAATACATGAACCACTTCGCTTATCCCAAGAAAGCAAGGCAACTTTACAAGAAGGTATGGTTGTTACAGTTGAGCCGGGCATTTACATACCGAACTGGGGCGGTTGTAGAATCGAAGATGATATTGTCATCACCAAAGATGGTTATGACGTTATTACAAAATCAAATAGAGAACTAATTATAATCCCTTGTTAATATTATGAAGGTTTAAACAAAACTTTTTTTGCACATAGAATTCCTTCTCTGGAGTATTCATTTAAAGAGGGGGAATTTTAATTGAATTTTGTAATTGATAAATTGGAGGGTTTACATGTAGAATTTTCAAAGCTTGTTTCCATGATGAATTACGCTCGCTATACAACAATGCAAGCAGTGGAAAGTTTAACAATTGAAGAACTTGATTATTTATATGATAAGGAAGCAAATTCAATTGGCATGTTATTGTATCATATGGCTGCTATTGAATTTTACTACCAGATTCATACTTTTGAAGACCGTGAACCAACGGAGGCTGAATTAGAACGCTGGTTACCTGGCATTGAATTAGGCGATCTTGGGCGTGAGAAAATAAAAGGAAACGCTATAGAATTTTACATAAATACATTACAAGAAGTACGTTCCAAAACAATCGAGACTTTTCAATCGTTACCTGATGAATGGTTATTTAAAACGACAGACTTTTGGTATGACAAACCAGCAAATAACTATTTTAAGTGGTTTCACGTTTTTGAAGATGAAATCAATCATCGTGGACAAATTCGTTTAATTAAAAAGATGCAAAAAGCTCATGCAGTAAAATGAGGAAATGCCACCGAATAAGGTGGCATTTTCTTTTATTCATTAACGAATAGCTTTTCGTTTACTATTTTAGTGACTACCACTACCAACATTAAAATGCATATTAAATATAGCATTTTCGCAATAAACAACCACCCTTGAAACATTACAATTCCATCTATTATCTCATTTCCTTTCCATAACAAAAACGGAATTGTGCTGATTATAATGACAAATTCGATGCTGAAAACCATTTTCTTTTTTCGACTATATGCTTTCCATTCATTCCAGCGATACATAGAAGCAAAAATCAATACTCCTATACATAATATAACTGGTACCCATTCACTGTTAAGAAATTGTCCTGAAATAATTGATAATAGTAAACAAACTAGCACACCATAATATCCTATTTTTTCTCTCATTCGTACTCCCCCATTCTACTTCTCCTTTAATATGTAACTTGCTATACTTATAACAATTCTTAGAAAAATAACAACTATTATTACAAGATAAAGACCGTTTGCAGAAGACATCCATTCTTGAAAAATAGACATTTTCTCCATTTGTTTCTGACCCTCTATTAAAATAACCCCTGCGAACAATGAGCAAACAACGATGATACCTATCATAATTCCGATACTTTTTACTGTATTGTTTCATACCATCCCAGTTATATAAAAGTATAAATACAAACCCGAAAACAGGTATAATACTTATCCATTCATTGTTTGTAAATAGCTTTAAAATGATTAATAGACTACAAGATATGATAAATCCCAAAAATCCAATTTTTTTGTGCATAAGCCCTCCTTGAATTCCATTTTTAGGATTAATTGTACTGTAACATCCATTTTTTATCCTTACCATTGCAGTACATGAAATTTTACCTTTTTTTCTGTTTCTTATACTCACATACTTTCCCTACTTTCATACAATAAACTACACGATTGCCTAAGGATGTGAATGTTATGGGAGTTGAATTAACGCTATTACACGCTCTCTATGTTATTTGTTTACTCACTATTATTACCTTTTTTATTCTCCGGAAAGATACTACAATTATTTGTATCGTTTTTATCTTTTTATTAGCATTAACTGCTACAAGTTCTATCCCTCTTGCCGTTAGCGGCATTTTTCAAAGTTTTATTTACGCCATTACTGAGCTATTACCAACTATATTAATCATTTCTATTATTGTATCCATGAGCAATTTACTCGTTCATACCGGTATAAATGATACAATGATTTCACCATTTACAAAGATGATCCGTACCCCTACCCTCGCCTACTGGATTATTGGCCTTTTGATGATGACAATTTCTTTCTTCTTTTGGCCTTCTCCCGCTGTCGCATTAATGGGAGCTATTTTATTACCGGTTGCTGTACGTGTCGGTCTTCCTCCAATTGGAGTAGCAATTGCTATGAACTTATTCGGTCATGGCATTGCTTTATCCGGCGACTTCGTTATACAAGGCGCACCAAAATTAACCGCAGACGCTGCGGGTCTCCCTGTTTCCAGCGTCGTATCTGCAAGTGTTCCACTCGTTATCGTTATGGGCGTTGTGACAACTTCCGTCGCTTTTTTCTTCTTACGAAAAGAGTTTCATACAGGCTTAGCTATACAAGAATCTATTCTATCAACTGAGTCTTCTAAAACGCTCACTTCATTATCTCCTCGCACAAAGAAATGGCTCGCTATTTGTATCCCTATCGTATATATCATTGATATCCTTTGCATGATTCAATTTCAACTACAAGGAAGCGACGCAACTGCACTTATCGGCGGAACAACTGTTATTATGATTATCATCATTTCTCTCATCGCCTACAAAGGTAATGGACTGAATAAAACGACCGATTATTTCATAGAAGGGCTCCAATTTGGCTTTAAAATTTTCGGACCAGTTATTCCTATCGCTGCACTCTTTTATTTAGGAGATAGTGGCTTTGTGAAAATTATCGGGGACTATTTACCGAAAGGTTCACATGGAATCATTAACGACTTAGGCATCGCTTTATCTCAAACTGTTCCTTTAAATCAATATGTATCGGCAGGGACATTAACCATCGTTGGTGTCATTACCGGCTTAGATGGATCAGGTTTTTCAGGTATATCACTTGCTGGTTCCATTGCCAATCTTTTTGGAACAGCACTTGGCCATGGAACAGCTACATTAACAGCACTCGGGCAAATTGCAGCTATATGGACCGGGGGCGGGACGTTAATTCCTTGGGCACTTATTCCTGCTGCTGCGATTTGTAAAGTCGATCCATTTGAACTTGCACGCCGAAACTTTTTACCGGTTGTTATCGGTTTAATTGTCACCACAATCGTTGCAATGTTTATCCTATAACGTAAGCAAGTGTTCTCTTGCTTACGTTTTTTGCTTGTAAAATTCATCATGAATTATCAGTTTTCAAGAGGGATTCGTTATTACTTAGCGAAATTATATTAGGAGAGTAATTATTTCAAAACGTTTACGAGAAACAGATTACTGCAATTAGAAAAGGGGACATACCTATGAATGAATTGATTTTCGTCTTATTAATTTGTCCATTATTTATCTTTATCGTATCTGTTATTGGAACACGCAAAACGAAAACGTATTACGTAATGCCGATTGTAACGTTTGCTAGTTTTTTAATAATAGGTGTTATCGCCTTTACTCCAAAATTTTTCTTTTGGGTTGGCATGTACAGCATCTTCTCGTTTATCGTTTCTTATATGACGCTATTGTTTGTGAAAGGATATGAGGTTGCTGAAAACGCTAAATAGTTGTTAACAAGGAGACAGCAATATGATTTTCTTTGATATTGATGGAACTTTACTTGATTATGAGGCTGCTGAAAGAAATGGTATTATAGATTTTTTTCAAATATATAATACTATTTTTTCAGGCAATGAATTAGAGGCAACGAAAGTCTGGCATGAATTATCAGAAGAATATTTCAACAAATTTTTATCCAGGGAATTATCTTTTCAAGAACAACAAGTAATGCGAATGTATCATTTATTTAAAACATATGGAGTAAACCTATCACCCAAAGAATCTCAGCATAGATTCAATCAATATATAGAACTATATAAGAACAACTGGACCGCGTTTGAAGATGTACACTATACATTACAGAACTTGCAGCAAGGCGGTCACTCATTAGGTATCATTAGTAATGGTGACTATGAACAACAAGTCGAAAAATTAACTGCCCTAAACATTTTAAAACATTTCAAATATATATTTACTTCTAGTGAACTTGGTATATCGAAACCAGATCCTGAAATTTTTCACAGAACCGTATTACAATCGAACCTTGAAATGAAAGATTGCTATTATATTGGCGATCGATTAGAGACTGATGCGATTAGTAGTACAGCAGCTGGGATGCAAGGGATATGGTTAAATCGAGATAACTCACAACTCAAGTACGATATTCCTACTATCTGTTCTTTACATGAAGTTTTAACAATAATATAAAAAACGACCGCGTTCCCCCGCGGTCATTTTTTTCATGTTACGCTGTGATCCAAGCTTCGTTAGCTGGATTTTTACGCCACTCTTGTAATTTTTTCGTTTCAGCTTGTCCGATCATACCTTTTTCTGCTGCAACTTCAGTTAATGCACTGTAATCACTTAAAGAATATGATGCTACGTTAGCTGCTTCTAGCTTTTCTTTTCCTGCTTCTAGCTCGTATGTGAAGATTGATACGATTCCTAATACTTCACAGCCAGCTTCGCGAAGTGCTTCTACACATGTAATTGCACTTCCGCCAGTTGAAATTAAGTCTTCTACTACTACAACTTTTTGACCTTTTTCAGCTTTTCCTTCAATTTGATTCCCTTTACCGTGGCCTTTTGCTTTACTACGTACGTAGCACATTGGTAAATCCATACGATCGCTTACCCATGCAGCGTGCGCAATACCAGCAGTTGCTGTTCCTGCAATAACTTCTACAGTTGGGAAGTTCTCTTTAATTAACTCTTCTAATCCAGCTGCAATCGCTTGACGTACTTTTGGATAAGATAAAGTTAAACGGTTATCACAATAAATTGGTGATTTCATACCTGAAGACCATGTGAATGGATCATTCGGTTGTAAAAATACTGCTCCAATTTCTAATAAATGCGATGCGATTTCTTTTTTCATACTGTTACACCTTCCCACTGTTGTTTTACTGTTTTATACGCTTCAAGCGGATTTTCTGCTTTTGTAATACTACGTCCAACTACGATGTAGCTTGAGCCAAGTTCCCTCGCACGTTTCGGTGTTGCTACGCGCACCTGGTCATTTACATCATCGCTTGCAAGACGAATCCCCGGTGTTACTGTTACAAATTCATTCCCGCATACTTCACGTAATTTTGGAACTTCAAGCGTTGAGCAAACAACGCCATCAAGTCCACTTTCTTTCGTTAGTTTTGCATAATGAGCAACCGCTTCTTCTAACGTCTTCTCAATGCCAATCTCTTTTTTCATCATAGCTTCCGAAGTGCTTGTTAGTTGTGTAACTGCAATACAAATCGGTCTCTCTTTTCCTTCTTGCTTACCTTCCTCTAATCCCTCAATCGCAGCTTTCATCATGCTGCTTCCCCCAGCAGCATGAACATTTACCATATCAACATCTAGACTAGCTAGGCTACGCATAGCGCTTTTTACTGTATTCGGAATATCATGAAGTTTTAAATCTAGAAAAATCTTATGTCCTTTTTCTTTTAAGTACGTAATAATTGCAGGGCCTTCTTTGTAAAATAACTCCATACCAACTTTGACAAATAACTCTTCCCCTTCAAAGTGGCGCAAGAATTGTTCTACATCTTGTTTCCCTGGAAAATCTAGTGCAACGATTAACGACTGTGACATGTTTGCTTCCAGCTCCTTCCTTGACATTCCGAAATGTGATCAAATCCTAATTCATCTAGTAATGCTGGTAACTCTTCAATAATTGTCGGACATACGAACGGATCGATAAAGTTCGCTGTACCTACTGCAACTGCGCTTGCGCCAGCGTAGAAGAATTCAATTACATCTTCCGCTGTTTCAATACCACCCATTCCGATAATTGGAATGTTAACCGCTTGGCTTACTTCATGTACCATACGAATTGCTACTGGCTTAATCGCAGGACCTGATAATCCGCCTGTACGGTTTGCTAAAATTGGTTTAGCTGTTTTTAAATCTAAACGCATACCAAGCAATGTATTAATCATCGTTAAACCATCTGCACCTGCATTTTCAATCGCTTTTGCAATTTCCACTATGTTTGCCACGTTTGGTGACAACTTCACGTATACAGGTACTTCAGAAACCTCTTTTACTCGCTTCGTTAAATCAGCAGCAATTTCAGGATTTGTACCAAAGGCGATACCACCTGTTTTTACGTTCGGACAAGAAATATTTAATTCTAGTGCATGGACATTAGGCGCTTTAGAAATTTCCTTTGCAACCGCTACGTAATCCTCAGCTTGTGAGCCTGCAACGTTCGCAATGATTGGAAGGTCAAATTGTTCTAACCATGGTAATTCAGAATTCATTACTTTTTCTAACCCTGGGTTTTGAAGTCCGATCGCATTTAACATGCCGCCCGGTGTTTCAGCAACACGAGGCGTTGGATTTCCATAGCGTGGTTGTTCTGTCGTCGCTTTAATCATGATTGATCCTAGTACACTTAAATCGTAAAACTGTGCATATTCACGACCAAATCCAAAGCATCCAGATGCCGGTATAATTGGATTTTTTAATGATAATCCTGGTAATTCAACTTGCAATCTGTTCATAGTACAACCTCCCCGATTGGAAATACTGGTCCGTCGCTACACACCTTCTTGTAAGAATGTCCACTTGGATCTTCTTGTAAGTGGCATACACATGCGAAACAAGCTCCAATACCGCAGCCCATACGTTCTTCTAATGAAATATAGGCTTTTTTCTCTTTGTAACGTCCTTCTAATGCACGAAGCATCGCTAACGGACCACATGAATAAAGAATATCAAAGTCAATTCCGTAATTATCAATTACATCTGTGACAAATCCTTTTGTACCGTGTGTACCATCTACTGTCGCAACGTACGTATCACCAAGTTCTGCAAATTTTTCTTCATAGAAAACTACATCTTTCGTTTGAAAACCTAAGATGTGAATTACACGTACACCTTTTGCAACGAGGCGCTGTGATAGTTCATAAAGTGGTGGTACACCAATCCCCCCGCCTACTAGTAAAGCTGTTTGACCAGCTTCTGCTTCTTCTACAGGAAAACCGTGTCCTAGTGGTCCTAGTACGTCTACCATTTCACCTTGTTTTCTAGTTGCTAATGTTTTTGTCCCTTGTCCTTCCGCACGATATAGCATTGTAAATTCGTTCTTCTCTTGATCTACATTACAAATACTAATCGGGCGGCGCAGAAGGGGCGCAATGCCCTCTGCTACCTTAATGTGTACAAACTGTCCTGGTTCGTTCATTTGCTGTACTAAAGTTCCTTGAAGCACTAACTCGTAAATGTTTTTTGCGATTTCTTTTTGATTAACGACGATCATATTTTGCTTTTGCATCATGCATGTACCACCTCGTGACGCTTTGTTTGCGTAATTTCTTTCATTGAATGAGCTGAGAATGTCATAGATTCTAATACTCGTAAGATTGCTCTTGTTGTATCAAGTGATGTTAAGCAAGCCACACCATTTTCTACTGATTCACGGCGAATGCGGAAACCATCACGCGCTGGTTGTTTACCTTTTGTTAATGTGTTAATTACAAACTGTGCTTTTCCTTGACGGATAATATCTAGTAAGTTGTAGTCTTCAGAATCAATTTTGTTTACAACTTGCACTGGGATATTTTGCTCTTCTAATGATTGTGCTGTTCCAGCTGTTGCTAATAAGTTATAGCCGATTTCGTGGAAACGTTTTGCAATTTCCATCGCCTCTTCTTTATCTTTATCCGCTACAGTAATGATTACTGATCCGTGCGTTGGGATGTTAATTCCTGAAGCAACTAATCCTTTATATAATGCTTTTTCAAGCGTTAAGTCTTTACCCATTACTTCCCCTGTTGATTTCATTTCAGGTCCTAATGTTGTATCAACTGAACGTAGTTTCGCGAATGAGAATACCGGAGCTTTTACATATACTTCTTTCTCTTCTGGGTGATAGCCCGTTCCGTATCCTTGCTCTACTAGGTCTTGCCCTAAAATAACTTTCGTTGCAACATTCGCCATCGGTACGCCTGTAATTTTACTTAAGAACGGTACTGTACGGCTTGCACGTGGGTTTACTTCAATTACGTACACTTGATCTTTGAATACTACAAACTGGATATTTAGTAATCCAACAATGTTTAATCCTTTTCCAAGTGCAATTGTATGTTCAATGATTTGTTCTTTTAGTTTTTCAGATAAACTTTGTGGTGGATATACTCCAATTGAGTCACCAGAGTGAACTCCAGCGCGTTCAATATGTTCCATAATACCTGGAATGAATACATTCTCACCATCTGAAATTGCATCTACTTCAATTTCTTTACCAACCATGTAACGGTCGATTAATACTGGGTGATCTGCATGAACTTTAACTGCATTTTTCATGTAGTGCAGCAGTTCTTCTTGACGATATACGATTTCCATCGCACGTCCACCTAGTACGTAAGATGGTCTTACTAATACTGGATAACCAATTTCTTCTGCGATTGCTACCGCTTGTTCTACAGTCGTTGCTGTTTTACCAACTGGTTGCGGGATACCAAGTTTTGTTAAAGCAGCTTCAAATTTATCACGATCTTCTGCACGGTCTAAGTCTTCAAGTGATGTTCCTAAGATTTTCACACCGTGAGCCTCTAATTTCGCCGCTAAGTTAATTGCCGTTTGTCCACCGAACTGAACAATAACGCCTTCTGGTTTTTCTAAATCAATGATGTGCATTACATCTTCGATTGTTAATGGTTCAAAGTATAATTTGTCAGAAATACTGAAGTCTGTTGAAACTGTTTCTGGATTGTTATTAACAATGATTGCCTCATATCCAGCTTCTTTAATTGCCCATACAGAGTGAACTGTTGCATAGTCAAACTCAACCCCTTGACCGATACGGATTGGACCAGACCCTAGTACAACAACACTCTTACGATCTGTTATCACCGATTCATTCTCATCACCATATGTGCTGTAGTAGTATGGTGTTGCAGATTCAAACTCTGCCGCACAAGTATCTACCATTTTATAAACAGGAGTTATATTGCTTTCTTTACGCATATCGTAAATTTCACGCTCCGTTTTGTTCCAAGCAGCTGCAATGTAGTGATCACTGAAGCCCATTTCTTTCGCAGCTTGTAGTACTTCCATATTTCCTACATTCGCTTTTACTTCGCGTTCCATATTTACGATGTTTTCAATTTTTTGTAAGAAGAAGAAGTCCATTTCACACCATTCGTTGATTTCTTCTTTCGTTACACCTTGACGAATTGCTTCTGCTACAATAAACAGTCGCTCATCGTCTGCTTTAATAATGCGTTTTTTCATTGTTTCTTTATCAAGTTCTTTTAAGTGGTCTAATTCTAAGTGATAAATGCCAAGCTCTAAAGAACGAACCGCTTTTAATAATGATTGCTCTAAGTTACGTCCGATTGACATAACTTCACCAGTTGCCTTCATTTGTGTACCAAGTGTTCTGTTTGCTGATTCAAACTTATCAAATGGCCAGCGTGGAATTTTTGAAACAACATAGTCTAATGCTGGCTCGAAGCAAGCGTAAGTTTTTTGTGTTACTGGGTTTATGATTTCATCTAATGTTAAGCCGACTGCAATTTTCGCTGCTAATTTTGCAATTGGATATCCAGTCGCTTTAGATGCTAGTGCAGATGAACGACTTACACGTGGGTTTACTTCGATTACATAGTATTGGAAGCTATGTGGATCTAGTGCAAGCTGAACGTTACATCCACCTTCAATTCCTAATGCACGAATAATTCGTAATGAAGTGTTTCGTAACATTTGATATTCACGGTCGCTTAATGTTTGGCTTGGTGCTACTACGATAGAATCACCTGTGTGAACCCCAACTGGATCGATGTTTTCCATGTTACATACTACAATCGCGTTATCATTCGAATCACGCATTACTTCATATTCAATTTCCTTACAACCAGCAATGCTCTTTTCTAATAAACATTGTGTTACTGGACTATGTTTTAATCCACCGGATACGATTTCAATTAGTTCTTCTTCATTACTACAAATTCCGCCACCTGTTCCTCCCATTGTAAATGCTGGGCGAACAATAACTGGATAACCAATTTCTTTTACAAATTCATGTGCTTCTTCCAGCGTATGAATGATCGTACTAGATGGAATTGGTTCATTTAAATCCTGCATTAATGTACGGAATAAATCGCGATCCTCCGCTTGCTCGATGGCTGATAATTTCGTTCCTAAAATTTCAACTCCGCATTCTTCAAGTATGCCTGATTTCGCAAGTTCAACAGCCATATTTAACCCTGTTTGACCACCTAATGTTGGTAAGATTGCATCTGGACGTTCTTTACGAATAATACGGCTTACGAATTCTAATGTTAATGGTTCGATATATACTTTATCTGCTGTTGCAGTATCTGTCATAATTGTTGCTGGGTTAGAGTTAACAAGGATTACTTTGTAACCTTCTTCTCTTAGAGATTGACAAGCTTGTGTACCAGAGTAGTCAAACTCCGCTGCTTGCCCAATTACAATTGGTCCTGATCCGATTACTAAAATTGTGTTAATGTCTAGGCGTTTTGGCATAACTCTTCCCCTTCTTTCTTGAAGTTTTCAATCATTGCTAAGAAATCTTCGAATAAATCATTTGCATCTTCAGGTCCTGCTGAAGCTTCTGGATGGTATTGTACTGTAAATGCTGGGAACTTCTTATGACGAAGACCTTCTACTGTTCCATCATTTAAAGCAACATGTGTAATTTCAAGCTCTGTATTTTCAACTGATTCTTCTTCTACTGCGTAACCATGGTTTTGAGATGTAATTGCTACTTTTCCAGTTGCAAGATTTTTTACTGGATGGTTTAAACCACGGTGACCGAATTTCAACTTACTTGTATTTGCACCAGATGCTAGAGCGAACAATTGATGTCCTAGGCAAATTCCGAATAAAGGAACTTTACCGATAATGTCTTTTAACATTTCAATTGCTTCTGGTACATCTTTTGGATCCCCAGGTCCGTTACTTAACATAATTCCATCTGGGCTAAGGCGTAAAATTTCTTCTGCTGTTGTGTTGTAAGGAACTACAATTACATCACAGTCACGCTTATTTAATTCTCGTAAAATACCATGTTTCATTCCGAAGTCTACAAGTACAACTCGGTGTCCGCGTCCTGGACTTGGGTATGGATCTTTCGTTGATACGCGTTTCACGTGATCTGTAAATACTGTCGCTTTTAATTGGCTCACGATGTATTCTACATCTGCATCCATGTTACAAAGGCGTCCGCGTAATGTACCGTATTGACGAATTTTTCTCGTTAATTTTCTCGTATCAATTCCTGCTAATCCCGGGATGTTTCTTTCTTTTAAGTAATCATTTAACGAAATTTCATTACGGAAGTTTGATGGATGATCACAAATTTCGTTTACGATTAAACCATTTACAGATGGGTGAATCGATTCGAAATCGTCACGGTTAATGCCGTAGTTTCCGATTAATGGGTACGTGAATGTTACGATTTGACCGCAATATGATGGATCAGATAATGTTTCTTGATATCCAGTCATTCCTGTTGTAAATACAACCTCACCTGACTTTTCGATTTCTCCTCCGAAACCTTTTCCAATTAATACTGTTCCATCTTCTAAGATAAGTTGTCTTTTCATACTAATGCACTCTCCTTTTGCCATGCGATCTTACCACCAACGATTGTCATTACCGGCCATCCTTGGCATTTCCAACCTGCGAATGGTGTATTTTTTCCTTTTGATAAGAATGTTGTTGGATCAATCTCTTCTTCTTGTTCTAAATCAATGATTGTAATATCAGCTGTTCTACCTTCTTTCAGGCGACCTGCTTCTAAGCCGAATGTATCAGCTGGCTTTTCTGTTAAATATTGAATTAATTGTTCTAGCGTAATAACTCCTTTTTTCACAAGGTTTGTGTATAGAAGCGGGAATGCTGTTTCAAAACCAGTAATTCCGAATGGTGCTCTTTCAATTCCTTGTGCTTTCTCTTCCGCTGTATGCGGTGCATGGTCAGTTGCGATCATATCGATCGTTCCATCTAATAAACCTTCAATTAATGCTGCATGGTCTTCTTTTCCACGAAGCGGTGGGTTCATTTTAAAATTAGGATCAGCTGATGGGATATCATCTTCACATAACACTAGGTGATGTGGTGTTACTTCTGCTGTTACTTTAATTCCAGCGCGTTTCGCATCACGGATTACACGTACTGAACCTTTCGTACTTACGTGACATACGTGATAGTGACAATCTGCTGCTTCCGCAAGCAATATATCCCTTGCAATATGTACAGATTCACATACTGATGGGATACCGTTTAATCCGTGTTTCTCAGAAAACTTCCCTTCATGTACACAACCTTTATTAATAAGCGTATTCTCTTCACAGTGCGCAACTACTGCCATATCTAATTTTGCTGCACGTTTCATAGCCGCTAACATCATGCTCGCATCTTGTACGCCTACGCCGTCATCTGTGAAAGCAAATGCTCCAAGTTCTTTTAATGTTTCGAAATCTGTCATTTCAGAACCAGCTTGACGTACTGTAATTGCTCCGTATGGTAGTACGTTGACATGCGCTTTTTCTTTAATACGATTTTGCAAGTCTTCCATATGTTCTCTGCAATCTGGTACTGGACGTGTATTTGGCATTGCACAAATTGTAGTGAATCCACCTTTTGCCGCTGCTAGTGTACCTGTTTCAATTGTTTCTTTATGTTCACCACCTGGTTCACGAAGATGTACGTGTACATCTACTAATCCAGGTGCGATTAACTTTCCGTTCACATCGATTACTTCAGCATTATCTGCCGTAATATTTTCTGCTACCTTAGCGATTTTACCGTCTTGTACGAGAAGATCTGTTGCTACAATTTTTCCTTCTTCATTCATATAACGACCATTTTTAAACAAGTAATTCATGTTTCATTCCTCCTAATACATTTGGTAAGGCGCGTTTTAGTACAGCCATTCTTACGTAAACTCCATTTTCCATTTGTTTAAATATGCGTGAACGCTCACACTCAACAAGTTCACTTGCAATTTCAACATCACGGTTTACGGGAGCTGGATGCATAATAATGCTTCCTTCTTTCATACGCTGTTCTCTTTCTACTGTTAATCCGTGTTTCTCATGATATTCTTTCATAATGTCTGTTTCATAATGATCATGACGCTCATGTTGTACACGGAGTAACATCATTACATCCACTTCTGGAACAAGTTCATCTAATGGTTTGTATGTTCCAAATGTGTTGTCTTCACCTTTCCACTCTTCTGGACTTGCAAAGTAAATTGTTGCACCAAGCTTCGTTAATGCTTCTGCATTAGAACGTGCTACTCGGCTATGACGAACATCTCCTACTATTGCAATCTTCAAACCTTCAAATCTTCCAAACTCTTGTTTAATTGTAAGAAGGTCGAGTAGGCACTGTGTTGGGTGGTTTCCACATCCATCTCCAGCGTTTAAGATCGGGATATTCACCTGATCTTTTAGTTCATCGAAGTAGCGATCTTGCTCATGGCGGATGACCACTGCTTTTGTTCCGATTGATTCTAGTGTTCTTATCGTATCGTATAAAGTTTCTCCTTTTTGTACGCTAGATGCATCAGCTGAAAAGTTTAAAACATCTAGTCCTAATCTCTTCTCAGCAACTTCAAAGCTAAATCTCGTTCTCGTACTATTCTCAAAGAACAAGTTTGCAACAAAAGTTTGCTCTGTCGTTTTGCTCTCTTTTCCATTCGCAAAATCTTCTGCGTCTTTTAGGATTTCTGAAATTTCTACTTCCGATAATTCACTCATCGTTAACAAATGGCTCATCGTCATCCCTCATCTTTCTGATTTTTATGTTACCACTTTTGTATTTTTATAACAACCTTTGCATAAAAATACCCTAGTCATGTAAGACTAGGGTGCAAGGAAGAAGCCACCCTTTTCTGTCTCACAGGACTGAATTAAAAGGTTATTTTTATGAAGCAATCTGCTTAGATTGTTTTGTATGTTTTTCTTGTTTTGTTTCTGGTAGTAGTAGATTTAACAGTACACCTACAATTGCTGCAAGCGCCATTCCTTCGACTTGGAATGAATCCCCTACGTGAAGTACCGCACCACCAATACCGATTACTAGTATTACTGATGCAATCATTAAGTTTCGTTTGTCACTTAAATCTGTTTTATCATCTACCATCATGCGTAATCCGCTTGATGCGATTACACCGAATAGTAAGATTGATACCCCGCCCATAACTGGTGTTGGGATCGAATGAATCAGTGCAGAAATCTTACCGATAAATCCGAACATGATTGCGAATACTGCTGAACCGATGAATAAGTATACACTGTATGCTCTCGTAATTGCTAGCACACCGATGTTTTCACCATACGTTGTATTCGGTGGCCCACCGATTAGTGATGCAATTAATGTTGCTACTCCGTCACCGAAGATCGAACGGTGTAAACCTGGTTTTTCAATTAAATCTCTTTTAATAACATTTCCAAGTACAATTTGATGTCCGATATGTTCTGATATTGTTACTAGTGCAACTGGTACCATCAAGAGTACAATCTTCCATGAAAACTCTGGTGTGTATGTTACAAATGGTACTGTGAAATCTGGTACAACAAACCATTTTGCCTCAGCTACCGGCTTTAAGTCTACTAGCCCTTGGAAGTAAGCGAAGATATATCCGCCGATAATGCCAAGTAACACTGGTATGATACTGAAAAATCCTCTTCCGAATATCGAGCAAATGATTGTAATTGCTAATGTTACTAATGCTACTGAAAAATGTGTAAAGCTGTATTTGCCATCCGCACCGTTCATCGCCATGTTAACTGCTGTATGTGCTAAAGCTAGACCGATTACCATTACTACTGGACCAACTACGATTGGTGGTAGTAGTTTCATAATCCACTCTGATCCTGATTTCTTAATTCCGAGTGAGATTAAGATGTACACAAGCCCTGCTAACAAACCACCAAGCATTGCTGCTCCCGGCCCACCTGCCGTTTTCGCTGTTATAATCGGTGCGATAAAGGCGAATGATGATCCTAAATATGCTGGTACTTGACCTTTCGTTATAAGAAGAAACGCTAGCGTTCCTAATCCACTTGATATTAATGCTACTGATGGATTCAATCCTGTTAAAAACGGAACAAGCACTGTTGATCCAAACATCGCGAACAAATGTTGTATACTTAAAAATAACCATTTTCCCGGTTTCGGTACTTCATTAACGTCTAACACTGGCTTTTGTTCCATTGTTACATCCTCCTTCAGTTTAAATCTTTGCAATAAAAAAACTCTTTGTGCCTGTGCACAAAGAGTCCTATACTTTCGTATGCCAAATTTGACATATGAAAGCCAAGACCCTTTGGCAGCCTCACAGGACTACATTTAAAAGGGCTTTACTTATCGTATATGCTTACTCGATCTTGTTGATCTGTCTCTTGCAAATCAACTTCGATACGCTCTTCACTTGATGTTGGAATGTTCTTTCCTACATAATCAGCGCGAATTGGTAATTCACGATGACCTCTATCAACAAGAACCGCCAATTGAATTTGAGATGGTCTACCTAAATCCATAAGAGCATCCATTGCTGCTCGAACTGTTCTTCCTGTATATAATACGTCATCAACGAGGATAACTTTTTTCTTCGTAATATCTACAGGGATATCAGAACCTTTTACAAGTGGTTCTTTATTTTTGGATTGTAGTGTTAAATCATCACGATATAACGTAATGTCTAACTCTCCAACTTCCATTTCTTTTCCTTCAATTTGACCAATTCGTTCTGCCAAACGTTGTGCAATAAAAATTCCACGAGTTTTAATTCCGACAAGAACACAATTATCGACACCTTTATTTCGTTCCACGATTTCATGACTAATTCGTGTTAAAGCGCGGCGAATCATTTGGTCATCTAAAACGACAGCTTTCTCTTGCATGCTCTACACCTCCAAGCTTTTTTTCTTGCGTGAGAGTAATGGTATAAAAAAAGTCCTCTCAGCGTGTGCGAGAGGACTTTTGAAAAAAGGGTACAACATACCCTAAGTATTTCAAACCGTTACCTTCTCAACCTCACGGGGCTGTGTTAAAGGATCATTATTTAACTGTTGTCAGTATCTCAGTTTTCTTATGATTTGTCAATACTATTTTCGTAAAATATTTAATGCGTCTTCAAACACTTCTGGAATCGGTGCCTCAAACTGAATATATTCACCAGTACGAGGATGATCAAAGCCTAAAATACCCGCATGAAGTGCTTGTCCATTCATATCTAACGTTTTCTTCGGACCATACTTCGGATCTCCTGCAAGTGGATAGCCAATATATTTCATATGAACACGAATTTGGTGCGTACGTCCCGTTTCTAAGCGACATTCTACAAGTGTAAAGTCTTTAAAACGTTCTAACACTTGGAAGTGTGTAACAGCGTTCTTACCATTTTCATCAACTGTCATACTTTGACGCTCTTTCTTATCACGACCAATTGGTGCATCGATAGTTCCCTTATCATGCGGAATCACACCGTGTACAATCGCTTTGTATCGTCTCGTTACTGTTTTGGCTACAAGCTGATTTACAAGCGATTCATGTGCCATATCATTTTTAGCAACCATTAATAGTCCAGATGTATCTTTATCAATACGATGCACGATACCTGGACGCATTACACCGTTAATGCCTGATAAGTCTGTACAATGGTGCATAAGGCCGTTTACAAGTGTACCACTTGTATGCCCTGGTGCTGGATGTACAACCATGCCACGTGGCTTATTTACAACAAGCACATCTGCATCTTCATAATAAATTTCTAAATTTAAATCCTCTGGTTGAATATCTAGCGCTTCTGGCTCAGGAATCGTTACTGTAATTTCATCTTCTTCTTTTACTTTATAATTCACTTTTACTGCTTTCCCGTTCACTGTCACAACATCATCTTTAATCCATTGCTGTACTTGTGAACGTGACCATTCGTTATTTATCCCTGTAACGAATTTATCAATTCGCTCGTTTTTTTGCTCTGCTGCAACTGTTACTTGTACTACTTCACTCATTCAATTACTCCTTCGCTTTCTTGCCTTCTAATAATGTTTGAATAATAATTAATACAACACCAATACATAATGCTGAATCAGCTATATTGAATACTGGATAGTTGTACGAGAAAATATACACGTGAATGAAATCCACTACTTCTTGTCTAAATACACGATCAATAAAGTTACCAATTGCCCCACCCAAAATTAGACCTAACGAAATACCTAGAAGCTTGTCTGTTTTCGCATACTTTTTCATATAAAATACGATAAACACTACAAAAACAACTGTAATAATGTAGAAGAACCACATTTTATTTTCTAAAATACCCCAAGCAGCGCCTCTATTTCGATGTGATGTTATGTATAATACATTGTCGATAATCGGAATACTCGTACCCAATTCCATGTTCTTTACAATTAACCACTTCGATATTTGATCGATAGCAATGACAAATAACGCTATTACATAATATATCATTTTCATTTCCCCCACAAAGACAGTGTACCTCAAAATTTTAGCATAGCTGCTACCTTTTCACAATGAACCTTTATAGAAGAATAAAATAAATTAAAAAAAGGTAATATAATATCGTTGTGCCTATTCATACATTTACCTTTTCATAGAAGAATTCATGAATCGTACGAGCAGTCGGCATTGTCTTCATTTGCTTTGTCGAAATTAATCTCCCCGTCTCTTCACAAATACCGTACATG
Source organism: Bacillus sp. S71 (assembly GCF_016625265.1). Lineage (NCBI taxonomy): Bacteria > Bacillati > Bacillota > Bacilli > Caryophanales > Bacillaceae > Bacillus > Bacillus sp. S71. Next base: position 489,091 of record NZ_JACVUW010000002.1, on the reverse strand, counting down.
TCTATTTCCATTTTAAATAATGCGCGTTCTACATCCTTTAAATCCTCTTTTATATCATGTAACAGCAATTTTTTCTTTATCTCTTCCTTAATTTCATATCCAAGCTCTTGGCTGAACTCGACATCATATTTGTGCATTACTTCTTTAGCTAGTCTCTCTTGCAACTCTTTTCTCATCAATTGCAATTCTTCTTTTATTTCCATGTAAATTTCATTCACGTGTACATTCCTCCTAGCTGTAATGTACAGTTAGTGTGTCCGAAATTTATTTGCTTACCTCACACACATTTTTCCTTCACAGGAAAGAGTCTGAAAAGTTTTTTTGATATGCCATCAACAAAAAAACTGACTGCATGAATAGCAGTCAGTTTTTTATTATTTTACATAGTTTTCTTTAACAACTGTTGCACAACGCTCACATAATGTTTCATGTTCAGCATCTTTACCAATTGTTTCTGAAACTACCCAACAACGTTCACATGTTTCACCAGTTGCTTGAGCAACCACAACCGCTGTATGTTCATACTTCGGTGCATCTGCTGGCGCTTCATCCATCATACCACCAAGTTTATACTCAGAAACGATGAATAATTGCTTTAAGTCTTCGCTAATAGACTCTAACATAGCTTTCATTTCTGCAGTTGGATATAGCGTAATGCTTGCATTTAATGACTTACCGATTACTTTTTCATTACGAGCTACTTCTAGTGCTTTTAACACGTCATCACGTAATGTCATAAATGCATCCCATTTTGTTTTTAACGCTTCCGCGTCATCTAATTGTACAGCTTCTGGCATATCAGTTAATTGTACACTTTCTTCTGTTACGCCTGGAATGTATGGCCATACTTCATCAGCTGTATGCGGTAAGATTGGTGTTACAAGTTTCGTTAACGCAACAAGAACATCATATAATACAGTTTGAATTGCACGACGATCTTCGTGATTTGCACCTTCAATGTATAAAATGTCTTTTGCAAAGTCTAAGTAGAATGAACTTAAATCAATTGTACAGAAGTTATGAATTGCATGATACACAGCAGCGAAGTCGTATGTCTCATATGCTTCTTTAACTTTTGTAATTAAGTCATTTAATTTCACTAACATGTAACGATCTACTTCACGAAGTTCAGCTACAGCTACTGCATTTTCACTTGGCTTAAAGTCGTCTAAGTTTCCTAATAAGAAACGGAATGTGTTACGGATTTTACGATACACTTCTGCTACTTGTTTTAAAATATCATCTGAAATACGTACGTCAGATTGATAGTCAACAGAAGATACCCATAAGCGTAAAATGTCTCCGCCTAATTGATCCATAATTTTCTTCGGTACGACGATGTTTCCAATCGACTTACTCATTTTACGTCCTTCACCATCTAGTACGAAACCGTGACTTAATACGCCTTTATATGGAGCTTTACCTGTTACAGCAACTGCTGTTGATAATGAAGAGTTAAACCAACCACGATACTGGTCAGATCCTTCTAAATATAAATCAGCTGGACGCTGTAAATCTTCGCGCTCTTCTAATACCGCTTGGTGAGAAGAACCTGAATCGAACCATACATCCATGATGTCTGTTTCTTTACGGAATTCGCCATTTGGGCTACCCGGATGTGTAAATCCTTCTGGTAATAGATCTTTCGCTTCACGCTCGAACCATACGTTAGAACCGTGTTCACGGAATAAATCTGCTACATGGTTAATTGTTTCATCCGTAATAATTGGATCACCATTCTCAGCATAGAATACCGGAATTGGCACACCCCATGCACGCTGACGAGAAATACACCAGTCACCACGGTCACGAACCATATTATGAAGACGAGTTTCTCCCCATGCTGGTACCCATTTCGTTTCCGCTACAGCTTCTATTAATTCTTTACGGAATGCTTCAATAGATGCAAACCACTGTGCTGTCGCACGGAAAATAATTGGTTTTTTCGTTCTCCAATCATGTGGGTATGAATGTGTAATGAATGTTAGTTTCAGTAACGCGCCTACTTCTTCTAATTTTTCTGTAATTGGCTTGTTAGCTTTATCATAGAATAAGCCTTCAAATCCAGGTGCTTCATTTGTTAATACACCTTTATCATCGACTGGGCAAAGTACTTCTAATCCATACTTTTTACCAACAACGAAGTCATCTTCCCCGTGTCCTGGTGCTGTATGAACACAACCTGTACCTGCATCTGTTGTTACGTGATCTCCTAGCATAACTAATGAATCACGATCGTAGAATGGATGTTTTGCAACTGTGTACTCAAGTTCGCTACCTTTTACTGTTTTCACAACTTCAGCATTTTCCCACTCTAACGTTTTTGCAACTGTCTCAAACAGCTCAGAAGCAATGATATATTTCTCATCATTTACTTTTACAATACTATATTCAAGCTCTGGGTGAACAGAAATACCTAAGTTTGCAGGTAATGTCCAAGGTGTTGTTGTCCAAATGATGTACTTTTCATCACCTTCTAATACATTCTTTCCATCTTTTACAGGGAATGCTACGTAAATAGATGCTGATTTTTTATCTTGATATTCAATTTCAGCTTCTGCTAAAGCAGATTCACTCGTTGGAGACCAGTAAACTGGTTTTTGACCTTTATAGATATAACCTTTTTTCGCCATGTCACCAAACACTTTAATTTGTTGTGCTTCATAAGCTGGCTCTAAAGTAATATATGGATTATCCCAATCTGCACGTACACCTAAACGCTTAAATTGTTCACGTTGACGTTCTACTTGTTCATATGCATACTCTGCACATAACTTACGGAACTCAGCAACTGTCATTTCTTTACGTTTTACGCCTTTATTTGTTAAAGCTTGTTCAATTGGTAAACCGTGCGTATCCCATCCTGGAACATATGGCGCACTAAAACCAGTCATTGATTTATAACGAACAATAAAGTCTTTTAATACTTTATTTAATGCATGTCCCATATGAATGTCACCATTCGCATATGGAGGTCCATCATGCAATACAAATAAAGGACGACCTTTTGTATGTTCTTGTACTTTTTCGTAAATATTCATTTCAGCCCATTTTTCTTGCATTGCAGGCTCACGTTTTGGTAAGTTCCCACGCATTGGGAACTCTGTTTTCGGCATCAGTAATGTATTTTTGTACTCCATGCTCAATTCCTCCTTACATGTATAAAAGAAATACTTAAAAAACGGAATAAAAAAGAGACTTTCTCATCCCAAAAAGGGACGAGAAAGTCTCCCGCGGTACCACCCTAGTAGATCATATACATATGTATAGAATCCTCTTTATATTCTTAACGCGAATACACGCCTACGCTTACTCTATTTGTTCAGCGCGGAACTCCAGGGTGATATTCCCACTATCTCCTTATCCTGAGCTTACACCATCCTCAGTTCGCTATATAAGGTTTGAAAAGGTACTTATCCCTATCTTCGTTTTTCTTAATAAATATGTTGTTTAAAATTATATGTAATAATGAGAAAAACGTCAAGCTTACACTGTTTCTTCTTTTTTCAACAGTTCATCTACTTCGTCTTCTAACTCAATTAGTTTATCCCAATCATCGTTGTTTAACATTTCAAGCTGTGTTTCTAATAACATACGGAAACGAGTTCGGAATACTTTCGCTTGTTTCTTTAGCTCTTCAATATCAAAAGCAACTTTTCTTGATTTTACTAATGCTTCGTTAATAATACGATCAGCATTCTTTTCAGCTTCACGCACAATTAATTTCGCTTCTTTTTGCGCATTACGTTTTACTTCTTCCGCTGCTTCTTGCGCAACAACGATAGATTTGTTTAACGTATCTTCAATATTAGAGAAATGATCTAACTTCCCTTCTAACTGCGCAACTTTTTCTTCTAAAGCTTTTTTCTCACGAATGACCAATTCATAATCTTTGATAATTTGATCAAGAAACTCATTTACTTGATCTTCATCATAGCCACGGAATCCGCGACCAAATTCTTTGTTATGAATATCTAATGGTGTTAACGGCACAACGCCACCTCCAAGTAGTTATCTAAATTTCCTCTTTCAATTATATCTTTTCTTCGACAAAATAGGAGGATTTCCTTCTAAAAAACCAATCATTTTAGTATACCATACAAAATTCTCCATTTGTCGCGTTTTGTTCTACCTTCTACAGAAAATAATTTACTTCGGCCATATCCTCTAACAGAAAAAACGTCTCCTGGATAACATTCATAAGAAGTTTGCTCCACTGTTTTCCAATTGACTTTTACTAAACCATTTTTTATGAAAGGTTGTACTTTCTGTCTAGATAAATGTAACATTTCAGCTAACATAACATCTAAACGAGGTGAAGAAACCGTTCCAGATTTCTCCCCCCACGTTTCATGTATTTGTAGAATTTGTTCTCCTTGCACTGCTGATAAGGAGACTTTTACTTTTCCTATTGCTTGTAAGTTCATCTCAATGTACGATACGATTTCTTTCGCAACTACAATTTGGGCACGATTTTCTTGCAGCAAAATATCACCACATTTTTCTCTCGTTAAACCAAGAGACATAAATGTACCTAATATTTGCCTATGTTCTAGCGTATAAAACTTGGAAGGATAGTCAATTTCTAATACTTCTACTTGAAATTCTTCTTCATTTAATTCTAGATAGTCTGGATAAATGAGTGCTCTTTTACGCTCTGCATTAGGCGTTGCACCACCAAATTGCACAGCGACATCTCCTTGTCCAATTACCATAGAAACAATTTGTTGCTGTCTTGGATCAAGGAAATCTGTTAATTTCACTTGATGGTACTCCGCTGTTCGCTTCCACTCCAGCACTTTATCTACAAAGACCTCTTCATCAGGCCTAAAATGTTCGTAAATGCTCATGTATTTAACCTCTTACTATAAGAAATAGCTGAACAAACTGAACAAACCACTTTTAGCAAGTTTTAACGCAAAAATCGCAACGAGTGGAGAAATATCAATCATACCAAGCGGCGGAATAAATCTGCGGAATGGTTCTAAATACGGTTCACAAATTCGCGCCAAGAACTCTCCAAAAGATGATTCCTTTGCACCAGGAAACCATGATAGGAGAATGTAAATAATCAGTGCCCACGAGTAAATCTCGATAGCAGAACTTAACACCATTAAAACTGTTGTCATGGCGTATTACCACCTCTTTATATTTGTTTCTTCTTCTTCACCGAATAACTCTGAAATTGCACCAACAATATCAACATTTTCAGGTGTACACATAAATGTTTTCGGTCCTATTTTTTGAATGTCCCCGCCTATAGCGTATACAGTACCACTTAAAAAGTCAACGATACGTACCGCTTGATCAGTAGACATTCTCTGCAAATTAATTACAACAGCTCGTCTACCTTTTAAGTGGTCCGCAATCCCTTGTGCTTCCGAATATGTGCGTGGTTCTAATAAAACAACTTTTGAAGATTGTTTTGCTGTTTCAATACTCACAACATTTTGCTTCGGTTGCGCTTTTGGAAACGTAACATCTTGTTGTTCTGGTGGATCTTGCTGCTTTTTCATGTCTGTTTGCTCCTTTTCATAACCATATTGAGCTGCTTCTTTTTCTTCCGGTGTATCAAAAAAGAAGTATTTTACTTTTGACCAACTCATAATAAGATTCTCCTTCCTTTTACGCTTTTCCTACTAAAATCGTTCCCAAACGAATATATGTAGCCCCTTCTTCAATTGCAATCGTGTAATCGTTGGACATTCCCATTGATAATTCTTTACATGGCGCATGTAATAACTCTAGCTCCTGCACCTTTGTTTGCAACATACGTAATTCCTTAAAACAGCGTCTGATTTCTTCCTCTTCTTCTGTAAATGGAGCCATCGTCATTAGTCCAACCACTTCAATTTTATCGAATTCTTGCAAACTTTGAATAAAAGAAACAACCTCTTCTATTGCTAATCCTTGCTTCGATTCTTCAGATGAGGTTTTCACTTGAATAAAGCATTTCACTTTCTTATCAGCACGTTTCTGAATTTCTTTCGCCAGGGAAAGACGATCTAACGAATGTAAATAATCAATTTCATTAATGATTTCTTTTACCTTTCTCGTTTGTAATGAGCCAATAAAGTGCCAATTAACTTTTGAACCGAAATGCTCATATTTCTGTAAGAAACCTTCATTTCTATTTTCACCTAAATCGATAATTCCAGTTTCAATTACTTCGTTTGTTTTTTCAATCCCTACAGTTTTTGTCACTGCAACAAGTTTAATATCTTGCAACGAACGTCCAGCTCGAACGCAAGATTCTTTAATAGCTTCGTTTACAATTACTAAATTTTCTTGTACTGTCACTTGCTTCCTTCCTCCTTAAAACCTATGAAACTCAACATTCTTCCTGTCTTACCTTGATCACGACGATGAGAGAAAAATAGTTGCTCTTCACAGCTTGTACAAAGAGATGACATTACAATATGCTCTTCTTTTATGCCTGCTTGTACACATAATATACGATTAATTTCTTTTAAATTAATTGCGTACTGCCCGTCAGAAATTTTTTGATGAGGAACAGCACCGTTAATTACTTTCTGTGCTGCTGTTAATACACGATCATCCACAACATAACAACAAGATCCAATCGACGGTCCAATTGCAACATGAATTTCATCACTTGAAATACCTTCTGCATTCCACTTTTGAATCATTTCCTTTGCAATCTCTTGTACAGTGCCTTTCCATCCAGCATGCGCAAGTCCTATCATACCATGTGATGGTGCATAAAAATAGAGCGGAACACAATCCGCGTAACAAGACGTTAACAGAACATCTTCATTACTCGTATAAATGCCATCTGTTTTTGAAATGCCGTCCTCATATGAATAAACGCCACTTCCTTTTTCCTGTTGCCCTACTTTTTCAACATGATGATCATGAACTTGTTCAGAGCAAATCCAGTTTTCTAATGGTTTTTGTAACTTATTTGCTAAAATGCGTCTGTTTTCATGAACGTTCTCCACGATATCATTCACATGTAATCCTAAATTCATCGCATGAAAGGAGCCCGTACTTATCCCACCATCTTTTGTCGTAAATCCAGCAGTAATGTTTCCAAGTTCTTTCCACGCTTGTAAATACAGTATACCGTCCACATATTTAAATGGTTCTCTCATAATAAAGCGGCTCCTTTTAATTAAAATAACAGAAAAAAGCATGGTACTTCCTGTCTATTTTACCATACTTTTATTTTTTCATAATCCTAACAGAAAAAAAAGAGGAATTTGTAATATTCTTTATGAAATTGTCGGTGTTTGTATTGATTCTGTTACAGTATTAACAGGATCTACTCTTACAAGTATGACATCCTCCCCAATTTTCACAATTTCCTTCCAAGGAATTACAATCTCAACATCTTTTCCAAAAATACCTAGCATACGTGTCTGTTTGGAAATAATAACAGAACAAACTTGCCCTGTGTTCATATCAATTTCAATATCTCCAATATTCCCAATCCTTTTTCCATCTGAAATATTTATAACATCCTTCATCTGTAACTCTGAAATTCGTATCACCATTTTTACCCTCTCCCTTATATGACGAATTGGAAGCTGTTTCTCATATTTACAGGAAGCCACCTATACGAAACACCATGCTAGTTTCATTATATGAACACTAATCCCCTACTATGAGCACAAACCATATTACATATAAAAAGGTCTCACCATAATTGGTGAGACCTTATCCTTGAATCGTTTTATTCATTTGTTTAATGGCTGACTTCTCTAAACGTGATACTTGAGCTTGGGAAATCCCAATTTCTTCTGCAACTTCCATCTGTGTCTTTCCTTGGAAGAAACGTTTTCTAATAATCATTTTCTCTCGATCATTTAAACGCTTCATTCCTTCTTTCAATGCTAGTTCTTCAACCCACTGCTCGTCCTTTTGTTTTTCATCACTTAACTGATCCATAACAAAGATAGGATCTCCTCCATCATTATAAATCGGTTCAAATAATGAAACTGGATCTTGAATTGCATCTAAAGCAAATACTATCTCTTCATGAGTTACTTCTAGCACTTTTGCAATATCCATTGCTGTTGGTTCTTTTGAATTTTCTGCAATTAACTTCTCTCTTACTTGCAAAGCTTTATACGCAATATCTCGCAATGAGCGCGATACGCGAATCGGATTATTATCACGCAAATATCTGCGTATTTCCCCAATAATCATCGGCACAGCATACGTTGAAAATTTTACATTTTGGCCTAAATCAAAATTATCAATTGATTTCATAAGTCCGATGCAACCAACTTGGAATAAATCGTCAACATATTCTCCTCTGTTATTAAATCTTTGGATGACGCTCAGTACAAGACGTAAGTTTCCATTCACTAATTTTTCTCTTGCGCTTATCTCTCCACTTTGCATTTCACGAAATAATTTACGCATCTCTTCATTTTTTAATACTGGAAGTTTAGCTGTATCAACACCGCAAATTTCTACTTTGTTTCTCGTCAAAGTGTTCCCTCCTATCGGGAGTTGCTGTACAGTGTAAAGTATTTCCTTTGAAGGGGATTTTATGCATATGGTTTTTTCACGATTTTTCATTTAAATTATCTTTCCTAATACAACTAAATAGAATAAGACCAGCCTACATAACGGCTGGTCCTATTCTTCACACCATTTTATTAAATTCTTTTCGTAATCTTTTTATAATTCTTTTTTCTAAACGCGAAATGTATGACTGTGAAATCCCAAGCATATCCGCCACATCTTTTTGCGTCTTTTCCTCTCCTCCAGCAAGCCCAAACCGAAGTTCCATAATTTGTTTTTCACGATCATTTAATTGGTGTAATGCTTTCATTAAAAGGTGACGATCTACAGTAGCTTCTAAATCTTTTGTAATAATATCATCATCTGTACCTAACACGTCAGACAACAATAGTTCATTCCCATCCCAATCAATGTTTAGCGGTTCATCAAAAGAAACTTCCGAGCGATTTTTGTTATTCCGACGTAAATGCATTAAAATTTCATTTTCTATACAACGCGATGCATATGTTGCTAATTTTATTTTCTTTTCTGGATTAAATGTATTTACCGCTTTAATAAGGCCGATTGTTCCTATACTAATTAAATCTTCAATATTTATCCCTGTATTTTCAAACTTTCTTGCTATATATACAACGAGCCTTAAGTTGCGTTCAATAAGTAATGACCTTGCTGCCTGATCTCCTTTTGGCAATTTATTCAAAAGAACTTCCTCTTCTTCTTTCGTTAACGGTGGTGGCAACGCTTCACTTCCACCAATATAATAAATTTCATCGGTCTTAATTCCTAATTTCAGCAATACTTTATACCAAAGGTATACTAAATAAAATTTTAATTTCATCATATTATCCCGCCTCTCATTATTAAGCGATCACCATTTTTTGTGAAATCAACATTTTTGGATGCACAATACATTGATACTCCCCATTAGTAGACAGTTGTTGTGTATTTAATCCAATTAATACTTTGTTTACAACAATAGAACTACCTTCATGATCAACTTGCACACTGTCAGGCTTAATTGCCCACAAAAATTGACTTTCTACTCCTACTGCACGGAAAGGAATTAAACGTAATTTTGTCGCCCAACCAGAATCATTTTCTGGTATTTGAGGAATTTCTGTTTTGGAATAAATTTGTTCTGTTAACCAAGATGGTAAGCAATGTTCTAATGATGAAACATGCATAATCATAACGGGTGTTTTTGTTAATGGGTCGTAAAGTTGGTTCCCACTGTCAATAAGACCTGCCAGTTCTAGTTCTTCTTCCGCTAATTGAATTTTTACTTTCACAATTTGGTCATAGTGTATTTTCGTGACCTCTACGCTTTCAATACGCTTTTTAGAAAAATAATAAATTACCGGAAAACCAAAAATAACAAATAACCAACTAATTGGATCGCCGTAAGAAATTGACTGAGATTGAACCAATCCATTTACCATTTCATTCGTTTGCAAAAAGAAATGAGTTCCAATTAATCCTCCGCCAACCATAAAGGTTACAAAGTAAAAAGTAAAAACAGTTTGTGCATAATTTCTAAATGTTGTAAACCCAAATGCTGTATACACAATAAGTAACGAGTACAGTAGTTTCATAATTGGATGTGTCATCATAGAAGCAAAAGGAGTAAAGGCAAAAATAACAATAGTTGAACCTATAAATGCCCCTAACACAAGCCTCCATCTTTTGATCTTCTTTTTTAACACGGTAGCTGTTAATAAAAGCAAAAGAAAATCAATGCAGGCGTTTAACAACCAAACAACGTCGGCGTAAACAACCAAACAATTCACCTCTTTTTTCAAGTTGAGACTAGTATAATGCATATCCAATAGGAAAGTGTGTCAATTTGCGGAGGTGTTTTTTTGTTATTTTGTGATTTCTAGACATAATCTGTCGGTAAAAAATAAAAGTACAAATTCATAGAATGATATACTCTTATTTTCACCAACAAAATATATTGAAATATACGAAATAAAAAAAGACCTGCTTAGCAGGTCTTTTCCATTTAAAAAACAAAAAAGGAGCATGAAAGCTCCTTTTTTTATCGTCTACGACGGTTACGTAAAAATGCTGGAATATCGATATCATCTGAATCTGAATGACGCTCATGTACAACTGGCTCTTCACGCTTCATTTCACGTTTTACTTCACGTTGTTTTGAAGGTTGAGCTACTGGTTGTTGCTGTTGTTGCGTGTGGTTCGCATTCGGACGAATAATTGGTTTTGGTGGTTGAGTTGCAATGCTATCATCAAAACCAGTTGCAATTACAGTTACAACGATATCATCTTTTAATCCTTCGTTAATAACAGAACCGAAGATCATATTTACTTCTGGATCTGAAGCTGAAGCTACGATATCTGCCGCTTCTTGTACTTCATATAAGCTTAAGTTAGCGCCACCCGTAATGTTCATGATAACACCTTGAGCTCCATCAATAGATGTTTCTAGTAATGGACTAGAAATCGCTTTTTTCGCAGCTTCTGCAGCACGATTTTCCCCGTTACCAGAACCAATACCCATTAAAGCAGAACCTCTATTAGACATAATTGTCTTTACGTCTGCAAAGTCTAAGTTGATTAAACCTGGCGTTGCAATTAAATCCGAAATACCTTGAACACCTTGACGTAATACGTTATCAGCTTCACGGAATGCTTCTAACATTGGCGTATTTTTATCAACAATCTCTAATAAGCGATCGTTTGGAATTACAATAAGAGTATCTACATTTTCTTTAAATGCTGCAATACCAGATGCTGCTTGCGTCGCACGCTTACGTCCTTCAAAAGTAAATGGACGTGTTACAACACCAACTGTTAAAGCACCTAATTCTTTTGCAACTTGAGCAACAACTGGAGCTGCACCAGTTCCAGTTCCACCGCCCATACCGGCAGTTACGAAGACCATATCCGCACCACGAAGTGCTTCTTGGATCTGTTCTTTACTTTCTTCTGCAGCTTTTTTCCCTACTTCAGGGTTTGCGCCTGCACCAAGTCCACGCGTTAATTTTCCACCAATTTGCATTTTCGTTTCAGCTTTTGATAGATTTAATGCTTGTGCATCAGTGTTCACAGCGATAAAGTCTACACCTTGTACACCGTGTTCAATCATACGGTTTACAGCATTGTTTCCGCCACCGCCGACACCGATAACTTTTATATTCGCTAATTGATCTTGAGTAGTATCAAACTCTAACATGTCGAAATCCCCCTAGAACCTCATTTTTCGTGTCCAATTTTAATCCCATAAATAACGGAATACACGTTTTACTTTTGACATCATGCGGTCATCATTTTGATTATTATTGTTTTGATTACGAGTTTTTTGTTTTGCAGGTTGCTGTTGTACCGGCGTTGGTGCTGGTGCTGGTACTGGTTCAAAATGCTCTTGCTTTTCCTGCACATTTTTCCCACGTAATTTAGCTTTTTGATAAGAATGTTTAATTAATCCAACTCCACTTGTATATTGGGGCTCACGCACACCAATATAATCAGGAGTTGCTACACGAACATTTTCATGTAAAATATCATATGCAAGGTCAAGAACACCTGGCATAGAAGCAATTCCACCAGTTAGTACATAACCAGAAGCCACTTGCTTTACTCCTAACTTACGCACTTCATCTTGAACAAACATTAAAATTTCCTCTACACGAGCCTCTATTATATCCGATAATTCCAACTGAGAATATTGTTCTGTTTGATCACTTCCCATAATAGGAACCGTAAACATCTCTTCTTCAGATGCTGTATCATAAAAAGCATGTCCATATTTCAACTTAATTTGATCTGCATTTTCTGTTGAAGTTTTCAACCCAATCGCAATATCCTTCGTTATATGGTCTCCACCTAATGGTAATACGCTCGTCGCTTGTAACTCTCCATCTTTAAAAATAGATAAAGTTGTAGATCCTCCCCCCATATCAACAAGGGCTACTCCTCTATTTTTTTCATCTGAAGATATAGCAACTGTTGCAGCCGCTAAAGGTTGAAGACAAATATCAACAATTTCAAGACCTGCTTTTTCTACACAACGAAGTAGGTTATGTAGTAAAGTTCTCGAGCCTGTAATAAGTGTACCTTCCATTTCTAATCTTACACCGATCATCCCGCGTGGATCGTTAATCTCGTCAAGACCGTCTACGATGAACTGTCGAGGTACCACATCAATAAACTCACGTTCTGGAGCAATTGACACAACTTGTGCTGCATCTAGAACGCGTAAGACATCTTCATTCCCGATTTCACGATCTTCATTTGAAACAGCGACTACTCCGTGACAAGGAAGTAGCTGTACCTGGTTTGCATTGACACCTACTACAACTTGCTCAATGTGGATTCCCACCATGCGCTCAGCTTGTTCAATTGCTTTTTTAATTGATCGAACAGTCTCGTCTATATCAACTATCGATCCCTTCTTTAAACCATTTGATTTTACATTTCCAACACCAATAATGTTTAAGCTGTCATTAACCATTTCACCAATGATGACTTTAACATTGGATGTACCGATGTCAAGACTAACATATATTTCATTGCTGTTCATTCTTTGGCACCTCCTTCTTTATTTATACCATACAACTCAATATATGGAACAACAATCGCAACTTTACTATTTATAAGAAAAATATTCAACGTCTTTATACGTTTCCCTTTTTTAACCCTATATTTTTCTTATTTTTATTTAGCATTCAATTAAGAATATCGCAGTAAACTATGAATAACTGCTTATCTTGAAATAATTCTATTTCGAGTGTAAAGTTTACCGCCAAGTATAAGTCTACACTAAGATGTACTCATAGAAAAGTGAAACTTGTACCAATACTAGTATGAATCTAAGAATTTTTACATATTTTTCATCAAATGAACCATTCTTCTAAATTCGTATACATATAATAGAACATTCGTTTCGTTTTTTCTGCTATAATCAACGAAAACTACCATTCTATTCTTTTTTTTCTTCCGCACCTAATTCTTTCGTATATGCACCTACTTCTAAGTCAATTAATACCTTCTTACCTGGCTCAATTGTTTTTAAAATAAGCGGATAGGCTTCCATACGTTTTGCAAAATTTTGAATCGTAGTGCTCACTTCATAACCTTCATTCATATATAAAGTAAGATGATCTTCATTCGCATTCGTTGGTGAATAGCGAATCTCCGAAATAGATTTTAAAATAGCTGGTGTTAATTTTTCTAGTTCAGCGATTAACTCCTTCATTTTCTCTTCTTTAAAAGGTTCGAAAATCGGTGCTGCAACAGGAAGTTTTCCATTAGGTAGTACATCAAGCGTTTTTCCATTTTCTAATAACGGTTGTAATTTTCCCTCTTTATTTATATAGCCAATCGTTAAATATTCTTCGATATGAATATCAATCTTGTTTGGAAAACGTTTTTTTACATTTACTGCTTTAATTTCTTTTCGCTTCGTTAAGTTTTCTTCAGCTTTATGTGCTGTCACTCGGAAATAACTTGTATCATATGTCACGCCTGAATCCTTCATTACTTGCTCATCCGTCATATAGTGATTTCCAAACACACTAATCTTTTTTATATTACTAAGCGGAGACCGAAAATAAATTAAAAAGAGCACTAATAAAAATAAAATTGATATGTATAAAATCAATCGATGATTAACATTTTTTTTGTTTTTTTTCTTTTGATTTTTCAATTTTGGTACACGATCTTGTAGTTTAATCACTTTACTATTATTCATGTACGATCCCCCTATGTAACATAAAGAACGGCATGTTCCTCATGCCGTTCTTATCTTCTTATTATAACATAAATGATAATGAGCGGAACGAATAACCGTTATCTTCCAATGATTTCTACTTCTGTATGCATATCTACATCAAATTTATCCTTAATTGTATGTTTTATTAATTCAATTAAGGACAATACATCTTGCGCTGAAGCTCCCCCGGTATTAACAATAAAATTGCCATGCATTTCAGAAATTTGAGCTCCACCAATCCTATAACCACGAAGCCCTGCTTTTTCTACTAAATCTCCTGCAAAATGTGGGATTGGATTCCGAAATACACTTCCTGCACACGGGTGATTCCATGGTTGCGTTTCACGGCGGTAATCTTTATTATTTTGCATGCTACGTACAATTTCTTCACGTTTTCCCGCCTGTAATTGAAACTCCGCCTCTAAAACAATACCAGGACGTTTCGTTTGCAATACAGATGCCCGATAAGAAAACTCCAGTTCTTTATTCATTAACCAGTCAATTGTACCGTCTTCAAACAGAATGAGAGCCTTCGATAATACACTCGATATATCCGATTTATGTGCACCTGCATTCATATATACTGCACCACCGACACTTCCTGGAATACCGCTTGCAAACTCCAATCCAGCTAACCCTTGACGACTAAGTAAAGTTGACAATTTAATAAGAGGATATCCACTACCAACTCTTACCTTATGTTTTTCGACCTCTAAGTGATCTAATCCTTCTCCTAAACGAATAACAACACCTTCTATGCCTTGATCAGATACAAGAAGGTTTGAACCGCGCCCAATTACAGTCCACTTCGTTTTGTATTGCTTTACTAACTGTAATGTTTTTTCAATACCGGCTACATGCTTTGGCACAATTAAAATATCCGCTGGTCCACCTATTTTCATAGTTGTATAACGTGCTAACGACTCGTTAACTAAAACACGACCAACGTCTGCTTCTATAAGCTCATTTACTAATTGTTCCATAGACAATCTCCCCCATATTAAGTCTCCTTATGACAATAATATGCAGGGCGTTCACCTAACGTTATCCCTCTATTTACGGGCAGTACAGCTCCTAAATCAAAATTCGGCGGCAACAAAGAAGTTAGGCGAGAATCGGGATGCCAGTAAACATCCGATTAGTGAAAGGTAATAATCAACGAGAAAGAATCACTCCCCACCGATTAAAGCCTCACTTTATTTTTTTACAAGCTTATTCATTACTTCATACAGCTTATTTGCTGCATCTGGAATACCTAGTTGCTTAGCAGCTAGCTTCATATTTTGTAATGTTTGTGCATCCAATAAAATCTCATCAATATCACGAATAAGCGTTTCAGCTGTTAAATCTTTTTCAAGTAACATTTTTGCCGCTCCTTTATCAACAACTGAACGTGCATTCTTTTCCTGATGATTATTTGTTACGTACGGACTCGGTATTAACACACTTGGTTTTCCTAACGCTGTTAATTCTGCAAGTGTTGTTGCCCCAGCCCTTGAAACAACAAGGTCTACACCAGTTAGTACCTCTGGCATATTATGAATGAACGGCTTAATAATAACATTGTTCGGGTTCCCTTTTTGCTTCACGGCTTCCATCACTTTGTCATAATGTACTTCACCTGTTACATATAGTATTTCGTAGCTTTTGTTCCCAAACTGTTCAATTGCTTCAACGAAGGCATCGTTAATCGGTCTAGCTCCACGACTTCCACCAAATATAAGTACAGACTTTTTAGGAAGAGAAAGCCCAACTGAACGTTTCCCTTTCATTCCATTTTGATCCATTACCTCTGATGCTCGCGGATTACCTGTCATTACCACTTTTGACTCTGGAAAATGCTCTGTAGCTGCTTCAAAACAAACAGCAACTTTATCAACATAACGACTTAAAAATTTGTTCGTTACACCTGGTACACTATTTTGTTCATGTACAATAGTTGGAATACCTAATTTGGCTGCAGCGTATACAACTGGTCCACATACATATCCACCCGTTCCAATTACGATATCCGGATTAAAACGACGAATATATCGTTTACTATCCTGTACACCTTTTAGAAAACGCATTACTGTTTTCACATTATCTAATGATATTTTTCGTTTAAATCCACTTATAACAATAGACTGAAATGGTATACCTGCTTTTGGAACGATTGTACTCTCTAGTCCATTTTCCGTACCAATATATAAAAATCTTGCTTCTGGATTTAACTTTTTTATTTCTCTAATTAAAGCAAGAGCTGGATAAATATGACCACCAGTACCCCCACCACTAACTAATACACGCACTACTAACTCCTCCGCTTCTCTTTTCTTATTTCCATTATATTTATTTCTATATACATATTGCATTTTTACACACATACGAAAAACCCTGTCTTATAAACAGGGTTTAGTAGCGAGAATGGCGACTTATATTTAATAATACACCTACTGCCATTAACATTAATGTCAAACTTGATCCACCATAACTTAAAAACGGCAAGGTAATACCCGTAACAGGCATCAGTCCTGTTACAACACCAACATTAATCATTACTTGAATCGCAATCATCGCCACAATACCTACTGCTAAAAACGTACCATATAAATCTGGCGCTCCTAATGCGATACGAATCCCGCGCCATAATAATAGACTAAATAATAATAACACAAATGAACCACCAATAAAACCTAATTCCTCGGATAAGATCGCAAATATAAAGTCAGTTTGTGGTTCAGGTAAATAAAGAAATTTTTGTCTACTTTGTCCAAGTCCAAGCCCAAATAATCCACCAGGTCCAATTGCGAGTAATGATTGGATAATTTGAAATCCACTTCCAAGCGGATCTGACCACGGATCTAAATATGATGTAATGCGTTTCATTCGATACGGCGCTGATGCAATTAATCCTACAAATCCCGCTACACCAATCAAACCAAACATTGCAAAGTGAAAGACCCTCGCTCCCGAAATAAATATCATAATGATACATGTCCCAACCATTACCGTTCCTGTCCCAAGGTCTGGCTGTAACATAATCATCCCAAAAGCAAGAAACACAAAACTAAGAGCCGGTAATAAACCACGTTTAAAAGATGTGATCAATTTTTGCCGTTCTGCTAAAAACTTTGCCAAGAAAATAATCATCGCAAACTTCATAAATTCTGATGGTTGAATCGAAAATGCTCCGATCCCAATCCAACTTCGTGCTCCTCCTCGAACAAGACCTACTCCAGGAATAAGAACGAGAATAAGAAGAATGAAGCAAACTAGCAAAATTACTTTTGAATACGTACGCCACACCCAATAATCAATTTTCATAATAAAAAACATAGCTACTACACCAAGACCCGCAAACAGTAATTGTCTTTTTGCAAAAAAGAATGAGTCCCCCATTTTATAAGAGGCCCAAACTGCACTCGCACTATAAACCATAATCATTCCGATTGTCAACAATGAAAGTGTTACGATGATGAGCATAAAATCAGGCGTTTTCTTCATTACCCACAAACACCACCTCTTTAGGCAGAACCTTTTGCCCTATGTAACAAAACATCAGTAGGTGTTAGCCTACTGATGTTTTGATTTACTTTATATAAGTTTATGCACAGCTTGTATAAAAATGTCTCCTCTTTCTTCAAATGTTTTAAATTGATCCCAGCTTGCACACGCTGGAGAAAGAAGAACAACATCACCTTCTTTAGAATGAGCATAAGCTTTCACCACTGCTTCATCTAAAGTATCGACACTTTCAATTATATCTAATCCCGCTTTTTCTGCCGCTCTTACTAGTTTGGGAGCTGTTTGTCCAAATGTTACAATCGCTTTTACATTTTTGAAATACGGAATTAAATCATCGAATTCATTTCCGCGGTCAAGCCCACCTGCTAGTAACACAATCGGTTGTGTAAACGCAGATAGTGCTTTCTCAGTCGCTAACATATTCGTTGCTTTTGAGTCATTATAAAACTTACGGTTGTTAATCGTTGTTACATATTCTAAACGATGTTTTACACCCGTAAAACGTTTTAACACGACCGTAATTGCTTCATTAGAAGTACCTAATAATTTCGCAATACTCATCGCAGCTAAAATATTTTCTAGATTATGTTGACCAGGTAAAACGATATCGCTTACTTCAACAACTTTTTCACCTTTGAAATAAAGAGCGTTATCTTTTATACACGCGCCATCTTCAATTTCTTTCGTTGTCGAAAACAAGATTTTTTGACCTTTAGTATCCGCAGATAAAGCCATCACATCTGCATCATCCGCGTTTATTACACTATAATCGTTTTCTGTTTGGTTTTTAAAAACATTTGCTTTTGCTAAACCATATTCCTTCTTCGTCCCATGATAATCTAAGTGGGCTTCAAATAAGTTTAAGAACGCTGCAATTTTAGGCTGGAACGATTCTACTCCCATCAATTGGAACGATGAAAGTTCTGTAACTACAACTTCATCTTCTTTTGCATCCTGTGCTACTTCACAAGCTACAGTTCCTATATTCCCTGCAATAACAGGATGCTTTTGTCCTTCTTTTAACATTTCAAATGTCAGCATTGTTGTCGTCGTTTTACCATTAGATCCTGTAATTCCAACAAATGGCGCTTTTGAAATACGATATGCTAATTCAACTTCCGTAACAATTGGAATTTGCTTTTCTTTCGCAGCAACTAATATTGGATTAGAATACGGGATTCCTGGATTTTTAACGACAAGAGAAATATTTCTCTCTAATAATTCTAAAGGATGGCCACCGCATACAACGTCCATTCCTTTTGCTTGTAATTCTGCAGCAAGTACATTGTCTGCTAAAGGCTTTCCGTCATTTACAATGACATTCGCCCCTAACTTTTGTAACAATGTAGCTGCTGCATAACCACTTTTTGCAATGCCTAATACAAGAATATTCTTATTTTGAAATTCAGTTACAGTTTTCAATTACATCCACACCCCGATATAAATTCCTAACACAGCTAATAAAAATCCTGCAGACCAAAACGTCACAACAACACGCCACTCTGACCAACCACATAATTCATAATGATGGTGTAATGGACTCATTTTAAAGACACGTTTTCCTGTTGTTTTAAATGAAATGACCTGAATAATAACCGATAAAGTTTCCATGACGAATACTCCGCCAATAATTACAAGTAGCAATTCTTGTTTTAATAGAATCGCTACAGCTGCAATGGCTCCACCTAAAGCTAATGAACCTGTATCTCCCATAAACACTTTTGCTGGATTCGCATTGAATACTAAAAATCCAAGTACAGCTCCTACCACTGCCATACAGAATATCGCTACTCCAAATTGCTCTTGTGCCACAGCAATAATACTAAATGCTCCAAATGCAATAGCAGCTGTTCCTGATAATAAACCATCTAAACCGTCAGTTAAGTTAACTGCATTTGATCCACCAATAAGCATAAATAGTACAAGTACAAAATACGCCCAACCTAATTCAAACTTAACATCCGTTCCCGGAATCATGATGTATGTGTGGAACGCTTGCCCTTTTCCAATTAAAAAGAATGCAATAGCAATAACAAGCTGCCCTACTAATTTTTGTTTTGATGTTAAACCAAGATTTCTTTTCTTAACTACCTTTATGTAGTCATCTAAAAATCCGATTAATCCGTAACCAAACGTCACTAATAGTAATAACGAAACCTCTGCACCTAAATAATTAAACTTAATCGCCATAATAAGTGAAGTTACCATCATAGATACGTATATGACGATACCACCCATTGTCGGTGTCCCTGATTTTTTTTGATGTGACTTTGGTCCCTCATCACGAATACTCTGTCCGAACTTTAATTTTCTTAAAAATGGAATAAACAATGGCGAAAGGGCAACAGAAATTAAGAATGCTACCCCAGCCGTTACTAATAAACCTTGCTCAAGCACATGTAGTCCTCCTCTCACGTTGTTACTCTTCGTTGTTTAAACGCCCTGTAATTGCTTCTTTCGCAACTTCTCGATCATCAAAATGATGAACTTCTTTACCAATAATTTGATACGTTTCATGACCCTTACCAGCAATAATAATGATATCATCTGCTTTTACTTTAGTGATTGCATGGTGTATCGCTTCTTTTCTATCAATAATCACTTCATAATTATTTCCACTTGCACCATGTACCATATCATCTAAAATAGCCGCTGGATCTTCACTTCTTGGATTATCTGATGTGTAAATTGCATGAGTTGCATATTTTGTTGCAACACTTGCCATTATCGGTCTCTTCGTTCGGTCCCTATCGCCACCACAACCAACGATACAATACACATCACCTTTTGCAAATTGTTTTGCAGTTTTTAATACATTTTCTAAACTATCCGGCGTATGTGCGTAATCAACAATAACTGTATAATTTTGTCCTCCATCAACAACTTCAAAACGCCCTGGAACCCCAGCTAGTTCCTTTATAACAGCAATGATTGTTTCTAATTTCACACCCGAAACAAGTCCTGCTGCTGTTGCTGCAAGTACGTTATATACATTAAATTTACCTATTAATTTCATCGTAACATTTACACTTTCATACGGTGTGACAAGGGTAAATGTAGTTCCGCCACTCGTCATAACGATATTTTTTGCCATAATGTCACTTGTTGTATCAATACCATATGTTACAACAGTTGCTGCAGTACTTCTCATATACTCTTCTGTTACATTATCATCGCTATTCAGCACAGCGTACTTTTCACGATTATGATTATAACTATTGCCAAGCTGTGCAAATAGTAACCCTTTTGCATGTTTATATTCTTCCATCGTTTTATGATAGTCTAAATGATCTTGTGTTAAGTTCGTAAACACCGCTACATCGTAATCACATCCGTGTACACGACCAAGATCTAACGCATGTGACGAAACTTCCATTACCGTGCTGTCCACACCTTGTTCAACCATTTTTGAAAACGTCTGTTGAAGTGTTAGTGCATCTGGTGTTGTATTTTTCACCTCAAATGTTTCATCACCGATTTTCATATTAATCGTTCCAATTAGCCCTGTTTTATGACCATGTGCTCGCATAATCTCATCCATAATATGCGATGTTGTTGTCTTTCCATTTGTACCTGTAATTCCGATTAAATGTAACTTGTGTGTCGGTTGACCATAAAAATAATCAGCTAAAACCGCTAACGAACGAAAAGTATTTTTCACAAGTACAACTGGAACGTCAACATCAATTGGTCTTTCCGCAACAATAGCAGCCGCTCCTTGTGCCGCTGCTTGCTTAGCAAAATCATGGCTATCAACCGTATATCCTTTCATACATACAAATAAGCTTCCTTCTTTCACTTTACGTGAATCAGCTTCTATAGATGTGATTTCTGGATTTTCTTTTGGAACAACTGGAAAATCATGCAAACATGATAAAAGTGTATGCAACTTCATTTCACTAAACCCTCTCTACATTGTTTATTTATCTTTTTTTCAGTAAGCAACACATTACCTCCTATATAAGGAGGTAAGTGCTACTGGCCTATTTATGACTGAGACACTTATTGTCTCAAGTTAAGTAACTGTTCTATAAAGAACTCACTTCCACCAATTGTACCATAAAACGTACTATGTTACCTTTAATTCCCGAAGTAAATTCTAATTTTTGAGCCTTCTTTTACTTTAGCTCCCGCTTCTGGTGATTGCTTAATTACTTTCTCTCCATCTCCACTTATATCAAGCTGCAAATCGACGAGTTGTGTTTGTAAATCTTTCTTTTTCATTCCAATTAAATTCGGAACTTCCACAGTTGGTGTATCGCCCCATTTATATTCTTTTTCAACTTGTTCTTTTCTCGGTTTCACTCCCATAACAGGAAGCGCATCTCGAAGGATATTCCCGACAATTGGAGCTGCTACCACTCCACCAAACTGTGTAACCCCTTTTGGATTATCAACAGCAACATACACAACAATCTCTGGATCATCCGCTGGAGCAAATCCGATAAAAGATACAATATAATTATTCTCTAAATATTTACCATCTTTCACCTTTTGAGCAGTACCCGTTTTTCCACCTACACGATATCCATCAATATAAGCACCTTTACCAGAACCTTTCGCTACAACATTCTCTAATGCATAACGAACTTTTTCTGAAGTTTCCTTGGAAATAACTTTTCTTTTCTCAACAGGTGTCTTTTTACTAACAACTTGATTATTTTTCGGATCAATAAACTCCTTAGCTATATACGGCTGATACAATGTTCCACCATTTACAGCCGCCGCTACAGCTGCTACTTGTTGAATTGGTGTAACAGAAACCCCTTGGCCGAATGAAGTTGTCGCTTGCTCTACTGGACCAACTTTATCTAAATTAAATAAAATCCCACTGCCTTCACCTTGCAAGTCAATCCCAGTCTTCTGTCCAAAACCAAAATTACGAATGTATTTAAATAATCGGTCTTTACCAAGGCGATCACCAAGTTCAATAAATCCCGGGTTACATGAGTTTTGAACGACTTCTAAAAACGTTTGACTGCCATGACCTCCTGCTTTCCAGCATTTCAATCTAGCTCCACCGACTTCAGCTGCTCCATCATCATAAAACGTATCCTTCTCTAAGTCTACTAAATTTTCATTCAATGCTGCAGCTAATGTAATGATCTTAAATGTTGAACCAGGCTCATACGTACTCCACACAGGTAGATTTCTGTTATACACTTCTGGAGAGACACTTTGAAAATCCGCTGGATCAAAACTCGGCCGACTAGACATCCCTAAAATTTCACCATTTTTAGGGTTCATTGCAATTGCAATCATACCGTCTGGATTATAAGTTGACTCCGCAATATTCATTTCTCTTTCCATAATCCTTGTAATACGCGCATCGATTGTTAATCCTAAATTTAAACCGGCTTCTGGTTTTTTGAAATCATCACCAACATTAGGCATCCTTTGCCCTTTCGCATCTGCAAAAAAACGCACATGACCTTTGTCTCCATTTAGCTCTTTATCATAATATTTTTCTAGTCCCATAAGACCTTGGTTATCACTACCTGCAAAACCTAATACATGTGATAAAAAGTTTCCAAATGGATAGTACCGGATAGAATCCTCTGCGATATACACGCCCTTCAAACTTAATCCTCGTACTTCTTTCGCTTTGTCATGTGATATTTTCCTTCCGCCTTTATCTAACCTTACAATCGATTCTTTTTTTGTAATCCTTTTATAAATCTCATCTTTTTCCACACCTAATACTGCAGCTAACTTCTCTGCAGTCTCTGCTGGTTTTTCAATTTGCCTCGGTACAACAAAGACAGTTGGAGCACTTTTATTCGTGGCAAGTTCCACACCATTTCGGTCTAAAATTTTCCCACGTTCGGGTTCAAAAGTAATATTACGACTCCATGAATCTTTCGCACGATCCGTTAACATATTCCCAAGAAAAAATTGCACATATCCAAGACGAATATCGATAATAGTGAAAATAAGTATACCTGATATAAGTATAAAAATAAGTCGTTTTCTAACTGTTACATTTGATACACGCATATCGGAACAAGCCTCCCTTACGCCTAGCTTGTTCCAATATATGCTTGTACTTATTTAATTAGAACTTTTTCTCTTTTACCATTACGGCTTTTCTGCTTCTTGTTGTGGTTCGAGTGGCGGTACGAGTGTGACACCTAATTCTGTACCAGGTTGTAATAATGTTCCTTCCGCCACACTTTGTTCTGTTACGTATCCTGTACCAGAAGGTTTCAAGTTAAGCTGTAATGTCTTCGCTAAATTCATAACATCACGCAGTGCCCATCCTTGTATATTTGGCATTGTAGGCTTATCTCCTACCAAGAAGACTCGGTCGCCTTTTAATGTTTGTTCAGTCGCTTTTGGTACTTGTTGCTGTACTTTCCCTTCACCTAGTACGATTGGACGAAGTTTTGCTTTATCAATCGCTTTCCCCGCTTCAGCCATCGTTTTACCAGTTACATCTGGAACAGTAGTTTGTTGTTCTTTCAGATGTTTTTTCGGATCTTTCACTTCATTTGGCTTAATCTTTAAATACTCTAAACTATTTTTTGTTACATATTTAAAAATATCAGCTAAAGGTTGTGCGCCGTTCTCATCATCTTTTAATTTCGGCTGTTTAACAGCTACATACACAACAAGTTGTGGATCGTCCATTGGTGCCATACCTAAGAATGAGAATATATAATTCTGTCTTCCTGTCATATAGCCGCCTTTTCCATCCGGAATTTGCGCTGTACCTGTTTTACCACCAACTGAATATCCATCAATTTTATAAGCTGTCCCTGTACCTTTCGGAGATGTAACAACACGTTCTAATAACTGTCTTACTTGCGCTGCTGTTTCCTTTGTAACAGGTTTTCCTACTTCTTCTGGCTTATGTTCTAATTTTACTTTGTCTGTTATTGGATCTACAATTTTATCAATTGCATAAGGTTTCATCATTTTCCCATCATTTGCAATGGCCGTTGCAGCTTGTACAAGCTGAATTGGTGTTACAGTGGAACCTTGTCCAAAAGCTGTTGTCACTTGTTGTATTTGCTGATCAAATAAAATTGTATTCGATCCTTCACCTGATAAATCAATGTTCGTTTTTTCATCTAATCCAAAACTATGAATATATTTTCGGAAACGTTCTGGACCAAGTTTTTGATCTCCTAAAATTGCAAACGCTACGTTTGAAGAACGCTCTACCCCTTCATCAAACGTGATAGAGCCCCAACCAGCACCACCGTTATGATCTTTTATTTTCCTATTTCCGACTTGATATGTCCCGGACTGATAATAATCTTGCCCTTTGTACACACCTTCATTAATAGCTGCCGCTAACGTGAAAATTTTCATTGTTGATCCAGGTTCAAATGCATTGGCAATTGCGTCATTATAAAAGTATTTATTATTCTCTATGTTCGGATCATAACTAGGTTTACTAGACATTGCTAATATTTTCCCCGTTTTTGGATCCGCCACAATTCCAATTAAACTTTCCGGCTCATAATGTTGACTCGCCGATTTCATCGCGTCTTCTAAATAACTTTGAATACGTTGATCCATTGTCAAATATACATTATCTCCATTTTTAGGTGCCTTCACATTCACTTTCCCACCGTCAAGAGATACCCCCCTACGATCACCTGTATAAGCTACCTCTCCATTTGAAGCTCCTAAATATTTATCCAAACTTTTTTCTAATCCAAATTGACCTACTGCAATTCCATCTTCATTCGGTTTCGCATGCCCTATAACATAAGATGCGAAATCACCATTTGGATAAACTCTCGCATTTTCGGTAATAAAAGAAACCCCTGGCAATTTCAATGCTTCTATTTGTTCTTTCTTTTCTTTCGTCAAGCCCTTACCTATCTTCCCAAATTCCACTTGACTTTTATCTTTATTTAACGTGGCTAAAATATCCTCTTCGCCTTTTCCAAGTACTCCTGCAATTTTCTTTGCAGTATCTTCTTTATTCTCAACTGAGTTAGCACCTTTTAGTGCAGCTACCATTTTGTAAGAGTTTGCGTCTTGCGCTAACACATGACCGTTTTGATCATAAATGGTTCCTCGGTTCGCTTCAAGAACTCCTTTTTTACTATGCTTTTGTTTAGCAAGTGCATCTAAATCCTGATTATGAACTGTTCCTGTTGATTGTATGTAAAAAAATCGGGCTAATAACAGCAAAAAGAGCAGGAGGAAAAATATCATAAAATAACCTGCTCCCTTATTGGTATGAAATTTAGTCATATTCTTCTTCATCGTTCCTTCACACCTATTGCCTTATTTGAGGCCTTTCACATTATTCGCATTAATTTCTAGCCCATGTTTTTTTGCAACTTCAGCGATTCGTTCATAGCGACTTAACTTCTCTACTTCAGCTTGTAATTCTTGATTTTCTTTTTGCTGCTGTACAATTTTTTCTTCTATCGTCGCTGCTTCTACATTAACTTGATAAAGGCCTGCTTTATTTCCAATAAACGCGACACAGGCATACAATAAAAAGCCAATAAACGCTACATACAACAGTTTTTCGATTCTTGTAATTTTCGCTTTAACCTTTGGCTTAGCCATCTGCTGTGGGGGCGTTTGAATTTGCACCTCTTCTTGCGCTTGTTGTTTGTACTTTACAGCTAAATTAGTCATACCTCTCTCTCCCTTTTATCGTTTTTCAGCGATTCTCAACTTCGCAGAACGCGCACGATTATTTTCTTCTAGCTCTATATCAGAAGGTAAAATCGGTTTTCTTGTAATAAGCTTTAATTTCGGCTTAAATTCATCAGGAATAATCGGTAATCCTGGTGGCAATTGTGGCGTTGTACTATTTCGCTTAAACGTTGTTTTACAAATACGATCTTCCAATGAATGGAATGTTATAACACTAACCCTTCCACCTGGCTTAACCATCTCAATAGCAGATTCCAATGCTTCTTCAAATACTTTTAATTCATCATTTACAGCTATACGAATTGCCTGAAACACCCGCTTAGCAGGATGCCCACCAGTTCTACGAGCAGGAGCCGGAATACCTTCTTTAATTAGCTCTACTAATTCTCCTGTCGTTTCAATAGCTTTATTCTCACGATAAGCTTCAATTTTTCTTGCAATTTGTTTTGAAAATTTCTCTTCACCGTATTGGAAGAAAATCCTTACAAGTTGTTCATATGACCAGCTATTTACAACATCATATGCTGTTAATGGGGCATCTTGATCCATCCGCATATCTAACGGTGCATCATGATGATAACTAAAGCCTCGCTCTGGTGTATCTAATTGTGGGGATGAAACACCTAAATCAAATAAAATACCGTCTACTTCTGTTATACCTATTTCTTGCAGTTTTTCAGCTAAATAACGGAAGTTACTCTTTACTGTTATAAACTGTTCACCGTATGAAGAGAACTTTTCTTTCGCGTTTTGAATCGCTATCTCATCTTGATCAAACGCTATTAATTTTCCACCTTCAGTTAATTGGGATAATAAATAAGAACTATGTCCTCCTCCCCCCAGTGTACAATCTACATATGTACCATCTGGCTTTATATCTAAGCCGTCTACTGTTTCCTTTAAAAGCACTGTTACGTGTTTAAACATTGTTGCACCTACTCTTTTTCCAATTAATTATGTTGAATGTATCCCTTCCTCTAAGCACATATTTCACGCTTAGAGAATGAAATAATACGAAAGAACGACTCATTTAACTTACCAACAAAGGCAACATACTATACAAATCGCTATTTTCTTTTATTATATACTAAATTTTATCATCTTTTGCGGGAATTTAAATAAAAAACTGTCGAAAAAGCGAATAATACGTTTACATTTTGTGCTATTTTGTCATATATTTAAGTATCCAACACAATTACCATATCCAACACTTTTTGATTGATAATTCAGAAAAAAATCACTTCACAGTAAATTCAACGGAATAAAAATAAAATCCTGCTCCAAAGAGCAAGATTTTATAGTTTTATAACATGATGTTTTCCGTCCCAAGAAAAAGGGTTTTCCATTACACGATCAACGAAATCCAAACCAAACTGATTTAAATAATAACATACATTCCACACACGTTCTTGCGGCGCACCTAATGGACGAAGTGCGAATTGTATACGGCGGAATTTATTTAGCTGAACCTCATACTTTTTCTCAACATTTCTTTTCAACATTCTTTCCAGCAGTTCAATTTGTTCATTAATTTTCAATTCGTTTTTCCCTGCAAACGCACCTAATCCTGGCTCTATTTTCTTTACAAATTGCTGTAAAGATATATGAATATCGGCAATTTCTTTTTTCGCCTTTTCAAAATGATCATCAATCGGTTCCTCTACTCGATTAGACAACCAGTTTTCACGCAGTTTATCGACATCATTTAAAAACGGATCACTTTCTCTCAATTGCAGATCGAATAAATCTGTCGCTATATCTCTCTCCACATAAGTAATTGTAAGACGAGGAACGACAGGTGGCATTTGAAAACCGACAGTATGGAATACTTGTTGTAATTCACTCCAATAAGCTAATTCCCCTGGACCTCCAATAAATGCGAGCGTAGGAAATACATACTCTTGCATAAGAGGACGCGTTACAACATTATTACTAAAACGTGCCGGATTTCTCTCCATTTCTTCAATCAACTCTTCATATGAAAAGGAATGCGCCCCATCCTTTCCAACAAACTTACCTTGATGCTCTTCAAGCAATACTCGTTCATTATCTATTTCCATGAATATATGCACTGCATGAGACTTCGTTTCAATAATCGGTTTGTATCCTAGTTCTTTAATTACTTCCTGCTGATTACGAAGCCCCTCTTGCACCTCTTTATACTTACTTATAATTCGCTTAAAAAATGGAATTTCTAACTTTCTTAATTCAGGATGATGTGAATCAACAAGGATTAAACCAGAATTAGCAAAGATTTTCGTAATAAGATGAGCAAAGAAATCTACATACGTATTCGATTTTTTCAAAGCATCATCAACAAATTTTAATACATCCTTTGTAAAATTTGTTTCTGGGTATGTTTTAAAAATCTCTTCAATCCAACTTCTACAATCTTCAACAGAAAGTTCAGACTCAGAAGCACTCGCCTTTTTCGGATTACGATCATAAAAAATAGTTTTTTTCATCTTTTTATTTTTCGCTACAAAAGTATGGCTAATCTCATCCATATCATGATCTTCACCCGCAATCCAGAAGACAGGGACAACTTTAACTCCTAAACTTTCTTCCTTTTCCTTTGCAAGCTGTAAAATTGAAATAACTTTATGAATTGTATAAAGCGGTCCAGTTAATAACCCCGCTTGTTGTCCAGCTATAACAACATATGTATTTTCATCTCCAAGCGCTTTTACATTTTGAAGTGTAGATTCTCCCGCTTGTAATTTTGTATTATATTCTAATAAATGCGCTACTAAATCTTGGCGGAAAAACTCCCTTTCACGCAAATCATGTAAACGTTGTTTAAAAGCATCTTCTGTTAACATATAATCAAAACATGACTGTATCTCTTTTTTACCGTTCATATAGTCCGCTACAACACCTTGTTGCGGAACAGAGATTTCTTTTATCTCCATATAATTCTTCCTTTCGTATCCAGTTCTCTCACCAATCCACATTGTAGTCAATGTTTCACTTAAAAGCAAAGAATAACACTTATACTCTTGTTTCTAACCCCTTTATTGCATCGAACAAAAATTGAAGTGTCGGAACTGGTCGTTGCTGTTTCTTAGCCTCTTCTAATACATACCCAACAATCGCATTAATTTCCGTCTGTCTATTCGCTCTTACATCCGCTAACATAGAGGATGTATTACGAGACGTTCCTTCACACACATTTCGTACCATTTGCCATACCATTTCTTTTTCTCCTCTAATAAGAAATGCGACCTCCTGAAACACTTGCTCCATCATTTGATAAAAAAAACGATTCGTGATTAATTCACCATTCTTTACTCCCAATAACGCTGTCAACGGATTGATACATACATTTACTACTAATTTTTTGCGCATAATCTCTTCCCAATCTGTTTCTATTTGAACTGGAAAATAAGCAACAGGAAAAGAATGAAATATTTTTTTAAAATGTATAGATTGGCCACAAACCACTCCAAATCTCGTTACACCTACTCCAGTATGATGAACGATGTGCCCTCCCTCTTTTTTCGCACCATGTTCTACAATACCAACAGCTATATTTTCACTCCCTATTTGCAGCATCTTTGGGAGATGCGACATTCCGTTTTGCAAAAAGATTAATGATGATGCACCTTCCACAAACGGTAGTATGTCATCTATATGATATTGCTTCACAGCAATAAATATATAATCTAAATTTTGCGCTACCATACTTTCTATCGGTAAAACAGGCGGATATACTGTTTCCCATCTTCCATCTCTAATACAAGTTACACCTGTTTCATTTAATTCTTCAGCCTGCTTAGCTGTTCTTGTAAACAACGTAACATCTTGGTTACTTTTTTGTAAATAAAATGTATACAATAGACCAATAGCACCTGGTCCGACAATTCCAATTTTCATTTTCACACAAGGGATTCACATTAAGTGCCCTTGCCTCCCCCCTTTTTCATATCTTTTTAAAGTACATGAGCACGCCCTATAATTTCGTTGTCCTCTGCCAAACAGATACACTCTCATTTTTCACTATGTATATACTGCCTATTAATACACTTATACTCTTAGTTTAGCAAATCCTCAAAAAAATAATAAAAGAAATATACTATCTTCTTCATAAAAATAAAAAAATGAGTTATACTATTATTATAAATATTTTTACTTTTCTGCATTCAACGAGATAAGAAAAGGATGTGATGTAATGGGATTCCCAAAAGTTGAGCGCTTGCTCATCAATTATAAAACGTTAGATGAATTCAAAAAATTTAAAGGGTGCGGAGCCCAGGAACTATCTATGCTGGAAGAATTGCAAGCAAACATTATTGAAAACGACAGTGAATCTCCATTTTACGGTATTTATTATGGCGGATCACTAATCGCACGTATGAGTCTATATATGAAAAGAAACGGCGGAGAACCATTCGAAATTACAGGTCCTTACCTAGAACTTTATAAACTTGAAGTATTACCAACTTTTCAAAAACAAGGATTCGGACAAATGCTTGTAAATCATGCGAAACAACTGCAATTTCCTATTAAAACGATAGCGCGTATTCATTCAGCTGGTTTTTGGGATAAATTAAATTTCAGCCCCGTATCAGTAACTGATGGAGATTTTTATATTTGGCATCCAGAAACAAATTTGAATGCGGTTACAAATGAAGAATCGGCTTAAGAAATAAAAAAACAGCTGTATAACAGCTGTTTTTTTATTTCTTAAGCTTCTCTAACTTCTCAGTCGAGCGAGCATTGTTTCTTTCCGCTACCATTACACTTCTTTTTTGATCGATATAATCAAGCAATGTTCTATACTCTTCCTCATATACTGATAATCGCTCCAGAAGACGCTCTCTTTCTGTTTGTAATGATTCAACTTGTTGTTGCAACACCGTTAAAGAGTTTTCATCTTTATAATTTTGCAAGAAATCAATAACATCATTCAACGTAATTGACGTAGGTTCTAACACTTTTGTCTCTTTCACTTCATAATTTTCTACTTTACGAAGTTGCTTCGCTTCCTCAATACGTTCTTTATATTGCTTTCTTACGTAAGAATTCCATCTAAATCCACATGCTGCTGGTGTACGAGATAAATTTTTCCCCACTTCCTTAAAGGCAGAAAGTTGTGTTCCACCTTCTCGAATATGCCGGAGTACTACTTCTGCCAGAAGCAAATCTTCATCATCAGTCCAAGCATCTTGTCTTGTTGTCGCCATTTCTCTAGTCCTCCCTATGCATTTTTTATTAAGCATATGCAGTTACTAGAAAAGATAGAATACAACAACTAAAGATTAAGACAAAAAAAATAAACGCAGAAGATATCTTCTACGTTTATTTTCCTGCAATTACTTGCTGATTACTTCTTTACCTTTGTAAGTACCGCATGCTTTACATACACGGTGAGCTAATTTCGCTTCACCACAGCTTGGGCACTCTACCATACCAGGTACTGATAATTTGAAATGCGTACGACGCTTTCTTTTTACTGTTTTAGAAGTTCTTCTAAAAGGTACAGCCATTCTTCCCACCTCCTTAAAAGAAATAGTTATTTTCATATGAAGGCCTGAACCAGTCTTCCGATTATTTGTCAAAAAACTTTGCAAGTCCTGCCAATCTTGGATCAACAGTCTTTTCTTTGTCTTCTTCCGAAATCACTTGCCAGTCTTGACCTTGCGTCGGTGCTCCACCAGAAACATCATCACTGAAAATTTGCATTGGAATCTCCAAAAGTATATTTTCCTTGATTACGGGCAGTAAGTCAAGTACTTCTCCTTCTAAACAATGAATTTCAGCTTCAGTTTCAAATTCTTCTTGTGAAGTTTGGAACACCTCAGTTGTTTTAATGTCAAATGGTAATGTCACATCTACTAAAGAACGAGAACATGGTAAAACCATGCTTCCAGTTATATGTAGATGAAACGTAAACTTACCGGAGCCAAAATCAACTCTTCCCGTTACATGAACAGGATTAATTTCACGAATATCTTTCTCGACCTCTTTTAGCTCACTTACATCTACCATCTCATCCAATGTCAATCCTTTATTTCTCAATTTATTCAATTGATGGATGGACCATTTCATATCATATCACCTCAAGGCAACAAACAAAATTATAGCTAGCCATTTTATATTTGTCAATGTTTTTTCTTTACACTATAATGAAGTCATCATAGTAAATAATATATAGAGTATCACGTTTTTCAAAAAGATGCTACATCGAAAGGAGAGATTACCATAAAAGCTGGTGGTATTGTTGTTGAATATAACCCTTTTCATAACGGTCATCTTTATCATGTGCAAGAGACAAAAAAGTTAACACAATCCGATATAATAATTGCCGTTATGAGTGGTCCTTTTTTACAGCGTGGTGAGCCCGCACTCATTTCCAAATGGTATCGCACTAAAATGGCCTTAGCAAACGGCGTAGACCTTGTTGTAGAGCTTCCATACGTCTTTGCAACACAAAAGGCTGAAACCTTCGCAAATGGTGCTATTTCCATTTTAAATGCCCTACGTGTTTCTGAAATTTGTTTCGGTAGTGAGGATGGACAAATCGAAAATTTTTATAATACCATCTCCGTACAAAAAAACGAAGAAGAGACTTTTAACTGCCTTGTAAAACAATTCATGGACGCTGGAAATAGTTATGCAAAAGCAACATCGGATGCTTTCTCACACATTTTAACATCCGAAAAAAACATAGATATGTCACAACCAAATAATATTTTAGGCTTCCAATATATGAAAGCAATTCTGTCACAAAATAGCTCTATACAAGCTCAAACTATAAAAAGATTCGCCTCTCATTATCATGATGAAACATTTAATGACCAACATATTGCAAGCGCGACAAGCATTCGGAAACAACTCTTTAGCGAAGAAGGATCATTTACAACAATTGAACCTTTTCTCCCACAGGCAACCACTTCGCTTTTAGCAAATTACAAACAAAACTACGGGATATTACATAATTGGGAACAATACTTTTCATTTTTTAAATATAAACTCATGACAATGTCTTCAGGAGACTTACGACATATATATGAAATAGAAGAAGGTTTAGAGCATCGTATTTTATCAAAAATACAAAACAGTTCCTCCTTCTATTCATTCATGGAAGCATTAAAAACAAAACGTTATACATGGACTAGACTACAAAGAGCTTGTACACACATTTTAACAAACACAACAAAAGAGGAAATACGTAGCGCAAATATAGAACAACATGCACCATATATCCGCCTGCTAGGCATGTCACAAAAAGGACAAACTTATCTTTCAAAAAACAAGAAAAAAATCGAACTTCCAATCCTTACTCATACAAAAACATTTGACCATGCTGCTTTAGATATAGAGAAAAAAGCAAACTCTGTATATTTCTCCATCATGCACGAACCGTTACGCACGCAACTATTAAAACAGGATATAACACACCATCCTATTCGCTATGATGAAACAACTACAAAATTCCTATAAAAAACCTCTCTATTTCAGAGAGGTTTTTTCCTTATCCATCTTTTCTAAATATGTTAACGCATCATCTAGCGTATCCACTGGTACAATTTTCATTTTTGTTTTAATGTCCTTTGCAGTCTCAAGTGCATCTTTATAGTTCGATTTCTCCGCTCCTTTTTCATTTGGCGCAAAGAACACCTCAGCCCCAGCATCGCTAGCAGCCACCACTTTTTGATTTATACCACCAATCGGACCAACTTCTCCTTTTTCATTAATTGTACCTGTTCCAGCTATTTCATGTCCTTTTGTTAAGTCTTCTTCCACAAGTTGATTATATATTTCTAATGTGAACATTAAACCTGCGGATGGTCCACCAATTTCATGAGAATTAATTTTCACTTTCGGATCGACCACTAATTCTCTTTCCGTAACGATAGAAACACCTATACCGACACGTCCATTCCCATTAGGAATCGTCTTTACATTTAAATTTTCTTTCAATTGTTTTCCATTTCTCATGTACTCAATACTTACAGCATCGCTTTCTTTTTTCCCAGTCATATATTCAATAAATTGCTCCGTCTTTTCAAATGTTTTTCCATCAACAGCTATAATAACATCACCAAGCTTAAGCTTTCCTTCTGACGGCATTCCTTTTGCCACACCAGCAACTAATACACCTTTATTTTCAAAAGAAACGGAGCGATTTGCACGTTTATATGCATTATAAATCGCTGCATTTTGTGAATCTTTCATCGCATAATTTTGGCGAAATTGATATTCTTCATCACTCTCACCTTTTTGCAATATTTCTTCCGCTTTTGAAATATGTGTATATTTATTAAACTGTGCCGCTATTAAATTCACCACATTTGCTGGTCCCATTGAAACCGTAACAAGCATAAAATCACCAGATTCTTTCGTTCCACCCTCAACTTGAACGTAAGGCTCTAATTTGGCAGCCATTCCTGGTTTTGTTACATAATACGGTAAACGCACGTAAACAAGTAACATCGCCAATATAACCCCTATTAAGATTGCATATATAAACCGAAAACGCTTAAACATTATGTTTCTCCTTCCACTGCTCAATTAATAAATAAATATTTGAAACATGTTTTTCCGCTTCTACTTCTCCAACTCGAATAATGTCTTCAATGTTTGTAAAAGCACGTGAACTAAATTGCTCTACAGCTGGTCGCATCATTAAATCCGATGCAATTTGCCGATTCATTACAAGCTCATGCTGCATAATTTCTATGCTTTGCATGATTACGTCATAAATGGACGTAACATCGCCATTCACCTTAATTGGAGACACATCCACAGCGATAACAATATCGGCCCCTAATTCTTTCACAACCGATACTGGGATGCGATCAATAACCCCACCATCCACTAATAATCGTCCATCTATTTTTTCTGGTACAAACACTCCAGGAACAGATATGCTAGCCCTCACCGCATCTGCAACTGGTCCACTTGTAAAAACCACTTTTTCCCCCTTTAATATGTCAGTAGCCACAACAGCCGTCGGGATATCTAACTCTTCTAAATTTTTATTATATGTAAACATTTTAATCATATCTTTGACACGTTTTCCAGCAATAAATCCCATTTTCGGTACCGTGAAATCTAAATAATACTTCCGCTTGAAAACAGATGCCAATTTATACAATCTTTCAACGTTACTACTTGCCGCATAAAACGTACCTATTAGCGCCCCCATACTACTTCCTGCAATCATATGAATAGGAATACCAGCTTCCCTTAAAACCTTTATTACACCAATATGAGCAAACCCTTTCGCTCCTCCAGACCCAAGTGCTAAACCAATCTTTGGTTCTTTCATTTTTCTCACCCTTTAATTTTTTTCATTCCTTTTTCATACTTATGGTCTAAATTCACTACGTATCCACGTATACTGAAATGAACGTTTTTTGGGACAAAGGGGGATTTACTTACATGTATGAAAAATGGAAAACCGCTTTCCTAACCATATCAACGCTTTTTTTAACCTTTTCTCTTGTACTCCACCCCCAAGCCGCTTTACAAGCTTCTATTCGCGGGTTAAATATATGGTGGGAAGTTGTATTCCCTTCACTACTACCGTTTTTCATCATTGCGGAACTTCTAATTAGTATCGGTGTTGTAAAATTTATTGGCGTTATATTAGAACCACTCATGCGCCCACTTTTTCGCGTTCCAGGGATAGGTGGATTCGTTTGGGCAATGGGAATGGCTTCAGGTTTCCCTGCAGGCGCCAAACTAAGCGCTAGACTACGAAAAAGCAACCTTTTAACTCAGATTGAAGCGGAGCGCCTCGTTTCTTTCACAAATTCTTCTAATCCACTTTTTATTTTCGGTGCTGTGTCTATCGGTTTTTTTAATAATCCAAAATTAGGGATTATATTAGCGGCTGCCCATTATTTAAGTAACTTTGCTGTCGGATTAATTATGCGTTTTTACGGCCATAATACCGCTTACAAAAATAATACACACACTACAAAAAAACGCCGCTTTCAAAACCCTTTTTTAATTCTTCACGAGACACGCTTACAAGAAAAAAGACCAATCGGTAAATTACTTGGGGATGCTATCGTTTCTTCTATTCAAACATTACTTATGATTGGCGGATTTATTATTTTATTCTCTGTGTTAAATAAAATGATTACTGTATTCCACATTACTGCAGCTCTTTCTTTTATTATGCAACATATTTTATCATTCTTCCAACTAAGTACAGATTTTAGTATACCTATATTATCAGGTGTTTTCGAAATGACACTCGGAAGCCAAATGATTAGTCAAATAAATGAAACACCCCTCTTACAACAAGCTATGGTAACAAGCTTCATTTTAGCATTTAGCGGTCTTTCTATTCAGGCACAAGTTGCTAGCATATTAGCTGAAACAGACATCCGATTTAAACCCTATTTTTTCGCACGAATTATTCAAAGTATTCTTGCCCCTATTTTTACATTTATATTTTGGACACCATTTTATGAGAAAGTAAGTTCTTTCTCACCTATGCAAAAAGATATTCCTGTATTTTTATCCAAGCATCCTTCTATACTACATGAAATTTGGACATCTTTTATACATTACGGACCAATTTTTACATTATTTTGTCTATATTTATATGTTATTTTATTATTTTTTCGCACGTATAAAGAAAAACCCCGTTCACTTTAACGGGGTTTGAAACTTTTCTTTTAAAGCACGCTCTACAATAGGAGGCACAAGATCTACTACACTTCCTCCATACCTCGCAACTTCTTTCACAATACTCGAGCTTAAAAATGAATATTGGTTGTTTGTCATAATAAAAAATGTTTCAATATTTTCATCTAATTTTCGATTCATAGAAGTAATTTGCATCTCATATTCAAAATCAGAAACTGCTCGTAAACCACGTAATATTGCATTTGCATTACGCATTTTTGCATACTCTACTAACAGCCCACTATGCGAATCTACTTTTACATTCGGGATATCCTTTGTCGCTTCTCGAATTAGTTCTAATCGCTCTTCAACTGAAAAGAATGGTTTTTTAGATGAATTGTTTAAAACGACTACGTACACCTCATCAAATACTTTTGCTCCCCTTTTAATAATATCCAGATGCCCAAGGGTAATTGGATCAAAACTTCCTGAAGAAATAGCTATACTTGTCATTCTGTCCCCTCACCTTCATACTTATAAATCGATATTGCAGTAATCCCATAATTCTCAGCTCGTACTTTTACAAGCTTTCCTATTGAATCAGGTAAAACCACATCATTACCATGCTCTGCCATAATTAATCCATCACTATGTAGCAATCCATGTTGATCCATTACACTAATTAAAGATACAATTTTTTGCTCTTTATATGGTGGGTCTATTAATATAAGATCGAATGACATTTCACGTTTTATAAGCGCCTTTACTGCACGTTCCGCATCATTTCGATATACTTCAGCTTGTTCCTGTATTCTACAACTTTCTAAATTTTGATGAATTACTTTTATCGCTTTACTATCCCTATCAACAAAAATCGCTTTATCGATCCCTCTGCTCAAAGCCTCAATTCCAAGGCCACCACTACCACCAAATAAATCAAGGGCGATACCACCATCAAAATAAGGACCTATCATATTAAAAATAGATTCTTTTACTTTATCTGTCGTTGGACGTGTTGTATTACCAGGAACCGCTTTAAGTGGGTGTCCTTTACATTTTCCTGAAACTACTCTCATCTGTTGTCACTACCTTTATTTCAATCTATCGAGCGATTATAGAAAGCCATTCCCACTTCGGTAACCGTTAACAAATTACATTCACCAAAATATTAGAAAACTCAGCATCAAATAACCACTCATTATTTTTATGTATTCATCTCATCATTCACTAATATGAATCCAATATGTATATTAGTTCCACTTTATCTTTTTTATCCTATCACAAAATAAAAAAAAGAAAAATAAAAAGCCTGACATAAAATTTAATTTCATTATGTATATCTTCATTTAGATTGGACATAAATAATTATAACAACATCACCTTCGATGTTGTTGCCAACCGCGGAGAAGACTTACGTTTCCCCATAAGTTCTTCCTCCGGTTTCTCCTCTCCCTTTGCCTTCTTACTAGTACATGCTAGTATAAGAAGGGCCCTGCTATGCAGGGTTTTTTTTCTTTGTGTGCTTTTCATTTAAAAAGTGAAATGGTACAGTAAAAGAAAGAGGAGGAAAAAATATGATTCAACGCTTTATAGAACTCGGAGAAGGCTACTCTGATTTATATGAATTACTTGAAATTGCCAAAACAAATCAAGAACGTATAGCACATATGTTACAATTTGAAACGATAAAAAACGATAAAAAAGTGTGTTCGCTTGTTGTAATATTAAAACCAACTACTACTGGTGATTTCCAACCATTATACATATGTCGTGAAGGCATTCCTGTATTTGAAAATAAAAAAAGTAAACGTGTCATTTTATTTGAAGAAACGGCAGAGCAACTCGGAAAAAAAGTGGCTACTTTTACTGTAAAGCCATCTACAACTTTCCCAGAAAAAGAACTATTTTTTAATCATTTAATTGGTATTTTACGAATGAACAATTTCATTCCTCCGATGAAATAACACTTTATTTCAATTAAAAAATCCCCCGCTAAATTTAGCAGGGGATTTTTTCTATTAGCTATAATCGTATTCTTTTGCTCGATCAGGACGGGAATTTTCAAATTCCGTTTTTAAATACGGGCGATACGACTGTTCTATCTTTTTCACAAAAGGAAGTTTGTTCAATTTATGCATCATATGCTCAATTTGTTCCATGTCACAATATACTACAGCATATTTTAAACGTTTTGATATGTAATGTATGTTACCATATTTCCTTAAAATCTTGGCATGTTTCAATGAATGTAAATAAACAATCATACTTTGTCGTTGCCCGAACATAATCTTCTCCATCTTCTCCTTTTAAAAACATATATTTTATATTCTATGAAAACCAATCAGAAATTTATAACATTACAGGACAAACTCTGTATACGTTTCCTTCCAACTTCTAAAAAACGGGGTACATCACCCCGTTTTTTTACAACCACAACCTCCGCCAGTACCACAACCTCCACCACAGCCACCAGCATCAAAGAATGGATTCCCTGTTGGCACTTTAATGGAAGAAGACACTTCCGAACCGATTGCTACACTAACTTCATCTAATAACTTCTGCAAAGCAGTTTCTGCTCTTTTAAAAGCTGCAACCTTATCATGTAAGTCCACAGAACGCTTTAATTCTCTCATTTTCATCGATACGGTAGTGTAGTCAGGATGGTATTTTCCAAAACGCTGTACTTCCTCATACCGTTCTTTCATCGCTGTAAATTGCTGAATTAACGTCTGAAGTTCCATATCTTCATGTAATTCTCTATAATACTTACGATAATCTTCTGCTATATCTGAACAGATAATCGCTTTTGCAAGCTGCTCTGCCTTATCTAATATTAATACGCTTTCTAGCGTCGCTACAATCATGAGAGACACCTCCGAGTATCCATCATACCACATTTAGATTAGAACTACTAATTGAAGTGACTTACTCAAAAGAAAGATATAATGAAACTATTTTCACACTATATCCGTGCACACTTATACAGTAATATGTTCCGCTATATTATATTTAAGAACATCCCATTTCCCACTATTTTGTTTCACATAACTAATACACGCATTTTTTAATGGTGTCTTAAATGTAATTTCATCTGGTTCAATGGCATGTAAAATTGCTTTTATCGCGTGTGAGTGAGCAACAATAATAATACGTTTGCCAAAATGAGTTGTTGCAACATCTTCTAAAGCAGCAAAGCAACGAGCTACAATCTCTTCATCTTGCTCCATACCTTCTACTTTACCCTCAGCAATCAACTCTCTAACAGTCGCAACTGGCTTCCCTGAAGCTTCTCCAAAATTCCGTTCAACAAATCGATCATCTAATAAAATCGATTGTAATCCAGCCGCCTTTGCGATTTCATTAGCCGTTTCTTGCGCTCTAATTAACGGGCTACTTATAATGATATCCCACGTTTCTTCTTGTAAAGCAGCTGCACTTTGACTCGCTTGCTTCTTACCAACTTCATTAAGCGGAATATCTTCTCGCCCCTGAATAATTTCTTGAAAATTCCAATCAGTTTGTCCATGTCGTACTAAACAAATTTCCGTCATGCTGCAACTCCTTTTTAAATAATCAATCTCTATTGTAACAAAAGTTCTGCATGACGGACATATTTTTCACTTGTAATTAGGTTGCATTTTGTTGCTTCATATACTGAAACATATCAATCATGATCGAAGCAACAGCCAATTGATTTTGAAATTTTTCCACTTTATCTGGTATTGTTTTTTTGAAATGTTGCATCGCCGCTAACTCAAAAGCCTCTTTTTCTTCAGGATTTCGTGTTAATTTTCTATACCAGTACGGTTGCTCTCTAATATAGCGAGATAAATCCTCATCAGCCTTTATAAACTCCATAATTTCTGCTCTCATCATCTTTCCCCCTAATCCTTTTGAAAGAAAAACGGGTTATTTTCTGAAGTACTTTGTTCTTGCTGCGTACGGTTACCTTGAAATTGCTGAATAACTTGTTGCACGCTCCCAATAGCACTCGTCACATTAGCTAAATGGTTCTGCATTTGTTCCACGTCCAACTTTTTA
This sequence comes from Bacillus sp. S71, assembly GCF_016625265.1. Taxonomy (NCBI): domain Bacteria; kingdom Bacillati; phylum Bacillota; class Bacilli; order Caryophanales; family Bacillaceae; genus Bacillus; species Bacillus sp. S71. The sequence continues at coordinate 448,095 of NZ_JACVUW010000002.1, read as the reverse complement.
AAAAAAGAAAGCATTTGCCCCATCACATCAGCAGTTTTTTCCTCTTCAGTTCGATTATCTTTTTCTTTTTTATTTTCTTTTACCGAAGAAAACGCAGGCGCTCCATCCGGTCTATAAGTTGCCCATATTGGATCTTCTTCACCAAGTAAGTACCATTCTTCATAAAATTGTTGCCAAGTTTTGTGACCACTTCTAACCTCATGAACCATTTTAGGGTGATGGTTTACAAATTCTTTAAACTGTTGAACCGATGGATGTAGCGGCCCTTTTGTTGTTGGCATAATCCTCACCTCTCCATGTATATCTACTATATAGTAAGAAAAAAAAGGCGCATGGTTCGCCTATTTTTAGACGATTCATGCACCTTTTTTTCTGCTATTTGCATACGGTCAGATTCCCACCTACAATTCAGTGAATACGAAGTAACTAATTAGGTGATGTAACACCCCACCGCTTACAGTTTCGCTTTATTTTCGAATAAAGTTTTGTGTATAAAATTTATCGTATACACCAACACCTAATCCTGTAAATTGTTCATTTAATAAATTCTTTCTATGCCCCTCACTATTTAACCAACCTTGCACTGCCGCAATTCCATCACTATGTTGCGCCGCTATGTTCTCACCAGCAAGTTGAAATCCTACTTTCCCGCGCTGCAAACGATCTCCTAGCGTACCTAATGTAGGTGAATCATGAGAAAAATAATTATTGTCTTTCATATCTTTACTGTGACCAACAGCAACATCTGCCGTTTCCTGATCCCATGTTAATAATGGTAATTTATGACGACTTCGAATGATATTTGTTAAATCAAAAATTTGTTGCATATTCCCATTTTCTACTTGTTTTATCTTTTCTGGAGTCAATGGTTGTTCTGCTATTAATTCACCTGAATAAACGAGCTGATACGGTCTTTGGCGTAATAAAGTTTCATCATCCATATAACGAACACCCACAAGCTCATGTGTAAATTGATCAAAATACAATTGCGCCCATCCATCTTCTACAGGTATTAACGGTTGTTCCATGACTTCGGTATCAGATAGTTCAAATTGATAACTATTTTTCCCTCTTTTTAATGAAATTTCATGCGAAAGCGGACTTTTTTTATATACTTCTTCATATTTTTCATTTATATAATAAGGTGGAACCTTAACTTGTTCACCAGCAGCGTACGCCGTTATAACTTTACGTTCAGAAACTCCGAATTGAACATACTGAGTTAAATCCTGATTGTATACCCACCATTCATATCCGTATGCAGATGGCTCTATTCGAGAGGGTTCTCCCCACTTCGCTAATAAATTTTCAGAGTCTTCACCAATCATATTTAAAACAGTGTCTGAGGAGTCTTCCTTAATTTGCTTTTTCTTTTTCACAATTTTATTTTCTTGCTTTGATTGAGATGGGGTTAATATATATTGTGAAACGAGTAATTTCCCGTATAAATCAACAGCTAAAATTAAAATTGTAATCATTACGATACGCAATAATTTCTTCAAACGATATACCTCCTGAACAAAACATAAAATTGAGATATACACAAATCCTTTTCTTTCTTTTTGTGTGTACCGTACTCTTTTCACTATATCATATTTTTGTGAAAAAAGTCTGGATTATCCCTTTTCTCTCAATATGAATTGCACTTTCTTATTATTCATACTATTATAAAAATAATGGTGTAACATTAAAAAAGGAGGTATTATATGCAATTTACAAATACGAAATTTAATGGAGCCGTCGTTGAATTAACTCTTTTAACTGAAATCATGGAAAACAACCACTTCGTACTTGCTGGACAGTGGGATTATGAACGGGTTACATACGATTATAAATTTGAAATATTAAATGATGTTTATTATTTGCGAGTGCAAGGCGTTGCTGTTGAAGGTGACATTGGCAGTAGACACGCTGAAGTAAAACTACTCCCTCCCTTATTAGGAAAACATTATTATCCTCACGGCGTTGAATATGGCGATGATGAGACTTTCCCAACGAATGTACTTCAAAAAAGTGAACAACTCCTACAAAATGTCGAAAAAGAGTTAAAAGAACTTCAAATTATTGATTAACAAAAACAAGCGCATCAATATGATGCGCTTGTTTTTTCCCTCCCCTAAGAATGAATCGTTTTTTTTACTGGATATCCATAAATAGATCCATCTTTTACTTTAATCTCATCTTCCCAAGGAACCTTATATTTACCTTCAGCTAAATCTTTTACAAACGTATATGGGTTTTCTTTCACCCCACCAGGAGTTGCTACATATCCTCTTGAACCTAGATTATATATATTATTTTCTAATCCCCATCCTAATCTAGCCTGATCTGCTAGTTCTGGATATACTTCAGCAGTAACAATCTCCCAAGGATTTCGATGCCCCTGTACTAAAGTAGTCCCATCAAAATTACATACTTGTCCTTCACCAAAGTAATAAAATACACCATCATAACCCGCTAAGTTTACCGACAATGTATACATTAAATTCTGCCATGCATTTGAACGATTGGTTAGCATCCATTGTTCACTAACTTGTGTGCTATACCCAGAAATACGAATCAAGACATTTGCACCTTTATAGGCCGCTTCACGAGCTACTTCAGGGAACATGCCATCATGACAAATACAAACAGCTAATTTACTTCCTCCAGGTCCATCACAAACAGGTAAGCCTAAATCTCCAGCTTTCCAAGGCTCGACTGGCACCCAAGGATTTAGCTTACGATACTTCAAAATCATTTCACCTTGTGGATCAATAATAACTGCTGTATTATATGGCTCTCCACCATCAGGGTTTTTTTCCATTATTGAAAAAACACCATATACTTTAGATTCCTTACATGCCTCAGCAAATAAGTCTGTTTCTGGCCCAGGCACTGTACATAAAAATTCTTCTGTAGTCCATTTTTTTGTATTGAGCCCTTGTGTACTATATTCAGGAAATACTATCAATTCTAATCCAGGGTAACCTGATTTGGTCGAATGAATTGTTTTTATGATTTGTTGAATTTGTTTATCAATGTCTGCACGTGACTCTACTACCGGTACTGGATATTGAATTAGCGCTGTCAAAAAACCACTAATCGGCTTTACCATACTTCCACTACTACCCATTTAAATTCCCCCTTAAAATAGTTCGTATTTATTAAAGATAACAATATATATTTGTAACTCTCTAAAAAACTTGCACTACATATGGAATTATTGCGTATGAAAGCTAGTAGTAAATTTTATATCCACTTTTAGTACACGCCTACACTAACTTAACATAAATAATTAGAAAATTCAATCTTTTATAAAAAGCTAAAACTAAAAAAGAAAAAGCGTATGGAATCCCATACGCTTTTTTTACTTAGTTTGTAAATACGGCGGCAATTGCTGTAACTGCTCCTTATCCTTTTCACGTTCTCTACGTGCCCATCTAAAGAATACATAGCCTATAATTGTACCGTACACTATTTCCTGGACAATTTTCATTATGATACCACCAGTTTGCTGGTCTTGTACTACTGGCATCCAGTGCAAAAATTCCGGTCCCGTTATATTTAAATCTGATAAAGTGCCCGCTGGTACACATAGTTCCATCGCTTTCATCCAAGCAGCCGGATCCGTATACGTTGCAAATAACGGGGCTGTCGCAAAAATTATTAACGCACAAGCTGGCGTTAATAATATACCATTAGCAAACATGTAACCAAGTTTCTTTATATCACTTAACGTTTGATATTCTGGTAATGGATTTAACATCGGCCACCACATCATGATTGCTGTAAAAAACAATATAGCGAGACAAATAGGATGAGCAATTTGACTTTGTTTTACCGTATCAAAAACAACTGGTAAATGATAAAAAGAAAACAGGCCGTTAAATACAAACAACGCAATAAGTGGTTTAGCAAATACCTTTAATATAATTTGAACGAACTTAAAAGAAGTAATGTAACGATATAACCAAGTTGGTATACCAAGCAACAGTAACGGTGGAACTGCAATATACATGACTGCCATTTCAAACATATGAGCACTAAATATAATATGACCAATTAAATCAATAGGCCCTCCCTTTACAAAATACAAAAGAACAATACCAGTCGTAAAATAAAAAATTTGCTTCTTACTTACCTTCGTCGCATTTTCAAATCGCATTCTATAAGGTCCAATAATTAAGAAGTACCCAATAAGAATCGAAAGCATAAATAATAAAAAAATTGGACTCCATAAAGCCTGAAAACCAAATATCCACAAGTTACTCATTTTCACACCTACCTTCGTAAGGTTATCCCATAATATGAAGAGGGAGCTGTGACAACACAAGCTCCCTTATATTTCACTTTTCAAATCCACACAATTGTCATAAAAGCTAAAATTGTAATTAACCCTATTAGCAGGCCAGAGTAAAGAAAGAAACTTGCTGCTTCATGTCCTTTATGGCTCATATGCATAAAATAATACAATTGAAAAATTACTTGTACCACTGCTAATAGTAAAATAAATGGCACAGAGAAAGTCGGACTAAAAGTTTTTGGATACGCCACTGCTACAAATGCAACTAATGTTAAAAAAATCATTAATGCAAACGTAATAACTTGATGCTTCATTTCCTCCGCACTTTTTCTCTTCCGATAAACAAGATCAACTTTAGGATTATTTGTTTGCTTTATCGCCATTGTTTATCCCACCATTCCCATTAAATATACTACAGTGAAAATAAACACCCAAACTACGTCAATAAAGTGCCAATAAATTGATGCAACATAAAACTTCGGTGCATTGTATAAATTTAGACCTCTCTTCGCATTTCTAAAGATTAATGTTAAAATCCAACACAACCCAAACAATACGTGGAGTCCATGTGTACCAACAAGAGCATAAAATGCAGAGCCAAACGCACTACTTCTCATAGTATGCTTAAATTCATGTGTATAATGATAAAACTCATATATCTCAAACCCTAAAAATCCTAAACCTAGCAATACAGTTACTAGTAACCAAAGTTGCATTTTCTTAAAGTTAAAGTTTTTCATGTGATACATCGCATATACACTTGTTAAGCTACTCGTTAATAAAAGCATCGTCATAATGAAAACGAGTGGCATTTGGAACATTTCTTGAGATGTTGGTCCACCATTTGTAGAATTCTTTAATGCTAAATATGTTCCGAATAAAGAAGCGAACAACACTGTTTCGCCTCCAAGAAATAACCAAAAACCGACAAACTTATTTTTCCCTTCAAGGGTTGCTTTTTCAGGCTCTGCTGGAAATGTTTCATTCGTTAATTTTTCATCTACATGCATTATGCCTTGCCCCCCTTATCATCTAAATCTTCCTTATGAATATGGTATCCATGATCATCGATTACTGAACGTAGGAACATTGCGCCAAATGTAATGATTAAACCAATAATTGCTACTAATAACCAGAACTTATCTTTTCCGCCCTGCATATACATTGCACCAAATGCCGCTATAAACAATCCGAAAGAAATGACAAATGGTGAAAACGAAGGATTTGGCATATGAATATCACCAATTGGTTCCGCTGCTGTCATCTCTTTATTACCTTCACGTTTTTCAATCCAAAACGGATCTAATCCGCGAACAAATGGTAGTTGTTTAAAGTTATATTCTGGTGTCGGTGCTGGCATCGTCCATTCTAATGTACGTGCATCCCACGGATCACGACCAGCTTTTTCTTTTGATACTGTCGTTTTAATTACATTGAATAGAAGAACAATCGTCCCAAGAGCCATAAACACCGCTCCGATAGAACTAATCATATTCCCCATTTCCAACCCTTGCCCTTCAAGATATGTGTAGTAACGGCGCGGCATACCAATCAAGCCAAGGAAATGCTGAATAAAGAACGTTAAATGGAAACCGATAAAGAATAGCCAAAACGTTATCTTTCCTAATGTTTCATTTAATACTTTATTAAACATCAGTGGCCAATAATAATGAGCTCCTGCAAGTAAACCAAATACAACACCGCCAACGATTACATAATGAAAATGTGCTACTACGAAATAATTATCATGAAATTGATAATCAGCTGGTGCAGATGCTAGCATAACCCCTGTAACTCCACCCATGACGAATGATGGAATGAAAGCTACTGCCCACATCATCGGTGTCGTAAAACGAATATTTCCGCCCCACATTGTAAAGAGCCAGTTGAATATTTTGATACCAGTCGGAACCGCAATCGCCATTGTTGCAACTGAGAAAATAGCATTAGCAACTGGACCAAGTCCAACAGTAAACATATGATGCGCCCATACCATAAATCCTAAAAATCCAATTAATACAGTCGCAAACACCATCGATGAATAACCAAACAATCGTTTTTTCGAAAATGTCGCGAAGATTTCTGAGAATATTCCGAAAGCTGGGAGTATAAGAATGTATACTTCTGGATGACCGAAAATCCAGAATAAATGCTCCCATATAATTGTATTCCCACCCAATGCTGGATTAAAGAAACTTGTTCCAAATAAACGATCTAACATTAAAAGTCCTAATCCTACAGTTAACGGTGGAAAAGCGAATAATATAAGCGAAGATGTTACAAATGTCGTCCATGTAAACATCGGCATACGCATATACGTCATTCCTGGCGCACGCATATTAATAATGGTGACAAGGAAGTTAATCCCTCCAATTAATGTACCAATACCTGAGATTTGCAAACCGAGTACATAGAAATCAACACCATGACCTTTAGAAGCTAAAGCTAAAGATGCATAAGATGTCCATCCTGCATCAGGTGCTCCACCTAAAAACCAACTTAAATTTAAAAATACTCCACCAAAGAAAAATAACCAAAATCCGAGTGAATTCAAAAACGGGAACGCTACATCACGTGCACCAATTTGAAGTGGTACAGCGGCGTTCATAAATGCAAACACGAGTGGCATAGCTGCGAGGAAAATCATTGTTGTACCGTGCATCGTCAATACTTGATTATAAGCATCCCCAACAAGAAAAGCGTTGTTAGGAATCGCTAATTGAAGGCGAATAAATAGAGCTTCTATTCCGCCTATTACAAAAAACAATCCACCTGCAATTAAATAGAGAATGGCAATCTTTTTATGGTCTACTGTCGTTAAATAATCCCATATGACAGCACCCATCCCCTGTTTTTTTGCTACAGAACTCACGTTTTCAACCTCCCCTTCGCGAATAATCCCTCTTTACTTTTCAACTTTTAACGTTTGTAAGTATGCATTTAATGCATCAATTTGATCATCCGTTAAGTTGCCATATTTGCCAGTCATTTTGTTTCCTGGCTTCATATTTTCAGGATCTTTCAGCCATTTTTTTAAGTTTTCTTCATTGTTTTCGGCAATACCGGCAACCATATCGCGATCCGCAAAGTTTGCTAAGTTTGGTGCGATACGAGCGGAAGGTGGTCTACTATCATTAGATCCAACTGCGTGACAACCAATACAGCTTTTATTAAATATTTCTTGGCCCTCTTGCGCCTTTGTTGAAGCTACTTCTTTCTTCCCATCAATCTTCTTCATATCAGCAAGCCAATTTTTGTACTCGCTTTCATCTAAAGCTTTCACTTTAAATTGCATTAAAGAATGTGATGGGCCGCAAAATTCTGTACAAAAACCATTATAAGTGCCCGATTTATCTGCCTTTAACCACATTTTGTTCACATTGTCTGTATTTGTATCCATTTTCCCAGCTAAAGATGGAACCCAAAATGAGTGTTTAATATCGGCACCCTTCAAATTTAAATACACTTTCTTACCTGTGGGGATGACTAAATCTTGCGAAGTTACTATCTTTTCTGATTTATAAGAAAATTCCCACCAATAAAGATTCGCTGTTACATCAACAACGATAGTATCTTTATCAATATTCTTTTTCTCCATCGCACTTACATCAGCAAGTTTGAATGTATATGTAACCGTTGGAACAGCTAAGATTAGTAAAAGAATAATCGGAATAACTGTCCATATAATTTCTAGCTTGTGATTTCCTTCAACTTGCTCTGGAATATAATCTTCCTGACCTTTCTTTTGTCGGAAACGCACAATTACATACAAGAAAATAATAGTAACTACTAGTACTACTCCTACCATGATTGCACTTGCCAGTAGAAGTAAATCATATTGCATTTTTGCTACTTCTCCTTGCGGAATTAAAGTAGATTGAAAGGCTTTACCGCATCCCCCTAACAGTAAAGCCAGCAGTGAAACGAACGAAAGCAGTCGCCACTGTTTCTTCATACAAACAACCCCCACTTTCCTTGTGAATTAGATTGTACTTTATAGTTAAGTAAAGTAAATCTCAACGTAAAGAAATCCAATTATGTCGTTGTCTTAGAAGAATGTAACTACAATCATTGATACAAATAAGATTGTTAAATAATTTAGGGAATAAACAAACATTTGCACGGACCATTTTATGTCATCTTTCTTACGGAATCCATAAAATCCTAAAGCGATCCATCCGATGTTAAGCAGTGTTGCAATTACCATAAATGTTATCCCTAGTCCACTCATATAAAATGGTAGTGGTAATAAACATACTGTCCAAATCATAATTTGGCGTTTCGTAATTTCAAATCCATGAACTACAGGAAGCATTGGAATTCCTGCATTTCGATATTCATCAACACGTTTCATCGCTAATGCAAGGAAATGTGGGATTTGCCAAATAAACATAATTAAAAATAACATCCAAGCAATTGGATGACCTAAAGATGGATCGATTGCTGCCCATCCAATTAAAGGTGGAACTGCACCAGATATACTACCTACAACAGTATTTAGCGTATACTTTCTCTTTGTCCATAAACTATATAGAACAACATATGTGAAAGCACCAATAAATCCCATTAAGACTGCCATTGGTGTTGTTAATAATAAAAATACAAAACCAAGAAGTAATATGACTAGTCCAAATGTAAGTGCAAATCCTGGTTTATACTTTCCAGTAACCGTTGGACGGGTCTTTGTTCTTTCCATTAATGGATCGATGTCTCGATCAATGTAGTTGTTTAAACAACATACCCCTGCCATAACTAATCCAGAACCAACGATTGTAAAGAATAACTTATCCAGATTGTCCATTACACTTAATCCATTAAAGTGTAATGCCAACCAAAATCCTGTAAATACAGTAAGTGTATTTGAGTTTACAATCCCCATTTTAACGAGTGCTTTTAAATCTTGTATCCGAGTTGTTTCCGGTACACTTGTAACAGCGGACTCATCATGCAGCTCACTTGTTGCATGGTTCATCACTCTAACCCCCTCTTAAAACTTTCATCTTTCTTTTTGCGCCTATTTCAAATGAAATAATTCGCTTCTATATAGCAATATTATTACAGTAGAAACATTGTTAACCCATTCTACTACTAATCTACGCCCATACTCCAATATATTAAATCATATTTCCCGAACATTTTGTGAAGAAAACATGAACTTTTTGTGTCGAATATAAAAAACTTCATTCTGACTTGTCCTTATCATAACATGATGTTACCTTCTATAATAAACTATTTTATCCTATTTAACACGTATTCTCCCCATTTCTTTTCAAAATAGCCTATTTTTCACCTAAATTTTTCCTTAGGAACCCTGTTTTTACACCTATTTTATCCCCCTTTCCTTTCCCCTCCATTTCTTTGCTATTTTATTATTTTTTATATATCATAGGAACTAGCGCGTTTTATTCTATACATAATGGGATGAAAATATTTCGCAATAACTTCATAGCAGAAAGATGGTGAAAGAGATTGCAACGCTTTATTAAATGGTTAGCAGTCATTACAAGCCTTGATTTATTAATAGTTTTATTAGGAGGCGCTTTAGTTACAAAAACAGGTTCTGGTCAAGGTTGTGGTAAATCATGGCCACTTTGTAACGGTGAATTTGTTCCATCTAATTTATCAATGGAAACTATTATTGAACTTAGCCACCGATTAACATCAGGATCAGCTGGAATTCTTGTCACTCTCCTTTGTATTTTGTCCTGGAAATATTATAAACATGTGCGTGAAACAAAAACGTTAGCAATTTTATCCTTCGTATTTTTAGTTGCACAAGCATTAATGGGAGCAGCAGCAGTTGTTTGGGGACAAATGCCAGCTGTACTTGCTATCCATTTCGGTATTTCCTTAATTTCATTTGCTTCTGTCATTTTATTAACGTGTCTTATCTTTGAAATTGACCAAAAATTTGATGCACGTTCTCTTATTATGGACAAAAAAATGAAATTTCATATTTATGGTGTAACAATTTACAGTTATATCGTCGTCTACACAGGTGCTTTAGTACGTCACGAACGAGCTAGCTTAGCCTGTCCAGACTTTCCTTTATGTAGCAAAAACAGACCTATGCCAACTCAACTACATGAATGGGTTCAAATGGGCCATAGAGTTGCAGCAATGTTAATTTTCGCTTGGATACTTTACGCGATGATTCTCGCTATTCGTCATTACAAACAGCAACCTGTAGTATATTGGGGATGGATCATTTCATTTATCCTCGTTACACTTCAAGCTGTAGTAGGAATTTTAGTTGTATTTACAAACGCTAGTTTAGCAATGGCATTGTTACATTCTCTATTCATTTCTTGCTTGTTTGCCGTACTATGCTATTTAGTTATGTTAGGAACAAGAAGTAAAGTGAATGCAAAAGAAGCCGGATCAACTTCTAAACAAACAAAATAATTTAAAACTAAAATCCCTTGCCAATTCGGCAAGGGATTTTTTGCAATAAAGAAAAGAGCTGTATTTACACAGCTCTTTTTTTATTTTAGTGATCTAATTCAATAAGTAAATCACCCGTTTGAATTGCATCACCATCGTTAACATATACTTTTTTCACTTTACCATTGAACGGCGCTTGAACTGTCGTTTCCATTTTCATCGCTTCTGTAATTGCCATAGAATCGCCTTTTTTCACTTCATCGCCTTCTTTTACAACTACTTTAATTACCGTTCCTGGCATTGTTGCACTAATGTGATTTGGATTTTCACGGTTTCCTTTCACACGTTGTGCAACTGTTGCTTTCACACTCTCGTCTTTCACGACAATTTCACGTGGTTGACCATTAAATTCCAAGTAAAGGACACGATTTCCATCCGGCTGTGGTTCTCCAATTGATACAAGTTTAACCATCAATGTCTTACCTTGTTCAATTTCCACATCAATTTCTTCACCTAGCCTCATACCATAGAAGAATGTCGGTGTATCAAGTACAGATACATTTCCATAAAGCTCAGCAACTTTTTCATAGTCCATAAATACTTTTGGATATAATGCATATGCAACTACATCAAAAATTGTTACTTCGCGTCCAAGTTTATGGAATAATTCTTCTTTTAACGCATCGAAATCTACTGGCTCTAGTAGTTCACCTGGTCTTACTGTTAACGGCTCTTTCCCTTTTAAAATAATCTTTTGCAATTCTTTCGGGAAACCACCGTACGGTTGACCTAAATCACCAGAGAACATTTCAACAACAGATCCAGGGAAGTCCAAAGCATGTCCACGCTCTAAAACATCTTGTTCTGTCAGGTGGTTTTGAACCATAAATAACGCCATATCGCCAACAACTTTTGATGACGGTGTTACTTTTACAATATCTCCAAACATGTCATTCACACGACGGTACATTACTTTCACTTCATCAAAGCGATCTCCTAAACCAACCGCCTTCGCTTGTTGCTGAAGATTACTATACTGTCCACCTGGCATTTCATGCATATATACCTCTGTGTGAGGTGCATTCATACCACTTTCAAACGGTGCATAGTATTTGCGTACATCTTCCCAATAATGAGATAGCTTTTCTAAAGAATCGATATTAACATCTGGTTGTCTTTCATTTCCACCTAGTGCATAGAATAATGTGTTCGCACTCGGTTGTGACGTTTGACCAGCCATAGAACTCACTGCTACATCGACAATATCAACCCCTGCTTCAATTGCCTTCGTATACGTTAATATACCATTTCCACTCGTATCGTGCGTATGCAGGTGAATCGGAATCGATACCGTCTCTTTTAATGCTGAAACTAAATCATATGCTGCGTTTGGTTTTAGTAAGCCAGCCATATCTTTAATACCTAAAATGTGAGCTCCCGATGCTTCCAACTCTTTTGCTAAGTTTTTATAATAATTCAAATCATATTTACTACGTAATGGATCATGAATATCTCCTGTGTAGCACATTGTTGCTTCTGCAATTTTACCAGTATCTCGTACAGCATCAATTGCAACTCTCATACCTTCTACCCAGTTTAAACTATCAAAAATACGGAACACATCAATGCCTGCTTGAGCAGAACACTCCACAAATTTTTGAATTAAATTATCTGGATAGTTTTTGTAGCCAACTGCGTTTGACGAACGTAGTAACATTTGGAATAAAACGTTCGGCATTTTTTCACGAAGATCTAGTAATCGTTCCCATGGATCTTCTTTTAAGAAACGATACGCGACATCAAACGTTGCACCGCCCCACATTTCAGCTGAGAATAGGTTTGGTAACATTCTTGCTGTTGGCTCTGCAATTTGATGTAAATCTTTTGTACGAATACGAGTTGCAAGTAATGACTGATGTGCATCACGGAATGTTGTATCCGTTAAAAGTACACGGTTTTGATCCTGTACCCATTTTACTAATCCATCTGCTCCACGCTCGTCCAAAATTTGTTTCGTTCCATTTTGGATTGGCTCTGAATGTTTTAAACATGGAATACGAGCATCTGGGAATATTGGCTTTTCTTTTTTCCCTACTCCTGGGAAGCCATTTACTGTTACTGAACCAATATAATTTAACATTTTCGTTCCGCGGTCTTTACGTTTCGGGAACAAGAATAGTTCAGGTGACACATCAATAAACGAAGTATCATATTCTCCTGATAAGAAGTTTTTATGTTTTACTACATTCTCTAGGAATGGAATATTTGTTTTAATACCACGAATACGGAATTCTTTTAAGTTACGTTCCATTTTTGCAGCAGCTTGCTCAAAAGTAAGTGCCCAAGTTGTAACTTTTACAAGTAAAGAATCGTAGTATGGTGTAATAACTGCACCTTGGAAGCTATTTCCTGTATCAAGACGCACACCAAAACCACCGCCTGATCGATACGCCATAATTTTTCCTGTATCCGGCATAAAATTATTTAGTGGGTCTTCAGTTGTTACACGAGATTGGATTGCAAATCCGTGTACAACCACTTCCTCTTGCTTCGGAACACCTACTATTTTACTATGTAATGCATGTCCATCAGCTATTAAAATTTGTGATTGAACGATATCGACTCCTGTGATCATCTCTGTAATCGTATGTTCTACTTGAACACGTGGATTTACTTCAATAAAGTAAAACTCATCATCTTTTACAAGGAATTCAACTGTCCCTGCATTTAAATAGTTTACATTTTTCGTTAACTTCACAGCAGCATCACAAATACGCTGACGCAGATCATCTGAAAGTGATACACTCGGTGCTATTTCTACAACTTTTTGATGACGACGTTGTACAGAACAGTCACGCTCGTATAAATGAACAACATTGCCTTCTTCATCTGCTAAAATTTGTACTTCTATATGTTTAGGTTTTTCAACGAATTTTTCGACGTAAACTTCATCATTACCAAAGGCTGCTTTCGCTTCTGATTTTGCTCGATTATATGATTCTCCTAATTCCTCACTAGTACGCACAATACGCATACCACGACCGCCACCACCAAGGGACGCTTTAATAATAATCGGGTAATCATACTTTTCAGCAAATTTTTCGACTTCTTCTAATGAATCTACTGGACCATCACTACCAGGTATAACTGGAATTTGTGCTAGCTGCGCTTGTGTTCTTGCTTTCACTTTATCTCCAAACATATCTAAATGCTTACTTTTCGGACCGATAAAGATAATTCCTTCTTCTTCGCAACGTTTCGCGAATTGAATATTTTCTGACAAGAAACCATATCCAGGGTGGATTGCATCTACATGATTACTTTTTGCAATCTCAATAATGCCTTCAATATCTAGATAAGCATCAATTGGTTTTTTTCCTTCCCCAACTAAATAGGACTCATCGGCTTTATAGCGATGATAAGAACCACTATCCTCTTTCGAATAGATTGCAACTGTTTTTAATCCAAGTTCCGAACAAGCTCGAAACACACGAATTGCAATCTCTCCACGGTTAGCTACCAATACTTTTTGAATACGTTGCAGCTTTGTCATGATTTTCCCCCTCTACTTTCCTACCACTCTAGAGATAAAATATATACACACCTTAAAAAGCGTGAAGTTCTTCACTTTCCACATTATATTATACTTAGAAAGCTTCACTTTATTTTTATCCATCATACCTTATTTTTTAACAAATGATAAGTTTTCTGTGCAATTTGTTTCACAAAAATAGTATAGCATACCTCTTCCTTTTCTAACAACTTAATTGTATATCACATTTAAACAAATGTGATATATCTTTTAACTGAAAGAGAAATTAATACATCATATTTAAAACTACTTGAAAATAAAAAACACATCATGCTCTAAAGCACGATGTGTTTTTTATTTTACAACTACAAGATGTGGTCCATTTTGTTCTCTTTCTTTTATTACCTCATTCTGCTGTTTCTCTTCTCGTTTTACATGACTAGCAATATTAAGTAGTATTCCCATCGCAAGTAGATTAGCTAATAAAGAACTACCACCATAGCTGACAAACGGTAATGGTACTCCTGTAAGTGGTATTACTCCAGACATACCACCAACATTAATAAACGTTTGAACTCCAAACAAGCTTGCAATTCCGATAGCTATTAAACTTCCAAATGGATCTGTACATTTTTGTGCAACTCTAAATGACCGAATAATAATAAGTAATAAACAGATTAAAATGATAGCTACACCTATAAAACCAAGTTCTTCAGATATAATTGCCATTATAAAATCCGTTTGCGGTTCTGGTAAATAACCATATTTTTGTACACTATTCCCTAATCCTCTACCATTAAGCCCTCCAGAAGCGATTCCAATAAATGAATTCACTAATTGAAACCCATCCTTTTGAGGATCATTAAACGGATCAAGGAAAACAGAAAAACGCGCCTTTTGATATGGATTTAATGCATAATTACCAAGAAGATATAGTGCCGGAATCCATACTATAGAAGTTAAAGCAATTCGTTTAATCCATAAGTTAACCTGTACTCCCGAACAAAGAAACATAATTCCTACTGTTCCTGCAATTAACAAATCAGTACCTAAATCATTTTGCTTTAATATTAAAAACATGATTATACCAACACCAATAAGTACTGGACCTGACCCTTTGGAAACAGGTGTATTCGTTTCTTGTCTTTTGGCAAAGAAATGAGCTAAGACAAGAATAACTGTTATCTTAACAAATTCTGCAGGCTGTATTCCAAATATCCAGCCATTTGCACCGTTTACTTTCTTAGTGAAAAAGGCAGCTGCAGCTAATAAGGCAACACTAGCACCGTAACTCCCCAACAAAAAAATTCGTTTTCTCCAAACTTTATATGGGATAGTAGCAATAATTATTAATACTATTGTCCCAACAACTAAAGTAATTAATTGTCTTTTAAAAAAGAAATTTGCTGGTTTATCAAATCTCGAAATCGCAACAATGGAACTAGAACTATATACCATTATTACTCCCAGCACACATAAGATAACAAGAGGAAGTAACAATGAATAATCCATTGATTTCCATACTTTTTTCATTTCATTTCCTCTTTCTGTTTCAATTTAATTATTGTTGTATTCCATATGTACATTGATTCTTCCTGCTTTATTATACAAATAAAAAGCCCAAACTAATTTAGTTTGAGCCCCCTTATTTGAACCCGTTATTGTTGTTTGTTTGTAAACGCTTCATGAAGTGCAGATAACTCACGTTCGAGCTCACCTAACATTGCTTTCCCTTGTTCTTCTGCAATAAGACCAAGGCGAACTGCAAAATCGACCTCGCGGGATAGTCCAAACATTTGTGTGTCTAACACTTCTTCATATAATGGACATTGCGGCATTGTAAGATGGTCCATTTGCACCTTAATAAGTCTTAAAATCTTCTCTGCATCCGCTTGTAGAAGGGCTAGTGCCTTTTCCTGATGATTTGCTACTGTCTCAGACGCCAAATTGATTCCCTCCGTTTCCGTCCTACTCTCCTCTATCCTATCTATTAATATTAGCGATAGTTTTAATAAATTGCAATAGAAACATTTTTTGTGACAACAGTGTCTAATGCTATTATACTGAAAAGTGGGAGTATAACACAAATGGGGGAACAACAATGAGCGAAATTTTATTTATTAACGGAAAAGTACGTTTTCCAATCACTATTGATCCAACTGTTTGGATCTTTGATGATCGAAAAGTAGATTTGACAACTTACTTTGATGAAACTAGAGAAAACACGTCTGAACTAGAAACTTATTTAAAAAACACTTCAGAACATTGGGATCGTGAAATTCGTGATGGTGCTGCCTTCCCGCCGATACAACAAAGTGTAAAGAAATATAAAAAAGAACAGCTAATTACTGGAACATTTGGTATACCATTTCATCCATTCCTTGCTAACGCTGAAATTTTAGAGGACGCTACGCAAGTTGAAATTGAAACTGTAGATCATACAATGACACTTCCATTAGAAACTGTCAAAAATGCTATACTAGGTTTTTCAAAAGAAGGAAAGCCATTAAAAGAAGACGGACCTGTTCATCTCTATTTCAATGATGGATCTAATCGACAAAATCCAATCCGGAACATCCGTAAATTTACAATTATTTAAAAAAAAGGAGTGAGCTTAAGCTCACTCCTTTTTACAATAAATCTGCTGCTAGTTGAGCTAAATTAGATCGCTCCCCTTTAACAAACTTCACATGACCACTAATGCGCTGTTCTTTAAACTTCTCTACAACATACGTTAAGCCATTATTATATTCATCTAAATATGGGTGATCAATTTGCTGAGGATCTCCCATCAATACAATCTTACTCTTTTCCCCTACCCTAGTTAGTATCGTTTTCACTTCATGCTTTGTTAAATTTTGTGCTTCGTCAATGATAATGAACTGATCTGGAATACTTCTCCCGCGTATATAAGTAAGGGCTTCTACTTCAATCGAACCCATTCCAGCTAAAATAGCATCTAACTCTCCTGGCTTTTTCGTATTAAATAAATACTCTAGGTTATCAAAAATTGGTTGCATCCATGGTCTTAACTTTTCTTCTTTTTCTCCTGGTAAATAACCGATATCTTTTCCGACTGGGACAATTGGTCTTGCAACGAGTAATTTTTTATATAACCCTAAGTCTTCTGTTTGCATAAGTCCCGAAGCTAACGCAAGTAACGTTTTTCCTGTGCCGGCTTTCCCCGTTAATGTTACAAGCGGAATATCTTCACGAAGCAACAATTCTAATCCCATAATTTGCTGCACGTTTCGTGGTCGTATCCCCCACACTTGTTCATTGTGAAAAATAAGTTTCTTTACCTTCTTACCTAAGTGATCCACAATGCCAAGCGCAGAACTAGAGCCCCCTAATGCATCTTTCATTACTACAAATTGATTTGGGTAAAAAGGGTGATTCGCAATTTCAGATAGAGGCAATTCACCTTTCTCATAAAAATAATCCAATTGTTCTTTTGATATATATCCTTCTAAAAAGCCAGAATATATATTTTCTACTTCAATTACGCGATCACTTAAATAATCTTCAGCCTTCAAACCAATTGCATCAGCTTTTACCCTTACGAGTACATCTTTACTTACTAAAATAACAGACTTCCCGTCCTCTTTTTCCTGTTCTTCTAAAGATAGATTTTTTGCTACAGCTAAAATTCGATTATCATTTGTTTTTTCTACAAAAATATCTTGTAGTTGCACAAATGAACGATGGTTTAATTCAATACGAAATGTTCCGCCATTTTCTAGCGGGATACTTTCATGCAGCTTTCCTATTTCACGAAATTTATCTATTAACTTAGATACATAACGAGCATTTCGTCCTACTTCATCCATATAACGTTTTTTCGAATCAACCTCTTCTAATACAACTGCTGGAATCACTACTTCATTGGTTTCAAATGAAAAAATAGATAAAGGATCCTGCAAAAGTACATTCGTATCTAACACATAAATTTTATCCAACCTGTTACCCCCTGACTCCACTTTTAAATTTGTAGAACAAGGGTTTCATCCATAAAATATGGACGAACCATTGTTATAATTATATGTACCGTGTAAACGAGGTAGAATCGAAAATCATAGTCATTAAACCTTTTATTTATTCTTTATTCATTTCTATTCAATATATTACTTTTTATTATAATTATTAACGTTAAATCACAATAACCGATTACAAAAGTGAATAAACGAATTTCTTATTTAGCACATTTATAATTCTCTTATTCCTACTAGTACTTCGTTATCCAGCTTTTTGGCCGCCCGAAGATCGTATGTTTTTTCATATGTTGGTTCAATTGCAAGTTTCGCTCCATAAAACATAACATCACGTACTTCTTGCACATTAACTTCTATTACAGTTAATTTCAAAGAAATACCTTCCATTCTATCTGTCAAAATTTCACCTGCACCACTTATAGAAAATACGGATTCATTCGCCATTATAGTCAATACTACACCTGTATTATGCCTTATATTTTCCACAATACGTGAACGTTGATCTACTGCAAATCGAATACTAGTTTTGCTCACTGCATACACCCAAGAAATAGCACTTACGTTAGGAACTTGTTTTTCGAAATCTGTCGTTGCTATCATCACAATACACTCTTTACGCAACGTTTGTACTAAACCCTCTGTTAAAGTAGGCTCTACTACATTCGCCATATTTTCACCTCCAAACATACTTGGTATATCCTTATCATAACTTATTTTTCGAATTGCGAAAATATTATTTTTTCCCACTATTATTCAAAAACATTATACTTCCATGATATACTTATACTGATAGAATTCGTATTGAGGTGACGAAATGAGAGTCAAATGTATGATTTGTGATAAAAAAGATATGTTAGATGATGAAAATCCTACGGCAAAAAAACTGCGTAATCGCCCTATTCATACATATATGTGCATGGAATGTTCGGAACGAATTGCAGAGCGTACAATGGAACGTCATGCAAGTGGTAATTTTCGATTATATCGTGATAAAAAAGTCGAAGACGATTGGTAAAATGTAAATAAGTCCTTACTCATATAGATAAGGACTTATTTATATTTTTCTGGCTCGCGGTTCATCTGATCCAAGAAACAATCAATGGCTTCTAGCGGAAACCTTGCAGATTTCCTTTCCCCATTCATTTCATATGTAATTAAATACATTTCCTCGTTCTTTTTAACTTCCACATCTTTTAATTTATGTTCTTCATATATCATATTTTGAAATAACAAATACGTTTCTTTTGCAGCACTATCATCCGGACGTGCTTCCGCAACTGTTTTAATTGTTAACCAATTATATAGTGCATCTTGTACTGAACGCATAAAACTTCGCCCCCTCACCCTGCTTTTTGTTGTTTCGCTTGACGCAAACGCAATCTATAAATTCCAAGTACAATTGCCGCTACAACAAGCCCTTCTCCAACAGGTAAAAATACAGCAAAAAAGGTTAATACTGTACATCCAATTGCTAATGATATGTATATTACTATATTTTTTAGTACAGACAACTTTCTAGCAAATCCTAAATTATAGACGAGAGCACTTAATATAATAATCGTCCCATAAAGTAACCACATTCCTAACTCTGGATTTTCATCAACTTTACATAATTTCGCAAAAAAAGACATTCTTTCTAACACTATTTATCCCCCCTTCTCATAAAAAACAAAATTTCTTTATGTACTTAATACAAGAGTAACCTGCGAAAAAAATACTGTCCACTAAAAAGAGTAAATATTCTAAAAAATAAACATAAAAAATAAAACAGCTACCTTAAAGGTAGCTGTTTTATTTTTTATGCTTCTACAGATTTCTTTTTCTTAGCAGCTCTTTCACGTTCGCTCTTATCAAGAATCTTTTTACGTAAACGAATTGATTCTGGAGTTACTTCACAGAACTCGTCATCGTTTAAGTACTCTAATGACTCTTCTAGAGTCATTAAGCGTGGTTTTTTCATTGTTGAAGTTTGATCTTTCGTTGCAGAACGAATGTTAGTTTGTTGTTTCATTTTCACAACGTTAACTGTTAAGTCGTTCTCACGAGTATGTTCTCCTACGATCATACCAGCATATACTTCTGTACCTGGTTCAACGAAGATTACACCACGGTCTTCAACTTGCATAATGCCGTATTGTGATGCTTTTCCTGTTTCAAGTGAAACTAGAACACCTTGGCGACGTCCACCCACTTGTCCAGCATGTACTGGTTGGTAGCAATCGAATGTATGGTTTAAAATACCGTAACCACGAGTTAATGTTAGGAATTCTGTTGTGTAACCAATTAAACCACGTGCCGGAACCATGAAAGTAAGGCGAACTTGACCGTTTCCGTTATTCACCATATCTAACATTTCACCTTTACGTGCACCCATTGATTCCATAATAGAACCAGTGTATTCTTCAGGAACATCGATTTGTACGCGCTCTACAGGTTCACATCTTACGCCATCGATATCTTTAATAATTACTTCAGGCTTAGATACTTGTAGTTCATAACCTTCACGACGCATGTTTTCAATTAAGATAGATAAATGCAATTCCCCGCGTCCAGATACGATCCATGCATCAGGAGAATCTGTATTATCTACACGTAAACTTACATCTGTTTCTAATTGTGAACGAAGACGCTCTTCAATTTTACGAGATGTAATAAATTTACCTTCACGACCTGCAAATGGGCTGTTATTTACAAGGAATGTCATTTGTAGCGTTGGCTCATCAATACGTAATAATGGTAAAGCCTCTTCATGCTCAACCGGACATACCGTTTCACCTACGTTGATGTCTTCCATACCTGAAACAGCTACTAAATCTCCAGCTTTTGCTTCTTCAATTTCTTGACGTTTTAATCCAATGTAACCGAATAATTTCGTTACGCGGAATTGTTTTACACTTCCGTCAACTTTCATTAAAGCAACTTGTTGTCCAACCTTCATTGTACCGCGGAATACGCGTCCAACTCCAATACGTCCAACGTAGTCGTTGTAATCAAGAAGTGCTACTTGGAATTGAAGTGGCTCTTCGCTGTTATCAACTGGTGCTGGAATATGTTCGATAATTGTATCGAATAATGATTTCATATTCTCTTCTTGATTTGCCGGATTTGAATCCAAGCTTGCTGTTCCGTTCATTGCTGATGCAAATACAACTGGGAACTCTAATTGATCTTCGTTTGCACCAAGTTCGATGAATAAGTCAACTACTTCATCAACTACTTCATCAGGGCGAGCGAAGTCACGGTCAATTTTGTTTACTACAACGATTGGAGTTAAGTTTTGCTCAAGAGCTTTCTTTAAAACAAATCGTGTTTGTGGCATACAACCTTCATATGCATCAACAACAAGTAGAACACCATCAACCATTTTCATGATACGTTCTACTTCTCCACCGAAGTCAGCGTGACCTGGTGTATCTAAAATGTTAATTCTTTTATCTTCATAGTGAATCGCTGTATTCTTCGCTAAAATTGTAATACCGCGTTCTCTTTCTAGATCATTTGAATCCATTGCGCGTTCTTCAATATGTTCATTCGCACGGAATGTCCCCGCTTGACGTAATAACTGGTCAACAAGTGTTGTTTTACCATGGTCAACGTGGGCAATAATTGCTATATTACGTAAATCTTGTCGTTTTTTCAACATGTCCAACTCCTAATGTCTTTTTAATCCTTCTCTATTATAAGAGCGAAGGGGATACAATAGCAATTAAAATAAAAGCAAGAATGAAAATATAGTTGTATTCTCACTTTTGTGAAAGTAAAATGAGATTGGAGGGTGAAGAAATGGAACACATTCAATATCGCTTTTTATTAACCGCAATTATCGGTGTTATTTTCTTAATCGGTATCGGCATTATGATTGCTGAAAATAGTCCAATCGGTATTATTATTTGCATTATCGGTACATTTGTTGCAGTTGGATACGGTTTTGTAACAAAAAGAAAAATGCGCAAATCACAATAACGCTAAAAAGTAAGAAGCTTATACATAGCCTCTTACTTTTTTTGTGGCTCTGATATAAAAGATAACACTTCTTCATACACTCCTGGTTTTGCAACTAGCACACTGCTCTTCTCTATGATAGAAAGTTTCGCTCCAGAAAATGTCGTTACCTTCCCTCCAACTTCTTCTACAATTATCTGTCCTCCGCCAAAATCCCATGGTGATAATCTCGGCGTTACATATGCATCTATTCTTCCTGTTGCAACGTACACCATCTCTAACGCTGCACAGCCATACGATCTCGTGCCCCTTGCTTTCTTAACAAGTGCCATCATACTTTCCATATTAAGCAATGGATTATCTGTAAGCCATATCGCATTTAAAGCTACAATACCTTGCTCTACAGTTCCTTTTTCCAATGGAGGAATTGATATATCATTACAAAAAGCTCCAGATCCCTTGACTGCATGATATAGTTCATCATGTACTGGATCATAAATAAGTCCAATCTTTCCGATACCGTTCTCATAAATCCCAATTGAAATTGCAAAATTTCTTTTTTGATGAACAAAGTTCATCGTGCCGTCAATTGGATCAATTAACCAAACAACCCCGTCAGAAGACGTTATCTCGTCTCCATAACCTTCTTCTCCTAAAATATTATGATTCGGGAATGTTTCTTTAATTTTCCCAATTAAAAACTGTTCTATCTCTCGGTCCATATTTGTAACTAAGTCAGCTGCATTGGATTTTGTTTCTATAATAAGTGCTTTTTTCATGGATGCCATTAAATGCTCTCCTGCATCCCGAATCCACCGTTTGGCGTGTGCATCGATGTCTTTCCATACTTCTTGCATGTTTAAACACTCCGATCTTTACTGTTCACAGAAAAAACGAACCCTTTATAAGGTTCGCACCAACTAATTTTTTATACATATACTATTATTACGCTTCTAAACGAATCATTTCAAGTCTTAACACTTCTAACTTTTGTACACACTCTTCTTTTTTCTGTTTATCATCTTCCATCATCGCATCATATAAAGTTGCTAATTCATAATCTAGCTCCAAACGTAGCACCGGTATTCTCTTTTCGGCATCTGTTCTCTTTAACGCATTAATCACCTGTCTCATATTATTTGCCTCCTCCCAATATTCGTCTGCCCTCGGACTAGAATTAATTCAATTTTCTGATTTTTTGTTTTATACTATACTATGTTGGATAAATCATCTATGCAACAAAATTATATTTTTTTATTTAAATTTTTTTGTGCTGTTTTTTTTATGAATAGTACAAGCTATGCTAAAATAAAAGCAAAATAGGAGTTGGAGGAACAATCATGACAATACAAACATTCAAGTCAACTGATTTTGATGTCTTTACAGTTGATGGTCTCGAAGAACGAATGAGTGCAATTAAAACGAACATTCATCCTAAGCTAGAAGCTTTAGGGGAACAATTTGCAGAATACTTATCCCAACACACTGATGAGAACTTTTTTTATCATGTTGCAAAACACGCACGTCGCAAAGTCAATCCACCAAACGATACTTGGGTTGCTTTTTCAACAAATAAACGAGGATATAAAATGCTACCGCATTTCCAAATCGGCTTATGGGGTACTCATGCCTTCATATACTTTGGTTTAATCTATGAGTGTCCACAAAAAGTTGAGACGGCTCATGCCTTCTTAGAACATTTAAATGATTTAAAAACAAATATTCCAAATGACTTCGTTTGGTCCATTGACCATACTAAACCAAGTGTGAAATTACATAAAACACTTGAAACCGAAGACTTACAAAAGATGATTGAACGACTAGCTACTGTAAAAAAAGCAGAATTATTAGTTGGTATTCATATATCACCAGAGGAGTTTTCAGCAATGACCAACGAACAATTCCTTGCTAAGATTGAATCTACGATGCAATCACTCCTTCCTTTATATGCACTTTGTAATCGATAGTAGAAAACGGACAATTTATATTGTCCGTTTTTAGTTGTTATCACATTATATCACTTCAGTTTTTATTTTTCAAAATATTTTTTACATTTTTACGAGCTTTTGTTCTTCGACTTCCTTTGCTCTTTGAATAGCACGATATATAGAGTATCCACTTACTTCTTGAAACTCTTTATCAATTTTCTTTTCTTCTGCTTTCGATGGAACAATCTCTTTAAAACGACGATATAAACCCATTAATTCTTCTCTTATAATTCCTTTTTCATAAGCTTTCTCAATTGCTTCATAAAACTTCACAATTATAACCATTTCCTCATTTGACCAATCATAATCTAACGGATATTGATATTCCATTTCGCACCTCATTTATCATTTCTTCTTGTTTCATTATGCTATCTTAAAGAGAATGTTTTATTCTTCATTATAGCCACTCTGCATTATACACTATTTATTCATTTTAATGGAATTGTCTTCCTCCATTCATTAGTTGAGACTAACTATTAAACATACTCACCTTAAAAATATTTTTTTCTATACATCTATAATTATTGGTGATATAATGCTTTTGTTTTATAGAAAATAAAGTGAAGCTACCATCTCAAAACCGATTTTTTGAATGGCAGAAAAACAAGCCTCATTCTAAAAAAAGGACTTACCTTTTTTAGAGCAGGATTATATAAAACAAATTAAATATTATGAAGAAGAAGGGGTGTATAGATTGTCCCAATACGAAACACCATTGTTTACCGCTTTAGTTGAGCACAGTAAGCGAAATCCAATTCAATTCCATATTCCTGGTCATAAAAAAGGACAAGGCATGGATCCTACATTTCGCGAATTTATTGGGCATAATGCATTAGCAATTGATTTAATTAATATTGCGCCACTCGATGATTTACATCATCCAAAAGGTATGATTAAAGAAGCACAGGATTTAGCAGCCGCTGCATTCGGTGCAGATCATACTTTCTTTTCTATTCAAGGTACAAGTGGCGCTATTATGACAATGGTGATGAGCGTTTGCGGTCCTGGTGACAAAATCCTAGTACCACGAAACGTGCATAAATCAGTAATGTCAGCTATTATTTTCTCAGGTGCAAAACCGATTTTCATGCATCCTGAAATCGATCCGAAACTCGGTATTTCTCATGGAATCACAATTCAATCTGTCAAAAAAGCACTTGAAGAGCACTCAGATGCAAAGGGCTTACTTGTTATTAATCCAACGTACTTTGGATTTGCTGCAGACTTAGAACAGATTGTACAATTAGCACATTCTTATGACATCCCTGTACTAGTCGACGAGGCTCATGGTGTTCATATTCATTTTCACAATGAATTGCCGATGTCAGCGATGCAAGCTGGTGCAGACATGGCAGCAACAAGTGTTCACAAATTAGGAGGCTCTTTAACTCAAAGTTCTATTCTTAATGTGAAAGAAGGCTTGGTGAATGTAAAACATGTCCAATCTATTATTAGCATGCTTACAACTACATCAACTTCTTACATCTTGTTAGCATCACTTGATGTTGCGAGAAAACGTCTTGCTACAGAAGGAACAGCACTCATAGAACAAACAATACAATTAGCTGAACATGTTCGTGATGCTATAAATTCTATTGAGCATCTTTACTGTCCTGGAAAAGAAATGTTAGGTACAGATGCTACCTTTAACTATGATCCTACAAAGATAATTGTATCTGTAAAAGATTTAGGTATTACCGGCCACCAAGCTGAAGTATGGCTTAGAGAGCAATATAACATTGAAGTAGAACTCTCAGATCTATACAACATACTATGTCTTATCACTTTAGGAGACACAGAAAGTGATACAAATACACTTATTGCAGCATTACAAGATTTAGCAGCAACATTTAGAAATAGGGCAGATAAAGGTGTTCAAGTACAAGTAGAGATTCCAGAAATTCCAGTGCTAGCACTTTCTCCTCGAGATGCTTTTTATTCGGAAACAGAAGTCATTCCATTTGAAAATGCAGCGGGTCGTATTATAGCTGATTTTGTTATGGTTTATCCGCCAGGGATTCCAATCTTTACTCCGGGGGAAATTATTACACAAGAAAACTTAGAGTATATTCGTAAAAACTTAGAAGCAGGTTTACCTGTACAAGGTCCTGAAGATATGACATTACAAACATTACGTGTTATTAAAGAGTACAAGCCTATCAGTTGATAGGCTTTTTTTTCACCTTTTTTCCTTTTCTTCATACGATACTAAAGAATGTAACGTATAGGTGGGGATACTATTATGATTGTAATAGGCCGTTCTATTGTACATCCTTATATTACAAATGAATATGAGCCATTTGCAGCAGAGAAACAACAAATTTTATCAATAATGGCAGGAAATCAAGAAGTTTATTCCTTCCGAACAGCTGATGAACTCAGCTTTGATCTCAATTTACGAGTTAATATTATTATCTCTGCACTAGAACTTTTTCAAAGTGGATTTCAGTTTCGCACATTTCAACAATCCTTTTGCAACCCCCAGTATTGGAAAAGAACATCCCTTGGAGGATTCGAGCTTCTTCCAAACATACCACCTTCTATTGCCATACAAGATATTTTCAAAAACGGAAAACTATATGGAACTGAATGCGCAACCGCTATGATCATTATTTTTTATAAAGCTTTATTATCATTGTATGAGGAAGAAACTTTCAATCGTCTATTTGCAAACCTTTTACTTTATACATGGGACTACGATCAAGATCTAAGACTCATAACAAAAAACGGTGGCGATCTTGTTCCAGGTGACCTCGTTTACTTTAAAAATCCACAAGTGAATCCAGCTACGATTGAGTGGCAAGGAGAAAACACAATCTATTTAGGAAATTTCTTTTTTTACGGACATGGCGTAGGTGTAAAAACAAAAGAAGAAATTATTTATTCATTAAATGAACGACGAGTCCCTTACGCTTTTATTTCAGCTTTCTTGACCGATACTATTACCCGTATAGATAGCCGTATAATGAGCCAATACGCTTCTTCTAGTACACCACAGACATCCATAAGCTTTATTCCAATTAGAGATGATGCAATCGTTGCAACAGTTGGCCATACAACTACAATTTATTAAAAAAGCGCCTACACATGTAGGCGCTTTTTCTTATTATTAAGCTTTTGTATGTTCTTTATGGTCACATTCGCAATGAGATCCACATTTCCCGTATAGTACTGTTGATTTTTCATCTTCAAAATGTCCAATTGTTCCTTCACATACTTGGCATACGATTGTTCCCATTTTCATTTCCCCCTGAGTTTTAATAGTAATCTATTTATCTATCATTAAGCTTTCGCATTATCTTTTCTAGCACAGTCACAATTTGTTCCACATTTTCCGTAAAGTACTGTCGTTTTCTCATCTTCAAAATGTCCGATTGTTCCTTCACATACTTGGCATACGATTGTTCCCATTTTTCATTTCCCCCTAAGTTTATGGTCCTAAAAACTTTTAGCTGTCCATTTCCTATCAATTATTGGGCTTTTGTATGCTCTGTGTGATCACATCCGCAAGATCCACATTTCCCGTAAAGTACCGTTACTTTCTCATCTTCGAAGTGTGCAATTGTACCTTCACAATCTTGACATACGATTGTTCCCATTTTTCATTTCCCCCTAAGTTTATAATCCCAAAAACTTTTTTGTAACCGCTTAACTTTCTGTCTTTATTTTAATATGTTATACTTTTTACGTCAATAGGTTTTTAGTATAACACATTAAATATTTTAAATTTTAATTAGTATGCGATATTCAAATAAAAAACAGCCATATTTATAAGTACGACTGTTTCACATTAATTATTCTTCATATTCCGCATGTAAAGAAGTTGACGGAACTAGAAATTTGAAAAACTGAGCTAACTCCTTCGCTTCCTCTTCTGATCCTAATTTAAAAATCTCCTGTATATATTGAACATTCTCTACATCATCTCTTCCGAGTAAAGTAGACCTTCCTGTTTGCATACAAACAATGAGCGGTTTTCCAAAAAACATATTTGTATAAATAACACCAAAATCATAACGTGTATCATGTGTCATAAACCCTAAAAATCGTACCTTCACACTTT
Organism: Bacillus sp. S71; assembly: GCF_016625265.1. Taxonomy (NCBI): domain Bacteria; kingdom Bacillati; phylum Bacillota; class Bacilli; order Caryophanales; family Bacillaceae; genus Bacillus; species Bacillus sp. S71. The sequence continues at coordinate 419,909 of NZ_JACVUW010000002.1, read as the reverse complement.
CATGCTCATCATACAATTTTTCAAACATTGGTTTCCACCTTTCTACATCACGTTTCATTAATAGTATATTAAACAAAACATGTAATACTCCTTTTAATTGTCAAAAAATTCAGTAGGATGTAGAATGATAGTATTCTACTAAGTTAGGGGGAACTTATATGCAACACGCCTTTATTACGCTTGTACCAAAATCCAAACAACAATTTGTTTCAATAGATGATATAAAACAACTTTTTCATTATTATAAAACAGTTACTTCTAAAACTGGTGCCCAAATTAATTACACGTATACAAATACCGCTTTTCCTTATGAAATTTTAGATACATCTACAACAACATTAAAACTTCAATCCAATCACGACCGGTATGACTCAATTTATATTGGTGTTGGTATAGAAAATGAACAATTTTTCATCCAAGTTTCTTTACCACCTAATGCAACATATGGTGACAAAGGGAAAGCAAATGAATTTTGCCGTTTTTTAGCGAAGAAATTAGAAGGAGAGTTACAATTATTTAATGGAAGAACAATGTATTTTTATAAACGTTAATTTAAAAAATAAATAATACGATTAAAAATAGTATACAATTCGAACATGTAAGAAATAACGCTTGCTTTCTTACGTGTAATACAAAATACGCTATTACATAGGCTAAATACAGGAATACGAAAAAAAGAATAACTTTATAATGAAACTTATCACCATTCGATAATGTTAATACAGTGGAAAAGCCACTCCATAGTAGTAAATGATAAAATATAACATGTAATATTTTCATGGAACCTTCTCCTTTGACATGCTCTATTTTATTAATATATGGGGTTAAGTTTGAATCAATTACATATTATAGGATGATATATATTACCTTTGAAGTAAGTTACGCCTAAATCATTTGTTAAAGTATTATATATTCATTCGACAAGTACGTTTAAAGACCTTGCAAGTCATTTGATGAAAATAAAAATAGCCCCTCTCTTACAATAAGAGAGGGGCTATTTACATTACTTAAATTATTTTACAATGTGAATTGGCATTCCAAGAGCAACTTCAGCTGCTTCCATTGTGATTTCACCTAATGTTGGGTGAGCATGGATTGTTTGAGCGATATCTTCAGCTGTCATTCCAGCTTCGATAGCTAAACCAATCTCAGAGATAATATCAGAAGCACCTGCACCTGCAACTTGAGCACCTACAAGAAGACCATCTTCTTTACGTGTTACAAGTTGTAGGAAACCGTCAGTGCTGTTTAATGATAATGCACGACCGTTAGCAGCGAATGGGAACTTAGATACAGTTACAGTCATTCCAGCTTCTTCAGCTTGTTTTTTAGTGTAACCAACAGATGCTAATTCTGGATCAGTGAAGCATACTGCAGGAATTCCGATGTAATCGATAGCTGATGCATGGCCACTAATTGCTTCTACAGCTACTTTACCTTCGTAAGAAGCTTTGTGAGCTAATGGTGGTCCAGGAACGATATCACCGATTGCATAGATGTTTGGTACATTTGTACGACATTGCTCATCGATTTCGATGATGCCGCGGTCAGTCATTTTAACTCCAACTTGCTCAAGACCGATTTCTTGAGTGTTTGGACGACGACCTACAGTTACTAATACGTAATCTGCTTCTACAGTTTGGATTTCACCTTTAACTTCAAAGCTAACTTTTACGCCAGTTTCTGTTTCTTCAACGCCTTTAGCCATAGCTTTTGTATGGATATTTACGTTACCTTTTTTCTGTAGAGCACGTTTAACAACAGAGCTCATAGCTTTTTCGAAACCAGCTAAGATTTCGTCGCCAGCTTCTACTACAGTAACTTCTGTACCGAAGTTAGCATATGCAGTACCTAATTCCATACCGATGTAACCGCCGCCGATTACAACAAGTTTTTTAGGAATTTCAGGTAAGCTTAAAGCACCTGTAGAGTTGATAACACGTTTAGAGTATTTGAATCCTGGAATTTCGATTGGTGTAGAACCAGTTGCAAGAACAGCATTTTTAAACGTATAAGTTTGAGCTGCATCTTCAGTCATAACGCGTAATGTATTAGCATCTACGAAGTAAGCTTCACCGCGAATGATTTCAACTTTGTTACCTTTAAGAAGGCCTTCAACACCGCCAGTTAATTTCTTAACTACGCCGTTTTTCCATTCTTGAACTTTTGTAAAGTCAACTTTTACGTTCTCTGCAGTGATACCCATGTCATCAGAATGCATTGCATTCTCATAACGATGACCTGCATTGATTAACGCTTTTGAAGGAATACATCCAACGTTTAAGCATACGCCACCAAGGTTAGCTTTTTCAATGATTGCTACCTTTTGACCTAATTGTGCTGCACGAATTGCCGCAACGTATCCACCAGGACCTGCACCAACAACGACTGTATCTAATTCAATTGGGAAATCTCCTACTACCATTGTTATTACGCCTCCATTACTAATAATTGTGGGTCATTCAATAGACGTTTAATTTGGTTTAACGCTTTTTGAGCAGTTGCGCCGTCAATTAAACGATGGTCAAAGCTTAGAGATAATGCTAATACTGGAGCTGCAACGATCTCACCATTTTTCACAACTGGTTTTTCAGCGATACGGCCGATACCAAGGATTGCTACTTCTGGGTGATTGATAACTGGAGTGAACCATTGTCCACCTGCAGAACCAATGTTTGTAATTGTGCAAGAAGCACCTTTCATTTCAGTTGGAGCTAGACGACCTTCACGTGCTTTACCAGCAAGATCATTGATCTCGTTAGAAATAGTGAAGATAGACTTACGATCTGTATCTTTAACAACTGGTACTAATAGACCTTTGTCTGTATCAGCTGCGATACCGATGTTGAAGTAATGTTTATGAACTACTTCTTGAGATGCATCGTCTAAAGAAGTGTTTAACATTGGGTATTCACGTAATGCAGATGTTAAAGCTTTAACAACGTATGGAAGGTAAGTTAATTTAATACCTTTGTCAGCTGCTACTGCTTTGAACTTCTTACGGTGAGCAACAAGCTCAGTTACATCAACTTCATCCATTAATGTTACGTGAGGAGCTGTATGCTTAGAGTTAACCATTGCTTTCGCAATCGCTTTACGGATACCACTCATTTTCTCACGAGTTTCTGGATATTCACCAGCTGGAATTGGTTGTGCTTTTGGTGCTTCTTCTTTCGCTGCTGCTGGAGTAGCTTCTACTGCTGCTGGAGCCTCAGTTGCTGCTACAGTTTGTCCACCATTTGCAAATGCATCGATATCAGCTTTTACGATACGGCCGTTCTTACCAGTACCAGCTACTTTATGAATGTCTACACCTTTTTCACGAGCGTATTTACGAACAGATGGCATAGCGATTACGCGCTCATTTACTACTTCTGCAGTTGCTGCTGGAGTAGCTTCCGCTGCTGGAGCTTCTACTGCTGCTTCTTCAGCTTTTGGAGCTTCATCATGATCGTCACCTTTAAATTTAAGGTTTTCGTATCCAGGAGCATCAAATTTAATTAATGTATCTCCTACGATTGCAACTGTTCCTTCTTCTACAAGTACTTCAAGTACTTTACCTTTAACAGGAGAAGGGATTTCTACTACTGCTTTATCATTTTGCACTTCAAGAAGTACATCGTCTTCATTTACTTCATCGCCTGGTTTAATAAACCATTTTACGATTTCACCTTCGTGGATACCTTCACCGATATCTGGTAGTTTAAATTCAAATGCCACGGAATTCAGCCCCCTGATTCATTTCATTATTATGGAATATGTACAAAAGAAACCAGCATGTGCTGATTTCTTTTGCACATGAAAAACTAAAAATTAGAAGTTCATTACTTTGTTTACAGCTTCAACAATATCCTTGTGGTTTGGTAACCATACGCTCTCTGCTTGAGAGAATGGGAATACTGTATCAGCAGCTGCAACACGTACAACTGGAGCTTCTAAGTTTAAGATTGCACGGTCGTTAATTTCCGCTACAACGTTAGCTGCAATACCAGCTTGTTTTTGAGCTTCTTGAACTACAACTACGCGACCTGTTTTTTCAACAGAAGCGATGATTGTTTCGATATCTAATGGTTGAACTGTACGTAAGTCAACAACCTCTAAAGAGATACCTTCTTTTTCAAGTTCTTCAGCAGCTTTTAATGCAGCGTGAACCATAGCACCGTAAGCGATAACAGATACATCTGTACCTTCACGTTTGATATCAGCTTTACCTAAATCAATTGTGTATTCGCCTTCTGGTACATCTTGACGGAATGAACGGTACAATTTCATATGCTCTAAGTAGATAACTGGATCGTTGTCACGAATCGCAGAGATTAAAAGACCTTTAGCATCGTATGGAGTAGATGGAATAACAACTTTTAGACCAGGTTGTTGAGCGACTAATCCTTCTAAGCTATCAGCATGTAGTTCAGGAGTATGAACACCACCACCGAATGGAGAACGAACTGTTACTGGAGCAGTCCAACGTCCACCAGAACGGTAACGCATACGAGCCAATTGACCAGAAATTGAATCCATTACTTCAAAAACGAAACCGAAGAATTGGATTTCTGGAACTGGACGGAATCCTTCAAGTGCAAGACCAACTGCAAGTCCACCAATACCAGACTCTGCAAGTGGAGTATCCATTACACGATCTTCACCAAATTCAGCTTGTAAACCTTCAGTAGCACGGAATACACCACCGTTTACACCAACGTCTTCACCAAATACAAGTACGTTAGGATCATTTTTCATTTCAACGCGTAAAGCATCAGTGATTGCTTGAATCATTGTCATTTGAGCCATGGCTTACTTCGACTCCTTTTCTTTGTAAATTTCATATTGTTCAGCTAAGTTGTAAGGCATTTTTTCGTACATGATTTCCATTAAATCAGTTACTTTTTGTTTTGGAGCTTGGTCAGCCTTAGCAATTGCTTGTTTGATATCTTCTTTTGCTTCTTCGATTACTGTCTCTTCAACTTCTTGAGACCATAGGCCTTTAGCTTCTAAGAACTTACGGAAGCGTACGATTGGGTCTTTTTGTTCCCATTCGTTTTCGATATCTTTTGTACGGTAACGAGTTGGGTCATCACCAGCCATTGTATGTGGACCGTAACGGAATGTTAAAGTCTCGATTAAAGTAGGGCCTTCGCCATTTACTGCGCGCTCACGAGCGAAAGCAGTTGCTGCGTATACAGCTAATGGATCCATACCGTCTACTTGAATTCCGTAAATACCTGCTGCTACTGCTTTTTGTGCTACAGTTTTAGCTGCAGATTGCTTTTCTACTGGAGTAGAAATTGCATAACGGTTGTTTTGAACAACGAAGATTGCTGGAGCTTTGAATGCACCTGCAAAGTTCATACCTTCGTAGAAGTCACCTTGTGAAGCACCACCGTCACCAGTGTAAGTAATTGCAACAGATTTTTTACCACGTAGTTTCATACCTAACGCAACACCAGCAGTTTGGATGATTTGCGCACCGATAATGATTTGTGGAGCTAATGCATTTACATTCTCAGGCATTTGGTTACCCATGAAGTGTCCACGAGAGAATAAGAATGCTTGGTATAATGGTAATCCGTGCCATACTAATTGTGGTACATCACGGTACCCTGGTAAGATGAAGTCTTCTGCTTCAAGTGCGAAATGACTCGCTAATTGAGAAGCTTCTTGTCCAGCTGTAGGTGCGTAGAAACCTAAACGTCCTTGACGGTTTAAAGAAATAGAACGTTGATCTAATACGCGTGTATACACCATACGACGCATTAATTCTTTTAATTGATCATCAGATAATTCAGGCATAGCTGCTTCATTCACAACTTCACCGTTTTCATTTAAAATTTGTAATGTTTCAAATTGAGCTGCGATAGCTTTCATTTGCTCATCAACATTAAATAGGGTCTTTTTTGTTTTAGTACCCATTCCGTTCACCTCTTCCTCTCTTGAACCATATTCTGAAACGCTTTCACTGGCTATTTTCCAGTTTAAAAAGCGCAACGATGTAAACCAACATGTTTGTCTGTCGGTTGAGAATAATTTTGTGTACCTAACAATCTGTACTAATGTTTTTTCAGAAACATATTAATACAATCTTGATCACGTTTTTTAGTTTACAACTATTCTAATTACGATGTCAATTACTTTGAATACGTTTTTTTATAAATAATATGCAGGTTTCTACTACACAAACGTGTTTTTATTTTTTACATCTGTATTAGTAAGCATTGACCTACTGTTATATTATTCCCTTTTTCACTTATTTTTTCTCTTAGAATAATATGTAAACGATTTAATTCTCTTTAGTTTTTCTCTCTTCGTAACAAAAATATACAAACTACTCTTCCTTTTTTAGGTAAATACCTATACATTTCCACCCTCTCTTCCATACATTATAGTAACCGCAGTATTAGCGGGAAATGATAAAGGAGGTCATCTCATGTACGGATACTCATATTGCTATCCAACTTGTTCATATCCTTCCTACGGTTATGGCGGTTCTTGTGGCGGGTCTGGACGCGGCTTCGCCTTAATCGTTGTGTTGTTTATTCTTTTAATTATCGTTGGTGCTGCTTGCATTCGCTAATGTAAAACGAAACAACTATGGAAAGAAAAAGACGGCTTTGCCGTCTTTTTCTGTTTATCACATACATAACTACTCTATAATAGTACGATTTCCAAAATGCCTACCCTTTCTTGCCGATGACTTTTTCCATCTCCTTTGGTAGACTAAAGAGGAAAGGAGAGATTACATATGCTTACAATGAAAGATGTTATTCGCGAAGGAGATCCTATTTTGCGCAACGTTGCAGAAGAGGTGTCATTACCGGCAAGCGAAGAAGATACAACTACCTTAAAAGAAATGATTGAATTCGTAATAAATAGCCAAGATCCTGAAATGGCTGAAAAATATAGTTTACGCCCTGGAATCGGATTAGCGGCTCCGCAAATCGGTGTTTCAAAAAAAATGATTGCAGTTCATGTAACCGATGCGGATGGTACATTATATAGCCATGCATTATTCAATCCAAAAATCATTAGCCATTCTGTTGAACGTACATATTTACAGGGTGGTGAAGGCTGTCTATCTGTAGACCGCGAAGTACCTGGTTATGTTCCTCGTTATACAAGAATTACAGTAAAAGCAACTTCTATTAACGGCGAAGAAGTAAAATTGCGTTTAAAAGGTTTACCAGCAATCGTATTCCAACACGAGATTGACCATTTAAATGGCGTTATGTTCTATGACCATATCAATAAAGAAAATCCTTTTGCCGCTCCTGATGATTCCAAACCTCTAGAGCGATAATAATAAAGAGGCGGAAGTTAATCTTCCGCCTCTTTATTATGAAATGGGTTCCATATTCACTTATAGCAATCCAGCCCACTTTAGTCCATGATATATACCGTCTTCACTAACATCCTTTGTCACATGATTTGCAAGTTTTTTCAAGTCTTCATGGCCATTTCCCATCACAATACCTGTGCCAACGGCTTCAATCATTTCTAAATCATTTAAACCATCTCCAAATGCATACACTTGATCACGATTAAAACCTAACTTTTCAATGTATTTCTCAATTCCTTTTGCCTTAGAACCACCATTCGGAATGATATCCATTGAATATGCATGCCAACGAATAAAATGAAAATCTGGATAATGATTAATAAACTTTTCCTCTTCATTTACTTCACAAAAAAGTAGTGTTTGATAAATATTACGTTCCTCATAAAAATTAGGCTCATATGGTGGATGCTCAAAGTTTAAGCTTCCAAAGCCTTCTTTCACATAATCATGATATTCCACTGATGCTCTCATATCTTGATGGTCAAGATATACAAGTGGATATCCTTCTTGTTTTGCAAACTGAGTAAACTTATGTAAAGCATCTGGATGTAACGGATTATTAAATATTACATCATCTTCAAAGACAACGTATTGTCCATTAAAACTAACATAATTATGTATATCAAGTTCCTTACGAATATCTTCGAACATAAATGGCGCGCGCCCTGTCGCAATTGCTACATGTACACCTTTTTCTTGTAACTGTTTTACTGCATCTCGTGTAGATTGTGGAATTTTTTTATCATGATCTAATAATGTTCCATCAATATCAAAAAAGACAATTTTATCATTCATTTGTCAAAATCCTTTCTGGCACTCTATATTCCTATTTTGAATATCACTTTTCAAATTCTAAAAAAAAGTATAACATATTAAACATCTGTGAAGAAAGCGTTCCCTTTCTGACCTTATTTGTAAACTTTGCATATATATATTAGTAAAACATGTGGATACTTGTTCGGATGAATTTTCTTTTCCATTCTTCCTCATACTATACCTATAACTAACGGCTACTAATCGTTACTATAGAATAACTTTCACTGTATGGGAAAGGACAAGACTCACCATTCACTTTTGTCCTATCTCTTATATCAGAGATAGAATTTTCACTAGTAATATGCATGTTTAAAATAAGGAAAGGAAGGAGTAATCATGCTGAAGAAGCTGAAGAAAAAGCTCAAGCGTTATTTAAACGGTCTAGTCCGTAAAAAGACAATCGCTTAAATTGTGCCCATTTCGGGCTTTTTCTTCATTCTCATTCGAAAAAACATGAAAATCGTGACTGTTTGCTTTATAATAAGTAACAGATAATGCAAAACATAGACAAGGAGAGGTTTTCCAAATGATTTTTAAAGTATTTTATCAAGAAAAATTAACTGAGGTTCCAGTACGTGAAAATACAAAAGTTTTATATTTAGAGGCTACGTCTGAAAAGGATGTTCGTACAAAATTAAATAAGTTCGCATATAATATCGAGTTTGTTCAGTCTGTTACTGGCGCTCATCTTGAATATGAAAAAGAAAACGCTGATTTAACATTAGCGGAAATCGTATAGCGATATGAAATTTCTAAAAAACGACCAAGTTGCTGTATTTGCTCTCGGTGGGCTTGGTGAAATCGGTAAAAATACATACGCTGTTCAATTTCAAGATGAAATTATTATAATTGATGCTGGAATTAAATTTCCAGAGGACGAACTTCTCGGAATCGATTATGTAATACCAGACTACACTTATTTTGTGCGAAACGAAGATAAAATTAAAGGGTTATTCATTACACATGGTCACGAAGATCATATCGGCGGAATCCCTTACCTATTACGTCAAGTGAACATCCCGATTTACGGCGGAAAATTAGCAATTGCACTCATCAAAAACAAATTAGAAGAACACGGCTTACTTCGTAAAGCAAAACTTTACGAAATTCAAGAAGATGACGTTATTAAATTCAAAAAAACGTCTGTATCCTTCTTCCGTACAACTCACAGTATTCCAGATTCGTACGGCGTTGTTGTGAAAACACCTCAAGGTCAAGTTGTTCATACAGGTGATTTCAAATTTGATTTCACACCAGTTGGTGAACCAGCTGATTTAACAAAAATGGCTGAAATCGGTAAAGATGGCGTGCTATGTCTATTATCTGATAGTACGAACAGTGAAGTTCCAAACTTTACTATGTCTGAGCGTCGCGTTGGTGATAGCATTCAAGACATTTTCCGTAAAGTAGACGGACGGATTATATTCGCAACCTTTGCATCAAATATTCACCGCTTACAACAAGTTATTGAAGCTGCTGTTGAAAACAACCGTAAAGTAGCTGTGTTTGGTCGAAGTATGGAAGCAGCGATTGAAATCGGACAAAACCTTGGTTATATTCGTTGCCCGAAAGATACATTCATAGATGCATCTCAACTAAACCGTTTACCAGCTAATAAAGTTGTTATTTTATGTACAGGTAGTCAAGGTGAACCGATGGCAGCACTTTCACGTATTGCAAACGGTACACACCGCCAAATTCAAATTATTCCTGGAGATACAGTTGTTTTCTCTTCTTCACCAATTCCAGGAAATACAATTAGCGTAAGTCGTACAATTAACATGTTGTACCGCGCTGGCGCTGATGTAATTCACGGGAAACTTTCAAATATCCATACAAGTGGACACGGTGGACAAGAAGAACAAAAGTTAATGTTACGTCTAATTAAACCGAAGTACTTCATGCCAATTCATGGTGAATATCGTATGCAGCGTATGCACATGAACATAGCAAATGATTGTGGTATCCCTGAAGAAAATTGCTTCATTATGGATAATGGCGATGTTCTTGCTTTACGTTCGGATGAAGCTAGCGTAGCTGGAAAAATCCCATCTGGTTCGGTCTACATTGATGGAAACGGTATTGGAGATATTGGCAATATCGTATTACGAGATCGTCGTATCCTTTCTGAAGAAGGACTTGTAATTGTAGTTGTAAGCATTGATATGAAAGAATTTAAAGTTGCAGCAGGACCTGATATCATCTCACGCGGTTTCGTTTACATGCGTGAAAGCAGCGATTTAATCAATGATGCACAAACATTAATTACAACTCATTTAGAAAAAGTAATGGAGCGTAAAACAACACAATGGTCTGAAATTAAAAATGAAATTACAGACACATTAGCTCCATTCCTATATGAGAAAACGAAACGCCGTCCAATGATTTTACCAATCATTATGGAAATATAAGAAAAAGGACAATGCTATGAAGGCATTGTCCTTTTCTTTTCTCTTATCTTAAAAAGTGTTTAAATCGATCCACTTCATCGTCATGACCAATGACAATTAATATATCTCCTGCTTGAATATTCTCCGTAGCCCGAGGGGATACGATAACTTCTTTACCTCGTTTAATTGCTACAATATTCAATCCAAACTTCGCACGAATATCTAATTCAATTAAAGAGTGCCCATCAATTTTTTTATTCGCAATAATCTCTACAATACTATGCTCATCTGAAAGCTCAAGGTAGTCTAACACATTGCTTGATGCAATATTATTAGCAATCCTTTTTCCCATATCACGTTCTGGATGCACAATATGATCTGCACCTATTTTACTTAACACTTTTTCATGATAATCATTTTGAGCTTTTACAGTAATATTTTTTACACCCAATTCTTTCAAAATCAAAGTAGTTAGAATACTTGAATTTAAATTATCTCCAATAGCAACGACTACGTGATCAAAATTTCGAATACCAAGGCTTTTTAATACCATCTCATCTGTTGAATCTGCAATTACAGCATGCGAAGCTATATTTGCAAATTCATTAATTTTATCCTCATCTGAGTCGATTGCCATTACTTCCATACCTAATTGAGCTAGTTCTCGGCAAATACTTCCACCAAAGCGACCAAGTCCAATGACAGCAAATTCTTTTTCTTTCTCACCCACAGGAATTCCTCCAATAACTTCAAGTACTATTTATTTTCAGTGTAACACACTTTATATGCGTCACAAAAACTGTAATTAGCTTTTATTTTTGTTTTTGTATATAAAAATATTGTTGCAAGTAAAAAGCGATACCAACAAGTAACATAGCAAATACAAATATATTTCCAAACGAACTAAATGTTTCAAAAACGAATAATAATGTTTCTTGACCAAAAAAGGCAAATAGAAGCTGTATGAATGCAAATAACAACGCCCATATGTAATGATGTTGATGGAATAAATAATGCGTTGCACCTAAAAAAGCAATAAACGAAAAGATAAAGATCCACCAATTTTCTAAAAATAGTTGCCAACTAGAAAATTGATATCCATTTACTAATATCGCAATAAGCGCGATAACTGCCATCGTCGGCACACTCCAAAATAATGCCCGTCCTCTAAAGAAACGAGTGCCTTTAACATCACCTTTTTCATGTGCAATATATGTTAGTACTACTGTGCTTATATACAAAACAGAAAGAATTGTTAAAACGATAATAAGCCAAAAATGTAATTGATAATATTCATGTTCTATATTTGTCACGATTGCAGCTAACATGCATGGAATTAACATTCCCGTCCAACCATCTACTTTTCTTTCATTCCAAAAGACCGTATTACCAATCCTTATTCCTAACAACATAAAAATAATGATACCCAATACAAATAACGTAGTTTTATTCCCTACTAAACTCGTTGAGAAAGCAATTAATCCAATAAATAAAAAGAGCACAAACCCATTCATAATTTCTAGTACAGGTGATAAATATCTCTTCACCCATTTGTATGTTTCGTCATATTCATTATTATCTACTAAACGATAGGCATAAAAACTTATCCCAAAATAAACCGCCGCAATAATAACATACGCATATAAGACGAAACATAAAATCGCACTGCTAATTTGCACGTAATTCCCCACCCTTTTTTCTATGTTTCACATTGATTTTACACACTTTTCATACTAAAAGTAAACATATATAAGTTAGTCAAATAATTAATAATGAGCAGTGGCTAAAAACCCCCTGCTCATTATTAAAACAGTCCAATTAACTTTATTCTTTCATTTGTATGTAAATGTCTAAAATCACTCTATACGAGCGTTACTTACACCTCATAACAAAAAGTTTTTTGGAACCTTCAATAAAGCGGAAGTTTTATTTTCTATTCCCTTTCCACTTTACATATTGGCTTAAAAATGTAATTGCCTTTTCAATCACTTCTTCGTCTGGTTTTAATTTTGCATGATGTAAACCATATTCTGAATTTACTCCAAGCCAAAACATAAATCCAGGGATTTCTCGAAGCATATAACCAAAATCTTCACCTGTCATTGCCTCAGTACATGTAATAACATTCATATCTGTTTGTTTATGTACAAATTGCATAAACTCTCTTGTTAACTCTTCATGGTTATATACTTGATGATACATTGCTCCGTAATCTATAATCGCCTCACACTGGAAAGAAGCTTCGATACCTGCAACAATTGCCTCAATTCTGCTTTTCACACGCTTCATTGATTCCACTGATAATGTTCGAATCGTTCCTTCTAAACGAGATTTTTCTGCAATAATATTTTGAACCGTACCACCTGTAATTTTCCCGATTGTAATTACTGCACTATCAAGAGGATTTACATTGCGACTAATAACGGATTGAAGCTGTGTAACAAGATGACTCGCTGCAACAATCATATCATTTGCAGTATGCGGATAGGCAGCATGGCCACCTTTCCCTTTTAAATCAATATATAATTCTGAAGTATTAGCAAATAACAGTCCTTCTTTCGTTGCAATTGTCCCTACAGCGTATTCTGGTGCAATATGAAGACCAAGAATTATATTTGGTTTCCATTCTTTTAACTCTTCACTTTCTAACATAGGAAGTGCACCGCCTGGTCCTTCTTCTGCTGGCTGGAATAGAAATACAAGGTCATCATCTATTCTTTCGCTCACAGCTTTCGTTAGAAGGCCTAAACCGATTGTTGTATGTACATCGTGGCCACATGCATGCATCATTCCTTCATGAATAGAAGCAAACTCATATCCAGTTTCCTCTGTAATTGGCAGACCATCTATATCTGCACGATAACCTATTATTTTTTCTGGATTTTTTCCATTTACTTTAACGATTACACCCGTTTTCCATGTCTTCACTTCCACAAATTCATGAGAAAGTGTTCCTATATAATCTAAAATATACTGTTGTGTTTTCCATTCCTTAAATCCGATTTCCGGAATTCTATGTAGATCTCTACGAATTTGGACAAATTTGCTTACTGTCATTTTTGCACCTCTATCTATAAAAAGCGTAAGAGCCCATTTACGCTCTTACGCTTTTTTTACTTTTTATTTCTCTGGGTTTAATTGACGAAGCTCTTGTTTAATTTCTGTTTTTGCTTTTGTCTTCTCATCAATTTCTTTAATTACACGTGCTGGAGTACCTGCAACAACTGTGTATGGAGGCACATCTTCTGTTACAACAGCTCCTGCTGCTACAACTGCACCTTTACCTACTGTAACACCCTCTAAAACAACTACGTTTGCACCGATTACTACATCATCTTCAACGATAACTGGTTTTGCAGAAGGTGGCTCAATAACACCTGCAAGTACAGCACCTGCACCTACGTGACAGTTTTTACCGACTGTTGCACGTCCACCAAGTACTGCGTTCATGTCGATCATAGAACCTTCGCCAATTACAGCACCAATGTTAATTGTTGCATTCATCATAATTACAGCGTTGTCACCAATTTCAACATGGTCACGAATAATAGCACCTGGCTCGATGCGAGCTTTAATACCTTTTAAATCAAGCATTGGAATTGCAGAATTACGACGATCGTTTTCTACAACGTAGTCAACGATGTGCTTATTATTTTCATCAAGAATTGTCTTAATTTCAGACCATTCTCCGAATAATACACCTGATTTTTTATTCACAAATGCTTGTACTGTTTCAGGGAATGTTACTTCTTTTAAATCCCCTTTTATGTATACCTTTACAGGAGTTTTCTTTTCACTTTTTTGAATAAACGAAATAATTTCGTTAGCGTCCATCATTTTCATTCTTGTTGCCTCCTAAATCCATTTATAATGTTACTCTACCAAACGAAAGAGCGAGTAGCAAGATAATAATCTTATTTTTCCCTTTGAATTTCTTCTATAATTTCTAAAAATGCTTGTACTTGCTTCAACTGCCTTGCCGAGTCACTTGTTAACAACCATGTTTCTCTCGTCAGTTGAACAGGTGTTTTATACATATTTTCCTGTACTTCCTTTAAAACAGTAGAAGGTAAAAGGGCGTAACCTATACCATTTAAAACAAGTTGTTTGCATGTTTCAATTTGGTCAACTACAATCGTTCGCTTAGGCGGATTAGAAAATAAACCATACCACCAATTTTGTATTTGTCCATAATAAGTTGAGTCACTTTTAAATTGAATGAACGGTCTATTTGTTTCTTTTAGCATCGAAATATCTTTTATTTCTTTATCAACTAAATACAGTTCATCTTCAAATAATTGTTGCTTTTGACCTTTATATTCTTGTGTTCCCCTCAGTATAGCAACATGAACGTCTCCTTCATAAAACTGCTTTTGCACTTCACTACTCCATCCAGTAAACAGCGATATCTTTACAGAAGGATATTTATGCACAAACTTTTTCAAAACAGGAGGGAGCCAATATTGACCAATAACTGATGCAACAGCTATTTTTAAAGTTCCATGAGTTTCCGTTCTAAAAACAGCTAGCTCACTTTTTATATCCTCTTCCTTTTGCAACATTTCTTTGGCATAATTTGCAACTTTTTCCCCTTCAGGTGTAATTGTCAATCCTTTTTGTGAGCGAATAAAAAACTTCATTCCCCATTGTTTCTCCATAGATTGTAATCGTTGACTCAGCGCAGGTTGTGAAACAAATAAACGTTCCGCCGCTTTTCTCATATTTGATTCCTGAGCTAACACAACCATCATTTGAAAATCATCAATTTGCAACTTTCTCCCTCTTTCCTTAGCTTCCATACACCTTATTCCATTAAGCTTTCATTCAGAAAATACAATTTTTCAGCGCAAACTTCCCTTATGTTTTATGTCTTTTTTAATATAATACATACACAAGTGATATGCACGAAAAAAAAGTGACTTCTTCGTTTCTATGAAGTCACTTTTCTCACGTTATCGATTATGTTGCCTTACTTTCTTATTCAACAATTTTAAAATAGCCCGACGTGTTAAAATCCCCTCAAAATAGCCTTCTTCATTAACAGCGCAAATAAAAGGATGATCAATTGTCATTTCTAAAGCTTTTGCAAATGAATCTTCTAATTTAAGAAAAGGTATATCTTCCTTCATCACCTGCTCTACTTTCATATCATCAAGTCTTTCAAACTCAATACGCTCTAATCCTAACATACCATCTAATATCATGGCCGTACTAATCAAACCATGTAATTTATACATTGGATCTAAGACAGGTATCGCCGAATATCCAGATTTCACAAGAACGAGTAAAGCATGTTCTAAACCATTTCCAATTTGGACATGAGCTACTTTTTCCGATGAAATCATTAAATCCTTCACAAGAATTTGTTGAAATTCGTCTTTCGGAATACTAATCATATTACATCCCCCATTTTCCCTTTTTCCTGCTTATGTTCATAACTCTATTCACATTTTATGACAGCGTTTTCATATTATTATTTTGTCCTAAATTTATTTCAATAAAAATACAATCACACAGCTATTTTAGCATACAGCACAAAAAAAAGACTACCATTCCGGTAGCGCTTAATACCCTTTATTTTTTAATCTGTAAAATAACCTTGTGATTTTTTTATATTGCATCACATCTGTCTGTTTCAAACCATTCTCAATGTCCGTAAGTTCCACAGCTAAAATTTCACTTGCATAATTTTGCTGAAATAAAATATCTAGTAGTAAACTTTCTTCTTCCTTCGTTAAAACAACTTCCCTTTGCATATACCCCTCTCCTTACACTCGCATCGTTACTCACTCTTATTATATAAAAAATTTAACCTATTTAATAGATGTAATATTCAGTTTTTACCAAAAGATATGTAGCAATTATAAACATACAAAAAATCATTTCGTATATCGATTTGCATAACTAAACGCCGCATAAGCATCCGGCTTAATTTTTGCAGTTAATCCCATCGCTCGAATTTTTTCTGTCATATCTAAAATAAATTCTCTTGTTAAACCATCATTCCCAATGTCTAAATGAATTTCCATTATGAATCCAGCCCCATCTTGAGCATAAGGATGCAATAACTCCCATATTGTTTGTATATGAGTAGGCGTAAATAGACATGCGATTTCTTGACTAAACTGCGTTTCTAAATATATTTTCTCACGTAAGGTCGCTGGCTTATCTTTTACTGATCTATGGTGTAAACAACCCCAGGCACCTTTTCCAACACGATGAATATGGATTGCTGTAATAAACCTCGTATCCTTTTGATGCGCTTGCGAGTCTGTCCCAATGGATAATCGATACAAATTTCGCGGATCCTTTTCAATGAAACTACAAATACGGTTAAAGACCATATCAAAATTTAAATGTCTCTCTGAAACATTGTAAAATTTATGTGCACCGTCCACAGAGTCACGTCCTTTCAATTAGACAGACTTTTCGTATTCTCATTGTATGGGACAAAAACTAAAATTATAACTTCCTATCCTTTATTCGTTTCAATATTTCGAATTACAAAGTGACAAACTTGACACGTATAAATTACATTTTGATTAGATTGAGCCGTTAATACATGAATAATCTCAGCAGAACTTTGACAATTAGGACAAATCACAACTGGTAAACGTTCCATACGATAACCTCCTAGTTATATTTCTCCCGCTATTTGCAGAACCCAGCAATTGTGAGAAGTTTAGCTTCACATATTCACCCGGTTGACGGGACTACTTATCCACATGGATAAGCAAACTTGCACGGATTAAATTTTCATTTTAATACCATTGTAGGAAAAATAAAAAACTTCTATACATTACGCTGGAAAGTAATAGAACTAAAAAAGGTACTGCCATATGGCAGTACCTTTTTTATATGTATCAAGAAATGATATCGTAAATCTCAATTGCAACCATGTCGATATTATCGAATTGGTACACTTGAGGTTTTTCACCTTGTTGATACACTTCTAACTCATACATTTCACTTTTATCGAAAAATTTCACGCTACATTTGCGCTCACCGTTCACTTCAAAATAGCGTTGTGCTACTTCACCGCTTTCAGCTTGTTCTTGTAGACTAACAAGTCGAGTTAAAATTCCTTGGAGTAGAGACATGAAATCTCTCCTTTCTCTGATCTTCCTACCAATAGGTTTTACAGCTATACTCATTCTATCCGTCATAACAGAAAAAATGTTCCACACTCTAGGATAAAGGTTATTAGCCAGAAACTCAACTAAAATTTGTCGAAATGCGAAGGAAAAAACAGAAAGAACATATTTCCCCTTCTTTATTGCGGTTTTTATACTGGAAGAATATAATAAAAAACAGAAAAAGGGAGGAATTACAATGAAAAAAATTGAGGTTTATACACAACCTGATTGTCCGCCATGTGTTATTGTGAAAGAATTTTTGAAGCATAATAACGTTGCATATGAAGAATTTGACGTAAAAAAAGACGCTGCTGCTCGCAACCGTCTTTTAAACGACTATGATTCCTATTCAACTCCAACAGTCGTAATTGATGGCGAAGTAGTTGCAGGTTTTCAAATTGAAAAGTTACAACAACTACTCAATATAGAATAGGAATAGGTAAATACCTATTCCTATTCTTATCCCGCTGTTTGTAGGTAGTAAAACTCCCACTAATTAAAAGTTTCACTTTATAATTGTTGCAACCTTTTTATTTCAGTTAAAAGTTCCTGACTTTCATGATATCCTGCTAACTTCCATTTATCTTGATCCCTTTTCAATGTTACAATTTGATATTGTCCACTTTTTGTCCGCTCATATACATATAAATTTTTATGCTCTTGATCATACGACATTTTCGTTTCTGAATTAAAAGAAAACGGCGCTTCTTTTGCCGGAAGTAAATATTCACCACTTTGTTTATCACTTCTGCTATTTTCATCTGTAAATACTTGAAGGAAATTATCTGTAAAATACGGTGATAACGTCTCTATCATCTTATTCATCGGCAAATGCTTCCCACGAATTGAAAACTGGGTTTCATAGCCTTTTTGTATCGTTGTAAATACTTCTTTCCGATCCACTTCCACTTCCTCTTTCCCTAAAACAGTCGTAACACTATAACCAACTAGAAAGGCAACACATACAAATAGAACAAGCCATATTCCATATTTCCTCATTTTTTCACCTTCCTTTTAAAAGAACTTGTCTTTGTAGTATTCATTGTAACAATGATTATGCAAAGAAAGGACAGATTTCGTTCGTAAAATCTTTACAACGATAGACAGCATTTTCATCACCATTTTCACTATTACCAATTTATGATAAAAACAAACAAAAAATGCACGAATCTCTTCGTGCATTAAAATAAAACATCTTCTTCATATAAATATTCATATGATAAATCTATAAATAAAAAGTTGTCATCATCTATTGGGAAAGAAAATGTTCGTACCATTTCGCCCGTTTCGATATCTGCATATAAATCTGAAAGCCTTGCCTTATTCTCAAAACGCATTTTCATGATATTCTCGAGAAAATACGGGCGCCAACTCCAGTTCTTCATATAATAATCCGGCATCACAATCCATTCTCCATCTTTTTTCATAACATTTCCTGATTGTTGGAAACCATCTTCATTACAAATAAATATGCGAAAACTATACTGTGATACACTTTGACTAAATTGTAATAACCAATCATTGATATCTTCATTCTTTTTTTGTTTTGATAAAACATCGCCAATGCGATCGCGTAACATCTCTGTTAAATTATAAATTTTTTGTAACTTCTTCTTTTCATGTTGAATAAACTGATGACATTCATTACCAAGTCGCTCTTTCAAAACATTCGTTTCAATAAAATCAGGTAAACATTCTTTCAAATAATTACCTTGATAATATCTTCCGCCGTTCTTCCAAGCATATTGCAGTTGATAAAAAGCATCTATTTCTTCATATAACAAAGTTGCACCAATTCTTCTAGCAAGTAATGATAAAGAATATAAAATATCTTGATAAGATTGTAAAAGTGCTGTTTGCCTTAAGTTCGTTAAATCTACTTTTAAAATATCAGGTGCTAACACGCTAATACGCTCTAAATTACTTGTGCCCGTTCCGACCTTATTAATCGAAATTTGAATACCATATGTACGATAATACATAAGCAAATGATTAAATTGCTCTATATCTTCTTTACATTCATGCTCTGTAATCTCTAAAACAATTTGTTTTAAATTTAAACCTTGTTCTTCATACCTCAATAAAAGTTGAAGCAAGCTTTCTTCATCATCATTCATTAATACATTAGCATTCCGATGTATAAATAATAATAATTTTTGATCGCTTTCTAAATAACGATTTAAAGCTTTTTCTACTATAATATTATCCGCTTCCAGTTGAAATTCACTTGGAATCGAATCATCGTGAAAGAAAGAAGCTAAACTTTGTATGCCCTCTTCTGTTTGAATACGTCCTACTACTTCATATCCAATTACAGTATGCTCATCAGCACTAAAAATAGCTTGATAATAAGGAAGGACTTTATCCAAGTTACTCATTACATCTAATGCATCTATCAACGTGCTTCCCTCCCTTTACTTTTCAAAAATTATAACATGATATTTACGGAAAAATAATAAAAAATCCCTTCAGTTTTCCTGAAGGGATTAGAGGGGTAAAATGCTAAGGGGAATTAGCAATTCTACTATGAAGAAAAAAGAGGTCTTAAATATAACGTATATATGACCTCTTGTAAACACTTTTCTTTCATATGTCACAATTCCGTCACATTTAACCATAAAAAATGAATCAAACATTCATTTTTTATCCCTTTTAAAATGGATATTGATGTAAATGTTGTCCTCCATCCATTGTCATGCAAGTTCCATTTATGTACGCCGCTTCATCTGAGCATAAATAATAAGCTAGACCAGCGATTTCTTCTGGCGTACCCAGCCTTCCAAGCGGAACACTTTGTATCGTACGCTTAGCCATTTCTTCTGAAATCCATAATTTATCAGCACCGCCCGTACGTTCAATTGGTCCTGGCGCGATAGCGTTAACTCGTATTCCATATTTACGCCCCCACTCAACAGCGAGCGTCTTCGTCATCGCTAATACCCCTGCCTTCGCTGCAGCCGAATGAATCACTCCTGGACCTGCATCCCATGCATACGTTGCTACCATGTTAATGATATTCCCTTTTATACCTTTTTCAATCCAATATTTTCCGACAGCATGACTACAGTAAAACGTACCGTTTAACACAATATTAATGACTGAATTCCAGCCATTCACGGATAAATCTTCTGCTGGACAAATAAAGTTTCCAGCTGCATTATTTATTAAAACATCAATTCGACCAAACTTCTCATCAATCTGTTCAATCATTTTCTGAATGTCATCCGTATTTCTTACATCCATTTGTACAGGTAATACTTGCCCTGGAAATTGTTCAATTTCCAACTTTGTTTCCTCTAGTTTTTCTTTTGTACGTCCTGTAATAACAACTCGTGCCCCTTCTTTTGCAAAGCGAGTCGCCATTCCTTTTCCCATTCCACTCGATCCACCTGTTATAATAACTACCTTTTCTTTCACATACATCCCCTCCAAAAAATGAATACACATTCATTTTATCACTTTATTTAATAGAAATCTTTATATTTTTAAACTTTTCTGATATTTTAACGTAAAGAACTTTCTTTTTATTCATTTTTTTTCGTAATCTATACTACTTTTTTATTATGTAAAGTATATTTTAAATAAACTGAAAGGAGATTTGAGTAGCCTATAAATGGAATAAAAACATTGAGGTATACTCATATTTTTATGAAGCACATTACAAGAAGAAATTTTTTAAAAATTGGTATGCGTACTTGTCTCTATTCATTTATAACC
This sequence comes from Bacillus sp. S71, assembly GCF_016625265.1. NCBI lineage: Bacteria > Bacillati > Bacillota > Bacilli > Caryophanales > Bacillaceae > Bacillus > Bacillus sp. S71. The sequence continues at coordinate 398,517 of NZ_JACVUW010000002.1, read as the reverse complement.
AGTAGCATCGGATACTACTATGCTAAATATATAGAGCCCCATTTCATTTCTTTTACACAGCACACATTAAAATCACAACTCATCCCAAAAAGTTTTCATGGTATAAAAATTCTTCAATTCAGCGATTTACATCTCGGATACTATTTCTCGCTTCAACATTTATCTAAAGTTGTTTCTAAAATTAATGCTGTAAATCCAGATATTGTCCTTTTTACCGGAGATCTCATTGATAATTATCAAACGTATACTGACACTCCTTTCGTTGCATCCATTTTAAAAAATATACAAGCCCCCTTCGGTAAATTCGCTATTTATGGTAACCATGATCACGGTGGATATGGAACTGAATACTATGAGCACATCATGCGTGAATCTGGATTTGAACTATTGCTAAATAGTGAAAAAAGAATTCGTTTAATGGATAATAGTGAAATTTCTATTTTCGGTCTCGATGATATACTACTAGGCAGACCAAAAATAGAGAAAACATTAGAGCATGCACGGCAAAGTACTTATAACATTGTTCTTGTTCACGAACCAGATATCGCGCCCAAAGTTTCTAAATATCCAATCAACTTGCAACTTTCTGGTCATAGTCACGGCGGACAAGTACAAATTCCTTTTTTAGGACCTATTATTACACCAGCACTCGCCCAAGACTATATTGAAGGCTTCTATACAATTCAGGATTTAACTCTCTATGTCAATCGAGGCCTCGGAAGAACACGTGTCCCATTCCGTTTTATGTCAAAACCTGAAATTACACTTTTTATACTTCAACATTCGTAATAATTCGCCTATTTTCTTGCATATCCTTTCTTGTACGCGCTCATCCATGTTTCATTTACCATATGATGAAAGTGAGTCCAATAAAGGAGGTATGTTCATGTATCCATATTATCAACCAATCCCAGTCCGTTCAGCACCTATTGGTCCAGTAGGCGACTCACGCTTCTTTCCGTTTTTTGGCGTTCCCTTTCTAGCTGGAATTGCTGGTGGATTGCTCGGCGGAGCATTAGCTTTCGGCCCTCGACCGTTTTATCCACCTTATCCACCACCTTTCCCGCCGCCAGCACCTTATCCTTGTTACGGTGGACCCTGTCAACAACCATACTATTACTAAGTTAAAATAACGATTCTTTCAAATGTTATTCTCTCAACGAACCACCTTATTACACGCTTATAATAAAACTATTGTTTCTACTCATCCTTCCATTTTGGGAGCATATGAGTAGAAAAAAGTAAAAACCTCTTATGGACATAAGAGGTTTTTACTTTTTTCATTATTCAGCGTCTGTATTTTGATATGCCATCTTAAACAACTTCACTTGGCTATCAATTTCTTCTGTACTACCATTAATAACATAATAGTAATCACCATCTTTATTTTGTTCACGTGTTTTCACATTATCAGCTAATGTAAGCTGTAAAATCGCCTTAATTCGTGCCTTCATTTCAATATCTAATATCGGGAAAGATATTTCCACTCGCTTCTCCATATTTCGCGTCATCCAATCAGCTGAAGATAAATATATTTTCTCCTCCCCATTATGATGGAAATAATAAATACGGCTATGTTCTAAATATCTTCCAACAACACTAACTACACGAATATTTTCACTTACATTTGGAATACCAGGTCGTAGGCAACATGTTCCTCGAACAATGAGCTCTACCTTTACTCCAGCTTGTGATGCTTCGTACATTTTTTTAATTAATGGTTTATCTGTTAATGAATTCATCTTAGCGATAATATATCCATTTCCGTATTGCCTATGATAACGGATTTCTTCATCTATTAAATCCATAAATTGCTCTCTTATATCAAATGGAGCAACCGATAAATGATGAAAATGTGGCTTTGTTGTATAACCACTTAAATAATTAAAGAAATTGGTTGCATCAACCCCAAAGTCTTTTCTTGATGTAATATATCCAAAATCAGTATATAACTTCGCTGTTGCATCATTATAGTTTCCAGTTCCAAGATGTACGAACCTTTCAATTTTTCCGTTTTTTCTTCTTACAACTAACGTAATTTTACTATGTGTTTTCAAGTGACTTACACCGTAAATAACATGACAGCCTGCCTGTTCTAATTCTTTAGCCCAATGAACATTGTTTTCTTCATCAAACCTTGCCTTTAATTCAACCAATACCGTCACTTGTTTTCCCTTTTCAGCCGCTATCTTTAACGCCTGAATAATCGGTGAATCACCACTTACACGATATAACGTTTGTTTAATCGCAAGTACATTCGGATCGTCTGCCGCATCACGAACAAAATCAACTACCGGCTGAAAGGATTCAAAAGGATGATGTAATAAAATATCATGCTCAATTGCTTTTTCAAATACATCTTCTTCATCACCTAAATCTTGAGGCGGTTGTGGAATAAGAGCTGGATATACAAGATGTTCATATAAAGGAGCTAGTTTTTTATATAAAGAAAACAAACATGTTAAATCTAATGGACCATCCATTATATATACATCTTCATCTTTTACTTCTAGAACCTCATATAATAACGCTAATACTCTTTCATCAATGTGTTCTTTCCCAACCTCTAAACGAACAGCAGCCCCCCACTTACGCTTTTTTAATTCTTTTTCAATTACCTTTAATAAATCTCTCGCACCTTCTTCATGAATCGTTAAATCTGCATTGCGTGTAATACGGAAACGAGTAACAGATGATACTGTATATCCCGTAAATAATTTATGAGTAAAGCTACTAATTACGTCTTCTAATAAAATAAATTTATGCTTTTGCCCTTCGCTCGGTAAAATTATGAAGCGCTCAAGTAATGAAGGAACTTGCACAATTCCTAATTTCGTCCTGTTTTCTTCTTCCGCTTGCTTCTCATCATATAAAAGAGTAGCCAAATTCAAACTTTTGTTTAATAACATTGGAAATGGGCGATATGCATCAATAGCTACAGGAGTTAACACCGGAAAAATTTGCTCATCAAAATACTCTTCTATAAATTCTCGCTGCTCTTTCGTCAAATCATTGAATGTTAAACGTTCAATTCCCTCTAACTCAAGCGCTGGTAATACATAATTTTTAAATGTATCATATTGTACTGTCATTAGTGCATGGGCTTTTATCGCAATTTTATTTAATTGCTTTTTTGGTGTTAAGCCAGCTTTATTTTCTGGTTGATTAAATCCAGCACTCACTTGATCCTTTAATCCCGCTACACGCACCATAAAAAATTCATCTAAATTCGAACTAAAAATACTAATAAATTTCAATCTTTCCAAAAGTGGATTATTTGCATCTTGCGCTTCTTGTAAGACACGTTCATTAAATGCTAACCAACTTAACTCTCGATTATTGTAATAAGCTGTATCATTTAAATTTACTGCATTCCCCTTCAATAATTCCATTCTCTTCACACTTCCCCTTGAAACTTTTTTACTATAATTTAGTTACTTTTATTTTAGCAAATTACAATATTATAAAGTGTAAATTTTTTGTAAAGACATCCGTACAACCTAATGTTTTAGTTCAAATAACAAGTTAATATTCGTTTTTAATACTCTTTCTAACTGTTTTTTTTGTTTTTCAGCTTGCACTTTTTCCGCTAATGCTGATTGTTCGCATAAAACTTTAAACGTTAACCCTTCTTCGTTTTCTGTTATAGATATGGTATCAACAAGCGATCGTTGCCTTACATTTAAAGTAGCTGAAAATTGTAAAACAGCTCCTAACAGGCGGATTTTTTTTTGTTCGCTTTTATCAAACCAACCTTCAAATGGTGATAAATGTTGTTTAAATAACATTTTTGATTTATACGATGCAATAAGTGCTAGCCTTACTCGATCTTTATGCATCATGCCATCAATTGTCTTATTCGCTAATAAATAAAACGTATGTAAACGGCTCGCTTCTTCGTCTATATATTTGCCTATATTAAATACTTTCGCTGCTTGATGGAACACTTCCCAGTCTTTTACTGACATAGAAATAAGCCCTATTTCCTCAAGTTGTTTGCAAATTAGTCTTCCATGTTTAATAAGTTGAATAACAAATTCCATATCCATTTCGTATTCATGTGATAGTAAATGCAAACTTTCTTCAACTACGTTCGGATAATATGAAATCCCCAAATCTTTTGTCAACTCTTCATAGAAAACACCTTCTCTTAACCCTTTTCTACTTAATACAAATGCCGGTGCCTCTATAACATGAACAAGTGTATGAAATACTTCAACCGCTGGAATAATCGTATCCGCTCGATCTTTTGCCAATCCTTCCAATTTCTGAAGTTCTATGAACGACAATTTTTCTAATTCATCTTTTACATTTTCAATATCTTCTTCTTTCATCTTGTATAAATGTAATCCTGCTATAGGATAACATATTAAATTTTGATGGATTTTTACTAAGTTCCTCGCACTACCACCAATTGCAATAAGAGGCAATTTCTTATTGCTTAACCATGGTAACGTTCGAAATTGAAACTCTAAATACCGTTGCATTCCTTCTAACTCATCTTTAGTAGGAATATCACCTTTAATAAATTGTTGCTTTAAAGAAAGTGCCCCAAAAGGAAAACTATGGTACTCTAAAATCTCTCTATTTCTAAAGTATGTAACTTCCGTACTTCCCCCACCAATATCTACCGTTATTCCTTCTGAAAACGATGTAGAATTCATAACCGCCAAGTATCCGTAACGCGCTTCCTCATACTCTGATAATACTCTAAGAGTAAAGTCCGTTTGTCCTTCAATAAGCTTTTTAATTTCCTCTTGATTCTCAGACTGTCTAATTGTTGCTGTTGCAACACAAAGTACATGATGCAACTGATGGAACCTTGTACTTTCTTGAAATTGAAATAATGTCTGTAATAATACTTCTATTCCCTCTTCATTCAACACACCATCAATTAAGTAATTTCTTAACCTAGCAACCACTTTCGTATTTTCAATCTCTTTATAAAAACCTCCATTTTGCTTTTCATAAATAACTAAACGCATTGTATTAGATCCAATATCTATAATGGCATACTGTTGTTTTAATATTTCTTTCAAACTTCTCACTCTTTCATTATCAAATTTCAAAAGCATATTCTATTACTATTATACAAAATAGTTGTTTTTTGTAACAATATTGCTTTAATATTGAAAATATATACAATCACTTTTTGCATATAATAAAAACCTCTTTATTTATGGTATAATAATGAAAAATTGAAAGGAGATTCAATATGAAACCTTCACAACCACAATCTCAATTACAAAACCAACATTCTATTAATCGACTAGCTCAATCTATTTTCGTTGTGAATCGTCATGCTAAAGCAGCTACTAATCCTAAATATTTATACTGGTTAAAAAAGACAGCTTTAGAACGTTTGATTGCTGAAAAAAAAGCAATTAAAGAAGGATTACATTTTTCTAGAAACCCACGTTTTAGCCAACAACAATCTGATGTCCTTATACGTTTAGGCGATTATTTTTTCCACATCCCTCCTACGAAAGAAGATTTTCGAATTCTACCGCATCTTGGTCATCTTGAATCCTCCTATCGAAATCCGAAAACAACCTTATCTTTAACAGTAGCAAAAAAAACACTTCAAGATTATATTGGTCCTGAAGCATTGAAACAAGAAAAAAAATTAAGTGAACCTGTTCCATGGTATAGTCGTACTTATACAAAAAAATAAAACAGTTTGGCCAAGTGTAGGCCAAACTGTTTTATTTTTTCTCTTCTTTAATTTTAATATTTGCTTGTTTATAAAAAGCTACTTTTTCTGTATTATAAGACTTTGTGAATTCATTAAATTTATCTTTTTCTGACTCAATATCCTTATAAGATTGATTTACTACTTTTACTTTTTCACTAATATCTTTTAATTTAGTACCTTTATCTTGTAACATTGTGTATAACTCTTTTTCTTGTTTTAAAGATTTATTATAGCTGTCATACATTTTATTAAATGAATCGTGTCGTTTCTCATAGGTGCTTTTCACTTTATCAGCTTGATTTTTCAACTTATTATCTTCAATTTTCTTCACATACTTATCAGCTGACTTCACTTCTTCTTGCGCTTTATTTAAAGCCTCTTTTTCTTTTGTAAGTACTTTTTCTCGTTCAGTTGTATTCTTTGCTGCTTGATTCAATTTTTCTTTAACAGTTTGATTATTATCTTTTCCTTCTTGCACAATCTGGTTATATAATTCTTGTCCTTCTTTCTCTAAAGCCTCAAGTTTTTTTGCATCTTCAAACATTGTTTTTTCTTGTTTAGCAGCGTTTTCAAACGCTACATATAATTCTTCTTCTGGTTTCGGTCCAAAACAACCGGCTAATAAAGTCATTGATAATGCAGTTATAATTGCTAATTTACTATATTTCAACATCTCTTCCTCCTATTTATAAACGACCATCGTGTAATATAAAAAAGTTATAAAATATGTAATTGTTCTATACACTCGCATCTTTTTTACGAAGATCATTAATATTGTTTGTACGAATTATTACTTAATATTACATTATTCTTTTTGAAGTATTTAGCAGTTCCATATCCATCTTTAAGTATAGTTCTTCGTGTTTTTTAAAACCTGTTCACACTATGTATTACCTTAATGGCCACAGAATTTCACCTCAGTCTTAATAAGACTATAATAGTTCACCTGATAAAAGGTGATCGTTCCGCTCTCACGTCTATCATTCCCTTTCCAGCTTTCTATCAAATAATCTCTTTGTTCATTTTACACAGTACAATCGATATCTCGCAACAACTTACAAATATTCTTTTCATTTCCTAAAAAGGAAAAGTGTAGAGCTTGCTTTCCTCTACACTTTTAAAATAAAACACATTGTGCAAATTGCATTGGCACTACCATCATAATTATATGCTTATTTCATATATTTTTAAAGACTTTTATTACAAACGCAACGTTTTTTGTAATAAAAGTCAAAAAAATGTTACAAATAAAACTTCTTCCTATCATATATCTTCAAATCGAAGCTTCACTCATTTTCTTGCAAATTTCTATACTGATACAATTGATTTTGCGACTTTCTCAACAGTTCTTCAAACGTTTTTCCTTCTACTGGATAGCTAGCTGCTCCAAATAAAAGAGTGACACTGAGTAAATCACCTTCTATTTCCCTTTCAATATTTTTCATTAATCTGTTTGTTATTGTTGATGTTTCATGACCATTATCAATTGCTACAATAACATACTTATTTTCATCCCACTTTGTAACAACATCTCCCTTCCGAATTGTCTTTACAATGGTACTCTCTAATTTTTGTACTAACACTCCCAATTTTTTTTCTTGCAACGTGTCTTTTAATCCTTCCCATTCTTTTACAGAAAGAATGTAAACTGTAATATTACGGGAATCTCTTTCAGATAAAGCGGCTACTTTCCCAAAAAAATCAACAACAAAATCGTTGCTTGCCATTCCTCCTACTTCCACATTCATACGCTTGTTCGCTCTTTTATCGTACCAATGTCCAAAATAATAACTTAGTATCATTTGCAGTATATAAATAATAAAGACGGTATAAAATGATCGTGAATCCAGTTTTGCAATTACATCCTGAAGTGCAATCCATTCTGTAACTGCCACTGTATTTCCAAGTAATAATCCACTAATTTTCCCTTTATGTTTCATACTTCTCCCCCTTTTATACCAATATATGTTTCTATATCAATAATGTTTTTCTACAAAATAAAAAATGTACATATGCAATGTACATTTCTGCTTAAGCTTGTATACCTTTCCTACTCTATTTCATATATATAATATATAACTTTTATAGAAAGGAGTAATCTATATGCTACAAAAAGAGAATCTATCAGATGCTATGCGTTTACTAGCTGGTTTTCTATTATCATTAAAATTATTATTTACCTCTTTCGGCATACACTTTATTACAAACGATCAAATCGATGCAATTGTAAATGTTGTTTCATTTTTATTTATTCTATACTTTGGCTACAAAAATAACTATGTAGGAAAAAAAGGAATAGAGCAAAAGAAAATACTCAAAAAACACAACCTTCACTAAAAAAGGAACCTTTTGTACAGGTTCCTTTTTATCATTGCCGCACAACAACTTCATTTGTTTGCAGTGGACCATATGATATCTCTTTATCTTGAAATGTATATGTAGCCTGAAAGAATGCTTGTTTAAGAGCTTTATCTTTATTAGCTTTTATTTTGCAACGTAGTTCCACCTTTTCATTTGGTAACAAATCATCAATTCGCCACCTTACAAGCTGGAATAAAAACTCACTTATCCCCTTATCAACTTTTAAAGAATTAGGAATATAAGCAAAGTAATCTCGAATCATATGACTTACAACAACTCTCGAAATCATTTCTACCCCTTTATTTTCCACTTCAATTCGCATAATAAGTATGTCGTTTACATCGTAGGTCAATTCATACGAAAATTGTTCTGTATACATACTACCAATTTGCAATGTAACGGCTACTTGAGGAAATTCATTTTCCTTTTTCGATCCGTCAATCCACAATACTGGTTGTAGCGGTATTGAATACTTTCCTGTATCCGAAATTCGTCCCCATATTTTCATAATATATATTCACCTCATTTCAGATGTACCATACACACAATGAATTCCCCAACTTACTAAAGCTTGCTACAAGTAATGTTTAATATTTCTCTTCCTTTTATCCTATTCGACAATATGAAGAAAAAACCATTTTTCATCTATTAACAGAAGGTGTTCTTTATGAAATTTTTTTACAATTTACTTCATTTCCTTTATAGCAATATTCGTATCGCTCACTCGTTCTCTACTTATATGAAAGAATATTTTGACGGAAGAAAAAATTTGCCTTATAGTCAAATTTGACTATAATATTCTTTATGGCATATTAGTGCACTTATGGAAAAGAAATTAAAATCAACTATACATTTAAATTTTTTATCCACTGCACTCAAAACTTAATATAGTTTACTTATTTCTAAAGGAGGGTTATATTTGGAAACTCAACCATTAAAAAAAGACACCAACAAGACAAAATTTGTTGTTGCTGGTTTGCTACTTGGTATATTAATGGCCGCAATGGATAATACAATCGTTGCAACCGCAATGGCAACAATCGTTGGAGACCTAGGAGGCTTTGATAAGTTTGTTTGGGTCACATCAGCTTATATGGTAGCAACAATGGCAGGGATGCCTATCTTTGGGAAACTTTCTGATATGTACGGGCGGAAACGTTTTTATATTGGGGGCCTCATTCTTTTCTTATTCGGTTCTGCGCTTTGCGGAACAGCTTCAAGTATTGAGCAATTAAGTATTTATAGAGCTATTCAAGGTATCGGTGGTGGTGCCCTTATGCCTATCGCCTTTACAATTATGTATGATATCTTCCCACCAGAAAAACGCGGGAAGATGACAGGGCTATTCGGTGCTGTTTTCGGGACATCTAGTGTATTCGGTCCTTTATTAGGTGCTTATATTACAGACTATATAAGTTGGCATTGGGTCTTCTATATCAATATTCCATTAGGACTTATCTCCTTTTTCTTCATTACTAAATACTACAGTGAGTCTCTAGAATTTAGAAAACAAAAAATTGATTGGGCTGGTGCTATTACACTTGTCATAAGTATCGTTTGCTTAATGTTCGCATTAGAACTTGGTGGTAAGGAATATGCCTGGAATTCCACTGTAATTATTGGCTTATTTACAACAGTAGTTATTGCGCTTATTATTTTCTTCTTTGTAGAAAGAAAAGCAACCGAGCCTATTATTTCGTTCCATCTATTTAAAAAACCTTTATTCGCAGCTAGTCAAGGAGTTGCCTTTTTCTATGGTGCTGCTTTTATTATCTGTACAGTTTATATTCCAATCTTCATTCAAGGCGTTCTTGGAGGTTCGGCCTCTAATGCTGGATTAATTTTAACACCAATGATGGTTGGTTCTGTAATTGGAAGTCAAACAGGAGGACAATTAGCTTCTCGAACAAGCTATCGTAACATTATGATGGTATCTGGTGTCTTCTTCGTTCTTGGTATTTATTCATTAAGTACTTTAACAATGGACACACCTCGTTTACTCGTAACACTATTTATGATTCTCGCTGGGCTTGGTGTTGGCTTCTCATTCTCAGTATTAAGTATGTCTTCTATTCACAAGTTAGAAATGCGAGACCGCGGTTCGGCGACATCAACAAACTCATTCTTCCGATCACTCGGTATGACTCTTGGTGTAACGATTTTCGGTACAATTCAAAATCATATTTTTACAGATAAACTAAACTCTGTGTTCCCCCCTGAACTAGCAAAATTAGCTCCAAAAGGCGGAGACACAAGTTTCTTATTATCACCAGGCGCTACCGCAAAAATTCCTGCTGAAATATTAGCGGGTATTAAAGAAGCTCTCGCTACATCTATTGCGAACACATTCTTCTGGGCACTCATCCCGGCTGTACTAAGTGTTATTTGTATTTTACTAATGGGAAATGAACGCCTCTTTACAGGCCCTAAAAAGAAAGAAAAACAAAAGCAAGTCAGTTAATATAAAAAAGAAGCGGCATATCCCTTTATGAAAAAGGATATGCCGTTTATAATATGTATAAAGTTTTTATATACAGGAGTTGAGACAGCATGAGCATGAAATTAGTCATTCTCGGCTTGCTACTCGAAGGAGATAAACATCCATATGAAGTGCAGCATATTATGAAAGAACGACAAATGGATTGTTATATTAAATATGCTAAAGGATCACTTTATTACGCTTTCGAGCAATTAGAAAAGCAAGGCGCAATTCACATTACAAATGTAATTAGAGACACAAACCGACCTGACAAAACGATTTTTCATATAACAGAAGAAGGCAAAAAACTATTCCACACTTTACTATTAAAACAATTCGAAGCAAAAAACCAAATATATAAACCTATTTATTCAGCCCTATCTTTCGCTCACTTTAGCAATGATCATGAATTAGTTCCTATTTTAGAAAAAAAGAAAAATGATACTCTTCAATATTTACATACTATGCAAACGATATATGCTTGTAATAAAGGAAAGGTTCCACGTGCACAACTATATATCTTGCAAAGTGTAATTGAGCATATTACAGTTGAATTACAATGGCTAAACACCCTCCTTAAAGATGCTATAGCAGGCCGACTTTCAGAAGTTGCTATAGATGAAAATTGAGCTATGAAAGAAGACATCCCTACTTCTTTCATAGCTCAATTTCTCTTTTTATACTGTAATATTATTAGTTACTTCAGAATAAAAAGTCAGAATAATAAGAAATAAAAACTTTGGAATTTTCTTATTTTAAAACAGTAGACAAAATTCCAAAAATTGTGTTAGAATTTGTTTCAATATCATATCGCTTGTTAAATTCCTTTCAAAAGGAAAATAGGTACACGAACATTTCGTTTCGTGTTTAAAAGGGAAGCTTGGTGAAACTCCAACACGGTCCCGCCACTGTAAATGCTGAGATTTCTTTTTGGTGCCACTGTGAAAACGGGAAGGTGAAAGAAATTATATGAAGCATAAGTCAGGAGACCTGCCTGTTTTAACAACACTGATAGATTCACGGATGATGATGAGGTGTTAAAACAAAAAGGAAGGCTTATTTTCTATGTCTTTGCACTTTTTGTTATAAGTATTTCCTAGTAAACGGAAATGCTTACTTTCAATTAGGGAGGAATTTAAAATGGCAATTCAAACAAGTAACTTAGGTTATCCACGTATCGGACTACAACGAGAGTGGAAAAAAACATTGGAAGCTTTTTGGTCCAATAAAATTGATGAAGAACAATTTTTAACAACAATGAAAGAAATTCGCCTTCAACACGTAAAAGTACAGCAAGAAAAAGGGATTGAACTCATTCCAATTGGCGACTTTACATATTATGATCACGTTTTGGATACTGCCTATATGCTAGGATTTATCCCATCACGTTTTTCTGAGTTTACATCTTACCTTGATGTATATTTCGCAATGGCGCGTGGCTCTAAAAATCACGTAGCTTCCGAAATGACAAAATGGTTTAACACAAACTATCACTATATCGTTCCTGAATATGAAGAGGGATTACAAATCTCTTTAAAAGATAATCGTCCACTTCGCTTATACGAAGAGGCAAAACAAGAATTAGGAGTAGATGGAAAGCCTGTTATTTTAGGTCCATATACTTTCTTAAAATTAGCTAAAGGCTATACAAAAGAACAATTCCCTTCCATTTTAAAACAGTTAGTTGCACCTTACGTACAACTGCTTTCAGAACTACATGCAGCTGGTGCACAAGCCATTCAAGTTGATGAACCAATTTTCGCTTCTTTAACGAAAGAAGAAGTTCAACAAGCAAAAGAAATTTATGAAGCTATTCGTAAAGAAGTTCCAAATGCGACTCTTCTTTTACAAACGTATTTTGATAGCGTGGAAGAAAACTATGAAGAAATTATTACATTCCCGGTATCCGGTATTGGATTAGATTTCATTCATGGTAAAGAAGGTAATTTAAATGCTATTTCAAAATATGGATTCCCAGCTGATAAAACTTTAGCTGTCGGTTGTATAGATGGCCGTAACATTTGGAGAGCTGACCTTGATGAAGTTCTTGAGTTATTTACAACGTTACAAAAACAAGTCCAAACGAAAGATTTCATCGTTCAGCCTTCTTGTAGCTTATTGCATACACCGATCGATAAAACAGAAGAAACTCACTTATCGACTGAGCTATTTGATGCATTAGCATTTGCAAATCAAAAATTAGAAGAGTTAGTTCTTATTCATTCCGCTCTCACTCAAGGTACAGAAAGCATTAGTAATGAGCTGGAAACATATCGAAACGTACATCATACAATTCGCTCATCTGCTGCACGTAACCGAGAAGATGTCAAAGCAGCACGAACAGCACTAAAAGAAGAAGATTTTTCACGCCCTCTTCCATTTGAAAAACGATACGAATTACAACAAGTTGCCCTGGAGTTACCGCTATTACCAACAACGACCATTGGTAGCTTCCCGCAAACAACTGAAGTTCGTCAAACGCGAAAAGAATGGCGTAACGGTGTTATTTCAAATGAACAATATGAACAATTTATTGAAAAAGAGACAGAAAAATGGATTCGTTACCAAGAAGAAATTGGGCTTGATGTCCTTGTACATGGTGAATTTGAAAGAACTGACATGGTCGAATATTTTGGTGAGCGCCTTGCTGGTTTCTCATTCACTAAAAACGGTTGGGTACAATCATACGGTTCCCGCTGCGTAAAACCACCTGTTATTTATGGTGATGTAGCCTTTATTAACGGCATGACTATTAAGGAAACAGTTTATGCACAAAGCTTAACGGAGAAAGTTGTAAAAGGAATGTTAACTGGACCTGTTACGATTTTAAATTGGTCCTTCGTTCGAAATGACATTCCAAGAAAAGAAGTTTCGTATCAAATTGCACTAGCTCTTCGTCACGAAATTGAACTACTTGAATCTTCCGGAATTAGAGTAATTCAAGTCGATGAGCCAGCACTTCGTGAAGGAATGCCACTAAAAGAAAAAGATTGGGATGCTTATATTACATGGGCAGTACAATCCTTCCTTTTAGCAACTTCTTCTGTAGCAAATGAAACACAAATTCATACTCATATGTGTTACAGTAACTTCGAAGATATTGTTGACGCGATTCGCGCATTAGATGCAGATGTAATTTCTATCGAAACATCAAGAAGTCACGGAGAATTTATTGATACGTTAAAACATACAACATATGAAAAAGGCATCGGTCTAGGTGTATATGATATTCATAGCCCACGTGTACCGAGTAAAGATGAAATGTATAAAATCGTAGAACAATCTTTAGAAGTATGCGATCCTAAATATTTCTGGATTAATCCTGATTGTGGTTTAAAAACGAGAAGAACAGAAGAAGTTATTCCAGCTTTAGAACATATGGTTCAAGCAGCGAAAGATGCTCGTTCCCTTTTAAAAACAAACGCATAACAAAAATGGGTTATCCTTTTCTCAGGATAACCCATTTTTTATTCTTTACTTTCAAAGAAGAATTCGTATTGTATTTTATATAATTCATCATCCGTTGGCTCTTCAAGAGGAATTGCTTGTAAGACAACTGTATACTCACCATTTGGAATAGATATTTGAAATTTGTTTGAAAGAATGCTCGTTATAACGATACTTTCATTTTCAACCGTAAAAGGAACCGTAATCGTTCTAACCACTTCTTCTTTTTCAATATGTTTCCCTGGGGTCACTTTCACTTCACAAGTATAATCAGAAAGTGCTTCAAAAATAACAGTTCCCTCTGCCTCAGCATAACCTCTTTCAAAATCTTCATCCGTCCAGTCTACATAAGGCTGCTCACCGTCATAGTTCATCAACATTAATTGCGAATAAGAAATTGTTAACTCCATAGTTCCCCTTCTCCTTCATTATGAAATGTACAAATACTACTTCACTTCAAATTTCACACGCGTACCATCTGGATATTTATCTAACTTATTCCCTACCCAAGAGCCTGCTCCCCGGTTATCCGCCGGACTTATATATTCAATATGTGCTCCTTTTCCGCCTTCCTTGCACATCGCCATTGGCCATTCATCACGATCATACCCTTTTTTTGATGGATACGGTGCTAACGACAATTTCCTTCTATCTGCAGCACCACCACGATCGATTGTACAAACTTCTGAATGCCCTTCTTTTATAGCATCCGTAATATGTTTTCCTGTCTCTGGATAACGTTCTTTCGGAAATTCTAACACTTGATCATACGTATTCGTTTTCTTTACACTTGTTTCCTCTGGCACAAGTACTTCATAAACTGCTACTAAAATAGACAGAATTGCAATAATTGAAATGATAATACCTTTTAATTGCTTCATGTATACCTCCATGTTTCTACCAGTTTCTTTTCCTCAGTTATTATAACAAACTTCTCCTGTATATGTTTTCAGACATTATTTTAGTTATTCCTTGCCATTCCGCCAAAAAATTTCATTTTTTCACTAATGCTGTAGAAAACTAATAGCCTTCCGACATTCTTTTTCAAAGGAAGTCCTCATAAAAGATTGAAATGATATATACGATACTTTTTGGGGAGGAAATATCATGGAAGCTACCTATAAAACGAAAGATGTCACGAATAAAACAGGCATCCCAAAACATATAGTCCGCAAATATAGTCAACTGTTAGAGGAACATGGTTATATGATTTCTAAAACAGCTGATGCTCGTATTTATAAACTTGATGATTTAAAACTATTGAAATCTATACATGAAAGAGCTGCCACATTACAAGAAGATATTTCAGAAACGATACCGATTATTTTAAAAGAAAAAGAGGCCCCACCTGTACCAGTTATACAAGATAAGCAAGAGATACAACCGAAAGAAAAAGAAGATGGGCGTAACTTTGAGGAGTTCATGTTGAAACTTGAAATGCTAGCTCAATTAAATGAAGCAATTATTCATCAAAATTCTACTCTAATTACACAAAATCGTTTAAAGGATGAGAAACTAGATGAATTGATGCAACAAGTGTATGTAAAAGAAGGCTCTCAAGAAAAAATGCTTCAAGAGTTAGTCGAGCACGCCGCTCAAACAGATGCATTGCAAAAAGAAAAAATGGACTTATTAATGAATCATATGTATAAACGAGAATCCAAACAAGAAGAAAAAATGAATAAACTTGTTAGTCAAATTTATAACAAGGACAGTAATCGTGATGCACAGCTTATGCAAGTTATTCGAGAAATTCAAGAAACAAAAAGAATGGTCGCTGCCTCAAAAGAGCAAAGCTTCTTTCAATCATTTAAAAGTTTATTTAGCCGAGCAAAACAAGAAAAAACAAATGAATAAACAATATAAAATAAAAAGTTACCTTCCATCGGTAACTTTTATTCCTTATTTTGTACAGCTGGTAATATAATAATTGCTTCAGTGCCTTTTCCACTTTCACTCTTATATTCCAATGTACCATTATGCGCTTGTAAAATACTAAATGTTACCATAAGCCCTAATCCTGTCCCTTTTTCTTTTAAAGAATAATATGGTTGCCCCAGCCTTGCTAACTGTTCTTTCGTCATACCAACACCACTATCTTTAACTCTTATTATGATTGTTTCGTCTTTTTGAATAGCTGTTACTTTTAAATATCCTTTATTTCCTTGAATTGCTTCAATACCATTTTTAACAACATTCATAATAGCTTGCTTCAATTTTGTCTTATCACCAATCGTATAAAGACTTTCTGAAATTTCAACTTGTAAATATACACCTTGCATTGCTGCAAATGACGACATAAGAGTGGTCATTTCTATTAATTGGGCTGATAAACAAATGTGTTCTTTTTTCTCAATTTGCGGCCTTGCTAAATTCAAATAATCTGAAATAATTTGTTCCGCCCGATCCAATTCAGCTAATACGAGACGCATATAATCCTTATTCTTCACATCTTCCGTACTTTCTAGCAATTGGATAAATCCACGAACAACAGTAAGTGGATTTCGAACTTCATGTGCCACACTTGCTGCTAACTCACTTACAATATTAAGCTTTTCTGATTTTTGCATCTCTGTACGTAGCAATGCATTTTCATTTAAATATTCAGTTAAATACACCTGAAATACCATTGTCATGACCATGATAAGCGAGGCAAATATAAATCCGCTATATATTTGCGAAATATACGGTGTAAATCCTGTTTCCAAAAGAACATTAATCATGCCTAATACTAAAGAAACAAGCACATAAAATGATGAAATCATAAATGCTAAAATTAATTTCTTATCTCTTGAAAAAAGAGACCATTTCTTTGATAAAAATAGCGGAACTATCAATAGAAATGTTACTTCTAAAACTGGAAGAAAGCTCATTCCCTTTAGTAACCATTCATATGCAACAAAAATAACCGCCGGGATTAAACCAACAATCCCACCATATAAAAAACCACTGACAATTGGAATTGGGTGAAAGTTATACCCACACACATTGCCAAAACAAATAGAGTATGTCATGGAGAGAACGAGCGTAACGCTAGATAAAAACATAATAAAGTAACGATTTGGCTTCGGAGGCATTTCTTGATAGCGATTTAAACGAATCGCTTCATATAAAAATAGTGGTAAAATTATGATGGCAATTTGAATCAACAAATCACGGATAAGCTCCATAACCTCTCATCCCCTATATGTATTTTGATATGATTATATCATTTTATAGGTTTATTTGTTTTAAAATTTTGATTTTTCTTAACATATTTGTTAATTCTTTGTTAACAACTCATAATAATTGTTACAGATTTTCGAAATGATTGTAAACCCTGTACCAAATTTCCTTCGTGCAGTATACAATGAATACGGATTACAAAGAAAATGTAAAAATACTTTTTTAGACGGACAACTATAGCAAAATACAGCATATAATCCATACTATCTATGTTTACAAATAAGTGATCATTACTTTAGTAGGAGGAAGATAAATATGGCGGGTACTACGCTTGTTTTAAAAGAAGAAAATTTGGTTGTTCTAGAAAATGTTGAAAAATCAGTATATGAAGAGTTACAGCATAAAGCAGGAGATGAAGATTGCACATGTGCTGTGAACGAATCAGTTGTTCACCTTGGCAAGGTATCCTCTGTACTCTGGAATGAAGATGAAATAGATTGGGAATATGGATATTAAAAAGTCGCTTATAGCGGCTTTTTTTCTCTTTTCTCTCTCTTTCTAAATTACATATACAAAGCGCAATCATAGAAAATATGATAAAATGAACTTAATTTTCAAACGGAAGAAAGGGAGATACAATGGAACAATTCATTAACCCTAGAGTGAAGGATATCCAAATTTCTGGAATCCGTCAATTCTCTAACATGATTCAAAACTATGATAATTTGATTTCTTTAACAATCGGACAACCCGATTTCCCTACACCTTCTCTCGTAAAAGAAGCGGCAAAACGGGCTATTACAGAAAACTATACAAGCTATACACATAACGCTGGTTTACTAGAATTACGTAAGGCAGCTTGTAACTTCGTAAAAGATAACTACGATTTACATTACTCACCTGAAAACGAAACCATCGTTACAATTGGTGCTAGCGAAGCGATTGATGTTGCATTCCGAACGATTTTAGAGCCAGGAACAGAAGTAATTTTACCTGCTCCTATTTATCCAGGTTACGAACCTATTATTCGATTATGCGGTGCAACGCCCATTTTTGTAGA
Organism: Bacillus sp. S71; assembly: GCF_016625265.1. Lineage (NCBI taxonomy): Bacteria > Bacillati > Bacillota > Bacilli > Caryophanales > Bacillaceae > Bacillus > Bacillus sp. S71. Next base: position 380,310 of record NZ_JACVUW010000002.1, on the reverse strand, counting down.
TGTTCGTGAAACTGGATTCCGTTTAACAGCTGACGCGCTAAAAAATGCTATTACAGAAAAAACAAGATGTATCGTACTACCATATCCTTCTAACCCAACTGGTGTAACTTTATCCACAGAAGAATTAAAAGATATTGTAGATGTTTTAAAAGATAAAAATATTTTCGTCCTTTCAGATGAAATTTATAGCGAGCTTGTGTATGAACAAAAGCATACATCTATCGCTCATTTCCCAGAAATGCGTGAAAAGACAATTGTCATTAACGGTTTATCTAAATCACATTCTATGACTGGCTGGCGTGTTGGACTTTTATTTGCACCAAGCTATTTAGCAGGACACATATTAAAAGTTCATCAATACAATGTAACGTGTGCTACTTCAATCGCTCAATACGCTGCAATTGAAGCATTAACAGCAGCTAAAGACGCACCAAAAATGATGCGCCACCAATATAAAAAACGCCGTGATTACGTATATAATAGACTCACTCAAATGGGATTAACAGTTGAAAAGCCAACAGGTGCATTTTACTTATTCCCATATGTTGGTCATTTGACATCTTCATCATTTGATTTTGCACTTGATCTTGTCAAAGAAGCGGGACTAGCTGTAGTTCCTGGAACAGCATTCTCTGAATACGGTGAAGGCTACCTTCGCTTGTCCTATGCGTATAGTATCGAAACTTTAAAAGAAGGCTGCGACCGATTAGAAGCCTTTCTAATGAAAAAAGCTAAGAGTTAAACTCTTAGCTTTTTTATGCATAATGATCACAAGTTTGACGTTTTAGTAATTTATGAGGAATAATGATACACTTTGCAGTGGATTCTGCATTCTCTACTTTATCAACTAAAGCTTTTGCTGCCTCATATCCTAGCTGATAAATATTCACATCAACTGTCGAAAGTGGAGGGCTCGCAATTTCTGATAATAAAGCATTATTAAAGCTTACAATAGAAACATCTTTCGGTACAACGAATCCTTTTTTAGAAAGAGCACTTAACACACCAAGTCCAATTAAGTCATCCGTTGCCATAATTGCCGTTGGCGGTTGCTGCAGTCCCATTAATTCCTCAACAGCTTGTTGACCACTTTCCCTCGAAAAATCAAAATGTAAAATATATTCTTTTGGTAATACAATGTCTGCTAATTTCAAGGCATCACTCATACCAGCTAAACGATCTCTCGTTACAAGTAAATCTGATCCACCACCAATGAACGCGATTTGCTTATGCCCTAATGAAATTAAATATTCTGCCACTTCTCTTGCAGCTGTATAATTGTCATTATCTACATATGTAATTTCATCTTTTCGATCATATGGTTTTCCTATTAAAACAAACGGGAAATTTTGTTCATGTAAATATTGAATAATCCGATCATTCTCCCTTGAATATAAAAGAATAATGCCACCAATTTGGCGTCCCTGTACCATCTTTACGACACCATTAAAAATTTCTTCTTCCGTTTCACCTGTCGACATGTAAAGCGCATAACCTTCTACGTGTGCAAATGAACTAATCCCTCTTATAACTTCTGGGAAAAATGGATTTTGAAAAGCTTTACTTGCAGAACTTGGCATAACAAGACCAAGTGTTTTCGTCGTTTGGTTCGCAAGATTTCTCGCATTTAAATTGGGATGATACCCTAATTCACTCATCACTTTCCTAACACGGCGCTTTGTCTTTTCACTTATACTTGGATTATCAGCAATTACACGAGAAACTGTTGATGGTGCCACATTCGCTTGCTTCGCCACATCTTTAATTGTAACTGTCATAAAAATCCCCCTCCTCTCATTTCTCTGCCATTTTTCATATATTTTATCTCGCACTCATTGCAAGTCATAAACTTTCATTTCTTATATCTTGCAAAACTAATCCTATTCTCCCTCTTCATGTATTGTAAGGGATATAGCTATTTTTTCCTATACTATAATATACTATTTATTTCACTTCTTTTCACATGTGATGTCAAATCTCTTTTCATCTCCCTATAAACTTATTTATAGGGAGATGAAAAGAAAAATGGGACGTAATGTCCCATTTTTCATCCTTTTGTACCTCCAGCTGTTAAACCGGAAACAAAATATTTTTGTAGTGATAGGAATAAAATTGAAATCGGGATCGCAATTAACACTGAACCCGCTGCAAACGTTGTAAATTCATTACCGAATTTTTTCGCAACCATTTCATATAATCCAACTGCTAAAGTATAATTTTCTGGTGTTCGCAAAATAATACTCGCTAAAATGAAATCTGTAAATGGACCAATGAAAGTAAATAATGCTACAACCGCTACGATTGGCTTTGCAAGTGGCATAATGATTTGCCAGAAAATACGGAAATGCCCTGCTCCATCCATTCGAGCTGATTCATCCAGTTCTTTCGGAATCGTATCAAAATACCCTTTCATAAGCCATGTATTCATCGGAATTGCTCCGCCCACATAAATTAAAATTAATGCAAGGTGTGTATCAAGTAATCCTGTTAACTGAGCTAATATATATAGTGCGATTAACGCTGCAAAATTCGGGATCATTTGCAGAATTAAAAATGTTAATAAACCATTCTTTCTTCCAACAAAACGATATCTCGAAAATGCATAAGCAGTAAAACTAATGGCTAGTACAGAGAAAATCATCGTCATTACGCTAACTTTCAAAGTATTTTTATACCAAAGTAAGTAATTACTTGAATCGAGATCAAGTAGCTTGCGATAATGATCTAATGTGGCGTTTTTTGGAATAATACTTGACCCAGATAAACTATCACCTGGATTAAACGATGAGCCAATTATCCATAGTAATGGATAGAAAACAATCGCACACATTATGAAGATAACTAAATAACTTAATGAAAGACGTAGCATCTTTTGTCGTTTAATATTCATTTACATCATATCCTCTTCTTGGAATGATTTTGTTCTCTTAAATTGCCATAACGCAACTGTAATAACGATTAACGATAAAATCATTGTAAGAGCTGCTGCTTTGCCGTATTGAGCCGAAGTCATCGTTAACTTATAGATCCATGAAATTAAAATATCCGTTCCACCTGCATTTTGTCCAGACACAGCAGGTCCCCCGTTATTAAATAGATAAATAATACTAAAATTATTAAAGTTAAACGTATATTGCGTAATTAATATTGGCGCTGTTGCATATAACACAAGTGGCAATGTAATTTTGCGGAACTGTTGCCAAGCAGTTGCTCCGTCTACTGTAGCCGCTTCATATAATTCTCCTGGAATCGATTGCAGTATACCTGTTGTCATCGCAAAGACGAACGGGAAACCAAGCCACGTTTGAATCATAATTAAAGCAATCTTTGACCAAAACGGGTCTGTCATCCAAGCAATCTTTTCAATCCCGAATAAAGCTAATACTTGGTTATTAATTGCTCCAAATGTTTCATTAAACATACCAGCAAATACAAGAATAGATACGAATGCTGGAACAGCCCACGGTAAAATAAAGATTGTTCGAATAATTGCCTTACCTTTAATACCAGGCTGATTTACGATAATCGCTAAAAAAATACCAAGTGCAACTTGTAATGTTGTTGCAACGAATGTCCAAATGACAGTCCAAGAAAATACACTTAAAAATGTATCTCTCCACATCGGTAATGTGAAAATATCAATAAAGTTTTTAAAGCCCACCCAATCTACTAATTTAGCTGGAGGAGAATGATATAAATCATAGTTTGTAAATCCAATTAAAATTACGAAGATGATTGGAAATACGACAACAAAGATAAGTAGTAGAAAACCTGGTGAAACCATTAAATAAGGAAAGCCTTGATCTAACAAATTACGGTATTGCTCTTTTACAGAATTTAACGGTGTTCCAATATCACGTTTCTTCCCATTTTGATATGCATCATATAAGTTAAATGCATATATGCCAAGCCCAAAAGCGATAACGATAAGTGCCAAGATCCCTTCTACTAATAGAAAGACGGAATGGTCACGTGGAACTTCTGTACCGAGCGTTACAATGCCCCATAATCCCATATTTAATAAATCAGCAAAGGCTACAATAAATGAACCTGTTAATACTAGAAAAATAAGACCTTTTACAAATTGTTTATTATACATTTGGCCCACGCCTGGAATGATTGATAACATGGTTGCCACTTTCCTATGCTTTGAATCATTTAACCCCTTTGCAGGTTCCATAGATGTTTGCATGTTCCTTCCCCCTTTTTTCTTCCTACATGGAAGGGAGAGAATTCGTGCCCCTCATATTAGAGGCACGAATTTCACCTTATTTTTTCTTACTATGATTTGCCTCAATATTACCTTTAATTTGTTTCACTGCACTATCAAGTGCGGATTTTGGTGCTTCTTTATCTGATACAACTAATTGAAGCGCATCTCCAGCTGGTTTCCAAACTTCTTGCATTTCTGGAATATTTGGCATTGGAATTCCATTTTCAGATTGTGTCGCAACCGCTTTTGCAGCCTCATTTTCTTTAATGATTGGATCTTCCATTACTGATTTTACTGGTGGAATTTCTTTCGTTTTCTCAAAGCGAATTTTAGCATTTTCTTCATTTGTAACCCACTCAGTAAATTTTGTAGCTAAATCATTTTGTTTAGAGAAGCTTGTTACATGCCATCCTTTTACGCCAACGAACGTTTTCATCGGTTGACCATTTGGTAATTTCGGCATTGGAGCAACACCATAGTCTATTCCAGCCTTTTCCATCGCTTGGAATGCCCATGGACCATTCATAATAGATGCTGCTTTTCCTTCATTAAATAATCCATCTGCAGCTGAACCACCAGATTCACCGATAATACCTTTCGGGAATAACTTTTCTTTATACCATTTTTGAATATATTCAGCACCTTGTACCGCACCGCTATTATTTAATCCAATATCATTTGCATTTGGCTTTCCATCTTTTTCACCAAATACATAACCACCCATACCTGCCATAAATGCATTAGCAAAGTAGAAGTTATCTCCTAATGCTAAAAATCCGTATTTTCCATCTTTCGTAAAGTCTTTTGAGAAGTTAAACAGTTCATCCATCGTTTCCGGCGCTTTTTGCATCATTTTTTTATTATAAATAAAGATTGGTGTTTCAATCGCTTTTGGTAAACCATATATTTTTCCGTTATATGTTTGTGCTTCTATTGATAAATCTGTAAATTTACTTTTTACTGTATCATCTACTTTCACTTCTGAAAGTAGCCCTTCTGTTACCGCATTACCAATATGATCATGTGGCAATGTTACAACATCTGGCCCTGTGCCAGCTGGACCGTCGAGACGAAGTTTTTCTATTTGTTTCGTCATCTGAACCTCTTCAACTTTTACTTTCACATTATATTTCTTTTCAAAACTTTTCACCGCTGGCTCTAGACCCACACCTTTTTTCTCATCTTCCCAAACAAGAAGATCATAGTCTTTTTTCGCTTTACTTTCCTCTTTTTTCCCTGAATCTTTCGGTCCACATGCAGATAACATACCAATAGATAATGCTGAAACCGTTAATAATGATAATGCTTTCTTCATCCCAAAAACCTCCCTAAATTGTCTATGTACCTCAGTAACTGAAAACGTTTGCATTTAATAGTTTAATTGAAGCGCAAACAATATCTCAAGTCTATGAAAACGTTTGCGCTATTTGTCTATCATTATACATTCTTTTATTCATTTTGCAAATATTAATTTAAAAATTATGTCATTATACTCTTTATACATTGACTTTATATGAAATGAATACTACTCTTATAAGCAATATTAAAGCTATAAGAAAGGCAATCGTTTGCAATACAGGCTTTATTATTACACTTAAGGGAATACTATGTATAGAGATATTGAAGGGGGATTTTCTATATGTTTAAAGAAGCCATTTATCATAGGCCGAAAGATAATTATGCATACGCTTACGATGAACAAACAATTCACATCCGAATACGTACTAAGAGAGATGATGTTCAAAGCGCCGATCTTATTTACGGTGATCCTTACGAATGGAAAGACGGAAAATGGATATCAGCAAGTACACCAATGAAAAAAACGGGTTCTACTGCATTATTTGATTATTGGTCCATTGCAATCGAACCAAAATTTAAGCGCTTACGTTATGGGTTTGAATTAAAATCTGAAACAGACACTCTTATTTATACAGAGCGAGGATTCTTTTCTAACATTCCAAATGATGATGTTGGTAACTTTTTTTGTTTTCCATTTATTCATGCAGATGATGTATTCAAAGCACCATCGTGGATTAAAGACACCATTTGGTATCAGATTTTCCCTGAACGATTCGCTAATGGCGATAGTACGCTGAATCCAGAAAACACCCTTCCTTGGGGAAGTACGAATCCAACTCCAACTAATTTTTTCGGCGGGGATTTTGCTGGTGTTATTCAAAACCTTGATTACCTTGTTAAGCTTGGCATTTCCGGAATATATTTCACACCTATTTTCAAAGCTCATTCAAACCATAAATATGACACAATTGACTATATGGAAATTGATCCACAATTTGGGACGAAAGAAACTTTTAAAGAGCTCATTGAAGAATGTCATAAACACGGTATAAAAGTAATGCTCGATGCTGTGTTTAATCATAGTGGATACTTTTTCGAGAAATTTCAAGACGTTCTAGAGAACGGTGAGAAGTCTGCATATAAAGAGTGGTTCCACATTCATGAATTTCCAATTATAACCGATCCACTTCCCAATTATGATACTTTCGCCTTTACACCGTATATGCCTAAATTAAATACAGCTCATCCAGATGTAAAAGAATACTTACTTGAAGTAGGACGTTATTGGGTACGAGAATTCAATATAGATGGCTGGCGCCTTGATGTCGCAAATGAAGTCGATCACAACTTTTGGAGAGAATTCCGAACTGAAATAAAGACATTAAATCCTGAAGTATATATTTTGGGAGAAATTTGGCACGATGCCCTTCCGTGGCTACAAGGCGATCAATTTGATGCTGTCATGAGCTACCCTGTTACAAACGCTCTACTTTCTTACTTTGCTAACGATTCCATTAAAGCAAGTGAATTTATGAAGCAAATTACAGAATCTCTACATTCCTACTCTATGAATGTAAATGAAGCAGCCTTTCATTTATTAGATAGCCATGATACTCCAAGAATTTTAACAACATGCAATGGAGATAAAAATAAGTTGAAATTGCTCTATGTATTCCATCTTTCTTTCATCGGCTCTCCATGTATTTATTACGGAGATGAAATCGGCATGGATGGTGGTATGGACCCCGATTGCCGTAAATGTATGATTTGGGATACTAAAGAACAAGATCATGCATTATTTACACATATACAAACATTGATTTCATTACGAAAACAACATGCAGCTTTTGGAGGACATGGTACTTTTCAATTCATCGAAGCAAATGATAAACATAATTATATTTCTTATACGAAAACATATGAGGATGAAACTATCTTTTTCGTTTTAAACCCTACTAATAGTGAAGTTACAGTTTCACTCCCTCTTCATGTTACTGGTAAGAAAATAATTAACATTTATACAAATGAAGAATTTTCAGCAGAAGCAAGTGTATTACAAGTTACACTTCCTCCATATGGATTCTCCATATTAAAATGGTAACCAAAAAAATCCTTATGCCAAGGTGGCATAAGGATTTTTCTTATTTCAATTTGAATACCATCGCTTCATACGGACGTAATGTAATGTTATCTATCAATCCGATTTCTACATCGTAATTGTATATGAATAATTCTGATTCACTATAACTAATATCCTCAGGCATTTCAAATACACTTTCATCCGCAGTAAAGTTTGCAATAACAAGTAATTTTTCGTCTCCATATGTTCTTACATAAGCAAAAATAGAAGGATTATTCTCTAATATTAAATCATATGATCCATATACAACTATTTCATTATTTTTGCGTAGCTCAATTAATTTCTTATAGTAATAAAAAATTGAACCTTCATCTTGGATTGCTTGTTTCACATTAATCTCTTTATAGTTAGGATTTACAGTAATCCAAGGTTCACCTGTTGTAAATCCAGCGTGATTCTGATCATCCCACTGCATCGGAGTTCTAGCATTATCACGACCCTTTATATAAATAGATTCCATTACTTTTTCTATATCTTCACCATGGTCTATCACTTTTTCTTTATACATATTTAACGTTTCAATATCTCGATATTCATCAATTGATTGGAATCGAACGTTCGTCATTCCGATTTCTTCACCTTGATAAATATATGGCGTTCCCTTCATCATATGAAGAACTGTCGCTAACATTTTTGCAGATTCAATGCGATACATTCCATCGTTACCAAAACGAGATACAACGCGAGGCTGATCATGGTTATTCCAATAAAGGCTATTCCATCCGGTATGCTCTAATGCTTTTTGCCACTTTGTTAAATTCTCTTTTAAAGTAAGAAGTGAGCATGGTTTTACATCCCACTTTCCACCTTCTCCTGAATCTAAATCCATATGTTCAAATTGGAATACCATTTGCAACTCTTTTCGTTCTTCTCCAGTATACAATTTGGCTTCTTCTGTCGTTACACCTGGCATTTCACCAACCGTCATAATATCATAATTCGATAATACTTCCTCATTCATTTCATGCAAATATTTATGAATGTTTGGACCGTTCATAAAATGTTTATGACCTGAAACATAACCATCTTCATCTGTTTCAACTGTTGGTAACCCTTCTTCTTTAGAAATAAAATTGATAACATCCATGCGGAATCCATCAATTCCTTTTTCTAACCAAAACTTCATCATCTCATAAACATCTTGTCTTACCTTTTCGTTATCCCAGTTTAAATCTGGTTGTTTTTTAGAAAACAGATGTAAATAATATTCATCCGTCATTTCATCATACTTCCATGCAGATCCACTAAAAGCAGCTCCCCAGTTGTTTGGTTCTTTCCCTTCTTTTCCAGGACGCCATATATAGTAATCTCTATATTTATTATCTTTTGATTTACGTGATTCAATAAACCAATTATGTTCATCAGATGTATGATTAACAACTAAATCCATCATCAATTTCATATTACGTTCATGCATTTCATGTAATAGTTCATCCCAATCTTCCATTGTTCCGAACTCGTTCATAATTTTACAATAATCACTTATATCGTAACCATTATCATCATTTGGAGATTCATAGACTGGTGATAACCAAATCACATCAATCCCTAACTCTTTTAAGTAATCTAGCTTTGAAATAATCCCTTGAAGATCTCCTATACCATCACCATTACTATCCATAAAGCTACGAGGATAAATTTGATATACTACACTTTCTTTCCACCATTGTTTTTCCATTATGCTACCCCATTTCATTCATTTTTCTCTTTTTCAAGGCGCAAACGTTTTCATTAATGAATGATAACAGATTCTATCTCAATTTAAAATAGCGCTTACAATTTTTATTGTTCTTTTTCTAAGAAAACATATGAAAACCACTAATAAATCTCCAATAAATGAAAACGTTTTATTTTTTTATTTATTTTTTGAATCTATTCGTTTATAATGAACTCAAAGAAAACGTTTGCATAATTATTTCTAGGGGGAAATACCATGGCAGAACTTAAATTAGAAAACATTTATAAGATATATGATAATAACGTAACAGCTGTAACTGATTTTAATTTACACATTCAAGATAAAGAATTTATTGTATTTGTCGGTCCTTCTGGATGCGGAAAGTCTACAACGTTACGAATGGTAGCTGGACTCGAAGATATTTCAAAAGGCGAGTTTTCAATTGATGGTAAACTAATGAATGATGTTCCTCCAAAAGATCGAGATATCGCAATGGTATTCCAAAACTACGCTCTTTATCCACATATGAGTGTATATGATAATATGGCATTTGGATTAAAACTTCGAAAAATACCAAAAGATGAAATCGATCGTCGTGTAAAAGATGCAGCAAAAATTTTAGGACTTGAACAATATTTAGATAGAAAACCGAAAGCATTATCAGGTGGACAGCGCCAACGTGTTGCGTTAGGTAGAGCAATCGTTCGAGATGCAAAAGTTTTCTTAATGGACGAGCCATTATCAAACTTAGATGCTAAACTCCGTGTTGCAATGCGCTCAGAAATTTCTAAGCTACATCATCGCCTTGGAACAACAACAATTTATGTAACACATGACCAAACAGAAGCAATGACTATGGCTTCGCGTCTTGTCGTTATGAAGGATGGAAAGATTCAACAAATTGGAACACCAAAAGAAGTATATGAAACACCAGAAAACATTTTCGTGGGTGGATTTATCGGGTCACCAGCGATGAACTTCTTCCGTGGTAAATTGACTGAAACCGATTTCGTTATAGACAATACTATAAAAATCAAAGTATCTGAAGGAAAAATGAAGATGCTACGTGAACAAGGCTATGTAAATAAGGAAATTGTTTTAGGTATTCGCCCGGAGGACATTCATGATGAACTACTATTTTTAGAAGCTTCACAATCTACTACTTTCACAACAAAAATTGAAGTTGCTGAATTGTTAGGTGCTGAATCTATTTTATATATGAAACTTGGAAATCAAGATTTTGCAGCACGTGTTGATGCAAGACATATATTCTCACCTGGAGACCAAATTAAATTGGCATTTGATTTAAATAAAGCGCATTTCTTTGACAACCAAACAGAACAACGTATTCGCTAAAAAAATTTCCTTCTATATAACATACAAAAAAACCGTCCACATATATTGAGGGCGGTTTTCATTATTATACTAGGGCTTCTACTGTATGAAATGATTGTCCTTTCGTGCCAATAATACCGAAAATCGGTAAATCACTAAGCACCACTTCTTCTTGCTGTTTCATAAAAGATGACGTTAATTGTTTTATCTCTATCCAAACGTCATTAATACAAAGTACATTGGAATCGTTCTCTTGTTGGCGAGAAAAAATAGAATCTATTTTATATAAACCAGCATTTTGAAAAAGCATGTCAATGCGACTGAATGCATTCAAAGTAATGCTAATAACGCGTTGCCAATCTCCTTGCTTTTCCATATCATAGAATACAAAAAGGGCTTCTCCGCCTAGATTCGTAATTTCCTCCACTGTTGCTTGTCCACTTTCTTGATCAATGTCCGTCACAATTACTTTTGCGCCTTGTTTAGCCAACAAAAGAGCTGTATTACGTCCAATACCGATGCCACCGCCAGTTACGATAGCAACTTTTCCTGCAAGCTTCATTTTCATTACCCCTTCTATAAGTCTTACCGTCATTCAGTATACTCCTTTATGAGATTATTCTGCAAGCAAGAAAAATTGCTATTCAATTTGTAAACGTTTACTTTTTATCCTTCTTTTTTCTTACTCTTACGCTGATCAAGAACTAGACCGATAAAAATGAGAATGCCCCAAAAAATTATGCTACCTCCTGTCATCTCAACTTCCCCCTTATTATATAAAGTAAAACTTTAATCAGCCCCAAATGGTGAGATAAAGATATTATTTTTAATTATTATATCATTATCTTAATTTTCAATCTATTATAAATAGAAATGACACATTTTAGCTTTTCCTTACTGTAAATATTCACAATATACTTATAAAATAAAAAAAGACCCTTTTATATATAAAAGGGTCTTTTTTTATTTTATTATACAAGACTTATTATTTTCGTCTTTGTAATTAAGTCCTGAAAACCGCAATTGTCTTTGCGGAACAACATCATATATACGTTACATATTAATGGAATTCCTAATAGCAATACGTTCGGTAATAACACTACAAAAAATCTTATAATTAATGTTTGCAACGTTAGCTTTTCACTCTTCAATGAAATTAATTTTATTCTCGTTACCTTTTTGCCAAGTGTAACACCGTTCCAAATAAAGGGTAACACAATAAAATATATCGCCATTAATATGAAAACTACTGCGAAATCATATCTAAAATCACCTAAGCTTATATTAAAGCGCTTAAACATAGCACTATAGTTTCCGGTCATAATAGCTACTACTGCACCATACATAACCGAGATTAAAAACATGTCAATTAGGGAAGCACCTATGCGATTCATTACAAGCGCTGGACGATGCATCTTTAACTTCATTTTATGTCGACTCCTTCATATCCTTCTTTACCCGTCTCATCGTACCACTTCTAAAAAACATTGTAAACTAGCGTTTCTCTTACTTTTCTTGTACAATTTGTTACAATAGCATTATAAAGGAGGTTCCCATATTGAAAAAATGGATAATCCTATTCGTCGCCTTCCTATTAACTGGTTGTGCAGGAAACACAAGTCACTTAACTTATACGGTTAACGATGAATACGAACTCATACGTACTTCTGGAAATGCATTTGAACTTTTCCCCTCGCAAGATGCTGTATATGCCACACAATACATCCCTGCAAAAATTACAGACATTGCTTGGGATGATAAATACATTATTGCAAAACAAACTGAGGAAAAATCAGATCCAAATAACCCTGACGCAGCAATTGCAAATAAAAAAAGTGAACATTATTGGATTATTGACGTAAAGCACAATAAACGTTTCGGTCCCTACAATGAAAAGCAATTTAACGAACAAAAAGATGCGTTTAAAATTAAGGTGCCTTTTCAAAATGTAGATTCATACATAAAAGAAATAAAAAAACAGTCAGCATAATATTTGAGTGCTGACTGTTTTTCTTACATTATTTTAAAAACACCTTACTCCGAAAGTGAGATATTAAACGTTTGTGACTCTTTTACAACATCTTGTGTTTCTGAATCTCCTGCAAGTAAATCATCAGTTGTAAACTGAATATCCTTTACTTTGTCTTTTCCATCGTCAAGTATTAAACCAATAATACCATCTCTTGTTTCACCAGGCTTATAGTCTTCTCTTGACACATTTTTTGTACCAACTAACGTATCTTCATCATATAAAAAGTTTTGAGTCGCTACTTTAAAATGTTGCTTACCATTAATCATAACATCATTCATAGAGAAAAATTGCATATTTTTATTCCCGCTATTCTCCACTTTATATGTAATCTCAACATAACGAATTGTATTACTAATCTCTGTTCCACTTAGCGATGCATATAATTCTGCATCTTCTTGGCTTACTTTATCCCCTAATCTACGTTTTACTTCTTCAGGAGTTAGTGCCGTGTATACTTTCAATGTATTTTTTGCTTTTTCACTCATCTGTGATAAAGAGATTACTTTCACATCTTGTACGTGAATTTTCATTGGCGCTACTTCAAATGTTTGATTCACAGAGTGCATCTGCTCTAACTTGAAAGTACCCCATCCTGTTTCTTTCACTTTTTGTCCTACTTTTTTCAGCTCACGCCCACCATATTCTTTCGTTTCAGGAATAGATTCTTTCTTCTTCGGTTCAGCTTTCTTTTCTTCTTGATGGAAGCAACCACTTAACATAAGAAGAAAACTACATAAAACAAAAATACTTTTCCATGCTTTCATCATTTCATTTCTCCTAACACTATCATTCATGAATATAAAATTAGTCCCTTGCCTTGTAAACTATAGAAACAATGAAAAGTCCACAAAATGAACTTGTCAGTCCAGATACTATTATACCTCCAATTTGGAAAATATGAAAATAGGGATCTAGGAACGCATGCACGATAAATATAATAGTTGCCACAACAATTACTGAAATCCAATACTTTCTTTTTTCCGAAGCTAAAATAAGATCTTTACCCATTCCATTTCTATACTTCCATAAAACGTATACTAATAATAGAAAACCAATACATGTACTTCCATGTTGCATATATTTATAAACAGGGATACCGTACCATTCTCTTTGCAATAATGGTATTTTCATAACAAAATAGCCTGTCTTATGAGTGAATGCATCCCAAACAACATGCGTTAACATACCGAATAATGCTGAATAACAAAATACAAAAAGATCCTCCCATGTATGAAGCCCCCATCTCTTGTCTATTGCATATGTATAGTAGCCAGCAAATGGTTTAGGTAAATGTGTTATAAAAGGCTTTTTTAAAACGTAATGATATATACATGCTAATAAGAAGACAAGTGGTAAATTTAAATATAAGAACCCAAGCCACGTATGCCCAATAACACCATACGGTCTAAAGTGTAAAAAATATTCAAAGTCAGGCGCCATACTACCTAATATAAGAGCCGTTACTGACATATATTTAGAATGCTTTTTCGCAAAAGGAAGAACTGCTGCTGGATGTGCAAATGTAAACGGCATACTTTAACTCCTTCTCACATTTTCAGTAGAATACCATATATCATAACGAGAGAATGGATCTTCATGCAATATTTATTTTCACATTGGAATATGATAGTTTAAATGATATAATCCACATAAAATATTCAGAAAATAAGGAAGGGATTCAGGTGTCATTAACACTTGTATTTGCTGCTTTTTTAGAATTAAAATCCGTTATGAATTGAGGTTTATATATTGATTGACGTACCCTTTTTACAAAATGTCACATTAAAAAAAGAAAATATCCCTAGTTTTTCCGCATATCCTTACTGCTTACCCGCTATTCGAACATTACAATCACTAGCTTTCCATCCAAATGTAACATTCATTATTGGAGAAAACGGAACAGGTAAATCAACATTACTTGAAGGAATTGCAATTGCGTTAGGTTTTAATGCAGAAGGTGGAACGAAGAACTTCCGTTTTAGCACAAACGATTCCCATTCACCTTTACATGAATACCTTCGAATTTCAAAAAGTTTCAATACACCAAACGACGGTTTCTTTCTTCGCGCTGAATCTTTTTATAACGTTGCTTCTTATATTGATGAAATGGATGCTGATCCAGAAGCACGCGGAAATCCAGTTATTGATTCATATGGTGGTGTCTCACTTCACAAACAATCACACGGTGAATCATTCTTTTCCTTATTTATGAATCGTTTTTCAGGACAAGGTTTATACATTTTAGATGAGCCTGAGGCCGCTCTATCACCAATGAGACAACTTTCCATGCTCATTCGAATGCATGAACTAGCGGAACAAGGCTCACAATTTGTTATTGCGACGCATTCTCCTATTTTAATGGCTTACCCTGAATCTACTATATACTCTTTAACACAAGAGGGGATTCACGAATCCACATTAGAAGAAACCGAGCATTACCAAACAACGAAACTTTTCTTTGAAAATCGTGATCGATTATTTCATCATCTATTTGAGTCATAAAAAAAGAAGCAGCAATAGCTGCTTCTTTTTTATAGTGCTTCTATAAATAAGGCAACCCCGATACCGCCACCGACGCATAAAGAGGCAATTCCTTTTTCTAACCCACGTCTTTTTAATTCGTGAATTAAACTTACCGTAATACGAGCCCCTGTACAACCAATTGGATGCCCAAGTCCTACGCCACTACCGTTTACGTTCACTTTTTCACGGTCTAAACCTAACTCTTTCTCTACAGCTAAATATTGAGCCGCGAAAGCTTCATTAATTTCAAGTAAATCTGCATCTTCTAATGACCAATCCACTTTTTCTAAACCTTTACGAATTGCTGGTGCTGGTCCAATACCCATAATTTTCGGATCTACCCCAGCTACTGAATATCCAACAATTCTAGCTAACGGTTGTAAACCTTTTTCTTTCGCTTTTTCTTCGCTCATTAATACTAGAACTGCACTCCCGTCATTAAGGCCAGATGCATTACCTGCAGTTACAGACCCATCTTTACGGAATGCTGGTTTTAACCCTGCTAATTTTTCCGCTGTAATATCTGCACGTGGATGCTCATCCTTCGAAAATACTACTTCTTTTCTACGTTCTTTTATTGTAATAGGAACAATTTGATCGTCAAAGTGTCCAGACTCGATTGCCTTCAGTGCCAATGTATGACTGCGAAGAGCAACTTCATCTTGTTCCTCTCTTGTAATTTCATATTGTTCAACTAAATTTTCCGCTGTTTCACCCATCATAATATGGTGAATCGGATCTTCTAACACTTCCCACACCGTATCACGAATTTCTCCGTGCTGTAGACGTTGTCCCCAGCGGTGCTGTTTCAATGCATAAGGGCTCGAACTCATCGCTTCTACTCCACCTGCAACAACAACATCACTTACACCTAATTGGATTTGCATTGCAGCTGACATAATTGCTTGCATACCTGAAGAACATTGACGTTGGATTGTATATCCCGTAACTGTGTCAGGAAATCCTGCCGCTAATGCAGCTGTTCTCGCCGTATTTGCTTCATCAGTTCTTTGAATACAATGACCTAAAATTACTTCATCAACTTCATGTGGTTCTACCCCGCCTCGTTTTACAGCTTCCTGAAGTACAGGAACAGCTAATTCTACTGGCGTTACATTTTTTAGCGCTCCTCCAAAAGTTCCAATTGGCGAACGAACTGCAGCTGTAATAACAACATTATGCATTTTGTACTTGCCCCTCTCTTATGTACCCTAGTCAGTTTTTAGGTGAAATTCCATAAGATGTATATCTACAACTATCATACTATAAACATACTAAAAAATCAAAATATTTCATATAATAAAAATAGAAGGAATTAACCTTCTATTCTGTCAGTGCATATAAAAACTTTTGCAAAATTTTCTCTGTCGTTTCATTCAATTTTGGCAACTTATCTACTGGAAAATATTGAAGTTTCAACCCTTCATGATCGAGCTTTAATTCCCCGCTCACATGATGTGCCTGATACAGATGAATGACATTGAAAATTTCATCGCCATTCGGATAACGGAAATATACTTCTTTTCCTGATAGAACACCAAGAAATTGCATTATTTTTGCAGTTAACCCCGTTTCCTCAAATAACTCTCTACGTGCCGTTTCTTCTGTCGTTTCACCCAGTTCCATCGCCCCGCCAGGTACACCCCAATCATATGTATCTGAACGATATTGAAGCAATACTTCTTGATTATCATTTAATATAATGATTGCTGATCCTACGAGAATAAGCGGTCTTGTACCAACGACTTTTCGTAACTCTTCAATATACCCCATATGTAAATTCCCCTTTCCCTAACCTCCCTTATCATAACAAAATTTCTCTCTTTTTGTTCATGTAATTTTAAAGAAAAAAAGGAAGCTTTCGCCTCCATTTTTTCACCTTTATTTCTTAAAACTTTCATATTTTACAGCTTCAAAAGCTTCCTCAATTTCATCATTACGATAATGGACATATGTAAAACGGCCCAATTCTACTAACCTTGCTATTTCCTGTAACGCTTTATGCTGCTCATATGTTTCTTTCAGCTTAATATGTACATAAAACTTCATTAAAGGATGTTCATATAAAGGTTCTCCCACCTCTACATATACATCTTCAACCCCTTGTACAACTCTTACATAACTCGCAAATTGATAAAGTGCTTCTCTGTCTGAAACGATTTTTAATGTATACATATATTCTCCCCCTTTCCTTTACTATATCAAAAAGACGACCATACCATGTTATAGAACTATGAAATTTTTTCGACTTGTCATCTATATATTCAATAAAGAAGGCGTTTATCCATACATGACATCTTTTTCCCACATATATTATAGGAAGAACTTTTTTTCATTTGAGGTGTTCCTTATGGATCCATACGTCAATATATGTATTTGCATTACTCCCGGCGCCGATATTTCTGATGACCGCATCGCAAAAGATTTAGCTGTTGCAGAATCAATTTGGCACCCCATTACATTTCAAATTCAAGAAGTAATTGTATTAAATGAACTTTTCCGTTTTTTTGACCGTGAAATCAGTTATAAAAATTCCATTCAAAGTCAAGAAAAGTTGGCATCCTTTTTCCAAACATGTGTAAATGAAGCTCCTGAATGCGACCTTTATATTTGTTATATTGGCAGTGATTATTTCAAAGAAACAGCAGTAATTGCCTGCGCTTATTCTTTAGCAAAACAACAGCAACTTACTGGCTATATCGTTTTAACAAATTCGGCTGCCCCTATGAAAAATATATATACGCTCGCTCACGAAATCGGTCATATTTTATTTACAAGACGTATTCATGGAAAACTTACTCATGCAGATCCTCATTCTCCAACCGGCTCGGAGCACCACCCTTCTCCAACAAATCTTATGTATCCGATAGTCCCTCGTCCAGAAAACGTTCATATTCATTCCTTATTAACAACAGAACAAAAAGCGCTCTCTTTACAAAGCTCTTTACTACAAAGAAAAAAACAGTAACCCTCATGTTACTGTTTAAAACAACTTGTTCCAATCAACAAACCAAATCCCGGCTGCTAGAAATAAAAATAGACAACTAAATGTAAATGTAATCCCTCTACAAATCCCTATATAATATTTCTTTGGAAATAATTTTTTGCATATCCAGAGCAGCCGCTTTTTATTGAATTTCTAGTTCCCAATTTTTCTTTCTTCAATTTTTAAAGACCATCTCATTAATCCATATATACTTCCATACATAAGTAAGATCTTTGCAATTCCCCAAAATACATTTCTTTCTTCTAAGTCTTTAAATAAGAACATAATCGCAAGAGGAACAATTAGTACCACAACACCCATCCAACCAAGAACATATACTTCACCAATAAGAAGTAATAAAAATATAGTTACTGCTAATATATATGTCTGTATTGTCGACAATTGTAAAATTGGCGTCCCATACCATTTATTCATAAATATTAATAACACTAATAATAAAATAGGTATCATCACTACTACATAAATAATTCCAAGCTCTACTAATTTACTTTTAAAAGAAGACATTCTAAACGCAACAATCGTTCCAATAATCGTAATGATTAAAACGATAGGATAACCGATTAACTGTACATTCGTTAACGTAAATTGTTGATTCGGATTTCCAAATAAAATATTTGTAAGTAACCAATATCCTCCTATTCCAATTATCATTCCTAAAATAGTCTTTATACTCCCGCTTTTATCCTTCTCCATCTCTTTCGCTAATTCTTCCGCATACTCTTTTGGTGAGTCACCAAATATGTCCCTTACCGTCTTCCCCTTTTTTTCACCTTCTATTAAATGAAACTCTGCATCTTCTAGAAAGGCGTCCACCTCTTCTTCTTTAATCCCTTTTGTTATTAAATATACTTTCGTATCGATTAAAAACTTTTCTCCTTCTTTAGAAACATTCATTATAACCCCTCCCTTATTTAACCATTTCTCTTCTATTCGTCTTCATCATAATTTCAAGGAAAATTAAAATAAACAAACTTCCGTATAAACATATAATTTGAAATAGCATTGGCATGAGATCTTCAGATGTAAATGTTTTAAACAGTAACATAATAGAAAGTGGAATGATTAAATATAAGTTTTTAAACCATCCTTCAAAATATATATTTATCGCTACTGTTATGATAAAAATCCCACCAGCTAATATATAACTTTGGACTTCGGTGAATGTGAGCATTTTTGTAGGATATATCACATCTAATATCGTAACAGCTCCTAATAAAAACAATGGAGCAATCATAACTAAAGACCACATGGAAAACCATGTTTTTGTAAAGCTTGTGACGAAGGTCATTTTGCGAAGTAGAAAATTAGGACCTATAACAACTAAAATCAATGAAAAACTGTAACCGATACACTGAATAAGTGAAATCTGTAACATTCCATTATTCACTATTAAGATAGAAGTAATAATCCAAAAAGATACGATATTCATTACTGTAAAACCAATTTGCTTCCACGTTTCCTGTCTATCTCTTTCCATCACTTTTACAAGTTCATTTGCATATTCTTTCGGTGAGCTTCCGAAAATATCTTCTACACTCTTCCCCTCACTCTCACCTTCTATTAAATGAAGTTCTGCGTCTTCTAAAAAGTTTTCAATATCACTTTCTTTCACACTCTTTGCCGTCAAAAATAATCTCATATCTAACAAAAACTTTCGTGCTTCACTTGATAACATTATTTTCTCCTTCCCTTCCCTTCAAGTAGACGTTCTACACTACTTTGCATCGCTTCCCAGCGATCCATAAATTCATCAAGTGCTTCCTCGCCTTTTTCTGTTAATGTGTAATATTTTCTCTTTGGACCAGATGGAGATTCCTTCATTACGCTTGTTATTAGTCCTTCTTTTTGCATTCGTATTAATAACGGATAAATACTTCCCTCACTCGCCATTGTAAAACCATACTTTGCTAGCTTCTCACTCATTTCATAACCGTATATTTCGCCTTCAGAAATAATAGCAAGTAAGCATCCTTCTAAGATCCCTTTCAGCATTTGACTTGTCGACATAATTCAAATCCTCCTAACGATATTTTTTCCAAATGTTTGCAGGATTTTCATTATAACCTCTCTAAATAGAGCACTATGAAAACTTTATTATGAAGGGATGTTTTTCATCATGGTTACAAATCGAGTTGTCTTTTTAACAGGTGCTGCGAGTGGTATTGGATATGAAATGGGAAGTGCTTTTGCAAAAGAAGGTGCAAAAGTTGTGATTACTGATCGTCTTGAAGAACGTGCGAAAGAAGCTGCTGAGCAATTACAAAGTGAAGGTTTTCAAGCTATCGGTTTAAAATGTGACGTTACATCTGAAGAGGAAATTACAGCATCAATTTCTCAAACAGTTAGTCATTTCGGTTCATTAGATATATTAATTAACAACGCAGGAATGCAACACATTTCACCCATTGAAGACTTTCCAACGGAAAAGTTTGAGCTACTAATTCAAATTATGCAAATTGCTCCGTTTATCGCAATTAAGCATGCCTTTCCGATTATGAAAAAACAAAAATATGGTCGTATTATTAATGTCGCTTCTATTAACGGCCTTGTCGGGTTTGCTGGAAAAGCTGCCTACAATAGTGCAAAACATGGCGTAATTGGATTAACAAAAGTTGCCGCTTTAGAAGGTGCTACGCATGGTATTACTGTTAATGCCCTTTGCCCTGGTTATGTCGATACCCCTCTTGTACGTAATCAACTACAAGACTTAGCTACTACACGAAATGTACCACTTGAAAATGTTTTAGAAGATGTTATTTATCCACTCGTCCCACAAAAGCGCTTATTACAAGTACAAGAAATCGCTGATTATGCTATGTTTTTAGCGAGTGAAAAAGCTAAAGGTATTACTGGTCAAGCTGTCGTTATCGATGGTGGCTATACTGCTCAATAAAAAATAAAGTTTGCTCAAGAAGAGCAAACTTTATTTTTTATTGCGAGGATCTTCGTACTTTAGTAATTGCCGCGGGAGCTTCTCAATTGCAACAATTACCCCCTCTAATTTACTTTCAATACGGTGGAGTAAATATAATGTTACAACAATTGGAAACCCTACATTACCTATCATCTTGATCCACTCTTCCATCCTCTTCTCCTCCTTTCATTATATAAGTAAGAGAAAACAATGCATTTAGGCATAAAAAAACAAGCTATTATGTATTAGCCTGTTTTTCAAATAATGATGCAATTTCTCGTTTATAATCCCCGCTTATAATACCTTTCTCAGTAATAATTCCTGTAATTAATTCGTTCGGTGTTACGTCAAATGCAGGGTTATAAACATTCGTTCCAATTGGTGCTACTTGTTTTCCAAAGATTTTCGTAACTTCTGTTTCATCTCTTTCTTCAATAATTATTTCGGCTCCAGTTTCTTTCGTAACATCAAATGTTGACAGTGGCGCAGCAACATAAAATGGGATATCAAAGTGCTTTGCTAAAATAGCTAAATTCATTGTCCCTATTTTATTTGCCGTATCTCCATTTGCGACAATTCGATCCGCCCCTACAATAATTGCATTTATTTCTTTCGTTTGAATAGCATGAGCTGCAGTATTATCTGTAATAAGGGTCACATCAATATTTGCTTGCTTCAATTCCCAGGTCGTTAAGCGACCACCTTGTAAAACTGGTCTCGTTTCACACGCATATGCATGTAAACGCACACCTTTCTCTTTTCCAATATAAAAGGGAGCTAATGCAGTTCCATATCTGGCAGTTGCGATACTTCCAGCGTTACAGATTGTTAAAATATTATCGCCATCTTTAAAACATGTTAACGCATATTCCCCAATATTTCGGCACACCTCTTCATCTTCCTGCTGAATGCGAAGCGCTTCTTCTTCTAATGTTTTTTGTGCTTCTTTTATTGTAGTAATCTCTCGAATAGATTCTCTCATACGATCAATTGCCCAAAATAAATTTACTGCTGTCGGGCGTGACGTTCCTAAATAATTACAATCTCTATTAAACTTCTTTTGAAATTCTTCAATATGTACAATGTTATATTTTTTTGATGCAAGCGCCAAGCCAAATGCAGCTACAATTCCAATTGCAGGCGCTCCTCGTACTTCTAACATTACGATGCTTTTCCAAACCTCTTCAATAGTCGTCAATGTTTTGTATTCTGTGCTATGCGGCAATTTCGTTTGATTTAATACCGCAATTGCATCACCTTTCCAGCTTACAGATCTCGGAACAGTAACAATTGTACTCACGCTTTTACGCCCCCTGAAACTGTCTGTTGAAATAATGTTCGAAACAGTTGAATATCAGCACTTTTAGATTCATATTTTATTAGTTCTTTACCTAAGGATAGCGCTTGTTTCTTAGCTTGAATTCTTGTTTCTTTATTTTCTATTTCATCTAAATCTGCTACATGAGCTAAACCAATTGTTCTACGAATCAGTTCACATCCGGCAAATCCAACTGCATCAGTAAAGATATTTTGCAAAATAATTGGTAACCATTGTTTTTCTTTCGTATATGCTTCTACACCTTCTCCAATCCATAACTTTGTAAAAGTTTCTACAAAATAACTCCACGTCTTTTCTATATGGAAAAATAGTACACTTCTTTTCTCTTCTTCTCTAGATAAAGCATTTAATAATAGATTTGCAATAAATTGACCTATGTCAAATCCAAATGGGCCATATGTCGCAAATTCTGGATCAATCACTTTCGTTTCAGTAGGTGACGAAAAAATACTACCAGTATGTAAATCACCATGAATAAGAGTTTCTTTTCTTGTTAAGAACTTATATTTATATTGTGCTACTTTTAGTTTTAAAGTTTTATCACTCCAAAGTTCATCAACCACGAGCTGTAAATCTGGCTCATAATCATTTGTATCATAATGTCCAAACGGATCTGTAAACACTAAATCCTCTGTAATTTTACAAAGGTCCGGATTTACAAAGGTACCTTCTAGTACCCTCTTCTCTTCCGACTGTAAACCAAAATCTGAAGTGTAAAATAAAACATGTGCTAGAAAACGGCCGATATGCTGGGATAAAAGCGGATATTCTTCTCCGTCTATTAATCCTTTTCTTGTAATTGTTAGTCTTGATAAGTCTTCTATTACCGTTATCGCTAACTCTTCATCATGACTGTACACTACTGGAACATAATCCGGTACATACTGCGCAAAAATTTGTAATGCCTTGCTTTCAATCGTTGCTCTTTTTATAGACAATGGCCAGCTTTCACCAACTACTTTCGCATAAGGCAGTGCTTGTTTTATTATAATCGATTTCTCTCCATCATCTAATTTGAACACGTAATTTAAGTTTCCGTCTCCAATTTCATGACAAACGACATTTGCCTTCGCTTCAAAGTAGCCATGATCTTTCGCATATTGTACAGCTGTTATTTCTGTTAATGAATAATATCCCATCGTCTTCTCCCCCTTTTTAAATTCAGAGGTTTTTCTAACATAGAAAAACCTCTTTCCACTAAGAAAGAGGTTTGAAGTTTATCTTCTCCCCTCTTATCTGCCAGAAAGTTTTACTTTCTGCTGGAATTAGCACCGTGCCTTTTGGCGTAATAAACGCCCCATTTCACAATGGTATTACGGTCGGTTGCTGGGCTTCATCGGGCCAAATCCCTCCACCTGCTCTTGATAAGAGTTGTATAATTTTTTGAATTTTTAACTTTATGTTGAAGACTATACCAAGAATAAAAATCACTTGTCAACATTTTATTTGTATAATTCTGGACGGCGATCCGCAAAAACTGGAATTCCTTTACGTACTTCTTTAATTTTCTCGAATTCAAGCTCTCCAAATAAAATTGATTCCTCTTCATTCGCCTCTACTACAACTTCACCCCAAGGGTCCACAATTAAAGAATGACCCGCAAATACATTATTTGGATCCTTTCCCGCTCTATTACATGCAACAACATAACACTGATTTTCAACTGCTCTTGCTTGCAATAGCAAACGCCAATGTGCTAAACGAACTAATGGCCATTCTGCTACAACAAATAATACTTTTGCCCCTTTAGCAGTATGGACACGCATCCACTCTGGAAAACGAATATCATAACAAATTGTTCCAGCGCATTCAACATCATCCAGCTTAAATTCGCCCGTACCATTACCGGCTATTAAATATTTATGTTCATCCATAAGCTGAAATAAATGTACTTTACTATATTCGTTGACTAGCTGTCCTTCATTATTTACAACATACATCGTATTTGTAACGCCTTGCTCTGTTTGCTTTGCTATAGAACCACCAACAATATGTACATCATATTGCTTCGCCCATTCTATTAACTTTTCTTTCGTTTCCACTCCATCCCTATCTGCAATTTCAGAAAGTCTCGTTAAATCATATCCTGTTGTCCATAGTTCTGGTAAGACGATAACATCTGGCCTTTCCTTCATAGCTTCGCTTATTTTATTTTTAGCATTCTCAATATTTTTTTCTACATCTCCAAAAACAATATCCATTTGAATACATGCGACTTTCATTTTTTCAGCCCCATTCTTATTTTTTTCTTTACAAAATACTGGAAAGATTATATCATTTGTCACTAGAATTGTAACAACTTTCAAAAGAGGTGGAAAGTATGAAATTATTTCAACCTTCTGAGATAGTAACATCATTGCCAACACAATTTTTCGCTTCACTTGTTGCAAAAGTTAACAAAGTCGTTGCAGCTGGTCACGATGTTATTAATCTAGGTCAAGGTAATCCAGATCAACCAACACCGCAGCATATCGTAAAAGCTTTACAAGATGCTGCCGAAAAGACCATTCATCATAAATATCCGCCATTTCGCGGACATGAAAGCTTAAAGGAAGCCGTGACTACATTCTATAAACGTGAATACGGCGTCGAATTAAACCCAAAAACTGAAGTTGCTATTTTGTTTGGTGGGAAGGCTGGACTAGTAGAATTACCAATTTGTTTTACAAATCCTGGTGATACAATTCTCGTTCCGGATCCAGGCTATCCAGATTATTTATCTGGGGTTGCCTTAGCAAAGGCACACTTTGAAACCATGCCGCTTATTGCAGAAAATCATTTTTTACCGGATTATAAAAAAATTGACGACTCTATCGCTGAACGGGCAAAGTTAATGTTTTTAAACTATCCAAATAACCCTACAGGTGCTACTGCATCAAAAGATTTTTTTGATACAACCATTCATTTTGCTAATAAACATAATATATTAGTTGTTCACGATTTCGCTTACGGTGCTATCGGATTTGATGGTCAAAAACCTGTTAGTTTCTTGCAAGCAGATGGTGCGAAAGATATAGGAATTGAAATTTACACGTTATCAAAAACTTTCAATATGGCTGGCTGGCGTATTGCTTTTGCAGTTGGAAATGAAAGTGTCATCGAAACCATTAACCTATTGCAAGATCATATGTATGTTAGTATTTTTGGTGCAATTCAAGATGCTGCTCGCGAAGCACTATTAAGTTCACAGTCTTGTGTAGTAGATCTTGTAAATAGTTACGAATCTCGGAGAAACGCTCTTATTTCAGCTTGTCACTCAATTGGTTGGAATGTAGACATTCCAACCGGATCATTCTTTGCATGGCTTCCTGTACCAGAAGGTTATACATCCGAGCAATTTTCTGATATTTTACTAGAAAAAGCACACGTTGCAGTTGCTCCTGGTGTTGGATTTGGTGAACATGGCGAAGGGTATGTCCGTGTTGGTCTCTTGCATACAGAAGATAGATTACGAGAAGCCATTAATCGAATTGATAAATTAAATTTTTTCAAAAAGTAATTGACAACATGAAAAATATCTGACAAAATTCAGTTATCTTAAAAATTTAAACATTTCTAAATACTTCTTATCAAGAGCAGGTGGAGGGACGAGCCCGACGAAACCCGGCAACCGATCTACAATAATCGTAGACACGGTGCTAATTCTCGCAGCATTATGCTGACAGATAAGGAGCTGGTTGTAAAAAAACCTCTCCTTAGCTGAGAGGTTTTTTTATTTAACTAGGAGGTTATAACAATGAGCGGAATTATAGCGACGTATTTAATCCATGATGATTCACATAACTTAGAAAAAAAGGCTGAGCAAATTGCACTTGGTTTAACAATTGGCTCTTGGACTCATTTGCCACAATTATTGCAAGAACAATTAAAACAGCATAAAGGCAACGTCATTCATATTGAGGAATTAGCTGAACATGAACATACGAATTCGTATTTACGTAAAAAAGTAAAACGCGGAATTATTAAAATCGAATATCCGTTATTAAACTTCAGTCCAGATTTACCAGCAATTTTAACGACTACATTTGGAAAGCTATCCCTTGATGGCGAAGTAAAATTAATTGACTTAACTTTTTCAGAAGAATTGAAAGAACATTTTCCTGGTCCAAAATTCGGGATAGATGGGATTCGAAACCTTTTACAAGTGCATGATCGTCCCCTTTTAATGAGTATTTTTAAAGGAATGATTGGACGAAATATTGGGTATTTAAAAACGCAATTACGTGATCAAGCAAGTGGTGGCGTAGATATAGTAAAAGATGATGAAATATTATTTGAAAATGCATTAACACCACTTACGAAACGCATTGTATCTGGAAAAGAAGTTTTACAATCCGTATATGAAACATACGGACATAAAACGTTATATGCCGTAAATTTAACAGGACGAACTTTTGATTTAAAAGAAAATGCGAAACGTGCAGTGCAAGCTGGAGCTGATATTCTATTATTTAACGTATTTGCTTACGGACTAGATGTACTGCAATCACTTGCAGAAGATGATGAAATCCCAGTTCCTATTATGGCACACCCTGCTGTAAGTGGTGCTTATTCAGCATCTAAGTTATATGGAATTTCATCTCCATTATTACTCGGAAAGCTACTACGCTATGCTGGGGCTGACTTTTCATTATTCCCATCTCCATACGGAAGTGTTGCGCTAGAAAAAGAGGAAGCTCTTGCTATCTCAAAATATTTAACTGAAGACGATGCATTTTTCAAGAAGAGCTTTTCTGTTCCATCTGCTGGTATTCACCCTGGTTTCGTTCCCTTTATTGTACGAGATTTCGGTAAAGATGTTGTTATTAATGCTGGCGGCGGGATACATGGACATCCAAATGGAGCGCAAGGCGGTGGTAAAGCTTTCCGTACTGCAATTGATGCTACTTTGCAAAATAAACCACTCCATGAAGTAGATGACATAAATTTGCATAGTGCACTACAAATATGGGGAAATCCCTCTCATGAGGTGAAATTATGAGTATTCAAGTATTTTGTGATTTCGATGGCACGATTACAAATAATGATAACATTATGTCCATTATGGAAAAATTCGCACCACCAGAAGCTGAAGAAGTAAAGAATAGAATTTTATCACAAGAGCTATCTATTCAAGAAGGTGTTTCTCAATTATTTCGATTAATACCTACTCATCTGCACGATGAAATTATTCAATTTTTAATAGAAACTGCTGAAATTCGTAATGGTTTTCATGAATTTATACAATTTGTAAATGAAAATAACATTTCTTTTTACGTTATATCAGGTGGAATGGATTTCTTCGTCTATCCACTCTTACAAGGACTCATTCCAAAAGAGCAAATTTACTGTAATGAAACAGATTTTTCAAATGAATACATCACGGTGAATTGGCCTCATCCTTGTGATCATCATTGTCAAAATCATTGCGGATTATGTAAATCATCACTCATCCGAAAATTAAGTGATACGAATGACTTCCATATTGTGATTGGAGATTCAATTACTGATTTACAAGCTGCGAAACAAGCAGATAAAGTATTTGCTCGTGACTTCCTTATTACAAAGTGTGAAGAGAATTATATTGCTTATACACCGTTTGAAACATTCCATGATATTCAAAATGAATTAAAACATTTGTTGGAGGTGAAATCATGAAACAACTTTTTCGTCAATGGTATGACTTAAGCGAGATAAAAAAAGAATTAACAACTCGAAATTGGTTCCCAGCAACAAGTGGTAATATTTCTATAAAAGTTAGTCATGAGCCACTTACTTTTCTCATTACAGCAAGCGGTAAAGATAAAACAAAAACCACTCCAGATGATTTTCTATTAGTAGATCATGTAGGAGTTCCTGTTTTAGAGACTGAATTACGCCCTTCAGCAGAAACAATATTGCATACACATATTTATAACAATACGAATGCCGGGTGCGTACTTCATGTTCATACAACTGATAATAATGTCATCACAAATTTATATAGTGATGCAGTTACCCTTCAAAATCAAGAAATTATTAAAGCTCTCGATATTTGGGAAGAAGGTGCAACAATTCACATTCCTATTATCGAAAACCATGCCCATATCCCAACGCTTGGAGAAAACTTTCGAAAGCATATACAAGGTGATTCGGGAGCGGTATTAATCCGTAACCACGGTATTACCGTATGGGGCCGAGATAGCTTTGATGCAAAGAAGAGATTAGAAGCTTATGAGTTTTTATTCCAATTTCATATAAAACTACTATCAATTCAAGGAGGCGTTTCTAATGGCGCAAATTCGTATTCATGAAGTAAATACTCGTATTGAAAATGAAGTGGAAGTATCTAAATTTCTACAAGAGGAAGGCGTTTTATATGAGAAATGGAATATTTCTAAACTTCCTACTCATTTAAATGAAAATTATTCTTTAACAGATGAAAACAAAGCTGAAATATTAGCTGTTTTTTCAAAAGAAATCGCTGATGTTTCAGCACGTCGAGGTTATAAAGCACATGATGTAATTTCACTTTCAAATAGCACACCTAACCTTGACGAATTATTAATTAATTTCCAAAAAGAACATCATCATACAGACGACGAAGTCCGCTTTATCGTCAGTGGTCATGGCATTTTCGCTATTGAAGGCAAAGATGGGAAATTCTTTGATGTTGAACTTGAGCCAGGCGATCTAATATCTGTTCCAGAAAATGCAAGACATTATTTTACCTTGCAAGATGATCGTCAAGTTGTAGCTATTCGTATTTTTGTGACAACTGAAGGCTGGGTTCCAATCTATTAAGGTAGTTAGTTGAATAAAAGGACTTGGATCCCCTTTTCCAAACTTTTATTCACTCTACATATATACATCCTCCTATGGAACAGGCTTATTTCACTTTTGAAATAAGCCTGATTTTTTATTTACTCAAAAGTACCATTTCATCACAAATTTAACGCCTTGATTTTTCAAGTGTATTTTTTGAACATTTATTGAACATTTATTGAAATTTTTCTGAAAATTCTGTTTTGCATGTGATATACTACAATTAACTAAGAAGGAAAATAATATCGCAAACAGAGGGGGATAATCATGAGCTTACTTATCGCACTTATACTTGGAGTTACATGTGGGGCATTTCCTGTTATTTTAGGAGCTATTATGGAAGAGTTAGAAATTGGTGTTTTAGGATTTGTCGCATCTTGTGTAAGCGCTTTATTATTTGGTTTATTCGGCGCTATTCCTGTTTCAATTCTGTGTGCTTTTTATATAATACGCCATGCTCGTACAAAACAATTTGGTCCTAATCACATCGCACAAATTATCCCATTCCCAGTTGAACGATGTCGCCGAGCTTCTAACTTATAATGACTAAATAAATAAAAGTCCTCAAATGAGGACTTTTATTTATTTTCTTCTAGAAATTGAAACAATTCTTGTAGATGTAGGGCATCTTCACCATAGCTAACAGATACATGAAATATACCGTCAATCTCAGCTTGCATATAAAGATCCACTCCATCACGATCATATTTCAATGCCAAATAAAACTCCATTTCTTCTAACATCTTTTTAGAGGTTCGAATTACATAATGCCCCTTCTCATCTCTTCCATATTCAAAGTCTGGTTCAAAATCATATTTTTGTTTAAAAGCTTCTTTTTGTTTTTCATTAATTTGCATACAAGTAGCTCGCTGTACAGTATCAATCATCTCATCAAACTTTTGAAGGTCCACCTCGTTTACCCCCTTATATATTTTTTATATAATACTTGTGTTCCACTATTTTCTTCGCCATCCTTAACTAACTCTTCATACAATTCTTTCGCCAAACTTAAGCCTGGGACTGGTAATTGTAATTTTTCTGCTTCCTCTAAAGCAATTTTCATATCTTTCATAAAATGCTTTACATAAAATCCTGGCTCAAAGTCTCCTTTTAACATTCGAGGAGCTAAATTACTTAATGACCAACTACCTGCTGCCCCTGTTGAAATACTCTCTAACACTTTATCTGGATTCAGTCCAGCCTTCTTCGCGTAAGCAACAGCCTCACATACTCCAATCATATTGGAAGCAATCGCAATTTGATTGCACATTTTTGTATGTTGTCCACTCCCAGCTGGTCCTTGTAATTGAATGTTTGTTCCTAACTTTTCAAGTAAAGGTAAGCATCTATCATATATTTCTTTCTCTCCACCTACCATAATTGCGAGTTTTGCTTCTTTCGCACCAACATCTCCTCCTGAGACAGGTGCATCTAACGTATATATATTTTTGCTTTTTGCAACTTCATTAATACGTTTTGCTAAAGTAGGTGTAGATGTCGTAAAGTCAATTGCTATCGTACCTTCTTTTGCATGTTCTATAATTCCTTCTATACCAAAATACACTTCTTCTACATCATGTGGATATCCAACCATTGTCATTACAATATCAACTTGCTTCACTAACTCTTTTGGCGTATCACACCATTGTGCACCATCTTGCACTAAAGAATCTGTTTTTGCTTTCGTTCTATTATATACATATACTTTATGACCATCTTGCATTAAGTGATAAACCATACTTTTTCCCATTACGCCAATACCAATGAAACCTATTGATAAAGTTTTATGTTCCATTTTCTCATCCCCTTTGTTCTAATAAATCATTTACCATCTTTCGGAACTCTTTATTAAAGTCATCATCCATACTATTTTTTACATTTGAAAATAACATAACAAAAATTCCTTTTTCTTTATTAAAATTATTGAAAGTGTTCCAACCAGATAATACACCATGATTATGAAAATAATCTGGATATATATAAAAACTAAATGCATATTTCCGTTCTGCTGAAGGCGAAAACATTGCTTGTATACTTTGTTCAGAAAGAAGTTTTCCACTTATAATTGCTTCGTCTAACTTCTTCATATCTCCAACTGTCGTATACATCTCACCACAACCATATAGCCAATCCATGCCTAACTTCTGCGCTGGTACAAGCTCTTGATTTTTTTTCACATAACCCTTTGTAAAATTTTTATCTCCAGGTACCATATTTCCCATACCGGATTCATGCATATCTGCTTTTACAAATATGTTTTCTTTTATGTAATCTCCTAAAGGTTTTTTCGAGATATGTTCTATTATATAAGCAAGAACCATATAATTATAATCTGTATATCTCCAACCTGTTCCTGCAGGAAATTCTAAATTTTGACGTCCAATCCAATTAACTAACTGTAAACGGGAAGCAGCATTCACATTCCCTTTCGCATGTTCAGGTAAACCAGAGGTATGGGTTAACAAATGATATAGTGTAATATTTTTATTCTCCGGAAATGAAGGAATATATTTATTTACATTATCTTGAATATTCAATTTACCTTGTTCTTGCAACTGTAAAATAGATGTGGCAACAACTGTTTTCGTAATAGAACCAATACGATATTTTGTTTGAGGCGTATTTTCTATTCTATTTTGAACATCAGCATACCCATATCCTTTATTCAATATAACACGCTCTTTATCTGTTACCAAAACTGTTCCATTAAATTGCTTTCCGACTAAATATTGATCTAATTTTTGAGATATGCTAGCATAATCAATTTGTTGCTCTTCTTTTTCTTCTATATTCCCTTGTACTTCTGATTCAATAGTAGGATTCACTTTAGTTGTTAATACAGTGTTTTCCTTTATATTGGGGCTAACAAGAAAATAGTATACTCCGCCGCCAACTATAGCAGACAGTGAAGCCATCACCATTACTTTTTTTATCATATTGATCCTCCATAATTCCTTCGCTAAAAATTGTCCCCCTATTCTATTATCAAACAATAAAAAAAAAGCGCAACAATTTGTTGCGAAAAATTACATTTTTTCTTTTCTATACACACATACTTGATTCTTCCCATTTTTTTTCGCTTCATATAATGCAATGTCCGCTCGTTGCATTAATTCTTCTCTTGTAGTTCCTTGTTCATATAACGCAACTCCAAAGCTAGCTGTTAGCTTCGAAATTCCAGTGAATTGCTTTGTTTCAATGAAGAATCGTAATGACTCCGCAACTTGAAATGCTTCCTTTTCTACTGTATTTGTCACTAATATAATGAATTCTTCTCCTCCCCATCTTGCAAATACATGTTGTTGCTCCACTTTAGATTTCATAAGCTCTGCAAGTTGTATTAATGCCAAATCACCAAAATCATGACCATATGTGTCATTAACCGTTTTAAAATTATCTATATCAAATAAAATGATAGCTATTTTCTCATCACTACGTATTACCTTTTCCCACTCTACCTCTAGTATTTGTTGAAACTTTAAACGATTATAAATCTCTGTCAATGAATCTACCATAGCAAGTCTTTCTTGCTCTTGATAGATTTCATCTAATTCTGTAATTTCCGTGCACTTTACAATAAATCTTGATAAATCTTCTGGCAATGGTGTCGCACGTAATAAAAAAGTGGATACTACCCCTTCATAATTTAGCATCTTAATTCTTCTACCACTTGATAAAGTATCGTCTAACCATGTGATATCATGCGTCGTCGAATAGTATCCACTTTCTCTAATAAAATGTTCAGCAAATACTAAATGTTGCTCACGATAGGCAAACAGATTTTCATATCCAAAAAAAGCTAAAAAATTTGTATTACAATCAACAATCTCATCATCTTCTACTATAAATAATAGATCATTTTGAAAATCAAACATCGTTTGAAGCAATTCCTGCTGCAAACCGACTTGCCTTACTAAAGAAAGTTGATACAAACTCTTATTCACTTCCTCTAACACTGCTTGCGGAGTTACAGGAGCTATTACAATATTACGTATTCCTAATGCAAGTACATCTGTGAATTCTTTTGTTATTTGTTGATCCCAAATGACAATGAATGTACTGTGCGGAGTATACATATTCTTTATATATTTTATTTGAGAATAATCTGTTACATACGTAATGATAATGTGTGGTTTCGTTCTTTGAAATAATAGTTCGCCCTCTTCAAAACTATTTGCTATAAACATACATTTTGGATGGATATTTTCTACCGTTTGTTGATGCTTACATCCATTTTCTATATAAAGGACATTTAACTGCAGATCTTGTAACACATTTTGGAAAACCGTATTCTCTAATAAAAAATGTAGTATGTTCATCACTAGTCTTCACTCACTTCATATATCTTGTTCTACTGAATTCCTCACAAACTTTTTTAAAAGACTGTTCTCCAATAAACTTTAATTTGTGAGAGATACATATTAACAAGCTAATTGAGAATGTTATCTTCGCTTTTCACTCTATAAATTCCTTTTTTAGTGTATGATTGTAGGAATTGTATCGTTTGTATGAATGCCCTAGCTTATTTTTAAAACTTGACAATTAAAATAAAGATATTATATTCTTAAATTCGATAACTTACAAAATGTAAGTAGTGTATATTATTTTTTTGAAAATAATTCGATATACAATTTGGAGGATATACAATGACAAACGACAACTTTTTTAACGTTCTATATGAACGCACATCTACACGTGCATTCAACCCAAATAAAGAAATCTCATCTACAGAATTACATGAGATTTTAAAAGCCGCAGCACAAGCACCTTCCGCTTGGAACTTGCAACACTGGAAATTCCTCGTTTTTCAAGGTGAAGATGTACAAAAACGATTACACCCAATAGCTTATAACCAACAACAAATTCTTGATGCTTCTGCAGTAGTCGCTATTTTAGGTGATTTAGAAGCTTATAAAAATGTTGAGCCAGTATATGGTCCAATTGTAGAACAAGGATTTATGAAAGAAGAAGCAAAAGAACGCTTAGCTAAAAATATTGAATCTGCATATGCTCGTGAACAATTCCCAAGAGATGCTGCCTTTTCAAATGCATCTTTAGCAGCAATGCAACTTATGCTTGCAGCTAAAGCAACTGGTTGGGATACTTGTGCTATTGGTGGCTTCAATCCACAAGCACTGACAGACGAATTTAACGTTTCATCTCGTTACGTTCCAATTATGCTTATTACAATTGGTGAATCAACTTTAAAAGGACACCCTGCACCTCGTATGAGCGTAGAGCAAGTGAGTGAGTGGGCAAAATAATAAAAAACGAAGGTAACTACATTGCCTTCGTTTTTTTATTCCCTGTCATACTTTTGTAATATTACTACAAATCATTCGACATTTATACTTATGGAAAAGTATATTCTATTCCCTTATCATAAATAAACTTGACGTTTTGTGTCGAATTTTGTTTAGGTGTTGAAATATACCCGTGTGTTTTTGTTACAATTGTGATACAATGATAACAAATAGATAACAAGAGAGGGATTTTCATTGAGTTCATACGGAAGCTTTATCGCACTTTTATGTTACATAGTAACTGTACTGCTTCTATATTTTATTGGTGATGCCGCAAACATCTCCATTTTACAATTCCCAAAAGAAGAAGCATTCCAATTAGAATCAGAAAAACATACTGCACGATCCATTGTACCACTACTCCTAGCTCTTCCTGTATATATCATCGTTTTATATAAAAGTAAAAAAGTGTAAAGGCTACCTATTTCATTTATTTCGGTGGTTTTTACATTTTTTGTTATATTTCCCCTATTTTAAACATCATTCCGTACTAAACACCCAGCTAGTCATTTAAAATGAGAAAATCCCCTAGAAAAAATTCCACTCTCTGTCCAGTCACTCACTACCGAACTTACATAGATTATAAGTGTGAAGGGGGTGATGAGGATTATGTTTGGATCATTTGGATGCTGTGATAACTTTAGAGACTGTCATCATCATGAAAGAGAGTGCAGACATCATGAGAAAGAGAAAGAGAGAGAAGTAGTTAGACCACAACAACCAGCTGTATGTAACGTACTTGCTAGCATTTCAGTTGGAACAGAGCTTTCTCTTTTAAGCATTAGAGGTAATGGCACTTTCAACAATGTAATTTTTGAAGGTTTCGCTAACGGTGTTGCTCTTTTCTCTGCTTTAGCTCGTAATAACAAAGACGACAAAGATAACAATAAAGACGATAAGAACAATCAAAATCGAAATACTTTTACTGGTATTTTACGTGTATGCCCAACTGATATCGTTGCTATCGCTATCTAATTCCGTTCCTTATCCTCTATAGTAAGAAAATAAGATTTATTTTTCTCATAGAAAAAACCTGAGACCGATTTCAAATCGACTCAGGTTTTTTTATTGGTTATATGCTTTTAACTAGTTCAACAACTTCTTCAGCAGTTGACATCATTAATGCTTTTTCTGCTAATGTTTCCATTTCTGCTTTTGACAACTTGCTTAGTTGTGTTCTTGCAGGAAGAATAGATGTTGCACTCATACTGAACTCATCTAAACCTAATCCTAATAATAATGGGATAGCAAGTGAATCGCCTGCCATCTCACCACACATACCAGCCCATTTGCCTTCTTTATGAGCAGCATCGATAACCATTTTTACAAGACGTAAAATAGATGGGTTATATGGTTGGTATAAGTATGATACTTGTTCGTTCATACGGTCTGCAGCCATTGTGTATTGGATTAAATCATTTGTTCCGATAGAGAAGAAGTCAACTTCTTTCGCGAAT
The DNA here is from genome assembly GCF_016625265.1 of Bacillus sp. S71. Classification (NCBI taxonomy): domain Bacteria; kingdom Bacillati; phylum Bacillota; class Bacilli; order Caryophanales; family Bacillaceae; genus Bacillus; species Bacillus sp. S71. The sequence goes on along the minus strand of NZ_JACVUW010000002.1, from coordinate 344,287 downwards.
TGATCTGCTAATACTGCTGAAGCTGGGATTTCAACCATCATACCAACTTCAATAGAATCAGAAACAGTTGTACCCGCTTCTACAAGTTTCGCTTTCTCTTCTAATAAAATTGCTTTTGCTTGACGGAACTCATCAAGAGTTGCAATCATTGGGAACATAATTTTTAAGTTACCGTATACGCTAGCACGAAGTAATGCACGAAGTTGTGTACGGAACACATCTTGCTCATCAAGACATAAGCGAATTGCACGGTATCCTAAGAATGGGTTCATTTCTTTTGGTAAATGTAAGTATGGAAGCTCTTTATCTCCACCGATGTCAAGTGTACGAACAACGACTGGTTGACCTTCTTTTACACCTTCAAGAACTGCTTTATACGCTTCGAACTGCTCTTCTTCTGTTGGAAGATTGTCACGACCCATGTATAAGAATTCTGTACGGTATAAGCCAACGCCTTCTCCGCCATTATCGATAATACCTTGTACATCATTTGGTGTTCCGATATTTGCAACAAGCTCAACATGATGTCCATCACTTGTTACAGTAGCTTGGTCTTTTAATTTTGCCCATTCAGTTTTTTGCTCTTCAAATTTCGCTTTCTTTTCTTCAAACGAACGAAGAGTTTCTTCTGATGGGTTTACAATTACTTCTCCATCTAAACCGTCAATGATAACGATATCGCCGTTTTGGATTTTCTCCATAACAACTTTCGTACCAACAACAGCTGGAATTTCCATAGAGCGAGCCATAATTGCAGAGTGAGATGTACGTCCACCGATATCAGTAGTGAAACCTTTTGCATACTTACGGTTTAACTGAGCTGTATCAGATGGTGTTAAATCTTCAGCAATAATGATTACCTCTTCAGAAATTGTACCAGGATTTGAGAAGTTAATCCCTAGTAAATGTGCAAGAACGCGTTTTGTTACGTCACGAATGTCCGCAGCACGTTCTTTCATATATTCGTTATCCATGTTTTCAAACATAGAAATAAACATTGATGCAACTTCATCCATTGCAAATTCAGCATTTACTTTTTCGCTATTTACTTTATCTTTTACTGGGTTTACTAGTTCTGGATCATTTAACACTAATAAATGTGCTTCAAAGATCGCAGCTTTGTCAGCACCTAGCTCAGCAAATGCGTGGTCCTTAATAGCTTCTAATTCAGTTTTTGCTTTCTCAAGCGCAGCGTCTAAGCGTGCAATTTCTGCAGCTTCGTTTGTAATTGATTTCTTTTCGATGTTAAATTCAGGATTTTCAAGTCTGAAAGCCTTTGCAATAGCAATCCCACTTGATGCAGCGATCCCTTGAATGTTAAGAGTCATTATTCTCCTAATCCTTCGTTTTTCATAGTTTCTTCGATAGCTGCTAGTGCTTGAGCTGCATCATCACCATTTGCAGTGATTTTAATTTCTGCGTTTTGTTGAATGCCTAAAGACATAACGCCCATGATTGATTTTAAGTTAACGTTCTTTCCGTTATACTCTAAGTTAATGTCAGAACCGAATTTGCTTGCAGTGTTTACAAGTAGAGTTGCTGGACGAGCATGAATTCCTGAGTCGCTAGTTACTTTAAAGATTTTTTCCATGATAATTTATCTCCTTTAAATTACAGTTTTTTTTAGTTGTATAGACGTGAGTACTACATCATCTATTGTATATAATAGGCGATGTTCGGTCAACCACATCGCCTATTATAATTATAAACATTTTGCGTCAAATTCCTACTGAATGTCAATAATAGCGGTTTCGCCCTTCTTAACATTTCCATCTTTTTTCAATTCGACTTGTTGCCCTTGTTGTAAGTTTGTAAATACAATTGGTGTAATGATAGATGGTGCATTTCCTTTTACAAATGCAAGATCTACTTTTAATAATGGTTGGCCTTGCTTCACTTTATCACCTTGTGCTACAAGTGCCTCGAATCCTTCACCATTTAATTTTACAGTATCAATACCAAAGTGGATTAAAATTTCTTTTCCACCTTCAGATTGAATACCAATCGCATGTTTTGTAGGGAATACATTGACAATTTCACCGTTAACTGGAGAAACTACTGTTCCTTCAGTTGGCTCAATTGCAAATCCGTCTCCCATCATTTTTCCTGAGAATACTTGGTCAGGCACTTCTGTAATTGGTAAGATTTTCCCTTCAATTGGTGATACAATTGTTTCATTTTCATCAACTTTTTGAGGAGTTTCTTCCACTTTTACAGGTTCTTCTTTTTCAACATGAGGTGTACGACCTGACATTATATCATGAATTTGTGATTTTAATGTGTCAGATTTCGGTCCGAAAATAGCTTGAATGTTATTTCCAACTTCAAGTACACCAGCTGCTCCAAGTTCTTTTAAGCGGTCTTTGTTTACATTCTTTTGTTCGTTAACTTGAACACGTAAACGAGTAATACAAGCATCTAAAGAAGCAATGTTTTCTTTACCACCAAGTGCTACTAATACTTCACGAGGAAGTTCGCCTGCTTCTGTTTTTCCTGCACCGTCATTCGCATTTGCCTCTTCACGACCAGGTGTTTTTAGATTCCATTTACGGATTGCAAAGCGGAATCCGAAGTAGTAAATAACTGCTAGTACAAGACCAACAATAATTACCCACCACCATGCTGTACGGCCTGGTAGTACACCGAATAATAAGAAGTCAATTAAACCACCAGAGAATGTCATACCAATTTTAACACCTAAAATTTGCATTGTCATAAATGATAGACCAGCAAATACAGCGTGAATTCCGAATAATACTGGCGCTACGAATAAGAATGAAAATTCAAGTGGCTCTGTAATACCTGTTAAGAAAGATGTTAATGCTGCAGAACCTAAAATACCTGCTGCTAATTTTTTATTTTCTGGACGTGCTTCATGGTACATTGCTAAAGCTGCTGCTGGAAGACCGAACATCATGAACGGATACTTACCAGTTGTAAATGTACCTGCTGTTAATTCTACACCGTCTTTCAACTGTGCCATAAAGATTTTTTGGTCACCACGGATTAATTCGCCAGCTGCATTTGTATACTGACCGAATTCGAACCAGAACGGTGAATAGAAAATGTGATGTAGTCCAAATGGAATTAATGAACGTTCAATTAAACCGAATATAAATGCTGCGATTGTTCTATTTGCATCAATCATTTGATGTGAGAACGTGTTTAAGCCACCTTGAATGTATGGCCAAACGAAGCACATGATAATACCTACTATTAAAGAGAATGTTGCAGTTGCGATCGGTACGAAACGCTTACCTGCAAAGAAACCTAAGTATGATGGTAATTCAATGTTGAAGTATTTATTATAGCAATATGCCGCTACTATACCGACGATAATACCACCAAATACCCCTGTTTGTAGCGTTGGAATACCTAATACGTTTGCATACGCTGGATCTGCAAATCCAATTTTTACTGGGTCTGCTCCAGAACTTGTTACTTTCACTAGCTTATCTACTTCTAAGAACACACTCATCGTTTTGTTCATAATTAAGTAGCCGACGAATGCTGCTAAACCAGCTACTCCATCTCCACCAGCTAAACCAATTGCTACCCCAACTGCGAATAATAATGCAAGGTTAGCGAAAATAATATCACCAGATTGTTCCATAATTTTTGCAACCATTACGAACCAATCTGCTTTTAAAGCAGGAATAACATTTGTTAACTGTGGATTTTGAAATGCATTACCAAATCCAAGTAAAATACCTGCCGCCGGTAAAATCGCTACTGGAAGCATTAACGCTTTTCCGACTTTTTGAAGAACACCAAAGATCTTCTTAAACATGGAAACCCTTCCTCTCTTATCTATATTGATACCTTCCGACAAACGCCAAAAAGACATGAGGAAAAAAAGATAGAACGATAGCTATACAAAGGGTAGTATATCCCTTTCTCTAGCTTACATTCCTTACTTTTCTCCACTCATGCCTGATCGAATCAGTAACACGTGTCAAAAATAGGTTTACGTATAAGTTCACTATAATTAAGGCAAACGTTTTCGTTACTCACCTTAATGTGTTTGTCGAAATTTGTATAACTTTGCAATAGTTATTATACATAACTATTGTAAGCGATTCAATCATTTTTTTTAACGTTTTCATTTTAGACAAAAATATATGACTTATTACACATGCTCTGCCTTTACTAAGCGTTGCAAGTGCATCGTTAAATAAATACTTTCAGCTTCATATACAGGTAGTTGCAACTCTTTTTGCATGACCTTGACTAGCTTCCAAGCTACGTTATAGCAAACTGGATACTCCGCCTTTAGTAAATCAGCAAAACTTTGCGATTCTTCTACTTTTTCTCCTTTTTTCACCCTCTCAATAGCATATTGAAGATGACGAATAAGGCGTAAATAATGAATGCTCTCTTGATCTAATGTAATTTCTAAGTTTGTCTCAATTAAAGATACAAGTTGTGCAATGAGACGGGAGTTTTGATTAACTGAAGATAAATCAGAATTTGTAAGCGAACTGTAAATGTGAAGTGCAATAAAACCAATTTCTCCTTCTGGCAATGTAATTTGCAAACGAGAATTTAAAAGTTCTACAACACCTTCCGCAATTTCATACTCCTCTGGATAGAGCATTTTTGTTTCAACTAAAAAAGGATTATCAATTGTAAGTCCTTGTTTTAACCTTTTAATTGCAAATGAAATATGATCTGTTAACGCAATATGAATATGTTCATTTAGTGGAGATTTCGCTTTTTCTTGAATGTACAGCATAATATCGTTCATCAATTCAATTAATTTTTCACTAACATGCGGCACTAATAATTTATATTGTTCACGATCACGTTCATTTTTTAAGACAAACATTTTTTCGATTTGTTCTTGCTCCAATACATCTTTCGCTTTTTTCCCAAATCCAATTCCTTTACCAATCACTACTACTTCCTCGTGTTCAGGATGGCTAGCAATGATGACATTATTATTTAAAACTTTTTTAATTTCTAGATAATTATTCATATAACACCACCCTCGTACTTAAATAGCCTACTTTTATGTTACAGAATATTCTTCTTTGTCGTCAATGTAAAACATCTGCCATTTAATAAAAATTCATTTTTTAGACATGTTTATATATGATGCGTATAATGTAAGAGCAACTGTACATAGAAAGGAGATAACAGCATGATTAAAATGTTTGTAAGTGATATCGATGGTACAATGATGCAACACGGAGGTCTTATTGATGAACAAGATGTTGCGGCACTACGCAGCCTCGCCGAGCAAAATGTTATTCTTTGCTTCGCTTCCGGAAGACTTGATAATGAAATTGCAGACTTAATGAAAGCTGTAAATACAAATTTTCATCGTATTAGTGTAAATGGTGTTTTTGTATATACACATGAAAATAAACAACTATTATCTGCAACTTTTGATTCCAGCATACTTCCCGATTTGTTAGCTATGACGAATGAAAATCCTTATTTCCGTTATGTAAGTGATGAGCATAATTATTACATTGAAGAGAAAACACCTTTTATTCAAGAACTTGAACAACAAGTAACAATGACTTCTGTTGAAGAACCAAACTTACTACAGAAGATTGATGATACAATTTTCCCAAATAAAATTTCTGTCGGTGGAACAAAGGAGAGCTTACAACTCCTTCAAAAAAAAATTGATGAAAAATTCCACGGGAAAGTTAGTACTTTCATCTCAGCAGAACAATGTTTAGATGTAATGCCACCGAATGTTAGTAAAGGCTCTGCCATTTCTGTTTTATTAAATGAGTTTGAAATAAAACCTGAGGAAATTGCTTGTATAGGGGATTCTTACAATGATATTCCTATGTTTTCTTTAACTCCTCACAGTTTTGCTATGTCGCAAGCAGATGATGCAGTAAAAAAACACGCTCACTATGTAGTAAATCACGTCAAAGATGCTGTTAACCACGTAATTGCTCATAATAAAAATACGACTCATTCCTTATAAGGATGAGTCGTATTTTTATTTCTTTACATGTTATCCATTTTCATTTCGACTGTACTTCACAAACTGAAATATACTATTTGTTACGTGCGATATTCGTAATAAATTTATAACGATCTCCACGATAAATACATTTCACGTACTCTAGCGGTATCTCACCTTCTGAATATGACCATTGACGCATTACAAGTACAGGCGCCTTTTTAGGAATATGCAGATGTTCAGCTTCATTTTCCGTCGCAACAGAAGCTTCAATTGACTGAGTAGCGCTAACAAGTTTAAAGCCCAGTTTTTTCTCTAAATGTTCATATAAAGATTGTTGCAATATCTCTTCGTTAATATCTTTTACAAGAGCTGGCGACAAATATGTCGTCTCAAAAGCAATCGGTTCATCATCAGCTAAGCGAATACGCCTCACTTCATAAACCGATTCCCCCTCCTGTATTCTCAACCGGTCTGCTATTTTAGCAGTAGCTGGAACTAGGCGGAAACTAAGTAATTGACTACTTGGGTTCATTCCACGAGAAATCATATCTTCTGTGAATCCCGTCATTCCTTGCAATTTTTGTTCCACTTTCGGAAGTTGGACAAATGTTCCAATTCCACGCTTCCGATATAAATAGCCTTGTTCCACTAAATTATTAATCGCCTGTCTGATTGTCATACGACTCACTTCGAACTTATCACAAAGTTCATTCTCAGATGGGATTTTATCTCCCGGCTTCCATTCGCCGTCCTCAATTAGCTGTTTCACCCACTCTTGAATCTGATAATAGATCGGAAATGGTGAATACTTGTCGATGTTCATCAGCAATCGCCTCACTGCATAAAGATAGAGCTTCTTGATCTGCGATTACGGTTACATTCGGATGACGTTGTAAAACTGTAGCCGGACACTCTTCACTATATTCACCTTGCAATAATTCTTTAACAGCTTCTGCCTTTTTAGAACCCATAGCAACAAGTAGAACTTGTTTCGCTTTCATAATGCTTCCAATTCCCATTGTAATCGCATGAGTTGGCACATCTTCTTCTTTTTCGAAGAAGCGAAGGTTTGCTTGGCGTGTAGATTCTGTTAATTCAACAATGTTCGTTGGAGAATTAAACGGTGTTCCTGGCTCATTAAATCCGATGTGACCGTTTTCACCGATTCCAAGAATCTGTAGGTCAACTGGGTTAGCAGTTAGAATGCCCTCGTAACGTTTGCACTCTTCCTCTAAATCACTTGCCATCCCGTTTGGTACATAAGTTTGTTTAAATGGAAGATGATCAAACAACTGTTCTTGCATGAAATAGTGATAGCTGTTTTTATCTTCATGTGGTAAATTTACGTACTCATCTAAGTTTACAGTGGTTACACGGCTTGTATCAAGTTTATTTTTTCGCATTTCTGCATAAATACCTAATGGAGAGCTTCCTGTAGCCATTCCTAATGTTGGATTTTCTTTTGTTTTTACAACTTCTTCAATTAATTTATAACCTGCTTCGGCTAGTTCTTCTGGAGTTTTTACAACAAGAATATTCATTTAATTACTTCCCTTCCTTCATATGAATTCCTAAACGAACCGTATCATATACATGTAAATCTTCATTCATCACAACAAAGTCTGCATCTTTTCCTACTGCTAATGCACCTTTATTATTTAATCCAAACTCTTCTGCTTGGTTAACTGATGTCATCAGTACTGCATCTTCGATTGAACAACCCGTAAATTCAATTACATTTCGGAAAGCTTGATCCATTTTTAGAATACTACCAGCTAACGTTCCATCTTCTAATCGAGCACTACCATCTTTTACATGTACTGGCTGTCCGCCAAGCTCATATAATCCATCTTCAAGACCTTTTGCGCGCATTGCGTCAGTAATAACACTTACTTTTTTCGGTCCTTTTAACTTATATGCTAATTTCACCATATCAGGGTGAATATGAATACCATCTGTAATTACTTCAACCATTACATCTGGATTTAATAACACATGACCAACAACTCCTGGTTCACGGTGATGTAATCCACGCATTTGATTGTATAAATGTGTCGCATGTGTAATCTTTCTATTTTTTAGTTGCGCATCAATTGCATCTGTATGCCCCATTGTGCCCACTACACCAGTTTCAGCAAGATATTGTTCAAACTCTAATGCTCCCTCTTCTTCTGGTGCATATGTTACTAATTTAATTAAATTCCCACTTGCTTCTTGCCATTGTTTAAATTGCTCAATATTTGCAGGAACGATATGTTCAAGTGGTTGTGCACCTGCACGTTTCTTTGAAACATAAGGTCCTTCTAAGTGAATATATTCGAAATGCGCTCCTTTTTCTTTTGCTTCTTTCGCAGCAGTTAGCGCTGCTTCAATTGCCTCTGGAGCTTGTGTCATTGTTGTCGGGAAGTAAGTTGTAACCCCTTCTTTTAACATTTCTTTACCTAGAGTTACTAACCCATCGCTATTTGCATCCATCGCATCAATATCGTATCCACCATGAATATGAACATCGATCATACCTGGAATTACAATCTTCCCTGTAGCATCAAAAACAGTTTCATTTTCTTGTGGTACATATTGAGCCATCAAACCAATTTCTTTAATGGTTTCTGCGTAACGGATAAATCCGTTTTCCACTATTTCTTGACCTGTGTAAATTTTGGCATTGATGACAATTTGCGTTTTCATTTTCATCGATCCTTTCCCATGAAATACCTACTTGTTATTATTACCTTATTCGCCTAGTTCCATCTTAATATATGCACGAGTAGTTGTCTATACATTCTAATGAAATTTCCTTTTTATTCAACAAAAAAGGAAATTTCTTACGTCCCTTATAATTATAATATATATTATTCATTTTTCCAAAAAGGGACAGTATCCACCCCTAATATAGAAATCACTTCAACAATGGCATTAACCCGCTAGACTCTAACATAACATGTTCACCATCTGTTTCTATTTCTACTGTACGTTTATTCGTTCTATATACCATTATACCGTGCCTTTTTAAGCGTTTTACTACACTTTGATGAGGATGTCCATACGGATTACTACTCCCGTAAGACAGAATAGCAAACTGCGGTTCCACTTTTTTTATAAACGTTTCACTTGTTGAAGTATACGAGCCGTGATGCCCCACTTTTAAAACATCTGCATGTACATCAAATTGTTTTAATATTTCATGTTCTGTCCGTACATCCGCGTCACCCATTAATAAAAAATCCGCTTTTCCATATCGCACCTTTAAAACAATTGAGGATTCATTATTTTCATCTTTTGATTTCCCATTGTTTAATACTTGTATAGAAACATGTGGATCCAGCGGTATATATTGTCCTTCCTTTACTGAAACGAAAGGTATCCCTCTTTTTTTAATATTATTCCGATATGTATGATAAGTAAGAGAACTATATGTTTTTCCGCTATCTAATATAAGCGATACCGGCATTTGCTCTACAATTGGAATTAGCCCCCCTATATGATCCATATCAGGATGGGTACTGACAATTACATCTAAATGATTAATCCCTTTCTCAATTAATTTCTGAATAATAACCTCTCCTGCTTCATAAGGTCCTCCATCAATTAACATTGTTTGTCCGTTTGGCATTATGATAAGTGTTGCATCACCTTGCCCCACTTTTAAAAAGCTCACTTTCATTTTACTAAGATGTTGCCGATGCATATGTAAAGGAGACGTAGTATGAATAGACATCATATACCTTTTAGCTGATGCGCTATTTAAAGAAAAACATAATAAAACAGAAACTAATAATAGAATAATCCGCATACCTCTCATAACTCGTCTCCTTTTTTCATTTAGTATGGCACTGTAAATAATTGATATACAAAAAAAAGCTTAGCAAAATGCTAAGCTTTTATTTCGATATCTCTTGTAGGGAACCGAAGAATAAATCCGCTTCATTCATTTGTTCATTCTCTTCAGAAAGCGGCGGTAAATCATCTAATGTTTTCAATCCAAATGTGTCCAAAAATTCTTTTGTTGTTCCGTATAAAATAGGACGCCCTGGTCCTTCTGCTCTTCCCATTTCTTTTATAAGTAAATGTGAAACCAACGTTTGTAACGCCTTATCGGTTTTAACTCCTCTAATCTCTTCCATTTCAGTCCTTGTGATTGGTTGACGATATGCAACAATCGCTAACGTTTCAAGGGCAGCTTGTGAGAGTGAAGCAGCTGTTGGTGTATCTATTAATTTTTGATAATATGAAGCATGTTCTTTCTTTGTAGCAAAACGATATACTTTTGCATACTGTACAATTTGCAAACCACGGTTTGCACCTTCACATTCTTGTTGCATTTCTTCTAAAATATTAATTACTTCATTCATTTCAATTTCAAGAACTTTCGCTATTTGTTCTGGATAAATCCCTTCATCACCAGAAACAAATAAAAGGCCTTCAATAATTGACTTTTGTTCTTTCCTATCCATTTCACGAGCTCCTTCCTTCTATTTTCCCATAAAAATACACATCAAAAAACCGAATCACAATCAATGCGTTCGGTTCAATATTTCTTCTCTTGTTCCAAACGATACATTAAAACATAGCATGAGATAAAGTGTTTCTATCCCAATTTCATATACTTGCTCTATGCAGATTTATTAGAGCTTGATACGAAAATTTCATCAAAATTATGTTCTTGCTCAATTATGATTTGTTGATTTTTCATAAGTTCCAGAACTGCTAAAAATGTTACAACCATTATTTCACGTTCATCATCAACAAACAAATCATGAAAACTTTGGCGACCACCCTTTATTTTTAACTGCTTTAAAATATCAGTCATTCGCTGTTCAATTGGTATTTCTTGACGAGTAATACGTGTTGTTACAGGTTTTTTTGCCTTTTTACGGCGCATTAATTTTTGAAATGCCGCTAGCATATCATATAACGTAACATCAAGAGGCAAGCTTGTCTCTTCTTCTTGTTGCAACGATGTAAAGTCAATTGGTGGACGTGTATATAGCTGTGCTCTTTCTTGTTCTCTTTCTTTTAACTCAGTAGCAACTTGCTTATATTTCTTATATTCAATTAACCTCTCCATCAATTCTTGACGAGGATCATCTATAAAATCATCACCGTTATCAAGTACATCTTCTTCATGTTTCGGCAACAACATTTTACTTTTAATTTGTAATAACGTTGCGGCCATTACTAAATACTCACTTGCAACATCTAATTGCAGTTCTTTCATCGTATGCACATAAGATAAATATTGCTCTGTAATATCTGCTACAGGAATATTATATATATCAATTTCATAACGATGTATTAAATGTAACAATAGATCTAAAGGCCCTTCAAAAGCCTCTACTTTAAAATTATATTGCACAAAGCATCCCACCACATTTTTTCTATAACAACATAAGTATAGAGCATACTCATGTTCTATCCAACCTTTTTAAGAAATTTAATTAAAAATAGACCGATGCCTATGTCATCATGCCCACCACTTCATATGATAACAGTGTAGTAAGAACAATGTAGGAGGTCAAAAAACTATGGGTCACGTTGATTGTGGTTTTAGCGGTGGGTTCGCATTACTTGTTGTACTGTTTATTTTGCTAATTATTGTAGGAGCAGCTTGCTTCTGCTAATATGAACAATAACGGCTAGGGGGAAATCTCCTAGTCGTTTATTGTTCATATTTCTATGATACACTTATATGTATAACCGTTAGATAGGGGCGAGAAAACATGTATCCTACCGAATACATACAATTTTTAATTCATTTCCAAGGAGATTACGACTATTTTGAATGCCACGAAATACTAGAAGAGTACTGGAAGACAAAACCAAGAGGAAATCGTGATCATTACTTAGTTGGTCTCATTCAAATTGCAGTTTCTTTATACCACCAAAGACGTGCTAACTGGAATGGTTCCACAAAAATGATGAAAAGCGCAATCACAATTTTAGAAAAAAGCGGTGTGTCTTTACAACGTTTAGGAATTAATCAAGTACAACTTCTTTCCTTGCTCAATGAAAGATTGCAATCTATCCATAAAAAAGAACGTTTTGTACCTTTATTTTTACCCTTATCAGATCCATTGTTAGAGAAGCAGTGCATAGAGTTATGCAAAAAACAAAACCTCTCTTGGAAAGACTTGAATGCTATTCCAAGTGAATATATTATACACAAGCACACTTTGCGTGATCGCACAGAGGTCATTACTGAACGAAACGAACAATTACAAAAAAGAAAGCAGAGATAATAAACTACTTATCCCTGCTTTCACGAATGTATATTTTGTTCTAGCCCTTTACATTTTTCGCAAAAACTTGCTGTTTGCTCATTTCCGCAAATTGTAAACTCAAGAAATTTACTCTTTAACTCTTGAACCATCTTCGTTCCAATCCCCACATGACGGTGAGACGGATTTACACTTAAATGCTGAATTTCTAATACTTGATTCTCTTTTTTTACAATCCCCATTATTCCAACAAAATCTTCATTTTCTTTCCACAAATACAATTGCCAATCATCTTTTGCTTCATATTCTTTCATTGTCAATTGTAATGTTTTCAAATCTTTTTCAGTTGGCATAAACGAAAGAAGCCCCATTGCGATTTTTTCATAACTTTTTTTAAAACGAATTAACATAACCCTTATCCCTTCTCACAAAAGTTACAAACTAGTAATCCCCTCAATCACTCTTTTCATATCACATTCATTTTACAATATTTTCAACAGAGTGAGAAGAGTCTAAAACAACTTGATAATCATACAAAGCGAAAAGAAGAAAGTCAAATCTATGTTTCAGCACTATTCCTTTAATAAATAGAGTGAAAAAAAGAAAATTTTATATAGAATGAAAAGAAACATATCATTCAACATCACTTCATTCATAGTTACCCTAAAGCAGCACAATTCTAGCAAAATTAATATAACAAAAAGTATTTGTGGAAACATATAATGTAATGTATTCTATGTAATTTGTTAAAGGTTTGTTCTCACAAGCAATATATTTTAGCAACAATACTACTTGTATGATGCTGCAGAAGAAGTACTCAATCTCATTAAAAATAAAAAAGAGAGCAAAAGCTCTCTTTTCCCTTACCTTATTCTTCCCAAACTTTAACTTCTTTCATTACATCGCCTTGACGCATTTTTAATACTGTTTCAATACCGCTTGTTGCTTTACCAAATACAGTATGAACGCCATCTAAATGTGGCTGTGGCTCATGAACAACAAAGAATTGGCTACCGCCTGTGTTACGGCCAGCGTGAGCCATAGAAAGTGATCCTACAAGGTGTCTATGAGGGTTTCCATCAGTTTCACATGGAATAGAGTAACCTGGACCACCAGCACCTGTACCTGTTGGGTCTCCACCTTGGCTTACGAAGCCAGGAATAACACGGTGGAATGTAACACCGTCATAAAATCCTTGCTCTGCTAATTTTTTAAAGTTTTCTACTGTTTTTGGCGCTTCTTCTGGGAAAAATTCCAATTCGATTTTTTCACCGTTTTCCATTAATATGTATCCTAAAGTTTTCATATGTATATGTCTCCTTTCAACTATCTCAGCACTATATTACCACATTCATGACTAGAAACAAAAAGAATCCGACAATCTAGATACTTCTTTTTTGAAATGTGGAAAAAGCTAGGTGACAAATAAGAAATATATACTATAATAACTTTGTTGCCCGAAAATTTTAGAAAGAGAAAGGGAGCGGTTTTTCGTGAAAACGAAATTATTAGCTCTGCTATTAGCTGTAACGGTATTTATGATGCCAACAGCTTCATTTGCAGACATCATCGAGGGAGAATCAATTGTTACACTAGGAGAGAACTTATCCGAACAACAAAAACAAGATCTGTTAAAAGAAATGAAAGCACCGAAAGATGCTACAATTATCACTGTATCTAATGCGGAAGAACATAAATTTCTAGAAGGCATTGTTCCAAAAGCACAAATTGGTACGAGAGCAATTTCTTCTTCTATGATTACATACACAAAACCAGGATCTGGTCTTATTGTACGATCAAAGAACATTAACTGGGTAACAGATGCAATGTACACTAACGCTTTGATTACAGCAGGTGTAAAAGATGCAGAAATTCAAATTACTGCACCTTTTAAAGTTTCAGGAACTGCAGCTTTAACTGGATTAATGAAAGCATATGAAACTGCGTCCAATAAACCAATTCCGGAAGAAGTTAAAAAAGTAGCGAATGAAGAAATGGTACAAACAGCCCAGCTTGGTGATAAAATTGGTGAAGAAAAAGCAGTTCAACTTGTTGCAAAAATTAAAGAAGAAATTGCAAAAGAACAGCCAAAAACAACAGAAGATTTACGTTCATTAATTAAAAAAATTGCTGATCAACTCGGCATTACATTAACAGATGAACAGTTAGATAACCTAGTAGCGTTATTTGATAAAATGAAGAATCTTAATATCGATTGGAATCAAGTTGGTAGTCAATTAAACAAAGCAAAAGAACACGTTTCTGCCTTTTTAGGATCTGAAGAAGGACAAAGTTTTCTAGATAAAGTGAAAGATTTCTTCTCAAGTATCATTGATTTTGTTAAATCTTTATTCAAGTAAAAAAGAAGCCCGCCAGTGACGGGCTTCTTTTTTATACAAGTAACGGTAATTTCATAACAGCCTCTTCAACCGAACGCACTATATGATTTGCTTTCTCCTTTACATATGGATGGGCATGATGAAGAGTAAATGAATGCGGGGTTACTTCAAACATAGAAATATCATTGAAGGAATCTCCAATACAAGCAACTTCATTTGCTTCAATTTGCAAATGGTCCATTAGTCGCTTTAGAGCACTCCCCTTACTCACGCCTCTTGGCATAATATCAACATAGCGTTTACCTGATATAAAAACTTCCGCTTCGCCTTGAAACATATCTCGTAGCTCTTGATCTAACGTCACAATTTTCTCTTCTTCTCCAAAAACAAACAATTTTGCAGGGTGTACAGTCTTACCAAACTCTTCTTCTAACGCTTCAATTTCAGCGATATGCACGCCCATATACGCTTCAAAATTATGGTGATGTTCATTTTTCCTTTTTGTATATCGTTGCTCATTTGCACAAACAATATCCGCTAGTCCTTTTTTATGTATATATCGATATATTTCCTGGGCAACCGTATTTTCAAAACTCGATTCATGAAATAAATTCCCATTTGGAAGTAACATTGTCGCTCCATTTAAGCCAGTTGTGTAATATGGGAATGAAAACCTTTTTACAACTTCATCAATTCTGTGTGTAAAGCGGCCAGAGGCAAAACAAATATTTGTCCCTTTCTCAGCTAACCAACACAGCGCACGTTCATCTTCTTTTTGCATATGATTCACATCGTAAACGAGCGTGTCATCTAAATCACTTACAAATAATTTAATCATGTCCTCTTCCCCTTCCATACACAATATCTACTCTAAGTGTACACAAAAAATGTTTGATTTTTGTTAAAAAACAATAAATTTTTACTAAAAAAAATAAACGGGTGTATAATCCCGTTTATTTTTGTCTTTTTACATTTTGAGGTCTTACAATACTTGGTCGTACTTTTAAACTAGACATCGTTGGACGGAGTAAAATTTTTGTTAACGCGCCCCAATCAAATGGTAAAAACGGCCATAAATAAGGTGTTTGTAAACTTTTTATAGACGTTAAAAATAAAATTAATATCGTCATACCAATTACAAATCCCATCTCATGGAAGAGACCTGTTAAAATAATAACAAACAATTTCCCAACCTTATTCCCTAATCCTAATTCATAACTCGGTGTTGCATATGCACCAATCATCGAAACCGCTACATACAAAATTACTTCTGGCACAAACAAACCTACATCAATTGCAATTTGACCAATTAATATGGCGGAAATCAACCCTGCTGCAGACGATAATGGGGTTGGAGTATGAATAGCAGCCATCCTTAAAAACTCAAGTCCGACCTCTGCCATTAACACCTGTAATAGGATTGGTAAATGCGTCATCTTAGTCGGTCCAATAAAAGCAAGATTTGCTGGTAAAAGAGTTGGATCAAATACAAACACTAACCAAAATGGTAATAAAAATAACGAGAATATAACACCTAAAAAGCGCACCCAGCGTAAAAATGTACCGACAGCTGGATTTTGTCTAAACTCTTCTGCATGCTGTAAATGGTGAAAATATGTTGTCGGTGTAATCATAGCACTTGGCGATGTGTCAACAAGTACTAACACATGTCCTTCTAGTAGATGATTTGCTGCTACATCTGGCCTTTCTGTATATCGAATAAGCGGGAATGGGTTATAGCTTTGCTTTACAACAAATTCTTCTACTGTTTTATCCGCCATCGTAATTCCATCTACATCAATGTTATTTAATTCTTGTTTTATAATCTTTACTAAATCTGGATTTGCAACATCTTGAACGTATGTAATACAAATATCCGTTTGTGATCTATCTCCTACTCGAACCATTTCATTTCGAAGTCGTGGATCTCGAATTCTCCTACGAATTAACGCTGTATTTACAACGATATTTTCAACAAATCCATCCCTCGCACCGCGTACTACCTTTTCGGTATCTGGTTCTGTCGGTGTTCGCCCTGGATAACTACGAACATCAATCGCGAACGCTTCCGTTTCACCTTCCACAAATATCACAATGAGCCCTGATAATACTTGGAGCATTACCTCATCCATCGTTTTCACTTTGCTTACTTGTTGATGGATTAAGCGATTCTCTAAAAGCTTCACTGTATCTTCTTCTACATCCCTTATCTCATTTGTATCCACCGCTTCTTCTAAAATAGGGATAATATAATTTGTATCACAAAGTCCGTTTACAAATAACACACCGATTTCTTTATTCAAAATTTGAAATTTACGAATGCCAACATCGTATGTAACGCCTAGTCCAACTGTCTGCTTTAAATAATTTTCATTATCACTTATGAAAGTTGATATAGGGATATCCACTTTTTTAGGCTTCGTCATAAAAACCACTCCTTTCCAAAATTAATTGAATCGCTTTTCTAGTAATAGGTGATCCCCTCTCCCATTCATCATTCCCGCACATCTTACCAATGTCACCGACTCCAACGATGACAGGAACATTCAAGTCATCTAAACAATAAATTGTATCTCCGCTAATTCTGCCAATTTCACCATCTGGAAGTCCAAATTTATCAACACCGTATTCGGTTAAATTTCCGTTCCGATCTACACTTACATCTACACGTGCCCATTCCCAATGATGCGTATTAGACGCTACCGCTAAAATACCGAGCACATCAATTTGTTTATGGGTAGCTACATATTTTAAAGCCTTTTCACCAGATCCTTCTCCAATAAATCCACTGTCATCAAACATGACAAATACAGGGTCATATGGCGTTTGCATAATAAGCTCAACAACTTTTTTCCCTGTCAATTTGGTTGGATTACTTTGTGATGCTGAAATACACCTTCCCCCAAATTCCTTTGTTAAAAGCTCAATTGTCCGCTTTGCATATTCATCTCCATCTGTGACCAAAACAACCCTTCGTCTCATTTGATTTATCCTTTCGGTTTACATATAAGTGCTATAAAAAACGAAAACAATATCGCTGCGGAAATGCCCGCAGACGTTAAACTAAACATGCCAATACCAATTCCTAAATATCCATGTTTTTCTGCTGCATGCATTGCTCCGTGCAATAGTGAATGTCCAAAACTTGTAATAGGGACTGTTGCTCCAGCACCTGCAAACTTTATTAGTTTATCGTACAATCCAAATCCATCTAAAATTGCTCCGATGACTACAAAAGTTGCCATTAAATGAGCTGGTGTTAACTTTGCGAAATCTAACAATAGTTGCCCAATTACACAAATAGCTCCACCTACAAGAAATGCATATATAAAATCCACAATTCACTCTCCTTTAACTCTCTCAAATACGACACCATGTGCAATTGTTGGAATCGTTTCTTTCTGTTGCATCATTATCGGGCTTAATAATGCGCCAGTGGCAACGACAAAAATTCGTTGTAAATTCCCTTTTTGCATCTCGTGTAATAAATGGCCATATGTGACAACTGCTGAACAAGCGCAACCACTACCACCTGCAAACACTTCTTCTTGACTTGATTCATAAATCATTAATCCGCAATCATTGTATATATGTCCAAGATCGTAACCTTCCTCAAGTAAAAGTTGTTTTGCAATCGGTGTCCCAACAGCTGATAAATCACCCGTAACAATCAAATCATAGTCATCGGCACTTCTTCTTAAATCTTCAAAATGCTGTTGAATTGTATGAGCTGCTGCTGGAGCCATCGCTGCCCCCATATCCAAAGGATTTGTGATTCCTAAATCTTGCACTTTTCCGATTGTAGCCGCCGTAATTTTAATTGCACTTTTTTCATTGCTAATTAATATAGATCCTGCACCAGTCACAGTTGAATTTGCTGTCCCTGGTTTTTGCCCACCGTACTCTGTTGGATAGCGAAATTGTCTTTCAGCCGTTGCATTATGACTACTTACTGTAGCTAAGACACGATTTGCAAATCCACCGTCTATAAAAGCTGAGCCAACTGCTAAAGTCTCCATAGACGTCGCACAGGCGCTAAACATTCCTAAAAAAGGAATGCCCCACTGACGCGCAACATAATTTGCTGTCACTGTTTGATTTAATAAATCTCCCGCTAAAAAGAAATCAATTTGCGATGTTTTTATATTCCCTTTTTGCACTGCTTGTTGAATTGAGTCTGACATTAATCTTCGTTCGGCGAGCTCCCAATTTTCCTCTCCACAATGCAAGTCATCATATGAAATATCAAAATCTTTTCCAAGAGGGCCTTCAGCTTCTTTCGGACCGACAGCAGTACCCGTTGCATTCACATATATGTCGTTTTGAAATACCCACGTTTGTTTTCCGGTCAACCTCATACTAGCCCCTCCTTTAAGACATAAAAATTTTAAAGGTATACCTTATTAACCCAATGATATATGCACCAACAACCCCAAATACAATCACACTTCCTGCCAGTTTAAACATATTTGTCGCAATCCCTAGAACAATCCCTTCACTCTTATGTTCTAAAGCAGCGCTTGCCATAGAATTTGCAAATCCTGTTACCGGTACCGCTGATCCTGCTCCAGCAAATTGACCGATTTTATCATATACACCACACCCTGTTAAAATCGCGGATAATAAAACAAGGGTTGCAACAGTTGGGTTTCCTGCCTCTTGTTCACTGAAGTGAAAATAATGTATATAAAATTTCATCAATACTTCTCCAACTGTGCAAATGAGTCCACCTACAAGAAATGCTTTGATACAATTTAGTAAATAGTTTGGCTTTGGATGATACTCCTTCACTTTATTTATGTAATCATCCTTCAATTTCTGACTTGTCATTTATATACTGCCTCCTACTTTACGAAATAAATCCAGTGAAACAACGATCCTATTACTTTCCCAAGTACAAGAGCAACGAGTAAAACAATAATCTTCCCCTCTACCCCTACTCGTTTCGCTAAAATAGGCAGAACATTTAACACCTCTGTTAATGCCGCAGCAAGCATTCCGATGAATGTGCCACAAAATATCCCTAATATAACGAGCCAATACTGCGACGTTTGAAATGTAATGTTTTTCAAACTGCACCAAGCCCCTGTTAAAGTACCTGCAATGACTGCCCACTCAAAATATTGAATATGCTTTCCACTTCTCGTTAATTGAGCTAAACGGGGGATTATACCAAGTACAGCTAAAAATGCGACATATCCGCTACCTACCGCTATCCCTCCAGCTAAACCAATTAAAATAACAAACCCAGACTCAATCATCGGCAAGTTGTTTCATATTATCCTTGTTTTCATTAACGATTACATATTGATCAAGTGACTGTTGGTATTGAAACATCTCAACTTCTAACGGACTCGGCTCTTCATTAATTCGCTTTTGAAATACATGATTAAAGAATAGAACCATCCCTAAACCAAGACCTACAGAATAAGGAATTTGAAATAAAAGTGGTTGTGCATTAAATTCTCCAGTAATCATGTAATATAACCGTTGATGTACTTGTTGCATACTTACATCCTCATGGAAATAAATGATTGCAAGAGCTGCTCCAATGAAAAGTAAAAGCCATACAAGCCCGAAAAAAATTGGGTGTGCCTTCTTTTTTTCGTATATAATTTCAACAAGAGTTTGTCCGGAACCGAGTAAATTAATTTGTACGTGAGATGCTTTCTGTTGAATAATCTCAATTACTTTCATAACATCAATTACAACATGCGTCTTATCATGCGCTGTTATTTTGTAAACTATCTCATTTTGTAACAACTCAACTACGGAAGAATCTCCGGCAAGTTGAGCAACATCGCCCAGCTTTACTTCATAAGTAGGAGAAACTTTTAAACGATTGCGCATTTTAATATAAATCGTTTGTTCCAACTTTCATTCACCCCTTCACTCTTCCTCGTAGTTGTAGTATGGTTATTGAATTTTTTTCTAATACAATTTTTTCATAAAAAAACATCTGCACCATTTTGGTACAGATGTTTTTTACTTATGCCTTTTTCTTAAATAAGTTTGCAATACTTAATGCAAGCCCTCCCCAAATGACTACTATTCCAATAACCATCATCATAATCGCTGATCCACTCATTATGAAACACCTCGATCTTTCCATTCTTTTTCAAGCTTGGCAGAATCCGAATGAATTTGTGCATCCCATTTTTTCAGGCCAATGATTATTGCAACTATGAGGAATGCTGCTGCTATCGACCAACCATACGTTACAACAAACTCAGTCGGATAATCTCCGTAGTTCTTTTTAATATTTTGGATTGTACCATCAATTAGCATATACCCTAACATAAGCGGAGTAATAACGAGTAAACTCACTCTCCAAAACGTTCCTAATTTAATATCAGATACAAAGTTTGCATGATTTTGATAAACTGGTAAACGGCGTAAAATGAGCCCTATCGTAACTACTTCCGCAAGTGCAATTGTAATTAATCCGAAATTATTAGCGAAATAGTCGACAACATCTAAGAACATAAGTCCACCACGTGTTGCAAAAACAAGAGAAACTAACACGAGAAGGGTTCCCATAATTCCAATAGTTTTTTCCCGACTTAAACTGAATTTTTCAGATACAGCGGCAAAGCATACTTCCGCGAGTGAAATAAGTGATGTAATTCCAGCAACCGTTAACGATAAGAAAAATAAAACACCAAACAACGGTGACATCGGCAATTCATTAATAATTTGGGGAAATACTACGAACGCAAGCCCAACGCCAGCACTTGCTACTTTATCAACCGGTACTCCCATATTATTTGCCATAAATCCAAGAGCTGCAAAGACCCCAATACCTGCTAATAATTCAAATCCTGAATTTGCAAATCCAGTAATAAAGGCATTATTTGTTGTATCCGAGTTTTTCGGTAAATAACTAGAATACGTAATCATAATTCCAAATGCTAAAGATAAACTAAAGAATATTTGACCATAAGCTGCAAGCCATACTTTCCCATCAAAAATACGACTCCAATCTGGTTTAAAGAATGCATCTAGTCCTTGCATAGCACCTTCCATCGTCACTGCACGAACGACGATAATAAGGAACATAACAACTAATAAAGGAATAAATATACGGTTAACAACTTCAATTCCTTTTTTAACTCCTTTAAATGCAACGCCAAGCACAATAATCCAAACGAGAGCTAACGGAATTAATACTTCCGGTACAAGTCCTCCAAATTGTCCTGGCTTATCTGCAACATGTAAGTACTCTTTAAATAAAAATGATTGCGTGTCTTTTCCCCACGCTCCAGTAATTGCAAAGTATGTATAGGATATAGACCAAGCAATAATTACTGCATAATATGTTGAAACGATAAATGTTACGCACATTTGCCACCATCCAATAAATTCGGCACGCGGGTTAATACGGAAAAATGTAAGTGGTGCTGAACCACGATGACGATGACCAAGGGCAAACTCAAACGCTAACAATGAAATACCAGTCGTTAATAATGCAAATAAGTACGGTAAAAAGAATGCTCCTCCTCCATTTTCATACGCTGTATAAGGAAAACGCCATATGTTTCCTAATCCAACGGCAGATCCGACCGCTGCGAAAATAAATCCAGCTCTCGTTCCCCATTGTTGCCTCGTTTCCATATTTCCTTCCCCCTTTATGACAAGTTCATACTTGGATTATATTTTAAATTGACTAAATTATCAATAAATTCTGTTAATTTTTGCGAAAATTAACATCTCTCTCCTATTAACGGCACAAAAAAATCGAATAGACAATTATTCGTCTATTCGATCTTTCATCTGTTTTAATATTTTCTTTTCAAGTCTTGAAACTTGTACTTGCGAAATGCCTATGCGCTCGGCTACTTCTGACTGTGTTTGATCTTTATAGTAACGCAAGTATACAATTAAGCGCTCTCGTTCATCTAGTTCTCTAATCGCTTCTTTTAAAGCAATTTTATCGAACCATTTCGTTTCAGATTGATCTGCAATTTGATCTAAAATAGTGATTGGATCTCCATCGTTTTCATATACAGTTTCATGTATAGATGAAGGGGCCCGGCTCGCTTCTTGTGCTAGAACAACTTCCTCTGGCGTTAGTTCTAGTGCCTCTGCCACTTCATTAATCGTTGGAGCCCTTCCGAATTCTTTCGAAAGCTCATCTCTCATCTTTCGAATTTTGTTTCCTGTTTCTTTTAAAGACCTACTAACTTTCACTGATCCATCATCGCGTAAGAAACGTTGTATTTCACCAATAATCATTGGAACTGCATATGTTGAAAATTTCACGTCGAAAGATAAATCAAATTTATCTACCGATTTCAAGAGCCCAATACATCCAATTTGAAATAGGTCGTCTGGTTCGTATCCTCGATTAAGAAACCGCTGTACAACCGACCAAACGAGGCGCATATTACTTTGAACGATTGTATCTCTCGCTTGTTGATCTCCATCTTGACTTTTTTGAATTAACGCTTTTAGCTCGTGGTCCTTTAACTGAGGTTTCTTCTTCTCATTTTTGACCTCTATGTCCATAGGCTATTCTCCTTAATTGCATAGAGCGTTACTATTTGATAAGTATTTTGTCAAATGGATTGTTGTCCCGAAAGATTCGTTTGAAATAACTTCTACTTCATCCATAAAATTTTCCATGATAGTAAATCCCATTCCGGAACGCTCTAATTCAGGTTTAGTTGTAAAAAGGGGTTGTCTCGCTTCATCTAAGTTAAAGATTCCAATCCCTTCATCTCGAATCGTGAGTTTCACCATTGCTTCTTCCAAAATTACAGAAATATAAACAATACCTTCTGCATTTCCTTCGTATCCATGAATAATTGCATTTGTAACCGCTTCTGACACAACTGTTTTAATCTCCGTTAATTCTTCCATCGTTGGATCTAGTTGTGCAATGAAAGCCGCCACTGTAACGCGAGCGAATGATTCATTTTGACTTAATGCTGAAAATTGAAGGTTCATTTCATTTCTCATCTATGCCACCCCCAACGTCGCGAGCGCGTGCGCTTCACTTTCTTCTAAGCGAACGATTTTGAATAAGCCCGACATTTCAAATAAACGCTTAACAGGCGGTGAAATTGCACAAACAACCATTTCTCCACCTAATCCCTTTACGTGTTTATATCGGCCTAATATAACACCTAGACCAGAACTATCCATAAACGATAAGTTCTCTAGGCTCAAAACAATATGATGAACACCATGTGTCTCAATCATATCTGTTACTTTCGTTCGCAACTCTTCAGCCGTATGATGATCTAATTCACCCTCTAGTCTCACACATAGGACGTCACGTTTTACTTCTAATTGCATGGAAAGACTCACACGATTTCCTCCTTATGCTCAAACTTTACTTATTCACATACATAAAGATTTTCGTGATATAAAATAAGAATCCTTCCTGCTGACAAAAGAAGAACTATTTCGTCATAAAGTGAAACCTTTCAGCATTATTCACTTACATACGAATAGAAAAGCGGCAAAATATTTGCCGCTATTTTGATGTTGAAAACATCCCAAAACTTCTTTTAAATAACTCCCACCAGCTCGCTGCAGCAACATCTTCTTTTGCTATAATTGTTTGTTTTAATAAAACATCTTTATCTTTTTTTATAACAAGGGTGCCAAGCGCGTCACCTTTTTTAATCGGTGCTTTTACTTTCTTTTCAGCAATTACTTCTTGTTTTACCTTGTCCATATTCTCGCCCTTCTTCATAAGAAGAGAAACATTATCTGACGCAACTAAATCTACTTTTTCTTTTTTCCCTTTTCCTACTTGAACTGTCTTAATTTTTTCGCCGCGCGTATACAATTTCTTTGTCATATATTGTCCAAATGCATAGTCAAGAAGCTTTGTCACTTGGTTGTTCCGTTCTTTTGATGTTGGTGCTCCCATGACAACTGAAATGACACGCATACCATTTTTTTCAGCCGATGCTGTTAAACAATATTTTGCTTCTGTCGTAAAACCTGTTTTTACTCCATCTACGCCAGGATAAAAACGTACTAGTTTATTCGTATTAACGAGCCAAAACTTTTTATCCGTATCTTCACGTAAATAATCTTCGTACTTACCTGTGTATTTACGAATAAGTGGATACTTCATCAATTCTCTCGCCATTATAGCCATATCATTTGCTGTCGAATAATGGTCTTTGGCCGGAAGACCTGTTGGATTTTGAAAATGTGTATTTTTCAGCCCTAAATCTTTCGCCTTTTTGTTCATCATATTTACAAATCCTTCTTCTGAACCTGCGATGTGCTCGGCTACTGCAACAGATGCGTCATTTCCAGATGCAATTGCAATACCCTTTAACATCTCATTTACAGTCATCTCTTCCCCAGGTTCTAAAAAGATTTGCGATCCACCCATTGAAGCTGCATGTTCGCTTGCTCTAACTTTATCGGTCAGTTTTAGTTTTCCTTTTTCAACTTGTTCCATAATTAAAAGCATTGTCATAATCTTTGTCATACTAGCAGGTGGTAATTTTTCATTTGGGTTTTTATCAAATAAAACTTTACCTGTATCTTGCTCAATTACGATTGCTGACGACGCTTGTTCCGCTAACTTCGGCGTTGTTTCTTCTGTTTTCTCCTGCTTCGTTTTTTCAGATTGCGCAAAACTCACTGAAGTTCCAGAAAGCAATAACATGAAACAAACAAGTATTCCAAAAACTCGCTTCATGACTAACCCTCCATTCTATATCAGACCTATTTTTTCCAATTCTCCTTTTTTTAATACCAATTTTTTCTATTATTTTCAGTTGACAAATACATTCGCCCCCTATATTGTATTAAGTGTATTACGCATAGTAGTACACTTAATACATATGAGGAAGGAGACATTGCTCTTGCATATTCAACTTGACCCAAGAAGCAACACTCCGATATGGGAACAAATTGTTCAAAATATAAAAGAACTCGTATTGAAAAACATGTTGGCTCCAAGTGATAAACTTCCTTCTGTACGCGAACTCGCTTCTTTACTCGTTATAAATCCAAATACAGTGAGTAAAGCGTATCAAGAGTTAGAGCGACAAGGAATTATTGAAACGTTACGAGGAAAAGGAACATTTGTATCCCAATCGATTACCCCAACATTAGACGAAAGGAAAATCGCTATGGTTGAAAAGCAATTTCATCAATTACTATTAGAAGCCTCTTATCTTGGTATTACGAAAGATAAAATTCATGATTGGATAGATTCATACTATAAAGAGATTGGAGGGAATACGGATGTTGAAAGTGACAAGCTTGAAGAAAACAATTGATAATCAAACAATTTTAGACGATGTTTCTTTCACATTACAAAAAGGTAGTATCATCGGGTTACTTGGAAGAAACGGCGCGGGAAAAACAACTTTATTACGAACGATGGTCGGCATTTTAGACCCGGACGAGGGAACTGTTACATATGAGGATATCGACATCCATAAAAATCCTGAAACGAAACAAAAAATCGTATATGTTCCCGATTCTACTAACATACTGAACGGTTATACAGTAAAAGAAATCGTGAAGTTTTATAAATCAGTTTATACAGCATTTGATGAACCATATTTCTATGAACTACTAGAACATTTCAACTTACCAAATAAACGAATTCGTAGTTATTCAAAAGGAATGAAAGCACTGCTTGCCATCATTTTAGCTGTTGCTGCACAGGCAGAATATATTATTTTAGATGAACCAACAAATGGACTTGATCCTATCGTTAAAAGACAGATTTTACAGTTTCTCGTTGGAGAAGTTGCAGAAAAAGAAATTACCATTTTCATCTCAACCCATCATTTAGATGAAGTGGAACAAATTGCAGATACAATCATTATATTAAAAGGCCATACTATCTCGTCTATTACATCACTAGACGATGCAAAATCACGATTTGCAAAAATACAAGTAGCTTACGAGCGTTCATTACCTCAAAAACTAGAAAACTTAAGCAATATTAAAATATTAAATCAAACGGGAAAAGTATATACAATCTTAATTGAGGGAAATGTGGCTACAACACTCGAGAAGTTTTATAAAGAACAACCACTGCTCATTGAGGAATTAGCCATGTCGCTCGAAGATATTTTTATCACAACGTTTGAGGAGGA
Source organism: Bacillus sp. S71 (assembly GCF_016625265.1). Taxonomy (NCBI): domain Bacteria; kingdom Bacillati; phylum Bacillota; class Bacilli; order Caryophanales; family Bacillaceae; genus Bacillus; species Bacillus sp. S71. Next base: position 317,709 of record NZ_JACVUW010000002.1, on the reverse strand, counting down.
TTCACATGTTTCATAAAGCTTTATGGATAAGGCAATGGAAGCAAGGAAAATATATAATTCTATTATTTTGGTTAATTAGTTTATATCAACTACCTTATAAATATTATCAAGAAGCGCAAATGCAACTAAAACAATCAAAAATGAAGTTTGATGACTATGCATATTACTACTCCTACTATTTTCACGCATCTGATGGTGCCGTCCTCTTTCAAGGAGTTACTCTTATTGCACTTGCTTGTCTTTTAATTGGGTGGGAACGTAACAATCAATCAACTGATTTTCTCTTCTCGATGCCTTTTAAACGAAAAGATATTTTTTTAACAAAATGGTGGCTTGGTGTTTTGAATATTATTACAGTGCAAATTGTTTGCTGGATTAGCATGTACGGAATAAAGAACATGTCGTTTCACAATGAGTATCAAATCTTTACTCCGTTCTATAGTTACTTTCTATATGCTACCGTTGTACTTATCGCTATTTATACATTCACCTTATTTATCGGAACCATTACTGGACATATATTCTCTCAAAGTAGTTTAACTATCATTCTATTATTTTTACCATACGGTTTTGGATTGTTAATTTCCGGATTCATTTATTCCCATACACAATGGTCTTTAGATGCAATGGGAGAAATAGAGCAACGTACTCATGAGTACTTACAACATATAGATATCATTTCACCATTAGAATCTTTTTCTATTACTTATGATTATCACCCGATAGAAACATTTGATGACTATGGCAATAAACTTTCTAGTGTACCACAGGACAATCCAATGGAGCATACTTCTGTACCTTCTCCTTGGACACTATTAACACCATTTGCTTACATCATTATCTTTTTATCAATGGCAACCTTTCTATACACACGTACACCAAACGAACAAAACGGAAAAATACTATTGTTTCCTAACTTGCAAAAATGGTTCATGATTTGCACTGTTCTATGCTTCGCACTGCTTGGCGGTAGAATATTAGGCGGACGAGATGCACTTCTGTCTTATTATGTTGGATTTTTCCTATTCGCTATCATAAGTTACTTCATTTTTACACGTCTATTAAAATTGAAGTTTGCTTTTGGAGGGAAATAAACATACATTAAGGTATTGAATACATGTTTCAAAAAGCATTATAGATGTGAAACTATAAACACGTAACAATGGCATTAATAGAAGCTGACAAAAAAAGTCATACAATGACAAAAGAAAGATGTTATGAATTATTTAACTCTTATATGAACTAAATAAAAAGGCATTGCACAAGAGCAATGCTTTTTATTATATATCCCTATCTAAATAAAGAGGTTATTTCACATTCTCTCTCCTATCCCCATACACCATCTCTTCTTTCATCCCAAATCCATCACCATTTTGCACAATTTGCTCTGTCGGTGCAACTACACTTTCGGCAATTTTCCATTCCCCACGCTCTTTTACGAATACTTGTAGAAAATAGTTCATGCCATCTAATTGATATGCATTTTCTTTTTTCACATTATAGTGAATCGCAATGTAGTACACTTGAATGTTTTCTTTCCCTATTTTTGATACGTATTGCGATAGTCTCGGTATATAAAGTGCTGCTTTCTGAAAAGATAGTTGCTTCGCTTTAACAAGCGATGAACTTGTTACATTACGTAATGTGTCCCGATTACGAATATTATCGCTATGGTGGAATAATACTGCGTTTTGCATAGAACGAACCCATAATTTCGAATATAAGACTGTATTATCGTTTTCGATGTACTTCACTTCTTTTCGCACCACTTGGATAGGCGTATCTGCGTACGTGAATGTTTGAAAACAGAAAAAACTACCAAATAAAATGGTAAGTGCAGCAATATATTTCATAATCTTTCCTCCGATCTTTTAATTAAAGTATCGGAGTTTCAAAATATTTTTATTCAAAAGAAAAAGGATAGGAGTGCTTTCGCTTCCTATCCTCATTTATTATAATACGCGGCCAAATAGTTCTAAGACCATTTCTATTTCTTGGTCGCTCCAACCTTTAAATCTCTCTTTATAATATTCTTTACGCACAGCTTCAAGTTTTTCAGTTACTTCTCTTCCGTGCTCTGTAATTTCTAAGTACACGATTCGACGATCTGAATTAGAACGTTTTCTTTCTACTAATCCTTTTCGTACGAGACGATCTGTAACAGCTGTAATATGACTGGAGGTTACGTTTACTTCACTCGCAATTTGCGAAGCCATCTGTGGACTGTTTAAAAATAACGCACGTAATACAGAAAATTCATTATATGGCATATGTTCTGCAAAACGTGTATTAATATCATTTTGTAATAAACGTATCATTTTTCGAAATGATGCAGATAAATCTAAAATCAGCGTTTCTCTTTTTTCGTTCAATAGCCTCGTCCCTTTTTTATCATATTTACACATATTATAATCTATAAATACCTATGTTGTATATGCTTTCTTTCCTCAACATTCTCATTTATGTAACTTTTTTCATATAAATTTCTTTTTTGTTCACACATATACATATAAAAAGGATGGTGATGGAAAATGCAGGGTGGAATGAATCCTTATTTACACAACGTACGCACTGCTAATACTGGTAAAGAAGCTACTATTACTGTACAAGGAGAAGGTGTTGTAAAAGCAAAACCGAATGTTGTTATATTAACACTCGGCATTCGAACAGATGATAAAAATGTAAAACAGGCTCAAGAAGAAAATGCAGTGCAATCCAAACAATTGCTGGATGCACTTAAACAGCTTGGTATTGCCGATAAAGATATAGAGACGATTTCTTATACAATTACTCCTCAATACGAATATGTAAATGATAAAGCATTGCTACAAGGATACCGTGTAGAGCATTTGTATGAAATTACCGTTTTAAATGTACAAAAAGCTGGGGAAGTATATGATATAGCCGTTTCAAATGGCGCAAATGTAGCAAAAGGGTTACGTTTCCGAGTATCTCATCCAAATAAATATTATGAGCAAGCTCTCATTCAAGCTCTGCACCAGGCAGTAGAAAAAGCTCGTGCTATTGCGAGTACATATAATTTAAATATTAATCCTGTTCCCCTCTCATTCGTTGAAGAATCTGCCCAATTACCAAGGGAGGTTACGTCTTATGCTACTTTACATGCGCAAGCAGCTCCACCTATTCAATCGGGAGAATTAGAAATTATTTCAACAATACGGGCAATTTTTACGTATTTATAAATAATTTCATTTATAAGTAAACGTTATCATTTTCCTTGTTGTAAAAACATGATGTTCTGATATAATAAAGGACGGTGAGCTCTTACGAAAGAGATATCACGGGTGGGAGAGGGATATGAAAAAGAAGGTTTAACATGAAAGGAATACTTGAAAGAACATTTAAATTAGGTTTACACGAAACATCACCAAAACAAGAAGTTTTAGCTGGAGTTACGTCATTTTTCACGATCGTATATATTATGATTGTAAATGCGTCAATTTTATCCGATGCTGGCATTCCTCTTGAAGCTGGAATTTTAGCAACTGTTTTCAGTTCATTTGTCGGATGTCTACTCATGGCATTTTGGGCAAATGCACCTGCTATTCTTGTCCCTGGTATGGGTGTAAATGCATTCTTCACGTACACAGCTGTGCATACGCTTGGACTAACTTGGCAAGAAGCATTAGCTGCTGTCTTTATCTCTGGTATTATTTTTGCAATTGCCGCTTTTACACCAATCGCTCGCGTGCTATCAGTATCAATTCCAAAGTCATTAAAAGAAGCAATTACTGTCGGCATCGGATTATTTTTAGCGTTTATCGGATTGCAAAAAGGTGGTTTAGTCGTTTCGAACCCAAATACTGCTGTTGCAATGGGTAAATTAAGTAACCCTGTCGTTCTTGCGACCGTGCTTACTCTTATCGTTGCACTTGTACTATTTATTCGTAACGTACGTGGAAACTTTTTATGGACGATTGCAATAGGAACTGGTATTGCATGGCTATTTGGCCTTGTTGATACAAGTCAAATCGGAAATAGTTCATTCTCATTCGCTAATTACGGCGATGTGTTTGGAGCTATGTCATTTGGCAAACTTTCTTCCTTACCGTTTTGGATTGCAACATTCTCCTTAAGCATGGTGCTTATTTTTGAGAACATGGGACTTCTGCACGGTTTATTAGAAGATGACCGTAAATTCCCACGTGCTTACCAAGCCAATGCAATTTCAGCAATGACATGTGGTCTATTTGGCACAAGCCCTACCGTATCAACAGTAGAGAGTGCCGCAGGTATTACTGCAGGCGGAAAGACAGGTCTGACGTCTATCGTTACGGGGTTGTTATTCTTTGCATCATTGTTTGCACTTCCGTTTGTCAAACTAATTCCTGATAGTGCCATTGCACCAATCTTAATTATTATTGGCGGCCTGATGATTACAAGCATTCAGCAAATTCCTCTGAACGATTTTTCAGAAGGATTTCCAGCGTTCTTAATTATCGTCATGATCCCGCTCACATATAGTATCGCTGATGGCATTGCGTTCGGATTTATTGCTTACCCTATCTTAAAAGTTGCTCTTGGAAAGCGTAAAGAAGTCGCACCATCTATGTATATCATTACATGCTTATTCTTAGCTATGTTTGTATTACATGCTATTGGTTAAGAAAAAACACCGGGGAAATCCTCGGTGTTTTTTTACTTAAACCATCCTTTTTTATAAAACCAGGCCATCATTCCGCCGCCAATTAATGCCATTAGAAGAAGACAAATAAAATAACTATATTGTCCACCAAGCTCTGGCATATGCGTAAAGTTCATTCCATATACTCCCGCAATAAATGTTAATGGCATGAAAATAGTCGAGAATACAGTTAATGTTTTCATAATGTTATTCATATGATGTGAGTTTAATGAAAAATAACTATCCCGAATATCGGCCGTTAACTCTCGACTTGCCTCAATCATTTCCGTAAGTTTAAGTAAATGATCATGTATATCTTTAAAATAAATCTCATGATCACTTATACCGTAAAAACGAGTGGAATTCAAAATACGATACAATAAATCACGCATTGGAATAATTGTACGTCTTAACTTAGATAAATCTGCCCTAATATCAAATACTTCTTCTAGTACGGCTCCTGCTGTCTCACCTGTTAAATTATCATCAATCGCATTTAAATGATCTTCAATGTAATATACAGGTGCGAAATAATCATCTACAATTTGATCAGTGATCGTATGTGCTACATGTAAAGGTCCTTTCTTAATCCGCCTCTTCTCACCAAGTGTTTTCCATACTCTTTCAATTGCATTATTATGAGAAAAATGGAAAGAAACAATATAGCGATCACTAACAAACAAATCAATTTCATGTGGTTCTAGCCCATCTTCTCCAAACGCGTGAAGAACTAAAAAGTTATATCCATCATAAAAATCAACTTTTGGCCTCTGTACATATTCTAGACAGTCTTCAATTGCAAGGGGATGGAACTTAAAATGGTCTTGCAGAATATATGTATACTCTTCTTTCGTTGGCTTATATAAATCTAGCCAATACCATACAATATGGTCTTTCTTTGTTTCTTCTAGAGAAACATCATATAATACTTCATCTGTTTTTGTTACTGCACAAATTCTAATCATAATTTCACCCATTATTATTATAAACAAAAAATAGTAAAAAAAGCCAAGGAGAAATCTCCTCAGCTTTTTTTTATTACTTCGTTACGATACCGTGTACTAAAGTTGGTGCATCTACGTGTTCTTTAGAAATCTTCATGTTCTCATAAATTTTCGCTTTTACATCTTCAACATTTTCGCGGTTTGCGTAAATTGTAACAAGGGATTCACCTTGCTTCACGCCATCGCCTACTTTTTTGCGCAGCATTAGACCAACTGCTAAATCAATTTCAGACTCTTTCGTTGCACGTCCTGCTCCTAAAAGCATTGCTGCTGTTCCGATTTCGTCTGCAACGATTTCTGATACATATCCGTCTTCTTTCGCTTCCACTTCAATTTTAAATTGTGCTTGTGGCAATTTAGAAGGGTCATCAACAACAGATGCGTCGCCGCCTTGCGCTGATAAGAATGTTTTAAATGATTCTAGCGCTTTTCCGTTGTTCATTACTTCAATTAGCTTTTCACGTGCATCTTCTAAAGATGAAGCTTGTCCAGCAAGGTACACCATTTGACTTCCAAGTGTTAAACATAGCTCTTCTAAATCTTTCGGCCCTTTACCTTGTAATGTATCAATTGCTTCTTGTACTTCTAATGCGTTACCGATAGCTTCACCGAGTGGTTGACTCATATCAGAAATAACTGCCATCGTATTACGACCAACATTATTACCGATGCGTACCATTGCTTCTGCTAAACGTTTTGCATCTTCATCCGTTTTCATAAATGCACCTGCTCCAGTTTTTACATCAAGAACAATTGCATCTGCACCAGCAGCAATTTTTTTACTCATAATCGAACTTGCAATAAGCGGAATTGAGTTTACTGTTGCTGTTACATCACGAAGTGCATATAACTTTTTATCAGCAGGTGTTAAGTTACCACTTTGGCCGATAACAGCGATTTTGTTTTCATTTACAAGACGCATGAATTCATCGTTTTCAATTTCCACATGGAATCCTGGAACTGCTTCTAATTTATCAATTGTACCACCAGTATGTCCTAAACCGCGTCCAGACATTTTCGCTACTGGTACACCTAAAGCAGCTACTAATGGACCTAATACAAGTGTCGTTGTATCACCAACACCACCTGTCGAATGCTTATCTACTTTTACACCTTCAATAGCTGATAAGTCGATTGTATCACCGCTATTTACCATTGCCATCGTTAAATCAGCACGCTCTTGATCGTTCATATCTTGGAAGAAAATTGCCATTGCAAGTGAACTTACTTGATAATCAGGAATATCACCATTTGTATATCCTTCAACAATAAAGTTAATTTCTTCTGTCGTTAATGCATGTCCGTCACGTTTTTTTGCAATTAGGTCCACCATTCTCATTGTGAAGTCACCCCTTCATTTGTTTTACGATTGCTTTTACTAATGCTAAGAAGTTAGCTTTAACACGTTCTGTCGTTTCAATTACTTCATCGTGGTGAAGTGGCTGATCTAAAATACCAGCTGCCATATTTGAAATACAAGAAATACCTAATACTTTCATACCAGCATGACGCGCTACAATTACTTCAGGTACTGTTGACATACCAACTGCATCTCCGCCAAGTGTACGAAGCATACGAATTTCAGCAGGTGTTTCATATACAGGACCTGTCATTCCTACGTATACACCTTCTTGTACTTTAATATTTAAGTCTGCTGCAACTTGTTTCGCCATTTCGCGAAGTTCTACTGTATATGATGTAGACATATCAGGGAAACGTACGCCCATTTCAGAATCATTCGGTCCGATTAATGGATTCGTACCCATGAAGTTAATGTGGTCTGAAATTAACATAAGATCGCCTGGCTCAAATGATGTATTTACACCACCAGCTGCGTTTGTTACAACTACTGTTTCTACACCTAGTTCTTTCATAACACGAACTGGGAATGTTACTTTTTGCATGTCGTATCCTTCATAGAAGTGGAAACGTCCTTGCATTGCTACTACTGTTACACCTTGAAGTGTACCAAATACTAGTTGACCTGCATGGCCTTCTACAGTTGATACTGGGAATTCAGGGATTTCACTGTAAGGTACTGTTACTGCGTTCTCAATTTCGTCTGCTAATACACCTAGTCCTGATCCAAGGATTAGTCCTACTTGTGGTGTCTCTTGAAATTTCTCTTTTAAGTATGAAGCTGATTTTGTAATAAGTTCACGATTCATTTGTTTATCCCCCTATTTCTTTAGCTCATTTAAGAAGCTTGTTCCGTATTCTGGCATTTTCACACCGAAGTTTTCTGCTACTGTTGCACCAATATCAGCAAATGTTTGACGAAGTGGTAACTCTTGTCCGCCTTCTTTCATGCTTGGGCTATATGCTAATAATGGTACATATTCACGTGTATGGTCAGTACCAGGGTGAATTGGATCATTACCGTGGTCTGCTGTAATTAATAATAGATCATCTTCTTTTAGTTTTGCGAATACTTCTGGAAGACGTGCATCATATTCTTGCAGAGCTTCTCCGTATCCTTGTGGATCACGGCGGTGGCCGAATAATGCATCAAAGTCAACTAAGTTTAAGAAGCTAAGACCTGTAAAGTCCATATTTAATGTATCTACAAGCTTATCCATTCCATCCATGTTAGACTTCGTACGAAGTGATTCAGTTACCCCTTCGCCATCATAAATATCAGAGATTTTACCGATAGCAATTATATCGTAGTCACTATCTTTTAATTCATTCATTACTGTACGACCGAATGGTTTTAATGCATAGTCATGACGGTTTGGTGTACGTGTAAAGTTTCCAGGTTCACCAACGAATGGACGAGCAATAACACGACCTACCATGTATTTCTCATCTAATGTTAATTCACGTGCAATTTTACAAATTTTATATAATTCATCAAGTGGCACTACTTCTTCGTGTGCTGCAATTTGCAATACGCTATCAGCAGAAGTATAAACGATTAAAGAGCCTGTTTCCATTTGCTCTTGACCAAGTTCATCAAGAATCTCAGTTCCAGAAGCTGGCTTATTACCGATAATTTTACGGCCTGTTTTTTCTTCTAATTCATCAAGTAATTCTTTCGGAAATCCTTCCGGGAACACTTGGAATGGTGTATCAATGTAAAGGCCCATGATTTCCCAGTGACCTGTCATTGTATCTTTACCAGTAGATTTCTCTTGCATTTTTGTGTAATATCCAAGTGGTTTCTCTACTTTAGAGATACCTTTCATTTCTCGAATGTTACCAAGACCTAATTTCACCATGTTAGGCATTTGTAACCCATTCATATGTTCAGCAATGTGACCAATTGTGTCAGATCCTAAATCACCAAATTGCTCAGCATCTGGTGCTTCACCGATTCCCACAGAGTCCATTACGACTAGGAATATACGTTTATATTTATTCATAACTGCGACCTCCTATAAGTTCAGTTCTACTTCTTGTAGTATGTTCAAAACGCTATAAAGTGAAACTGTTATCCATAAGAATTCTCATTGTCAAACAGTACTTCTTTAAATCATTTTCTAACCTATTTCGTTTTACTTGAAACGACTCAAAAACATTTCTAGTTTTTTCTAAGTCAGATGTCAGACATCTGATATTGATATCATAACATGTTTACGCTTTCTTTTTAATACATTTTCGTAGAATTTCTCATTTTCTTCACACTTCTATTGTAATCCATTCTGCAACGAAGTGCTAATTTTTTTATGATTTATTTCTTCATATTAAAAATAAAAAGTAGCTCTAAAGAGCTACTTTTTATTTTACTTCTACCGTTTCTTCTTTATGTTCATGCAATTCGCCTTTTCTTACATGCACTTTCACTTTGTAAGAGCCGTTCTCTTTGAAAGTATGTTTCGTTTCATACTCTCCTTTATTCCCTTCTTTCGCTGGAATAAATTCGTGTTTTTCAACACCATCTTTCCAAATCTCTAGTTGTACTTCAGCACCAGTTAATGCTTCTTCTTTTTGCTTTAAATGAACTTTCATTGTAGATTCAGCATTTGCCTTTATGTCTCCAGCCATAAGATGGATCATTGTGTCACTTTTATGATCTCCATGTCCTGCACTGTGATCACTATTTTCTTTTTTCGCATCTTCTACTTTCGCATTTCCTACAGCAACTTTCACTTCTGGCATAACGTGCATTTCACGTGCATTTGTATGAGGAATAATGTGATATACTCCATCAGTTTCAAATGTTTTCTCGACTGCATAAACACCTTTTCCTTTATGCTTACCATCTAACATCTCGTGTTTCTCGTCGCCATCTTTCCAAATTTCAAACTTTACGTCATCAGCATCCGTTACTCTTTCTTTTCCTTGTGTAACAAGTGCTTGTACTTCTGTTTTTTCACCTGGTTTAATTTCTTTCGGATTTGTTTGGACTGCTACTTTTATAGCTTCAAGTTTCTGTTCTTTTTTCGGTTCTTCTTTGTTTGTATTACAGCCAGCCAACGCTAGCATCGCGATAAATAAAGTTATAATCAGTTTTTTCATCATCATTTCCTCCTTTATACTTTATTTAGTATAGAGGAAATACATTGTAATATTCCAGTCTTCTGCTGAAAACAATATACGAAATGTTTGTGAAGTTTCTGTGAAACGCTCTTCCCCTCTTAATCTATGAAAAAAAGAGCATAGTAACTATGCTCTCGGATGAAACTGTTTATATACATCTTTTAATCTAGTTTTTGAAACGTGCGTATAGATTTGCGTCGTTGAAATATCTGCATGTCCAAGCATTTCTTGTACAGCACGTAAATCTGCTCCATTTTCTAATAAGTGCGTAGCAAACGAGTGACGCAACGTATGAGGTGTAAGCTCTTTTTCAATATTTGCTTCTTTCGCTAATCGTTTTAATATTTTCCAAAATCCTTGTCTTGATAATCGATTACCATGATGGTTTAAAAAGAGTGCATCTACTACTTTTTTCCCCATTAATTCTCTTCTTCCTTTTTCAATATACTTTTGAATCGCTTCCGTTGCTAAACTTCCTAGTGGAATAATTCTTTCTTTATTCCCTTTCCCTATGCAACGAACAAATCCCATCGTTAAATGTACATCTTCTAAATTGAGTGCAATCAATTCTGAAACACGAAGTCCTGTCGCATACAGTAACTCTAGCATCGCCTTATCACGAATCCCAAAAGCACTTGTCATTTTTGGTGTTTGAAGTAACGCCTCTACTTCATCAACTGATAATACTTTTGGTAATTTCCGTTCCCCTTGTGGCGTTTCAATATGTACGGATGGGTCGTGTTCTACCGCTCGTTCACGAAGTAAAAATTGGTGGAACGAACGAATTGATGCGATATGACGCGCCAATGTTTTCGAAGATTTTCCGTTTTCTTTTAAATACTGCAAAAAGTTAACAATGTGTAAACGGGTCACTTCATGAAAAGTTTTCGTCTGTTCCACATTTTGCAAATACTTTACGTAGCTTTTTAAATCCCGTTCATAAGATACTACTGTATTCTTTGCTAATCCTTTTTCGACAACCATATAATGAATAAAATCTTTTAATTGATCTTCCACTCTACACTACTCCCCATTTTCATAGAAAAACATCATTCTATTTACGAAAGCATCCTTTGCCGGTTCTTCATTCCCTGATACTTTTTCTACAGTCTCTTCTTTAGGTTTTTCATAACGATGATAGCTTTCATATTCTTCATTTATCCATAGTATAGCGAAATAAAACAAAATCGTACAACTTGTAAATAATAAAAATACTTTTATTCCATCAAAAGTTAATTTTAAAGCTCGGCGCATTGTAAATTCCTCCAAAATATAAGTTATTACAACATATGCCAAGCTTTCACCAATTTATACCTTATTCAAATAAAAAACCTCTTCCTAGATAAATAGGAAAAGGTTATTTTTCATCCGTTTCATTTTCTTGACAGTTTTTACAAATCCCATGGAATGTTAAACGATGATCTTTCACCTTAAAGCTCCAGTCTCGTTCTACTTTCCTTTCCACTTCACCAAGTAAATCTTCTTGTATTTCTTGTACAGCACCACATTGTGTACAAATCAAATGATGGTGGAAACGCTGCGCACCTTCTTGGCGTAAGTCATAGCGTGAAACACCGTCTCCGAAGTTAATCTTATCGACAACTTTTAACTCAGATAATAGTTCTAAAGTTCGATAGACGGTTGCTAATCCGATCTCTGGCGACTTTTCTTTTACAAGGAGGTAAACATCTTCTGCGCTTAAATGATCTTCTTCATTTTCTAGCAGCACACGAACTGTTGCTTCACGTTGCGGTGTTAATTTGTAGCTCGCTGCATGTAATTGCTTCTTAATTCGTTCAATTCTTTCTTCCATTCGGTACTACTCCCTCCTCGCCACTCTTACACCATTATATCAGAAGAAGGGCTTCTGTCAAAAGAAAAAACAATAAAAACAAATTGATAATTATTCTCAAAAAGTATTTATTTTTTATTAATAGCCTCAACGACTTCTTTCATTAAAACTGGTGATGCGTAAGCCTCCACACTAGAAGCAAGTGCTAACACCACTCCAATTACGAGAAAGAAGCATGTATAACGGATTAATAATGGTAATAGTGGCTCGGTTATTTTTCTAATAAATTGATGCCTAATCATCCGTAAAGAAAAACTTGCAGCAATGGTTGTCATAACGAGAAAGACTGGAATGATAATTAAATTTTGTGGCAAAACAGATACAAATGCTAATAATAGTCCATTCCATCCATGCTGACTTACTAAAAAACCAACTGTAAATCCAACGACAACTCCTTTTACAAATAATAAAATAAAAATAAGTGGTAATCCAATAATTGAAATTCCTAAAATCCAAATAAATCCGATGTATTTTAATTGCGAAAAGTAACTTTCTCGAAACATTTCGCCCGCAATGGCAAATTCTCCTTTAGAGACTTGTCCAAAAAAACGTTGTAAATAAAATGATAAATCTTGTTTTTGATTGATTTGTAAACTATTCACGAGAATGGCTCCGAATATTACTCCCATCAATAATAAAACAGCGTTAAATATATATAATGAAGAGTTTTCCTGTATGTGAGACATTACACGGTCTTGCCAATTTTTTCGCCACATTTTTCTTCCCTCCGTTCACACTCTTATTAAAAATGTATGAAAGAAAGAAAAAAGTATGACGAATTAACATTGAAATTCCGCTCTACTTTGCTAAACTAAAAAGTAGAGAATAGGAGGGATTTCTCTTGAAACCATTATTATTAGATTTTCCAACATTATTTCAAACTGAACGCTTGCAAGTTCGTAAACCATTTCCAGGTGATGGTGCAGAAGTATATGAAGCAATCCAAGCTTCTTTAGAAGACTTAGTACCGTGGATACCAATTAACGCTGAAACAGAAGAGAGTGCTGAAGAAATTGTTCGCGAAGCTCACGGACAGTTTTTACTTCGTGAAACACTTGATTTTCACTTATACGATAAAGTATCTGGTACATTCATCGGAGCAATTACACTAAAGCCTGAAAACTGGGATATTCCAAAGTTTTCACTTCACTTCTGGCTACATAGTGCCTATACAAAACAAGGCTATATGACCGAAGCTGTTAAAGGTGCAATTCAGTTCGCCTTTGATAAACTAGGCGCTAGAAGAATTGAAATTCGTACTGATGCAACAAATATAAATGCATGTAGCTTAGCAGAACGTCTAGAATTCATTCTAGAAGGGACAATGGAAAATGATTTCCTAGCACCAGATGGTAGCTTACGTGATGCACGTGTATATGCAAAAATCAATTAAAAAACACTCGCCTTTGGCGAGTGTTTATTTTTGTAGTTGTAAATATTGTACTGCAAACATCGTCTTCGCATCATGAATACGAAGATCTTTCATAAGAGTAATCGCTTCTTCTAACGATACTTCCATTAATTCCACAAACTCATCTTCATCTAACTCAGCTTTATTTTCTTTTCTTGTCAAACCTGTCGCTTTATATACATATAAAATTTCATCTGCGAATCCTGGAGATGTATAGAAAGAAGTAATGAGCTCCATATTTTCACATACATATCCTGTTTCCTCTTCTAATTCACGAACTGCTGTTACCTCAGGTTTTTCACCAGGTTCTAACTTGCCAGCCGGAATTTCTATAATCGCCTTTTCAAGTGCTTTACGATACTGCTCAACAAGCACAATTTTCCCCTCATCAGTAATAGCAATAATAGCAACTGCACCAGGGTGATTTACAATTTCACGTTTACTCATTGCTCCATTTGGTAATACTACATCATCAACACGAACTTTTATAACTCTACCATCAAAAATTGGCTCAGTTTTTACTGTTCTCTCTGCAAGATTACTCATACTACTTCATCTCCCTGTTCTATTTCCTATTCTTTCCTCATACATTTTACCACATTGAAAGGAGCGTGATAGAAATGAAAGTTTATATTTTACCAAATCGCGTCACTTTAGTCGGAAAAGCATGGCAAATTCGCCATAAGCTAAAGCAATATAGCAAAGAGTATACAACTGTACAAGAGTGGATTACAGCAAATAAAGTGAAACATTAATCATGCTTTTACGGGCAGTTAATGCGAAGCGGAAAGTAAACGTTTGTCAACCTCTTTTCCCTCTCGTACAATAAAGGTAAGGAGGTTGACCTATGAAAAAACGTCAATTAGGAAACTCAGATTTGTTTGTTACAGAAATGGGCCTTGGCTGTATGTCTCTCGGTACATCTGAAACAGAAGCTATGCATATTATCGATGAAGCTATCGATTTAGGAATTAATTTTTTTGATACAGCAGATTTATATGATTACGGATTAAATGAAGAATTTGTTGGAAAAGCCTTGAAGGGAAGAAGAGACCAAATTGTACTTACAACGAAGGTTGGAAATCGTTGGACAGAAGAAAAAAATGGCTGGTCTTGGGATCCTTCTAAAGCTTACATAAAGACTGAAGTAAAGGAAAGTTTACGTAGACTTCAAACTGATTATATTGACCTTTACCAACTTCATGGCGGAACAATTGAAGATCCAATAGATGAAACAATTGAAGCTTTTGAAGAATTGAAAAAGGAAGGTATTATTCGCCATTACGGTATTTCTTCTATACGCCCAAATGTCGTTCGTGAATATGCAAAACGCTCAAACATCGTTAGTGTACTAATGGAATATAACCTTTTAAATCGTCGTCCAGAAGAATGGTTCCCCCTTCTAAATGAACACCAAATTAGCGTCATTGCCCGCGGGCCACTTGCAAAAGGAATTTTAACTGACAATAATGCAAGAAAGATAGAAAGAGTAAAGGAAAAGGATTATCTCTCTTATTCTTACGATGAATTACATGCAACTCTAGCAAGTGTAAAAGAAATGATTGGAGAACGCTCTTTAACAGGAACAGCTATTCAATATTGCTTACATAATAAGACTGTTGCAGCTGTTATACCTGGTGCAAGCTCTCTTCAACAATTACAGGAAAATATACGAGCTAGCCAACAGTTACCTTTAACAAAAGAAGAATATATACAACTTCAAAAGATTGTTAAATATGACACATATGCTTTGCATCGTTAAAAATATCGAATTACCGATAAAACAGAAGACTGCCTCCAGTATTAGGAGACAGTCTTTTTTATAACGTATCATATTTATCAGGATTCGTTCCTACATGTAAATCACGATTCAACGTGTTAATTTGACGTATCTCTTCTTCATTTAGTGCAAAATCAAAAATAGTAAAGTTTTCTTTAATGCGAGATGGTGTAACAGATTTAGGAATCGTCACAATCCCGCTTTGAATATCCCACCTTAATATAACTTGCGCAGGTGTTTTTTCATATTTAGTAGCAATAGCCTGAATAATCGGGTGCTGAAATACTTCTCCGCCTCTCATTAATGGACTCCATGCTTCCATTTGAATCTGCTCACCTTGACAGAAATTACGCAACTCAAATTGCGTCAACATCGGATGAAGTTCCACTTGGTTTACCATCGGCTTCACTTTGCAATTTGGTAATAATAGTTCTAAATGATGTTTATGAAAATTAGAAACACCAATCGCACGCACTTTACCTTCTTCATACAATTTCTCTAAAGCTCGGTACGTATCAACATACTTCCCTCTTACCGGCCAATGGATTAAATATAAATCTACATAGTCCATTTGTAATTTTTTCAAACTCTTTTCAAACGCCTCGAGTGTCTCCTCATATCCTTGATCGTCGTTCCATACTTTTGTTGTAATAAATAGGTCTTCTCTTGGAATTCCTGATTCACGTATCGCCTCTCCGACACCGCTTTCATTTTCATATACAGTCGCTGTATCAATCAAACGGTATCCAACCTCTAACGCTGTTTTTACTGCTTGTTTTACTTCGTCTCCTTCTTTCGCTTTATATACGCCTAGACCAATCATCGGCATTTTCACGCCATTATGAAGTGTAGTTGTTGGAATATGCACAGTCGTCTCCCTTTCATTGTTACATTATTTATAAGCCACAACTTTATTTCAACAATATTCATACAAAAAGTCAAAACATACGTACAGTTTACATAACACTTTTATATAGCTAAAAAATAACGTGAACTCATTCATTCACGTTATTTTCTCTCCATTCTTTCGCTTTTTTATCCACATTGCGCACAAACTCATTTTTCCCTTCCGTATATAACGTGCCATCATATGTATACTTTTCGGCTAATTCTTTCTTTAAGGTTGCATATGCCTCTGCTTCTTCACAATGAGCCATCATATAATCACGAAACGCTAAATGCCTTACTATCTCTGGATTTCCTTTTTCAAACACGTGTAAATGATACGAACGTTTTTCCTCAGTTCCATGAATAAAATATCGGCGTCTTGAAATACCATTTTCCCCTTTTACGATGTAACCAAGCTCTATAAATCGTTCATTCCACCCATCTACTCTTTCGATATTTTCTACTTCCATGATCATATCAATAATAGGTTTAGCTGCCAGTCCGGGCACTGACGTACTTCCAATATGATGCATTTTCACCGTTTCTGGCATCGCTGATTTTAATCTTTCAGCCTCCATTTGAAATTTTTCAATCCAATGGTTTTCATGCGGAACAACGACAATTTTTCTCATTCTAACTCCCCTTTTCTTACAAGCTCGTCAAAAAATGATCAGTGGTATTTCACTGATCATTTTTTTATTATTTAAAGTCTTTCCAAGTAAGGTTACTTTCACTTAGCAGTTCTTCAAATGATTTATTCTTTTCACGTTCTTTTTGTTCTTGGCGCTTTCTTTCCAGTTCAGCTGCCTCTTTTTCCTCTTCTCTCACTTGCAACTCTTTCTTCTTACTCTTTAATTGTTGCATGAGTGAATCATTTAATTGATCGCCTAATGTAAGTGTTTCTTTCTTTGGTTGATTCACTTGCGATTGTCTTTGCATTTGTCTTTGTTTCTTTTTCTTCATGCTACTCACCTTTTACTTTTTTCTCCATTATAGTAGATACACGATGAAATCGACAATAAAAAAGGGTCTTTACTCTATTATTCACTTTTTGTAAATATGTTAATTTTTCGAAAAGACTAAATTTTTATGTAGCTATAATCCTATGAATCTATTAAAATTATGTCGTATGATGTCAGATTATAAAAAGAGGAGAATTATATTATGTGGAAAAAAATTATTCCTGCCGTTGCTGTTTTAAGCACTATTACTTTTTCAAGCGTATTTGCCGCTCCCCCATCTCAGAATCCAGCTGAACAAAACCGCTACATAGACGTACAAATGCTTGGTATTAATGATCTCCATGGACAACTAGATACTGTTAAAAAAATCAATAATAAAGAAGCTGGTGGCGCTGATTACTTAGCTACTTATTTAAAAGAACGTAAAAAACAAAACCCTAATACACTTCTCGTACATGCTGGTGATATCGTCGGAGCTAGTCCACCAGTTTCAGCATTATTACAAGATGAACCGACGATTGAATTTTTAAATGATTTAAAATTTGATGTTGGTACAATCGGAAACCATGAATTTGATGAAGGCATTGATGAAATGAAACGCCTCATTTACGGTGGATATCATGAAAAAACAGGGAATTTCAAAGGGGCTAACTTCCCCTATGTAGCTGCTAACTTCTATAACAAATCAACTGGCCGCTTATTTTTACCACCATTTACTGTAAAAATGGTAGATGGTGTTCCTGTTGGATTCATTGGTGTTGTTACAACTGATACACCAAATGTTGTTATGCCTACGATGCTTAAAAATGTACAAATTACTGATGAAGTAGAAGCAATTAATAAATCAACACAACAATTAAAACGCCTCGGCGTTAAATCGATCGTCGTTCTTGCTCATGTCGGTGGAACAACCGATGAGTCTGGGGTAACAAATGGCGATCTTACTCGAATTGCAAATGAAACAGACCCAGAAGTTGATGTTATTTTCGGTGGACATAGTCATACGTATGTAAATGGTACAGTAAATAATAAACTAATTGTCCAAGCAAATTCATACGGAACGGCTTTCTCAGACGTGGATGTAACAATTGATCGTAAAACAAAGGATATTGTAAAGAAAAAAGCTGAAGTTGTTACAACGTATCATGAAGGTGTAGAACCTGATAAACAAGTAAAGAAAAAACTAGATCAATATAAAGAAAAAATCGCACCACTTGTAAATGAAGTGGTCGGAAAATCTACAGCACCTATCGACCGTAAACAAAATGATGCTGGTGAGTCCACTCTTGGAAATTTAGTTGCCGATGCTCAGCGTCAAACGATGCAAACTCAAATCGCCCTCATGAATCCTGGTGGCATTCGTAATGACTTAGATGCTGGTGATATTACGTGGGGTGAGTTGTACGGCATTCAACCTTTTGGAAATCAATTGATTAAAGTAGATTTAACAGGTCAAGACATTCGCGATATTTTAAATCAGCAATGGCAAAAAGGAACAACAAGAATGCTTCAAATTTCAGGTATTCAATATACGTGGGATGCAAATAAAACAAACGGTGAAAAAGTTACAAATATACGTTTAACAAACGGAGAAGAATTATCTCCATCTAAAACGTATAGCGTAGTTGCAAATGCCTTCTTAGCTTCTGGCGGTGACGGATTCGTATCATTTAAAAATGGTAAAAATGCAGAAACTGGTCCAAACGACTTTGAAGCGTTAGTCGATTACGTAAAACAATTAAAAGAACCAATTCAGCCAGTTATTGATGGAAGAATTCAAAAAGTAAATTAAGTGTTTCTCTAATAATAAATTTTATTTTTCACGCCATAAAGGATTTGTACTGATCCTCTATTTTATACGTAATATACATCATAAAAAGGATACTCGTTCTTCCAATGAACATAGTATCCTTTTCTTTAGTTATCAAAATGTGATGTTTTGTCAACTTTATATTGCTGTAAAAATTGTTGCAACGCCTCTTCTACAAGTTTAGACTTTTGAATTCCTTTCGATTCTGATATAAGGTCCAATCTTGCTAATATTTCTGTATTAATAGAAAAGGTTCGTCTCTTTTTCTCTGTACTCTTACTCATAATTGGTGCAATTACTTCGCCTCTTTTTCTTAGTAACTCATAAATGCTTTGTAATTGCTCGTAAATTAATAATTGATAATCTGTTTTCTCATATTGAAGGGCGGTCGCTTCTTGGAGTTGTAAGTGACGTGGTTCTTCTCCATCTCCTACAAAAATACGTTTCTTCTGCTCTCCATCATATTCGTATCCAATCAATCTTAATTTCTTCGATAATGTATACGGGCTTATTTCAAGACGTTTTGCTATAATAGCGATGGATTCACGTCTATTTAAACCATCTATAATTTCTCCAATCGTCACAATTTCCCTCCTCCCGTGTTGAAATGACACTAGTATGGTATGTTACAATGATTTTCTAACAGTATATGCAAAATGAATAGCCTGTGCGATTCATACGATTTCACAAAAGGAGGTTTTCAATATGCTTTTTCGTAGCTACACCCCTCAGTTCTATAACGAAAACAAACAACTCATTCCTAATAGTATCGCTACGATAGAAAGCGTTATGATAAATAATCGAAAACAAACTCTCCTTATGCGTGGACAAAACGTAGAGCAACCTATTTTATTATGCTGTCACGGCGGACCTGGGATGGCACAAATCGGATTTATTCGCCATTTTCAAAAAGAATTAGAGAAGCAATTTATTGTTATTAATTGGGATCAGCGCGGGGCTGGTAAATCCTTTTCAATGAAAGATTTCGGAGCAAATTTCACAATTGAACAATTCGTTTCCGATGCAAAAGAAGTGATTCAATATGTACTTAAAAGGTTCAACAAACAAAAACTATTTCTCGCTGGTCATTCTTGGGGAAGTATTATTGGGCTTAACATAGCACATCAATATCCAAAGTATATCGAGGCTTACATCGGTATTGGGCAAATTGTACATATGAAACAAAATGAAGAATTGCTATATCAACATTTAATTCATTCTGCAAAAAAACATGATCATAAAAAAGCATTAGCTTCCCTTTTAAAATTAGGCAAACCACCATTTTTAGATACGAGACGTCTCATTATTCAAAGAAAGTGGCTTGGCACATTTGGAGGCGCAATCCAAAACGGATCTTCCTTTTCTTTCATACGAAAAGGTTTCTTTTCTCCTGAGTATACGCTATTAGATTGGTTCAAGTTTCTCGCAGGAAATTTAAAATCTGGAATTTTATGGGAAGAAATGCTGACAATCGATTTCTTTTCTTCTATCTCAAGTTTATCTATTCCAGTTTATTTTTGTTCTGGTCGCTATGATTATCAAACTCCTTATGCACTCGTTCAGGAATATTGCGATATTATTGAAGCGCCTATAAAAAAGATGATTTGGTTCCCAAATTCAGCACATTCTCCTGATTTAGAAGAACCAGAATTATTCGCTAATTCTTTGCAATCAATTAAACAAGAGCTAGCTTTTCAGCATTAGTAACAAAAGGCTCTTTTACATTTCATAGAAAACATTTTATAATAATATGTCGCAAGTATGTATAAACATCGCAAAATGTTTCATATTTACTTGTCTTAACAGAATAAAAATTTAGGGAGATTACATTTATTATGAACGCTGTACTCGTCGCAGTAGCAATTATGCTATTGCTTAGTTTGTTACGTGTCCAGGTCATTGTCGCCATCATTGTTGGAGCTTTAACAGGCGGAATTATCGGCGGACTCGGTATTTCAGAAACGATTAACACTTTTACAACTGGTCTTGGAAACAGTGCTCCAATCGCTTTAAGTTATGCAATGCTTGGTGGTTTCGCTATTTCCCTTTCCAAAACAGGACTTCCAGATGCTATGATTCAAACTGCATTAAAATGGATTGGCAATGAACAAGACACGAAAAAACAAGTTTATTCTAAAATACTTATTTTATTCATTATTTTAACGATGGCTTGTTTCTCACAAAATGTGATTCCTGTTCACATTGCTTTCATCCCCATCTTAATTCCAGCACTTTTAAAAGTATTAAATGAGCTGAAAGTGGATCGCAGACTTGTCACATGTATTATTACATTTGGATTGATTACTCCTTATATGTGGATCCCTGCAGGATTCGGAAAAATTTATCATGACGTATTACAAACCAACGCTGCGCAAAGCGGCCTTACATTTGATGTCACACTTATTCCAAAAGCAATGACTATTCCAGCAATTGGTATGATTATTGGATTATGTGTAGCGGTATTCATTACGTACCGAAAACCTCGTACGTATGAAACAGAACAAATTCATACTACCGAAAATGAAATCGTTCCCTATACAAAACGTAGCATTACTTTCGGGTTATTATCTATCATTGCTACATTAACTGTTCAATTAACAACAGAATCAATGATTTTTGGTGCTTTAGCAGGTATTATCGTCTTATCGGTTAGTGGCAGTCTACCACTTAAAGAAGCAGATGCGATATTAACAAGCGGAATGCGTATGATGTCCTTTATTGGCTTTGTTATGATTGCTGCCGCTGGATTCGGTGCTGTTCTTCGAAAAACAGGACATGTTGAATCTCTGGTGCAAACGAGTGCACATATAATCGGAAATAACAAACCACTCGCTGCATTTCTTATGCTCGTTATTGGACTTCTCGTTACAATGGGAATTGGTTCATCCTTTTCAACCATCCCTATCTTAACAACCATTTTTGTACCTCTTTGCATTCAGCTTGGATTTAGTCCAATGGCCACAATTGCAATTATCGGTACAGCCGGAGCACTAGGTGACGCAGGATCTCCAGCATCGGATAGTACCCTTGGACCAACATCCGGTTTAAATGCTGATGGTCAGCACCATCATATATGGGATACATGTGTACCCACTTTTCTACATTACAATATACCGTTACTTATATTTGGTTTTATTGCCGCAATTACATTATAAAAAGGTGCGTATAAAACGCACCTTTTACTTTTTTATTTTTCCTTTTAATTGTTGAAAAGCTAATTTTCCATTATCTTTGACATAGCTTTCAATTGCCGGTAGTGATGAACCTATCCATTCACACTCTATGCTCCCATTAGGTCCAACAATTTTTAATTTATCTGGTATATGTATATTTAGAAATCTCGCTGACCGAATTAACTCAATAGCAATCTGATCACTTGAGGTTACAATTCCATCTATATACGGATTGTTTTGCAATAATGTAATAAATTGTTTATTTGTATACCCTTGTACACATTCTTCTCGATAAGAGATTCCTTCATCCCAAACAGCGTCTAAAAACCCTGCTATATAATCTTCCATTTCTTCACGTTCTTCTCCCTCACCGAAATATGCAAGAAAGTGACACCCTTTCTCTTTTAATAAAGAAACAGCTCTCTGTCCACTTTCATAATAATTTCTATGTGATTGTTGCTCATCGATCACAACAAACGGAAATGGAATTTCTCCTACACTTTTAAAAACTGCTCTCGTCAAAATAACACCTGCAATGTTATTTTGCTTCAGCATATGTATGTATCTATCTTTATTCTCTATATTACAAATAATGATTTGATAGCCTTCTTTATATGCTATTTCCTCAATACAATGTAGCAAAGTGATGTTTGATTGGTTACATAAATTATCTACAAGTAATGCAATTATCGTTGAATTCTCTTTAAATAGTGGCTTCGCTGCACTGTTTGGCCTATAACGTAATTCTTCAATTGCTTCCTTTACTTGTTTTACTGTGTCCTCATGAACGTATCCTTTTTCATTAATAACTCGTGAAACGGTTGCGACTGAAACACCTGCCAATTTTGCAACATCACGTATAGTTGCCACATCGTCACCCCTTAATATGGTAATAGATTACAATTTTACGGTAACCTAAATTACACTATCCGTCAAGATTAATAACTCACATTTCTGAAAATTGTTACATCATTTCACTAAACGATACTCCAACTGAATTTCATGTAAAATTGGGATATTATCATATCCAATACGTGGAATTTCTTTCTTTATTTTTCGCGCCTCCTCTACCGCATTCACATATAAATTAGTCATTACAAAATTACGTTTTTGGTAAAATCGTAACGCATTCATATTATCATTTGTTGTAATAAGCCAAACCTGTCTGCACCGTTCTTCTTCTGCAACTTGTAATACACAATCCACAAGTTTCGTCCCTATTCCTTTTCTTTCTTCAAAGCTATCTAGCGATACAATTTCACACATATTTCCGGTCACTTCATACGTTATAATTCCGATTATTCTGTCATCTGAGAGCGCAACAAATCCTGGCAACTCTTCTAACTGGTGTCCCTTACCACGTGAAACCATCAATGAACTTCCCCAGTTCTTACACATGAACATTCGGATTGTTTCTTTCATCGCTGGCGTAATTTTTTGTATATGCAGCATTTCCTATTTCTCCCCTTTTATATCATTGTGATACAATATAAGTGTATCACATGTAACGGTATTTGGAGGATGAGGTAAAGTATGAAACGTTTTTTTGCAGCATTGTTTACTATACTAGGTGCAATAACTGCCCTTGGGATTTTCTTTACAAATAAAGTGATGTACTTAAAGAAAAAAACAGAGGAAGAAGTACTCGAAAGAGAAACGAAAAAACATTTTCGTATAGAGGATTTTGATGCTCTTCATAAAGAAGAAATTCATATCCCTTCACAATTCGGATACGACCTTCACGGATATTACATTCCTGCTGGTCATTCCAATAAGTTTATGGTTTTTTGCCACGGTGTAACTGTAAATAAAATAAACTCTGTAAAATATGCAAACTTATTCTTAAAAAGGGGATATAATGTCCTCATTTACGATCATCGTCGTCATGGTAAAACTGGCGGAAAAACAACAAGCTATGGATACTATGAAAAGCATGATTTGAAATCCGTAGTTGACTGGCTAAAAAACCGTTTTGGAACCAATATTACACTTGGTATTCATGGTGAATCTATGGGAGCCGCAACAATTCTTCAATACGCAGGACTTGTAGAAGATGGCGCTGATTTCTATATTGCAGATTGTCCTTTCTCTGATTTTCACGGACAATTACAGCACCGTTTAAAGGTTGAATTCCATTTACCAAAATGGCCTTTATTACCTTTAGCAAACGCATTTTTAAAAGTTCGTGACGGTTATACAATTCGTGAAGTTTCACCAATCGACTGTATAAAAAACATTAACAATCCCGTTCTCTTTATTCATAGTAAAGATGACGACTATATTTTAGCTGATATGACAAAAGCGTTATATGAAGCGAAAGAAAATAATAAGCAACTTTATATTGCAGAACACGGTGCACACGCTTGCTCTTATAACGAAAATAAAGAAGAGTACGAAGCAGCCATCGATCAATTTTTAAACACATATGTGAAAGAAACAAAAAACAGGCTTGCATAAGCCTGTTTTTTTATTGCGCTAAAACGTCTGTAACTTGTTCCATATTTTCAGAAATCCATTGCATTGCATCATCTAACGTTGGAAATTCTGTCGTTTGAAATGTTACTTCATCTTGAAGTAACCAAACATCCTTTACCTCTTGTCCTACACCTGCAATGGACCAATGTAACAAACTATATGGATGATTATCATTCAAAAATGATGCCCACGTGCGCTCATTTGCAATGTTTCGTAATGTATGTAATTGTTTATCCATCTCTCGTCACCTTACTCTAGTCAGTTATGAAAACTATTATAACACTCTCTTCTTTCTCAAACAAAGTGCTCTTTTTTCCCCGCTATTTGCGGGCAGTAAAACTCCCACCTCAAAATTCGGCTGAAACAAAGAAGTTAGGCAGGAGATTAACTGCCCCTAAAAGCCCGATTGGTTCAAATAATAATTAGTGGTGGATGCCTCCCCCACTAATTAAAGTTTCACTTTATATTGCCAAGCACTTCCCTTGATTATATGATGAAATTAAGCGTTTGGGAAGGAGGGATAACGTTGGCAAAAGTACAAATTAAAGTAAATGATAATGGCTCTTTTCGCGTTACAGGGGACGTGGAATTAGTCGACTCACAAGGGAATGTATTCCCAGCAAAACCGGCATTTTCTTTATGCCGTTGTGGTTTATCAAAAAATATGCCTTATTGCGACGCTTCGCATAAAGGTAAATTCGAGTCTGTTGTTAGAGCACCAGAGGCAGAATAATTTTACATGTGACATGCACATTTTTTTGTGCATGTTTTTTCTTTTTAGCAACTCCGTTATATCCCTTCTCCTTACAACATTTCTAATACTTTTATTTCCATTCCAGCCTGCATATATTTTCACACAATTCTTCACATTCGAATATTTTTTACTAGCCTTTTATTTTTTTTGTGCTATAATTTGAGCAAACAGCATCCTTCGGGGTCGGGTGAAATTCCCAACCGGCGGTGATGAAGTGAAAACTTCTAAGTCCGTGACCCGTTTTCAACTCGAAAACGGTGGATCTAGTGAAACTCTAGGGCCGACAGTATAGTCTGGATGGGAGAAGGATATGTTTCTAGTTTTTTATATAGTGAATACACTTTTATTTCAGTATGCATATTTTTAAAGATTCATTTTGATTCTTTATATATGTTTAATTTTCTATACTTATTTTTTATACTGAAATAAAAAGAGACAACTAGCGTTTAAAAATTCGATATTTTGCTAGGTTTTTTCCTTATGCAGAAATATCAATTATCGTTAGGTTTCTTTCCTATGCTTTCGTATTCAAACTATATTTCTAGAAATCACGTCTCCCAAACCCCAAGGATATTAAATCCTTGGGGTTTTTTGATTTTTTTAGGAGAGGTGAAGAAAATGACAGATCAAGAATATATGAGGATTGCCCTGCAGTTAGCAGAAGGAACATCAGGACAAACAAGTCCAAATCCTATGGTTGGTGCTGTTGTTGTAAAAGATGGAAACATCGTTGGTATGGGGGCTCATTTACGGGCTGGTGAAGAACACGCAGAAGTTCATGCCCTTCAAATGGCTGGTCAGAACGCCAAAGACGCTACCGTTTATGTAACACTGGAACCGTGTAGCCACTTTGGAAAAACACCACCTTGTTGTGAATTGCTCATCGAAAAAGGAGTTAAGCGTGTTGTAATTGCTACTCTCGATTGTAATCCGCTCGTTTCTGGTAACGGAAAAAGAAGATTAGAGGAAGCTAGAATTGAAGTAACTACCGGTGTTCTTGAAGCAGAAGCAGTTTTATTAAATCGCTACTTTTTTCACTACATGAAAACGAAACGCCCTTTTGTAACAATCAAAACAGCGATGAGCTTAGATGGAAAAACAGCAACTGTAACTGGTGAAAGTAAGTGGATTACAGGTGAAGAAGCACGTGCTGATGTTCACCAATATCGCCATACACATGATGCAATTCTTGTTGGAGTGAATACAGTTATAGCTGATAATCCTCATTTAACAACAAGAATTCCAAATGGTGGGAAACATCCTATTCGCGTTGTTTTAGATACCCATTTACGAACACCACCATCTTCTCATGTTATAACAGATGGTTTAGCACCTACATGGATTATTGTCGGTAAGGATGTAAAGAAAGAGAAGATATCTTCTTATGAATCTAAAAATATAGCTATATTCCAAATGGAAACGAAGCATATAGAAATCGAGGACCTTCTTTCCTTTCTTGGAGAAAAACAAATTCTTTCTCTATTCGTTGAAGGTGGCCAATCGATTCATGCAAGTTTCTTAAAAACAAACAATTTTAATGAAATTGTAACCTATATAAGCCCGAAATTAATTGGTGGGAAAGATGCTCCTACTTTATTTGGAGGAAATGGTTTTTCAAAATTACAAGATGCGCTTTCCTTGAAAATTCAAGAGATGAAACAAATTGGTGATGATATAAAAATCGTTGCGAATGCCCGAAACGAGGTGACAAAATGTTTACAGGAATTGTAGAAGAATTAGGAACGATAGCAAACATGCAACAAAGCGGAGAAGCGATGAAATTAACGATTCATGCAAAGAAAATTTTATCAGATGTTCACTTAGGTGATAGTATCGCGGTTAACGGTATTTGCTTAACTGTAACAAGCTTTACAACTACTTCATTTACAGTTGATGCAATGCCTGAAACGATGCAGTCGACATCACTTCGCATGCTTAAACCGCACTCTAAAGTAAATTTAGAGCGAGCAATGGCTGCAAACGGACGATTCGGTGGACATTTCGTTTCAGGACATATTGATGGCATCGGAACGATTTTAAATAAAAAACAACATTACAATGCCGTCTATTACAAAATAGCAATTTCTGATGAACTGCTGCGCTATTGTTTGCATAAAGGATCCATTGCTGTTGATGGAACGAGTTTAACGATATTTGATATAGACGAATCTTCCATAACAATTTCACTCATCCCGCACACAGTAAGCGAATCTGTCATTGGAGAAAAAAATGCCGGAGATATCGTAAACATTGAGTGTGACATGATTGGTAAATATATCGAACGCTTTATTACTAAACCTACAAAACGAGTAGGTTCAATGACTGAAAGCTTTTTACAAGAAAACGGATTTCTATAAGGGGGAAGCACAATGTTTCATCGTATTGAAGAAGCTCTAGAAGATTTAAAACAAGGTAAAGTCGTTATCGTATGTGATGATGAAAACCGAGAAAATGAAGGCGATTTTATTGCTTTAGCAGAGTACATTACACCAGAAACAATTAATTTTATGATTACACATGGCCGTGGTCTCGTTTGTGTACCGATTACAGCCGGGTACGCAGAACGTCTACAATTAGAACCAATGGTATCTCATAATACAGATTCACATCATACTGCGTTTACAGTGAGCATTGACCATGTTTCTACAACAACAGGGATTAGCGCTCACGAACGTGCAACTACGATACAAGAATTGTTAAACCCCGCATCAAAAGGCGCTGATTTCAATCGACCTGGACATATCTTTCCATTAATTGCGAAAGAAGGCGGTGTCCTGCGTCGTGCAGGTCATACAGAAGCTGCTGTTGATTTAGCGAAGCTATGCGGTGCCGAACCAGCTGGAGTTATTTGCGAGATTATAAATGAGGACGGCACGATGGCACGTGTACCTGATTTAATAGAATGCGCAAAACAATTTGATATAAAAATGATTACAATAGAAGATTTAATTGCTTACCGCCGCCATCATGAAACACTTGTGACGAGAGAGGTGGAAATTACATTACCTACAGATTTCGGTACTTTCCACGCAATTGGCTATTCTAACTCATTAGATACGAAAGAACATATCGCACTTGTAAAAGGTGATATTTCAATAGGTGAACCGGTACTTGTGCGTGTTCATTCTGAATGCTTAACAGGAGATGTATTCGGTTCACATCGCTGCGATTGCGGACCACAACTCCATGCAGCACTTGCTCAAATTGAGCGTGAAGGAAAAGGTGTTCTTCTTTATATGAGACAAGAAGGAAGAGGCATTGGGCTTCTTAATAAGCTTCGTGCTTATAAATTACAAGAAGAAGGATTCGATACTGTAGAAGCAAATGAAAAACTCGGCTTCCCTGCTGATCTTCGTGATTACGGTATCGGAGCACAAATATTAAAAGATTTAGGTTTACAAAGTTTACGATTATTAACGAATAACCCAAGAAAAATTGCTGGCTTACAAGGTTACGATTTAGAAGTAGTCGAGCGTGTACCGTTGCAAATGCCAGCAAAAGAAGAGAATAAATCGTATTTACAAACGAAAGTAAACAAATTAGGACACTTACTAAACTTATAATTAAAGGAGAGATTTATTATGGTATTCGAAGGTCATTTAGTTGGTACAGGATTAAAAGTTGGAGTTGTTGTTGGACGTTTTAACGAATTTATTACAAGTAAGTTACTTGGCGGCGCTTTAGACGGATTAAAGCGTCACGGTGTAGAAGAAAATGATATTGATGTTGCTTGGGTTCCTGGTGCATTTGAAATTCCTTTAATCGCTAAAAAGATGGCTAGTAGCGGAAAGTATGATGCTGTTATTACATTAGGTACTGTAATCCGAGGTGCTACAACTCACTACGATTACGTTTGTAATGAAGTAGCAAAAGGTGTTGCGTCTTTATCACTACAAATGGACATCCCAGTTATTTTCGGCGTATTAACGACAGAAACAATTGAACAAGCGATTGAACGCGCAGGTACGAAAGCTGGTAATAAAGGATATGAATCAGCTGTTGCTGCAATTGAAATGGCTCACTTATCAAAACAATGGGCATAAAAAAAGAGGCTGCGGCCTCTTTTTATTTTTTCACCTTTTTTTGTACATCTTTTATTAATTCATTCATCGTTTTTCCTTCTGTTTTTATATGAAGAGCTTGTGCTGTTCTCCATACATTCTCTCTTTTTTTCGCTTCTTCTATAATAGTAATTTCTTTTCTAACTTCCTTTAAATCTTTTCCTTCCGTTTTCAATCCAAAATGTTCAGCTTTCGTTCGAAAGTGTTGTTCGATTCTTTGTTGCATCTCTTTTTGTTCAGGATTTTCAGCAGCCTTAACTGGATCAGAACTTATTGCTTTTATTAAAATTAAACAAGTCATAATCGCTAATATGTATTTGTACATGTAAAATCCTCCAACCCAATATAAATTACATATTTACTATGTACAACTAGGGCTTGGAAAATTCGTCCACAAAAATTCTTTTTTCCGCTCAAAAACCAATAATATCAAGCGTTCACAACTATTTATTACATTTTATTTACAAAAAAAGCAAACCCTTTTACAAGTTTGCTTTTTCATCTATCTTATAATGCACATTCTTCAATCTCAAATCCTAAATCTGCAATCATACCCCAGTCCGCAGTCGGCTCTTGTCCAGCTGTCGTTAAGTAGTCCCCGACAAAAATAGAATTTGCTGCAAATAAACCGATTGGCTGTACAGAACGTAAATTGATTTCACGTCCTCCTGAAATACGAATTTCTTTTGTCGGGTTTACAAAACGCATCATTGCCAGTACTTTTAAACATTCTACTGGCGTTAACTCTTTTTGCCCTTCAAGAGGTGTTCCCTTTACAGCAACAAGGAAATTACAAGGGATAGAATCTGCATCTATACGTTGTAATTCAAATGCAATTTCAGCACGCTCTTCAATTGTTTCTCCCATGCCAAAAATCGCTCCAGAGCATGGGGAAATGCCCGCTTGTTTCGCTTTTTGAACTGTATCAACACGATCATCATACGTATGAGTTGAACAAATACTATCGTAATTATTTTCATGTGTATTTAAGTTGTGGTTATAACGATGCACGCCCGCTTCCGCTAAACGTCCTGCTTGATCTTCATTTAAGAAACCTAAACAACAACAAATCTTCAAGTCTGTCGTTTCACGAATTTCCTTAACTGCACCAATTACGTGATTTACCTCTTTATCCGTCGGACGACGACCAGACGCTACAATACAATATGTACCTGCTTTACGGCGTATTGCTTCATGTGCCCCTTCTACAATCTTCTCCTGCGTTAACCATGCATATTTATCAATCGGTGCTTCTGAAATAATAGACTGTGAGCAATATCCACAATCTTCAGGACATAATCCAGATTTCGTATTAATAATCATATTCAATTTTACTTTCTTACCAAAGTGATGATGGCGAATAATGTAAGCCGCATTCATAATTTCTAAAACTTCTGTATCATCAGCTTCTAATATCGCTATTGCATCTTCTTTCGTAATCATCTTCTCTTCCACTACGTCGTATGCAAGTTTTTTCCAATCCCTTTTTGTTTGTACTTGTTTCATTTCATCTCTTCCCCTCTTTTGTTATATGTATAAATAAAGCATGATACGTTGCCATTATCCCTTCATTTCCCGTGAAGTCTCTTTCGTATATGCGTAGCATCGCACGAAAGAGTGAGGGACTTTGACAATATGATCCTTCATTGCTATTAGTCGCTCCTACTTTTCGAATAGAATGTAGAAATTCCTTAACTTCTGTAAAACTCTCTATGTAACATGTTTCAGAAACATGCACATCCCCTGTTTCTATCTTGCATATATGAAGCAACTGATCTTTCGAATAAAAACGTTGACCAATCGATGTTTCATTTTTTATATTTCTTTCTTCTTTCGCACGTTGGAACGAAGCATGCAATTCTTGAAATGTTTCATGTCCAAACGTTGAAAAGAGTAATATCCCATCTATAGACAAATGTTGAAATAAATTTCTTAACACTTGTTGTAAATTATTTAACCATTGAAATGTAGCATTTGAAATAATGACATCATATGATTCTTCTAATCGTAATCGCTCAATATCTTCACAGTGAAACGTTACATTTTTTACATTTTGTCTAGTTTGCGCAATTGCAATCATACTTTCAGCAAAATCAACTGCTGTAATATGTGCTTTCGGAAATAACTTTGATAATTGCTCTGTTACATACCCCGTCCCGCACCCCAGTTCTAAAATACGTATTGATGCTGTTTCACTATATCGTTCCTTTAAGATTGAAAGTAATGAATGTGCCATCTTTTTTTGTACATTTGCATATCGATCGTAAGATACGGCTGCCCCATTAAACCGTTTTTGTAGTAACGTTTTGTTGATCATGTCGTATCCCCTCTACAAATTGAATTATCTCATTTGCGCAATATTCAAAATTCGTTACACATAACGCATGCCCTGCATCACTTACTACTTTCAGCTCGCTGCTGCTATTCTCCGTCATACTACGTGCCGCAGACAATGGGCATATTACATCCTGTTCTCCGTGAATAAGTAGTATAGGTACTTTAATTTCTTTTAGTTCTTCTCTCATATCTGTTTCTATTAAATAATCCAAACCTAGTTGTAAAGACTGAATAGAATCACCTTTAAAACGGTCTACAATGTCTTCAAAGTTTTTATTCTCTTTTAGCTCATCTTTCGTAAACATATTTTCATAAAACCGCTTGAGCGTATCTTCTTTCCTTCTCGCCAAATTCCTTTTCAGCCGTTCTACATGCAAAGCATTCCATCCGTTACTATAGTCGCTCGTATTTGTAAATTTAGCAGTACCACCAATTAATACGATGCCTTTTGCCTGAATCTTTTTATAAGCTTCAACTGCTGCTAACGCTCCTAGTGACCAACCAACTAAAATTACGTTGTCGTTATGCGCTACATCTATAATTCGTTCCACAAATTCACTTCGTTCGTTCACATTACGCCAATCTATGCATTGAACAGGATATCCTTTAAAATACGGAATTACTAAATCCCAAATATTCTCTTCCATTCCCCATCCGGGGATAAAAATAACCTTTAGCTCGTTCATACGAAAATCTCCTCTTCTTTCGCAATGTGAATAATTCGGTCAATAGCCCATTTTAAATCAGCTATTGTATGTTGCGATGTAACTGCAAAGCGAATTCGAGAACTATGAACCGGCACAGTTGGCGGACGAATTGCAATGGCCGCAATCCCTGCCTCTTGCAACCTTTTACTAAACCGTAAAGCATGTTCATTTGAACCGACTACAATCGGTACAATATGAGTTGAGCTATTCCCAATATCAAAACCAGCATCCCTTAATTTAGTTCTGAAGTATTCTCCATTTGCTATAAGGTTCTCTCTTCTTTCGTTATCTTCTTTTACAATTTCAATTGCTTTTTGCACTGCTCCTAACGTACTTGGTGGTAAAGCTGTAGTAAAAATAAAGCTTCTCATCATATTTTGTAAATACTCTATATAAATTTCATCACCTGTCAAATACGCACCATAACACCCTAAAGCCTTGCTAAACGTCCCCATATGTATATCAATTTTTTGAGCAAGATTTTTTTCTATATGAGATAACCCAGCTCCGCCGATTCCATATATTCCACTCGCATGTGCTTCATCGACTATAATGATTGCCCCGTATTTCTCTTTCAGCTGTACTAAATCTCTCAAATAAGCAGTATCACCATCCATACTAAAAATTGTATCAGTTACGATTAATTTCCGCTTTTCAGGTGACGCTGTTTTCAACAGCTTCTCTAAATGATCCAAATCATTATGACGATATCTTTTATGCTCTGCCCCGCTTAATATGATTCCATCAACAATACTTGCGTGATTTAACTTATCATTAAAAACAATATCGTGCCGAGAGGCTAAAGAAGATATGGCACCTATATTTGCCGTATACCCACTATTTACAATTAAAGCTCTTTCAGTACCTTTCCAGTCACATATGCTTCTCTCAACCTCTTCATATAATGGATGATTTCCTACAACGAGACGAGAGGCAGTCGCTCCAGTTCCATATCTTTTTGTACAGGCAATAGCAGCTTCTTTTAACCTTTCATCTCCAGCTAACCCTAAATAATTATTTGACGCTAAATTTAACATCCTTTTTTTATCTCGAATAAGCCAAGTCTCTTCTGCCTTCTCTGTTACATATAAATTTCGATACTGCCCTTGCTCATGTAATTGTTGTAATTTAGATTGAAGATGCGCCCGCCACGTTTGATTCATTTTGGATAAACTCCTCTAATTTTGAAATCATAATATGTTCTTTTGCAGATTCTAATACTTCTTCTTTCGTAAACTCACCTTCAAAGAATGGTAATAATCCTAAAACTGGTACCCCGCTCAGCTCTTCAATCATCTCTTTATTTTCTTGCACTCTTTCCATTTCACATTCTTTGCAACCTGATAAAATGACACCCGCTACGGTTAAGCCATGCGCCTTTGCGTAAGCAATCGTTAACACTGTATGATTTACTGTTCCTAATGTAGGACGAGCTACTACAATAAGAGGCAACTGTAATTCTGTTGCAAAATCTATTACTAAAGCATCTTCTGTATATGGGACAGCAAGCCCACCTGCTCCTTCTACAAATAAGCTATTAAACTCTTTTAATAGTTCATTATAGTAATCAGTAATTTCTTTTAACTTTACTACTCTTCCAGCTCTTTTCATGGCAAGTCTCGGAGCAAGTGGTTCTTCAATAGAATAAGGGCAAATTTCATTTTCTTGTGTCGGTACACCTGATAGTACTTTTAACCTTGCCGCATCTCCCTCAGGGTTTGATGCAACATGCCCACTTTGTAACGGTTTATATACCCCTACGTTATATCCTAATTCTCTAAATACACCTGCTATAGCACCTGCAACTACTGTTTTTCCAACTTCAGTATCAGTTGCTGTTATGAAAAAACCACTCATTATTCTCCCTCCGTAACATCTGAGATTGCCTTATATAAAATGCGTAACATATCATCAATCTCTTCAAAAGTAGAAGCAAGTGGTGGCATAAATACAATCGTGTTACCTAGCGGTCGTAAAATCATACCCAGCTCTCTTGAGCGTTTACATACTTGAACACCGACTCTTTCTGTCCAGTCAAACGCTTCTTTCGTTTCCTTATTCTTCACAAGCTCAATACCAACCATTAATCCGCACTGACGAATATCACCTACATGTTTATAGGCAAAGAGCTTTTCTAATTGCGCTGTCACATAATCCGTTTTACGTGCCACTTCTTCTATTAAATTTGTTTTTTCATATAGTTCTAGATTCGCGATTGCTACGGCACACCCTAACGGATTACCTGTGTAGCTATGTCCATGGAAAAATGTTTTTTGTTCTTCATATTCTCCTAAGAAGGCATTATATATTTCATCTGTCGTTACCGTAACTGCAATTGGTAAATATCCACCTGTTAAACCTTTCCCAGCAGTTAAAATGTCTGGCGTCACATTTTCATGTTCACACGCAAACATTTTCCCTGTACGCCCAAATCCAGTCGCTACCTCATCTGTAATAAATAATACATTGTACTTTGTACATAAATCGCGCAGTCCTTTTAAATATCCTTTTGGCATTGTAATCATTCCGCCAGCACCTTGCATTAATGGCTCTACAATGATGGCAGCTACTTCTTCATGCTTTTCTTTCAACAATTCTTCCATTTCTTCTAAATGGCTTTTTACAATTTCCTCCTTATTATTTCCGTAAGGAGAACGATATGTATATGGATACGGCATTTTAATCGCATCAAATAAGAGCGAACTATACACTTGGTGAAACAAGTCTATTGCCCCTACTGAAACAGCTCCAATTGTATCACCGTGATATGCTTCTTTTAATGTAACAAATCTTTGTTTCTTTGGTTTCCCTTTATGCTGCCAATATTGGAAAGCCATCTTAATTGCAATTTCAACAGCGGTAGAACCTGAATCAGAATAGAATACCTTCTTCAACCCATCTGGTACAACCTCAATAATTTTTTCTGCTAATAAAATAGATGGAACGTTAGCAAGTCCTAACATAGTAGAATGAGCAATTTTATTTAATTGCTCACGAATTGCTGCATCTAATTCCGGTACTTGATGTCCGTGAACATTTAACCATATAGATGAAACACCATCCCAATATTCATTACCATTTACATCGTATAGTTTTCTTCCCTCTCCACGTTCAATAATGACAGGATCTTCTTCTAAATAATCTTTCATTTGTGTAAATGGGTGCCATACGTAAGCTTTATTTTTCTCTGCTAATTCTTCATATGTATAAGATGATTTTTCAATTGTTCTACTATTTATTGTCACAACTGTCACCCCTAATGTTAACTTGTTTATAAATATAGTTAACATTAAATCCGAATGACTGTCAATTATTTTAAAATCAAATAGTTCTTAAAAAAGAACAACTTATCATACGATAAGTTGTTCTACTTTCCATGCTGTATCTTTCCAATTTCTAAAATAATTTCTTCATCTTTTTTCCCCTCTGTATCAATTCCAAGTTGCTTAGCGTGCTCAATTAATAAATCATGGCGCTTCTCAAACCTAGCGGTATTTACTTCTTTCGTAACCTCTTCTTTTGTTTTCCCCTCAGTAGAAACTCCTAGTTTTTCTGCTGCTTTTTCCATTGATTTCTTCTCTTCTATTTCTTTTACTTTCTTCACTTCTGACTGTTGTATTTGCTTTTGTTTCAACTGCTCTGATTCAGCCGCAAAAGCTGTGTAAATTCCAGCACTTCCTCCAATAACTAATAAAGTGGTAAAAAGAATTATTTTTTTCTTCACTCTTTCCTCCCCCTTTCAAATTCATTATAACGTACATTTTTACAGCGTTAAAAACAATTCTCCTTTATTTCCCTAAAAAATATTTAATATTTTTATTGACATGTAAGATGAAAATATGATAAAAATTTAACTAACATCATATGAATCGGCGTTGATAGGATTTAGTAGTATTTCGATTTCTGATTTCAGAGAGCTGGTGGTCGGTGCGAACCAGTACAGAGCGAATTATGAATTACCCCCTGGAGCTTCTTTTACGAAACGTGAGGAGTAGTGAAAGACGGTTATAGACCGTTATGTCTAAAGAGTGGTGAAACGACACTGTTTCACAATTTAGGGTGGTACCGCGAATTTTTCGTCCCTGCATATATTGCAGGGGCGTTTTTTATTTTATAAGCGCATATCATATGACCCTTTATTTTGTGATACATTCATTTCACAAGCTAGGGTGGTACCGCGATTTCTTCGTCCCTGCATAATTATATGCAGGGACGTTTTTTTATCCAATCATTTCCGTATCATATAGAAGGACTAACAATTACCGGTAATTTGTCACAAAATTCTAAATTTTAGAAGGAAATATACAATATTGGCGAATTTTATATAAAAAAGAGCTATTTTACATTACTTAGGAGGGGAAAACAATGGTTTCAAAAATTGAGTCTGTTCTTTTAACAACTTTTATCTTTTTCTGTATTGGTTTTAGTGTTATTCAATTAGAAGTTTCACCACACATCCCAATTTTATTTGGTATCGTTCTTTTATTAGCATTTGGATTCCTGAAGAGAATCTCTTGGTCTACTATGGAGAAAGGGATGATCAGTAGTATTTCAGCTGGTATTCCATCTATATTTATTTTCTTACTTGTAGGCGTATTAATTAGCGTTTGGATCGCAGCTGGAACTATTCCAACTTTAATGGTATACGGCTTCCAACTTGTATCTCCAAAAATTTTCGTTCCAACTGTTTTTGTTGTTTGTGCAATTGTTGGAACTAGTATCGGTAGTGCATTTACAACTGCTGCAACTGTAGGACTTGCCTTTATGGGAATGGGTACTGCCCTTGGATACGATCCAGCTCTTATTGCTGGTGCAATTATTTCTGGTGCATTCTTCGGAGATAAAATGTCTCCTTTATCTGATACAACAAACTTAGCGCCTGCTGTAACAGGTGTAGATTTATTTGAACATATTCGTAACATGCTTTGGACAACAGTGCCAGCTTTCATTATTGCATTTATCGCATTTTTCATTTTAGGAAGCGGATCTGGTGGAAACGTTGATTTCTCAGCATTTATTAACACATTAGAAAAAAATGCAACGATTTCTATCGTTACGCTGATTCCTATTTTATTACTGTTCCTATTCGCATTTAAAAAGGTACCCGCAGTTCCAACATTACTTGCAGGAATTGTGGTAGGGATTATTATTCTCTTTATTTTTAAACCTAGCACTTCTTTAGCTGATTTAATAAAAATTATGCAAGACGGTTACGTTTCTAAAACTGGTATCAAAGACATTGACAGCTTATTATCTCGCGGTGGCCTGCAAAGTATGATGATGTCAATTGCTCTTATTTTCCTAGCTCTTTGTATGGGAGGATTATTACAAGGAATGGGTATTATAGCGCAGCTGATGAATATTATCTCTAGCTTCGTAAAAACTAGTACACGCTTAATTATTTCTACTGCTTCAACTGCAATTGGTGTAAACTTCTTACTTGGTGAGCAGTACTTATCCATCGTTTTAACAGGACAAGCATTTGCTAATAAATACGATGAAGTCGGTTTAGAACGTCGTAATTTATCACGAGTATTAGAAGATGCTGGTACAGTAATTAATCCACTCGTACCATGGGGTGTCAGTGGCGTATTCTTAACAAACGTTCTTAGCGTTCCAACATTCGATTACTTGCCATACGCAATCTTCTGTTTAGCGTGTCCAGTCGTAACCATTATCGTCGGCTTTACTGGATTCGGTCTTTCATGGAAAAAAGAAAAAGCAGTACCAGTTTCATAATATAACAAAAAGGATTACCAAATCGGTAATCCTTTTTATATTTCTCGACTATCTATTCGCTTTCTTTCTTCTAAATAACATAAGTAATCCCGCTCCAACAAACGCAAGACCAGCTCCAATTGTAGAAGCAATACTTGCACCTGTTTTCGGTAAATCACGTTCATCTTTTTCAGCTTCTTTATTTTCACTTACAGTTGTTGTTTCTTTTGTATTTTGATCATCTGTTGTAGTTTGTCCAGATCCGGTATTATTTCCATCTTGCTTTGGTTCATTACCATTATTACCTTCTTCTGTTGGTGGTGTTGGGTTTTCTCCATTACCTGTTGGCGGTGTCGTCGGATTTTCTCCACCACCTGTTGGCGGTGTCGTTGGATTTCCTTCACCACCTGTTGGCGGTGTCGTTGGATTTCCTTCACCAGTTTCTTTATCATCATTCTTCTTCGTTATATCAATTGCATATTTAGCAAATTCATTTTCAGATGGTCCAACATATGAAATCTTTCCATCTTTCTTTATATACTTTTGTGCATTTGGTGAAGAATCAAATGTTGTATTTAATTTATCTGCAACAATCGGTTTAAATGTCCAATTTTGATCAGCTGCTGGATCAATATCTTTTATTTTTTGCATATACTTCACAATGATTTGACGTGTTTCATCTTGTGATTGGTATACAACTTCCCCTTTACTTACACCTGGGAACGTTTGGCTACTTCCACGATAGTTATTTGTAGCGACGATGAACTCTTGCTTGTCAGCTACTGGCTTACCTTCATATGTCATATTTACAATACGATTAGCATTTGCATTTACAACTTTTCCATCTTTATCGTATTTCGCCGGTTGTGTTACATCAATTTCGTATTTTAAGCCATCTAAAATATCGAAGTTATATGTAGGATAGCCTATATTTACTAACGGCTGTTCTTCTGTTTTCTTTGGATCAATTTGATTAAACTGACCTGCAGACATTTCAAGCCATTCTTTCACTTGTGCCCCATTTACTTTTACAGCATATAACGTATTTGGATACACGTATAAATCTGCAACGTTTTTAATTGCTAACGTTCCAGCTGGAATATCCGTATAATATGTAGCACCGTTTCGGCCACCTGCTTTAAATGGTGCGCCTGCAGATAAAACCGGAATATCTTTAATCTCTTCGTACTCTGGTTTTTTAAGTTCTTGTTCTACATACCATTTTTGCGCATTTGTCACAATTTGTACGGAAGGATCATCTTGTACTAATGAAAAATAACTATTAATTGGTGCTTTCGTTTTACCTACAGGTGTATTTACATAGTCGATTGTCGCTTGATGCTCATCTTTAATTTCATTAACTAATTTTTGATCAGATTCTACTAATGGGGTACCTTTACTATTAGCAATCGGGCGAAGTTGTGGCTTAGATTGATCTTTTTGTACTTCCCATTTTCCGTTTACCTTTTTCAATTGCATATCAATAATACCTAAGTTACTTCCAAAGACACCAGGCATTACAACTGGAACACCATTAAATACATCCTTCACTTCAGTATGTGAATGTCCCATTAATACTGCATCTACGCCAGGAACTTCTGTCGCTAAATAAAACGATGAATTTTCCATTCCTTCGTTGTATCCACTCTTATCAACACCTGAATGCGCTAGTGCAACTATAATATCCGCACCTTGCGCCTTCATTTCCGGAACTAATTTTTTCGCTGTTTGCACAATATCTTTTGCCTTTACTTTTCCTTCTAAATTCGCTTTATCCCAATTCATAATTTGTGGTGGAACAAATCCCATTACACCAATCTTCACTATTTGTTTTTGGCCTGCTTCATCCACTACTTCTTTCTCTAAAATATGATATGGTTTATCAAAGTAATGCTCGTCATTCTCATCATTACCATCATGGTCATCTCTGTAGACATTCGAGTTAATAACCGGGAAATCCGTTTTTTCAATCACTTTATTTAAATAATCTAAACCGTAGTTAAATTCATGATTCCCAAGAGAGATGACGTCATACTTCATTAAATTCATTACACGATATAATGGATGTGTATAACTAGGATCCACACGATTCTTCGGATCTTTTATTTTATTCGCTACGTAATCCCCAAGCGGTGTCCCTTGTAATGCATCCCCATCATCAAATAGGACAGAGTTTTTCACTTCTTCACGTGCTTTATTAACGAGTGTTGCCGTTTGTACAAGACCTACTTTATTATCTGTTTTCGTTTGATAATAATCGTAATTCATTAAGTTAACGTGAATATCTGATGTTTCTAGAATTCGTAAGTTAACTGTACTCTCCCCAGTGTTCTCATCTGCATGAGCTGTTGCTGGCATTACTTGCGGTGCCATTACACCAATCGCAAGAGTTGCTCCAGCTAGCATTTTTTTTGACTTTTTCACAAAAAATCCCCCTTATACAATTACCAGAAATAATGAAATGAATCCCTATCTGTCTCTAACCACATACCTTTTTTCTTCTATTAGAGACACAATTTTCATTTCACCCTGCGCTAACGAGTAGTCCCCTTAAACGCTCGATTGATGAAGACTAACAATTAATAGGAAATAAAGCTCCCACTAATTAAAATTTCACCTTATCTGACATTATCATATATAAAGTTCTTTCCTATCGTCAATATTTTTTGACAAACTTCAACAAATTTTCTGTAAAGTTATTATAAACTTTTCATAAACATATAATATGCCCTTACATTGCTAATACTGCTGAATATGATACAATTACCAATTACAAGGAGGATGAATTTATGAAAAAAGTCATCTTAACAATTGTTTGTCTCCTCCTTCTGATCATTTCTTATTCTTATTTTGAAAAGAACGACGAGACAAAACAAAATGAACCCGAAGAAAAAACAGAAAAAACATCTGCCCCAAGTTGGATTGATAAGCAAACAAACGATTCCTTTTATCATCTCGTACTAGGTGATTCGCTCGCCAAAGGATATGGATCAACACAAGGTGGATTTGCTGAATTAGCCTCTAAACAAATAGAAGCACAAATTCATAAACCAATTACTGTAGAAAACCTTGGGATAAACGGTCTTACAACAGATCGTCTCGCTAAAAAAGTTCAATCAGAAGATGTAAAGCAAAAAATTAGAGCAGCAAATATCATTACAATTAATATTGGGGGAAATAATTTATTTCGCTTAAATCGTGATGTCGGTGTTATAGACGGTATTAAAATGTTAAATAAAGAAAAAGCTCATTTTGAAGCGGATGTAAAAAATATTGTAAAGACAGTCCGAGATCAAAATCCGGATGCTTTACTCATTCTTTCTGAACTCTATAACCCGTTACAACTCGATGACTCCATCGCAAGTTATGCAGATATGTTTTTAGACGGCTGGAATGAATCCGTTTATTCCATTGCAAAAGTGAATCAACCATCTATCGTTTTGCCAATTCGTAAATTAATATCGAATGATAAAAAAGAATTGCTCTTTGACCAAGTACACCCAAATGATAAAGGCTATACGATTATTGCCGATTCATTTACAAAAAAAGTATTGGCCTACAAATATTAAAATTCCCATGAAACAATTCTATTTTTATAACATGTCTTTTTTGTTACAATGATAGTGGAAGGGGGCCTTTATATGGAATCACGCGAGTGGGAACGTATTGTTGATCATCTTCTTTCGCTAGTGCCTCTTTTTTATCGCAAATTTATGCTTCCTGGAGAATTTTCTTCTCAAAGACATATGCCGCCATCACATACACAAGTATTACTGCTTTTGCATGAAAACGGCACATTAGCAGTTTCCGAAATCGGCAAGCGGCTAGCGATTTCACGGCCTAACATGACACCTCTATTAAACAAACTTATTCAAGAAGAACTAATAGAGCGTCATTATAGCGAAAAAGATCGACGGGTCATTTTAATTTCTCTAACAGCTGAAGGGAAATTATTAGTAAATCAGTATCAGCAATTCATTTTAGACAAACTAAAAGAAAATTTCCAAACATTATCTGAGGAAGAGCGCGAAAAGCTCATTCATTCTCTTCAAACCATTCAAAATTTAATTTTGAAAACAAACGTATAAAGCTGCTTCTAAATAGAAGCAGCTTTATGATTCGTAATAGTTACCATAGTACACATTGGAATATGGCCATGTTGTTAAATATGGTTTTTTTTCCTGTGTAGGCTGTTGTTGTGGTATTTGTGATAATTGCTGTAATTGTTGTTGCCGATATAATTCGTATTGTCTACTCGTATCATAAACCGGATAATAATTTACATATGGATATACTTGAGGTACGTAATAATAATACATTATCCTCTCCTCCTTTTTCTTAAACATATTCAAAGGAGAAAATGAATGTGACATTGTTTATAATTGTACAAGTGGTTCTCTCACTCGTTTCTTCCTTTTCTTCAAGCGTAACTTACGGTTCTTTTCGTATAAATAATGCACAACGAAATATGAAATGAGACCAAACACAACTCCTAAAATCGTCATTCCAATTAATACATACACTTCGCTTTGTAATAAGCTCTTTAATATCGTAAAAATGTGACTTGAAAACAAGTCCGATATCGTAAATGGTTCATGATGAATTTTCTGTACATGAAATGGATAAATCATTTTTCCTAGCGCATACGCAAGCGGAAATAAAAATACTGGGAGAAACGATATTTTCCCAATAATATTGCCAATAACTGCCGCAGGAAAAGATCCCTTTGCTAACCTGACGATTGGATAAAATACTACATATACGAGCGATGCCGTATAAATGACTAACATTTCTAAGCCGAATCCTATAGCAAACCCTAACGATACTTTCTTTGCGCCTTCTGGCGATCGAAGCAACTTATAATATTGAAACTTTAATATTCTCCACATCCGCTGAAAAAACGAATATGTTTTCTTAGTTGTTTTCACCCTCATCATCTCTTTAACTATATTTTTATATGTAGTATGTCCTTACACACTCTGAAAAACAAATTTAGTTTTCTCTTTTATTATAAATGATATCGAAATGGTTAACCAAATATACATCCGACATTTTAATATAAAAAAACCTCCCTTTTAGGAAGGCTCTTCTACATTTTTAAATAAACTCACTAATAACGCTTTTTGAGCATGCAATCGATTACCAGCTTGCTCAAATACGATAGACTGTGGTCCATCTATAATTTCGCCTGTTACTTCTTCTTCACGATGGGCAGGTAAACAGTGTAAGAAACGATATGTTTGTTTCGCATGCTTAACAAGTTCGTTATTGATTTGGTAAGGTTGAAATAAAGAATATTTCTCTTCTTCGCCCTCTTGCCCCATGCTCATCCAAACGTCAGTATAAATGAAATCTGCTTCATTCACCGCTAATTCAGGATCATGCAAAACTTCAATTTCAGCTCCTGTTTCCTTGGCAATCGCTAACGCTTTTTTTACAATCTCTTCATT
The DNA here is from genome assembly GCF_016625265.1 of Bacillus sp. S71. Taxonomy (NCBI): domain Bacteria; kingdom Bacillati; phylum Bacillota; class Bacilli; order Caryophanales; family Bacillaceae; genus Bacillus; species Bacillus sp. S71. Next base: position 274,200 of record NZ_JACVUW010000002.1, on the reverse strand, counting down.
CGGTTCATATCCTACAGGCGTTGCAACAGTCATATGCATTCCGACTTTTGCACTCGCTAGCAACAATGAATGACATACATTATTTCCGTCACCTACGTAAGCTAATTTTATTCCTTTAAATGTATTTGTTTCTTCATATATCGTCATGAGGTCTGCCAATGCTTGACAAGGATGATGATCATCCGTTAAACCGTTAATAACAGGAATACTCGATTCTTTTGCAAGCTCTTCTACATCCGCGTGTGAGAATGTACGTATCATGATCCCGTCAATATACTGCGATAATACTTTCGCAGTATCTGAAACGGTTTCTCCTCTTCCCATTTGCATCTCTTTCCCACTTAAAAACATACCATGTCCCCCGAGTTGTACCATTCCCGCTTCAAAAGATACACGAGTACGAGTTGAATGCTTATCAAAAATAAGCCCTAATATTTTGCCTTGTAATAAAGGCTCTTGCTTATTCTTTTTTAAATATATAGCGAACTCAATTAAAGAAATAATTTCTTCTTTCGTTAATTCTTCTAGTGTTAAAAGATCTTTCGTATTTAATTTCGGTACTTGTACAGTTGACATGAAACTTCCCCCTTATATGATTGATACGTTTTTTGTACAAACTACTTTTTTTATTATATATACTGCCTGTTCTAACTCTTCATTCGTGACAATGAGTGGCGGTAATAGTCTTATAACATTAGGGCCTGCTTGTAATACGAGAAGTCCTTCGTTTTCTAGTTGTTCTATAAAACTTGCAACTTCATGCTTACACTCAATCCCAATCATAAGCCCCTTACCACGTATATTTTGAATACATTCGACATGCTGTAATTCCTCTTGCAACTTCTCTAATACGTACTCGCCTTTTTCTTGTACTTCTTTTAAAAACGATGGTTTTTTACTCACTTGCAATACTTCTTTCGCTGCAGCCATCGCGATGTAATTCCCGCCAAAAGTTGAACCGTGTGATCCTGCAGTAAACGACGTTCCGAGCTCTTTCCCGCCAATCATCGCTCCGACAGGAATCCCATTCCCAAGTGCCTTTGCAACGGTAACGATATCAGGCTCTATTCCCACTTGTTCATAAGCGAATAGTGTTCCAGTTCTTCCTATCCCCGTTTGTACTTCGTCTATAATAAATAAGGAACCGAACTTATTACATAATGTTTCAATCTCTTTCAAAAAAGATAGATCAGCAGGTATTACTCCTCCCTCTCCTTGAACAACTTCTACCATTACCGCCGCAACTTCTTCATTCATTACTTCCTCTAATGCTTTAATATCGTTAAAAGGGATATGTAAAAAAGATGGAAGTAATGGACCAAATCCTTCTTTCACCTTATCTTGGCCCGTTGCACTCATCGTTCCAAATGTTCTACCGTGAAAAGACTGCTGGCATGTTACGACGAGAGATTTTCCAGTATGCTTACGTGCTAACTTTAAAGCCGCTTCATTTGCCTCTGCCCCACTATTACAGAAAAACACATAATCTAATGCTCTATTTTCTGTTAATAATGACGCAACTTCTTCTTGTAAGCTGTTTGTAAACAGGTTAGATATATGCCATATATCATCAAGTTGCTCTTGTACACCTTTGAGAACAGTAGGGTGACAATGTCCTAAATTACATACGCCAATTCCTGATGTGAAATCTAAATATTCCTTACCGTTATTATCAATAACTTTCGTTCCAGTTCCCTTTACAAACTCAATAGTTCTTCTGCCATACGTTTGAAAAAGATGACTCGTCATGCAATACTCACGCCTTTCGTTACCTTCGTTCCAATACACTCTCCCGTAACCTCAGTAAAATCTTTTGTACCATTCACAATACTTATCTTTTGCACTCCCATTTTTAATGATGCTAGTGCCGCCTGTACTTTCGGAATCATCCCACCTGTAATAACACCTGTTTCTATAAAAGTAGCAATTTCAGATTCATCCGTTTCCTTTACCAAATTCCCTTCATGTAATATTCCATCTACATCCGTAATAAAAATAAGCTCTTTTGCCCCTAACGCGGCCGCAATCCCAGCTGCAGCATTGTCCGCATTTATGTTATAAATTTCATTACCATTTATCCCGATTGGAGCAATAACAGGAATATAATTCATATTCATTAGCCCTTTTAATAAGGACGTTTCGACATAACTTACTTCTCCCACATATCCTATCTCCTCGCTGATAGGTTGAACTTGAAGTAAATTGCCGTCACACCCTGAACAACCTACAGCAAGTAAATTATGCTTTTGTAAATTCATTACGAGTTTTTTATTCGTACTTCCGCATAGCACCATTTGAACAACATCCATAACTTCTTTTGGTGTTACGCGTAATCCATCTCTTTTTTCTACGTTGATGTTACAATCTTTTAATTTGGCATCAATTTCTGGCCCACCACCATGAACAATCACTACTTTATACTTCTGTTGCAATTTCTTTATACAATCAAAAAACACAGCATTTAATTGATTCAACATACTACCGCCGCATTTCACTACAATATAATCGCTCATCTTCTCTCTCCTTATGTACGATAACAAGCATTTATTTTCACATATTCATAGCTTAAGTCACAGCCCCAAGCTGATCCTGTCTCTTCACCTAAGTGTAAGTACACATTAATGACTATTTCATCTTCTTGTAATCTCTCTTTCATTTCTTCTTCAGAAAATATTTGAGGCTCACTATTTTTTAATACCGATATAGATTGAAGAGTAATGTCAATTGTGTTCGGATTAATAGCTACTTCACTTTGTCCAATACTGCTAATAATTCGCCCCCAGTTTGGGTCTTCACCATGTATTGCTGTTTTCACAAGACTCGAACCGACTATTTGCTTTGCAATTTTTTTTGCCTCTTCATTCGTTTGAGCTCCTAGCACATTTACTTCTATTAACTTCTTAGCTCCTTCACCATCTTGCGCAATTTTTTTCGCTAAATCTTCACATACCTTCTGTAAAGCACATACGAAAGTTTCCCAATCTGTATGTTCCATATTTATCGGTCTTGTTTCTGATAATCCACTTGCCATAACGATGACCATATCATTCGTAGAAGTATCTCCATCTACCGTAATTTGATTAAATGTATGATTCGTAATTTGGGATAACACTGTTTGCAATACGTCATGCTCTATATGAGCATCTGTCGTAATAAAACTAAGCATCGTTGCCATATTCGGATGAATCATCCCTGAACCTTTTGCAACACCCGCAATCGCCACTTTCTTCCCATCAATAATCATTTCATAGCAAGTTTCTTTCGTTATAAGATCCGTCGTTAAAATTGCTTCAGAAAAACAATATGCTTCACTTTCTTCCTTCGTTGGTATAAGAGTTGCAACTCCCTTTCGGATTATATCCATCGGCAGTGGAACACCAATTACACCTGTTGAAGCTACTGCAACGTAATTTTCTTTCATCCCAAAATGTTCCGCCCCTAATGCGCGCATCTCGTATGCGTCTTGTAATCCTTTCATTCCAGTACAAGCATTGGCATTTCCACTATTAACGATAATTGCTTGTAACTTCCCTTCTGCCGTTATACTATCCTTCGTTACTTGCAAAGGAGCTGCTTGTATTTGATTCGTTGTATACACAGCGGCACATGATGCAGGTACATCACAAACGATGGCACCTAAATCCTTTTTCTCCTTTTTTAAACCATTTGCAGTACCAATTGCAGAAAAGCCTTTCGGCGTTACAATTGAACCATTTTCTAATTTTGTAATAGACGCTACTTTAATCATCATGTCCCCCTTATAGATAAAGCGGCATATGTTGTAAACCTGTTGTCTCTTCTAGTCCCGCTATTATGTTTGCATTTTGAATCGCTTGCCCAGCCGCGCCTTTCATCATATTGTCTATAACAGAAACGACCGTAACTCTTTCAGCTCTTTCATCGTAAGCTATGCCAATATCACAATAATTTGAGCCTCTCACTTCTTTTGGACTTGGAAATTTCCCTTGCGTACAAATTCGGATGAAAGGCGATTGTTCATACGTTTCTTCATACAATTTTTGAAGTTGCTTTATTTCCATCTTTTGTTTTACTTTTGCATAAAGTGTAATCATGATTCCTCGTGATATCGGTATTAAATGTGTGCTAAATGTAATTGGCTGTGATTCACTATTCCATTCTGTAAGCATTTGCTCAATCTCTGGAACGTGCTGATGCTCATTCACTTTATAAATGTGCAAGTTATCATATAGCTCAGGAAAATGAGTCATTGTTGTTGGTGTTTTACCTGCTCCTGATACCCCTGATTTCGCATCAATAATAATCGAATCTTCTTCAATCATGCCGCTACGTACTAACGGCGCTATCGCTAGCAATGTGGCTGTAGCAAAACATCCTGGGTTTGCAATTAAATTCGCCTTTTGAATCCCAGTCCTTTTCCATTCACTTAACCCATACACTGCTTTTCTAAGAATTTCTTCTTTCGCTGCTGGCCTTTTATACCACAGTTCATATGACGAAGGATCTATCATACGAAAGTCTCCAGATAGGTCAATTACTTTTAAACCTTCTGCTAATAACTTGGGAGTTAACTCCGCCGATACTCCTGCTGGGGTTGCTAGAAATACGATTTCTGCTTCTTTTCCTATCGTCTCCACATCAATTTCTTGTAACGTATGAAAAAGGACATTTCGAAGATGCGGATATACATTTGTTATACACTCACCAACTTGTGAAAAAGAATGGAGAGATGCTATCGAAAAATATGGATGTTGTTCTAATAAACGAATTAACTCAATGCCCCCATATCCAGTGGCTCCAATAATTGCGACTTTCATAAGTTCCTCCTCATATCGATTCTTTAAATTAAGTATGATTATAATATTGTATATTTATAGAGTCAATTAAATATTTATAAATTTTTAAATCTAAAAAAACTTAATTTTATTAGAAAAATAATATACTCAACCGAATTTTTATACAAAAATAGTGCATAGTAGTTTTTTTATTTCACTTCAAGTACAATAAAACAATACATACGTACATACAGGCGGGGAAAAATATGAACGAAAAATTAATTGAGAAAATGATTATAAAAAGTTTTCAACAATATCAATGCAGTCCAATATCAAAAGAAGATCAGGAAATGCTAGTGAAACATATTCAAACGGTGACTCATTCAAATATTGAAATTGATTTATACGAGGAAATTGAGGATATTGTTTATGATTATGTAACTGGAAAACAATAAAAAATAGGAGATTTCCATATGGAAATCTCCTATTTTTTACTTAATGATTTACCTGCTACACGTTCAAATAAACCTGGGAATAAAGCATAAAGTTTCGGGCCAATTCCCATCCACTTCGGTAAGTTTACTTCACGTTTTTTCGTGTGCATCGACTTTACGATTTGTTCTGCTACGTATGTTGGTTTTAACATGTAACGTCCCATATTCTTTACATATGTACCAGATTGATCCGCTATTTCAAAAAAGTTTGTATCTATCGGACCTGGATTAATTGCTGTAACATAAATATCTGTATTGGCTAATTCCATGCGTAAACTATTCGTAAATCCTAATACGGCATGTTTCGTTGCTGCATAAGCACTCGATTTCGGAGTTGCAATTTTTCCAGCAAGTGAAGCGATATTAATAATATGTCCTTCATTCTTGTTTACCATATAAGGTAGTACCGCTTTCGTACATGCTACTAATCCAAATACATTTACTTGGAACATATCTTTTACTTCACCCATTGACGCATCTTCAAACGTTTTAAAAATACCAAATCCCGCATTGTTTACTAATATATCAATACGTCCCACTTCTTGTAATACCTTTGAAAAAACAGACTGTACTTCCATCTCATCACTTACATCTAATACATAATAATAGCAAGGCATATTATAAGTTTCTTTAATTTTGTCTACTAACGCTTGTAGTTTCTCTTCTGTTCGAGCCATTAATACTGGAGTCGCTCCCTGTGCTGCAACTTGCATTGCAACTTGCTCACCAATCCCACTAGAAGCACCTGTAATGACGATTACTTTATTTTGTAAACGTCCTGTCATTGCTGTCACCTACTTTGCATAATAAATCAATTGTTGCGATGACTCATCAATCATCACTTGTTGATTATATGCTAAATAGTCCAATTGTCCAACCGTTTCTGAAATAGTAAGTGGTAATTGTTCTTTATATAATACCGGAAATAGTTTTACACATACTTCAAATGCTGTCATTGGTTTTTCCTTTAATAACTCAAGTACTTTAAAAGCACGTGTTTCTTGCTTTTGTAATCTCGTTTCAATAAGTTGTTTCACATTTAGAACATCTTCCCCATGCCCTGATAAAATGCGTGAAATATTCATTTCGCTTAAACGCTGTAATGTTTGATTATATTGTAGTAATGGGCGTGCCCGTTCTGTTTGCCCTTCATATGGTGGTTCTAGTATTGGATTCGAAGAAATATGACTAATGAGAGCATCTCCACCAATTAATATTCCATCAGATTCTCTATATAAAGAAATATGAGTAGAAGCATGACCTGGTGTTTCAAGCACTGTAAATCCAGGCAAAGAATTAATACGATCTCCTTCTCTCACAGTATGCGTTAACGATCTATTACAAGAATATTTAAGTGTCCTCGTCGTCAATAACGACTCATCTTTCAAAAATGCTACTGGCACACCAAACTGTAAGGCCGTCTCTCTAAAAAATTCATGATACCGCTTTAAAAACTCTGGATTTTGTGTGATCCAAGGCTCATTCCAAGGATGTCCAATAATATTCGTCTTCTCAGAAAATATATTTAAAAGTCCACAATGATCTGCATGATGATGCGTAATGACTACTGTTTCAATATCTTCTATCGTATGTCCTAATGTACCTAATTGACTTTCTAACGCATTTCTTGCCTCTTCTGTATTCGTCCCTGTATCAATTAATGTTAATGTCTCCCCCTCAACTAAAAACACATTCACAGTTTCCACTGCAAATGGTACAGGAATCTCCATTCGGTGAATCGCCGTCATGCTTAGCCCCCCTGTCTCTTTCCGGTTCAAAAATGAATACTTCTTCAGTTTACAACTTCTATATATATTTGTCATTATTTTCAGATAAAAAGAGGTGTTTCCTATAAAAAAACGAATGTATGTACATTTATAAGAATTTCTAACCAAAATTAAAGGAGGAACATCATGTCTATTCAAAACATTTCCTTTCTAGGTGCAGGCTCTATTGCTGAAGCTATTATTGGTGGCTTGTTACATGCAAATGTTGTTAAATGTGAACAAATTACTGTAAGTAATCGTTCTAACGAGACAAGATTACAAGAGCTACATAAAAAATACGGTGTCAAAGGTACTCATAATAAAAAAGAATTACTTACTGATGCAAATATTCTTTTTCTAGCAATGAAACCAAAGGATGTTGCAGAGGCGCTTATCCCTTTTAAAGAATACATAAATAATAACGTGCTTATTATTTCATTACTAGCAGGTGTTTCTACTCACTCAATTAGAAAACTACTTCAAAAAGACGTTCCAATTATTCGTGCAATGCCAAATACATCCGCAGCCATTTTAAAATCAGCTACCGCTATCTCTCCTTCGAAACATGCAACAGCGGAACATATTCGCACTGCAACATCTTTATTTGAAACGATTGGTCTCGTCTCTGTTGTAGAGGAAGAAGATATGCATGCTGTCACTGCATTATCCGGAAGTGGACCTGCTTATATTTATTACGTAGTGGAAGCTATGGAAGAAGCTGCAAAAAAAATTGGTTTAAAAGAAGATGTTGCAAAATCACTTATTCTTCAAACGATGATTGGTGCTGCTGAAATGCTAAAAGCAAGTGACAAACACCCTTCTATTTTGCGAAAGGAAATTACTTCTCCTGGCGGAACTACCGAAGCAGGTATTGAAGTATTACAAGAACATAAATTTCAACAAGCACTTATTTCTTGTATTAAACAGGCAACGGAACGATCACATAATCTTGGAAAAACATTAGAACAACTAACAAAAGAAAAATAAAAAAAGAGCTCAAGTTTATTTGAGCTCCTTTTTCTATAATTACACTTAGTTATTGTTCTTCCCAAAAATCTCTTCTTGCAGGCGACGACCAGTCGGCGTTGCTGCAAGTCCACCTTCCGCTGTTTCACGAAGTGCTACTGGCATCGTTTGTCCGATTCTAAACATTGCCTCAATTACTTCATCACATGGAATTGTACTCGTTACACCAGCTAATGCTAAATCTGCTGAAATCATCGCATTTGCAGCTCCTGCTGCATTACGTTTTACACAAGGTACTTCTACAAGTCCTGCAACAGGATCACACACTAAACCAAGCATGTTCTTTAATGAAATTGCCATCGCTGTAGCTGCTTGATCTTGTGTTCCACCAGCCATCTCAACTGCAGCTGCAGCCGCCATTCCACTTGCTGAACCAACTTCAGCTTGGCATCCTCCTGCAGCACCAGAAATACAAGCGTTATTCGCAACAACCATACCGAAAGCTCCTGCTGTAAATAAGAATTCAATCATTTCTTCACGTGTAGGCTGCAATTTTTCTCTTAGCGCAAATAGTACACCTGGCACTGTTCCAGCAGACCCTGCTGTTGGTGTTGCACAAATAATTCCCATCGCTGCGTTTACTTCATTTGTTGCAACAGCTTTGCTTACTGCATCCAAAATCGTATCTCCAGATAAGCCTTTTCCACTCTTCATATACGCTTGAACTTTTACAGCATCTCCACCAGTTAAACCAGTTGGTGATTTCACGCCGCGAATACCACGTTCTACTGCTTGTTCCATCACGACTAAGTTCTTTTCCATACCAGCAATTACTTCTTCACGTGAAATATTTCTTGTTTCCATTTCACATTGAATCATAATTTCTGCGATTTTTACATTTTGTTCTTTAGCTTGCGCCACTAGTTCCGCTGCGTTCCGAAACATGGTGTGTCCCCCCTGCAATTAATCCATAATAGTTACTTGACAAATATTTTGTTGCGCTTTTATTTCTTCAATCACTTCATCTGCTAATAATTCATCTGTTTCAATAACCATAAGCGCTCTTCTTCCTTTTTCTTTACGAGAAACACTCATTGTACTAATGTTAATCTCGTTTGTAGCAAGGATTGAAGCTACTGCTGCAATAGCACCAAAGCGATCGTTATTTACAATAAGTAGTGCTGGACTTGTGCCTGATAATTGAAGATCGAATCCGTTTAATTCTACAACTTCAATTTTACCGCCACCAATTGAGCAAGCAACAACTTCAATTTCTTCTTCACCTTTATACAAACGAATTTTCGCTGTATTTGGGTGAGGTGCATTGGCATCTTCTTCAATGAATTCCACTTCAATTCCGCGCTCTTTTGCTATTTCTAGCGCCTCTGGAATACGTAAGTCATCTGTTTCAAATCCTAATATTCCACCGATTAGTGCTACATCCGTACCATGCCCTCGATACGTCTTTGCAAATGATCCATATAACGAAATGCTTACTCTTTCTGGTTCATGACGAAACAGCTGGCGAGCAACTTGCCCCATTCTTGCCGCGCCTGCTGTATGTGAACTTGATGGTCCAATCATAACTGGACCGATAATATCAAATACTGAGCGATACTTCATCATAACTCCCCCTAAACCTCTATGCAAAAATTTATTCTACTATTCTATTAACCTGCTACATCTGTCGCTTTTCCAGTTGTACCACGAATTTGTTCTGCTGTATGAATTGGATAATTTTTAAATAAAAGTAATCCAATATAACCTGAAATAATACCAGTTATAATAATACATAAGAATCTTAGCATTATTTTCATTAAAAAATGATATAAGATAATCCACAATAAAGTCTGGTAGCAATCCAAAGTTTAACACAGAAGCCATTGCAAGGATAGCATAAACAAGCGATATCTTTCCTATTATAATTCTCATGTTACTCTCTCATGGTTTAGTCAACTTCACTTGTTACGATAATAACTAAAAAGCATGTGACTTATCATAAATTATAATCTGCCCTCATTATAGCTTGTTTTTTATAAAACGCTTACTTTTGTTGAATTTTAAAAGTTCTGAATAAAAGTCCATTCCTGCTATTTGTATCACTTGTATGTCATCTGACTTATATAACAGTTTTTCTAAATAATCATTATTTCGTATTTTTATCGTATATATTCAAACCATTCTAATTTTCTGTATCATCCAAGTATAAGTATAAAATAATAACAGTTTTATTTTTAAATTTTTTTAGACATAAAAAAATGGCAACCCATCGTTACCATTTTTTACAAAATTATTATTTTTCTACTGGGAATGATTTCAAATCTGTCGCTATTTCTGTATTAGAAAACAACTCTCTTGCCTCTTTCAATAATTCCTTATATGTATCTCCTTGATAGCGAGAACTAATGTGAGTTAAGATTAATCGCTTCGCATTTGCCTGAAGTGCAATGCTCGCAGCTTGCTTAGATGTGGAATGAAAATAATCATGCGCTTGTTGCTCATCTTCTGCTGCGAAAGTCGCTTCATGGACAAGTACATCTGCATCTTGCGCAAGCTCCCTACTCGCTTCGCAATATCGCGTATCACCTAAGATAGTAATAATTCTTCCTTTTTGAGGTGGGCCGATAAACTCATTTCCATTTAATATCGTGCCATCCTCTAATTCAACTACTTCTCCATCCTTTAAACGTTTAAAGATTGGACCTGGTTTCACACCCATCTCAAGCAACTTATCAACTAAAAGAGCACCTTGTATATCTTTCTCTACAATACGATATCCAAAACATTCTATACCGTGTGACAATCTTTTCGTTTCTACATAAAATTCATTATCTTCAAATACGGTACCTGCTTCTGTTATCTCCACAACTTCAAGTGGATATTTCACATGTGTCGTACTTACCGATAATGCCACTTCAATAAATTGTTTAATTCCTTTCGGTCCATACACCGTTAAAGGCGTAGTTCCTCCTTGAAATGAACGGCTACCTAATAAACCAGGCAATCCAAAAATATGATCGCCATGTAAATGCGTAATAAATATTTTTTCAATGCGGCGCGGACGTACAGATGTATGTAATATTTGATGTTGCGTGGCCTCGCCACAATCAAATAACCAAGTTTGTCCTCGTTCTTCTAACAATTGTAAAGCAATTGCTGAAACGTTCCTTCCTTTTGAAGGAACACCTGCACCAGTTCCTAAAAATACAAATTCCACTTTCTTTCCTCCAGCTCTAAATATACTCTATCTCTCATCTTACGGAATGTTATTTCAAATGGCAAATTGAATTTACATAACCAATCATCTAGACAACTATATAACACGAACATTATACTTAAAAAATTTAGCAATCGTTCGTGTTTTGTGTTAAAATGATTATACTACATTTTAAGGGAGCGTTTTATTATGAAAGAAGTATTTCGTTTACAAACTGATTTTTCATCTTCATTTGATCGCTGGGTAAGTTCTTTCGTGTCTGATCACCCAGCACAATTAGAATGGACAACTTTAAAGGAATTAATCCATGAATATACAACATCACATACAAATGATACGTTACCAGCATATATTTCTTCAGCTTTAACATATTACGCCCAACGCGTTTCAACTACAAACAGTTCAGAGATTGTTATTTTTGAAAACCCTACCATCTCGTAATCTATAATAAAAAAGCACTGGTTACAGTGCTTTTTTATTTATACTTATTTAGCAAATGATTATATTCCGTCCAAAAGTCTGTATACATACTTTGATCAAACTCATCTAAAATTATCTTTTCACTTGATTTATTGAATAATTCTTTTGCTTGTAGCGCAAAAGAAACAATTTGTTTTCTATATTCATTTTCATTTACTTCTATATGAAGCCCTTCATAGTATATAGCCTTTTGATCAGTAGAAATAACTTTGACAAAATCCTTTAAAACCACATTTTCACCTATATGGTTTATAGTCCAATGAATTAAAATTGGGCATCCTAACATGAGCATAGTGCCACATCCGTGCAAAATAAGCCCCTCTTCATTTTCAATATCACAAATATATTCTTTATCTAAAGTTCGTAACAGAGCTAAAGCTGATTCACTTATTCCCCATTCCTCATCCATACCTGTTTGTGTAATAATCGTTCCATCCACATTTAAATAAATTTCCCCGTGAGAACATAAATCTTCCTGCTCATTAAACAACCACTTTTGATTCTCAATATTTATAATAAAATTTTGTGGTACCATTACAAATTCCCCTTTTATAAAAATATTTATTTTCCACATTATTTATAATTAATATCATGCATTTCATCCCATATATCTATTATAAATCCATTTAATATTTTAAAAACACAGATAAAAAAGATATTGACACTACGATTTTACAGTGCTAACATTCAACATGTAATTGAATATGGTCTCTGTTAGGTGAGGCTCCTGTATAGAGAAACGCTGCTGCCCAAAAATGTCGAGAGACGCCAATGGGTCAACAGGAAAGGTCGGAATGAAGGCCTTTTTTAACGTAGCTGGTTTCAGTACCTATGCTATACAGTGCTAAAACTCAACGAGGGAGAGGTGCATGTATTTTGTCATACACAAAAACTGTTTTTATTTATGTCTACTAGCAGTCTTTGTTGTGGACTCTTTTAACTGCGAATTCAGACCTTTACTCGTTTTGAGTAAAGGTCTTTTTACGTCTATATGCACCTTACTATGAAACAAACATAGCATATTCAGAAACTACTAAATTGTACGGAGGTGAGGAACAGTTGGCAATTGATGATTCGGCCCAGATACCCATACGTTTTACATTCATATTTCATCATGTAGGTAGGAAAGAAACTGTTCCTCACCATTTCAAATAGTTAGGTAACAGATTGTTTCCTCCTTCATGACAGAGGAGGAACTACCGATGTTTAATTTACAAAGACAAGAAACAAAGCATGCTTATGAGCAAGATAGCATGAAAACAAATAACGAATTATTAGTGGAGGTTGCAACACAAGATATAAGCTCTGCGTTAAAACTTTTAGAAACATCTCAAGATGGATTATCTAAACAAGAAGCGTCTCGTAGACTTTCTTTATATGGCCCGAACGAAATAGCTCATAATAAAATGGCACCGTGGTACATTCAGCTTCTGTTAGCATTTAAAAATCCATTTATTTTCGTTTTATTAGCTCTTGGAGCACTCTCCTTTTTCACGGATGATATGCAAGGAACAATTGTCGTATCTGTAATGGTCCTACTTAGTGCAACGATTCGGTTTTCCCAAGAATTTCGTTCTCAAAAAGCTGCCGATAAGTTAAAAGCTATGGTTCGAACAACTGCGAGCGTATTTAGAATAGATGGATTTGTACATGAAATAAAAAATGTAACGAATTTAAATCGAAATTACACAACAGAAATTCCAATTGAGGAACTTGTACCTGGCGATATTATTTCCCTTTCAGCAGGTGATATCGTTCCAGCCGATGTGCGTATTGTATCCGCTAAAGATTTATTTGTTAATCAATCTTCTTTAACAGGGGAAGCACTTCCTGTAGAAAAATACGAAAACTGCTACCATACAGAAAATAAGCATATCTTACCGAAAAACATGAAAAAAAATTACAATCCACTCGATATGGAAAACCTTTGCTTCATGGGAACAAATATTGTAAGTGGTAGCGCAAAAGCTGTTGTCATCTCAACAAGTACTGATACGTATTTCGGCTCTTTAGCAAATAAGGTAATCGGAAAGCGGGTAGAAACAAGCTTTGATAAAGGTGTAAACAAAGTAAGCTGGCTCTTAATTACATTCATGCTTATTATGGCGCCTATTGTCCTTCTCATTAACGGATTCACAAAAGGAGATTGGCAAGAAGCTTTCTTCTTCGCTATTGCCGTGGCTGTTGGCCTTACACCTGAAATGTTGCCAATGATTGTAACTGCTAATTTAGCTAAAGGTGCCGTTAACATGTCTAAACAAAAAGTAATTGTGAAGCAACTAAATTCTATTCAAAACTTAGGTGCTATGAATATTCTTTGTACAGATAAAACCGGAACTTTAACAGAAGATAACGTTATCCTTATTCGTCACTTAGATCCTAATGGAAATAAATGCAATCGCGTCTTGCAATTTGCCTATTTAAATAGTTTCTATCAAACTGGATTGAAAAACTTAATAGATAAAGCTGTTATTAAGCATACAGAGGAAAACAATACATTTGACCCATCAGCTTTTCAAAAGCTAGATGAAATTCCATTCGATTTCGCCCGCCGGCGTATGTCAGTCATCGTAAAAGATATTTCAGGTGAACATACAATGGTTTGTAAAGGTGCCGTAGAAGAAATTTTATCAATTTGCAACTACACTGAAGTGGATAAAAAAATCGTTACACTCACTGAGGAAATACGCTCAAATGTCAAAAAACTAAGCGAGACATTGAATAGTGAAGGTATGCGGGTTATTGCTGTGGCTTATAAAAAAGATAGAAACATAAATGATAAAGAGTACGCAGTAAAAGACGAAACTGATATGATTCTCGCTGGATATATCGGCTTTTTAGATCCACCGAAACCATCTGCAGCAGCTGCAATTCAAGCATTACAAAAGCATGGTGTACAAGTAAAAATTTTAACTGGCGATAACGAAATTGTTACACGAAAAGTTTGTAAAGAAGTTGGATTAGATATCGGCGAACCAATCCTCGGTTACGAGATTGATTCTTTACCAGATAAAGCATTAGCAAAACTTGCTGAAGAAACGACTGTATTTGCGAAGCTTAATCCAATGCAAAAATCTCGCATTATACACGCATTACAAGGAAACGGACACACTGTAGGTTACATGGGAGATGGCATTAACGATGCTGTAGCATTACGTGAAGCTGATGTCGGAATATCTGTTGATACTGCTACTGATATTGCGAAAGAAGCTTCTGATATTATTCTACTCGAAAAAAGTTTAACTATATTAGAAACCGGGATTTTAGAAGGACGTACTACATTCGGAAATATTTTAAAATATATTAAGATGACAGCTAGCTCTAACTTCGGTAATGTGTTTAGCGTGTTAGTAGCAAGTGCTTTCATTCCTTTTTTACCGATGCTTGCCATTCATCTTTTAATTCAAAACTTACTTTATGATATTTCACAACTTTCTATTCCATGGGACAAAATGGATAAAGAGTTTCTAGAAAAACCCCGAAAATGGGATACTGCAAACTTACGAAACTTCATTATTTGTATCGGCCCAATTAGTTCCATATTTGATATTATCACATACGTAGTCATGTGGAATGTATTTGGCGCAAATACACCGAGCGAGCAATCATTATTCCAGTCCGGTTGGTTTGTGGTTGGATTGTTAACACAAACTTTAATTGTTCACATGATACGAACACAGAAGATTCCATTTATTCAAAGTGCTGCATCAACACCCGTCGTTTTATTAACCGCTCTTATTATGGCAATCGGGATTTATATTCCATTCTCACCACTTGGTGCAGCCGTTGGTTTACAAGCATTGCCACTTAGCTACTTCCCTTGGTTAGTAGGAATACTATTAGGCTACGCTTTTTTAACACAATTCCTGAAAAAGCTTTATATTAAAAAGTTTCATAGCTGGTTGTAAAAATAAGAATGAGTGGGTATTCCCCGCTCATTCTAAAAGACATAACACATATTTATATATGGAGGTGACCATGATGGTATGGTACGATATTATATTCAGATTAGTTATAGCAATTATTGTAGGAGCTTGCATCGGAATGGAAAGACAATGGAGACATCGAATGGCTGGGTTACGGACAAATGCTCTCGTATCACTTGGTGCCTGTATATTTGTTTTATTATCCGTCATGCTTGATCATGATGCTAGCCCCTCACGCATTGCTGCTCAAGTCGTTAGTGGCATTGGTTTTTTAGGGGGTGGCGTTATTATCCGCGATGGTTTTAGTATTAGAGGGCTAAATACGGCAGCTACTTTATGGTGTGCAGCTGCTGTCGGTACTCTTACAGGCGCCGGTTTCCTCGTTGCAGCTATATTAGGTGCAGCCGGCGTGTTACTAGCAAATATACTTCTTCGCCCAATTGCTCTTTTTATGAATAAAAAATCAAAAGAAGAATCACCTGAACAAACGAACTACTTACTTTCCCTTACTTGTTCAGAAGAAACTGAAGCACATATTCGTTTTTTACTTATGCATATGGTAAGTACAGAAGGGCTCAGTTTAAAAGAGTTGTATAGTGAAGATGTAGATTCTAATCAAAAAGTTTGTATACAGGCTACATTACATTGCAAGACAAATGCGGCTATCTTAATTGAAAAAATAGTAAGTAGAATGCTATTAGAATCTGGCGTTACTGGAGCTGGATGGAAGACTTCTTTAAATTTAGAAGCGAGTTAACTAGGAAAGGTGTCATGATTTTACTACTTCATGACACCTTCTACATAAACTTATTTTCTAACTTTTGTTGAAACGACTTCTCTTGCTTACGTAGTAGTTGACTACCTCGTTGTAAAATCGGTGTTCCATACTTATCGTTAATTTGATCAATGACAGCAAGTAGTGGTTCTTTTTTCGCATCCTCTTCAAATGAAAATAAATCTAATTGTTTCACCGATTCTGTCTTCCACTCTATTTCAGTAGCTGTAACACCTAGTAAACGAACGGAATCACCATCCCAATGTTGCTTCCATAAACGGGATGCTGCTTGAAAAATATCGCGTTCTTCCCAAATCGCATTTTTCAATTGCTTACTCCGTGTTACTGTTCGCCTATCATGGTATTTAATCATAATTTGAATATTATAGCTGACAAGGGTTCGCTTTTGTAACCTTTTACTCACTGACTTTGATAAACGTTCTAACATATCAAGTAATTCTTTCTCTTCATCCATATCCTTTGAAAAAGTCATCGAGTTACCGACACTTTTATGCTGTCCCATTTGACTCGGATCCACTTCCCTATCATCCATACCCTTTGCACGCCTTTGCAAATCAACACCGTGCTTGCCAATTTTAGCGCGAATGATATGCTCGTCTCCCTTTGCCAACTGTTCAATTGTCTGTATATGAATATCATTTAATTTTTCAGCTGTTTTCTCACCAATTCCATGCATTGCT
Source organism: Bacillus sp. S71 (assembly GCF_016625265.1). Classification (NCBI taxonomy): domain Bacteria; kingdom Bacillati; phylum Bacillota; class Bacilli; order Caryophanales; family Bacillaceae; genus Bacillus; species Bacillus sp. S71. Next base: position 257,121 of record NZ_JACVUW010000002.1, on the reverse strand, counting down.
CCAACTGGACGTGGCCAAATCAGTTCTGGAATATCGCGTTTTCGAAGCACGGTAATACCAAGTGGTTTTTTCATATCTGAAGCGGTCTTTGCTAGGAAAAGATTTGGAGCGATTCCAATACTACACGGAAGCTGCAACTCTGTTAATAGTGCTTGTTGAATCATCTTTGCTATTTCAAGAGGAGAACCAAGTGCGTAGCAATCTGTAATATCTAAATATCCTTCATCTATTGAGACTGGTTGTATCTTTTCTGTAAAACGGGAAAGGACTTGAAACATTTGAAATGAAGCTTCGCGATATAATGTGAAATTAGGACGCCTTACAACTAATTGCGGGCATAACCTTTTCGCTTCCCAAAGGGGCATCGTCGTACGTATTCCGTATTCTCTCGCCTCATAACTACATGTTATAATAATTCCTTTTCTCTCTTTTTCATTTCCAGCAACCGCTAATGGCTTTCCTTGTAATGATGGATCATGAGCAATTTCAACAGATGCGAAAAAGCAATTCATATCTACATGTAAAATTACACGACCATTTTTCGGATACATTTCTCGCATAGTACTCACCCCCTAATCAGAACGTTCGTTCTTTTATTATATCAAATTTTGCACAATAGTTATAATAATTACTTGTTCTTTTTTATAATCCATATAAAGAGGATACACATGTGAGAGAGGCTGATTATGGTGAAATTAACTATATGTTCCTTGTAGTTATATTAATCATCATAATTATTTACTCCTTCCAATTTTCAACATGAATACGTTTGGATTTTTCTCTCGTCTAATATTATATACTGCTATGATTTTTCTTGTATTGGCTTATACGCCTTGTAAAAACAATCGAATCAAAATAAAAAGCGTGTAAATCACAATTGATTTACACGCTTTTTCTATTCTATTACTTCGCTACTTCTTCAATAATTGCAACAACTAATTCTGCTGTTTTTGCTAACTCTTCAACAGGAATCTTCTCGTTTGTTGTATGAATTTCTTCATAACCAACTGCCAAGTTAACTGTTGGGATACCGTGTCCTGCAATTACGTTTGCATCACTTCCGCCACCACTTTGGTGAAGAGAAGGTGTACGACCAATTTTTTCAGCTGCACGTTTTGCAACTTCTACAACGTGATCGCCATCAGCAAATTTAAATCCTGGGTACATAACGTTTACTTCAACGTCTGCATGACCACCCATTTCTTTTGCAGTTGTTTCAAATGCTTCTTTCATTTTCGCAACTTGTGCTTCCATTTTCTCATTGATTAAAGAACGAGCTTCTGCAAAGATTTGTACATGATCGCAAACGATATTCGTTTGTGTACCACCTTCAAAACGTCCAATGTTTGCAGTCGTTTCAGAGTCAATGCGACCAAGTGGCATCTTCGCAATTGCTTTCGCTGCGATAGTAATTGCAGATACACCTTTCTCCGGTGCTACACCAGCGTGAGCTGTTTTCCCGCGAATAATTGCGTTCACTTTCGCTTGTGTTGGAGCTGCAACAACGATTTCACCAACTTTTCCATCGCTATCTAATGCGTAGCCATACTTCGCTGTAATACGCTCACGATCTAAAGCTTTTGCACCAACAAGACCTGATTCTTCTCCGACTGTAATAATAAATTCAATTTTACCGTGAGAGATATTTTTCTCTTTTAAAACACGGATTGCTTCGAACATTGATGCTAATCCAGCTTTATCATCCGCGCCCAAAATTGTTGTACCATCTGATACGATATATCCATCTTTAATAGAAGGCTTAATTCCATTACCAGGAACTACTGTATCCATATGAGAAGTAAAGTAAATTGTATCAACACCATCTTTTGTTGCTGGTAAAGTACAAATTAAGTTACCTGCACCATGACCAGTTACAGCCATTGTGTCATCTTCAAATACTTCTACACCTAAATCTGTAAATTTCTTCGTTAATACTTTGCAGATTTCTGCTTCAAATTTCGTTTCAGAATCTACTTGTACTAATTCCATAAATTCATTTACTAAACGTTCTTGATTAATCATAAGACTGCGCCTCCTGCACTACCATTATGTATGTAACACTATTAATTATAACAGAATTTCGCAAAAGTTTCGAAATACAAGACAAAAAACAGATGGTTTACATGTCTAGATAACCATCTGCTTTCTATTACTCATTTAACAATACCCAGCGCATATGATCCTCCCACACGCCATTTACCATTAACATCTTCCTAGACACGCCTTCATATTGAAAGCCTATCTTCGTCACTACTTGTATAGATGCTAAATTACGAGGCATAATCGGAGCTTCTATACGATGTAACTGAAATCCCTCAAAAGCAACTTGAATTGCTTTTCTAAGCGCTTCTGTCGTATACCCTTTGTTTAACTCTGCTTTATCTAATTTATAACCGAGTACACAAGATTGATAAATGCCACGAACGATTAAATTAAATGAAATACACCCAATTATTTTCGTATCATCACCCTTTTTAAAAATCCATAGTCTGATGATTTTCCCTTCTTCGAACTCTTTTCTATCCTTTTGCAACTTTTTCTTTTGATAATCTAGCGTAAAAAAATCATCCGGTCTATACTCTTCCCAAGCTTTTAAAAACTCACGATTTCTGTCGTAATATTGAAGAACTGTTTCAGCATACGACTCATCAATTTCCTTTAAATATAAACGATCTGTTTCGTATATTTTCATCATCGTATCTCCATTCTTCAGCTTGCCCAACTAAAAATTAACAATATACCCTTTTACTATATTCTCTACACACACTCAAATTTCCTGTTATATTTTGCAACCCCTTCCCGAATTTTGTCCTTACTCTCCCCTTGTCCATAATTTCATTTCTCGTTACAATGAAATTGTACTGATTTGCAAGGAGGTATAACGATGCATAAAAAAGCTCAAAAAATTATGGTTTATGTGATGCTAATTTCTATGCTTGTAACAACATTACTTGCTGGCGCGAGTATGTTTTGGTAAAAAGGGCGATGTGTTCGTCCTTTTTTTACTTTTTACACATGACAAAATAAACCATCTCGACATCGAGATGGTTTATTTTATATAAAACACAATTGCTACAATACTAAAGGAAAATGACATTACAAGTGCTATTACAAAACTTGTATATTGTTTCTGCTGAAATGCCCCAATAACAAAAGTGAGATTAAGTAATGCCATACATACAATCGCTACAAGATAAGAACATATATTAAAAGTTGCCAATATGAATGTAATAACAAATAGAAATCCCATAAAAAACTGCATATACGAAAGTTTTGGATTCAAGTACATATGAGCAACCCCTTTATCTAATTTTATCTTTCTATACTTTCATTAACGCATGGTTATGTACACATGTCAAGACAACTTATTACAATAGAAAAAGCCAACCTTTTCGTTGGCTTCTTCATATGCAACGGCTCCTTTTTCTTTTGCCAATTGCTGAAATGATTTTTTCGATTTCACAATCCATACTTTCGTTCCAATTGGAATACGATCAAACAAATATTCCACATCGTTTTTCTTCATTCTTATACATCCTTGTGAAATATACTTTCCAATTGAACTCGGTTGGTTTGTTCCATGTATTCCATATTTACTTCCATCAGTTCCTCTTGCATTAAATCCAATCCACCTTGATCCAAGTGGATTTTTTGGCGATCCACCTGGAATATCCTTCGCAATGTAATACGGATCCTTCGCTTTCATTACAACATCAAAAGTTCCTTCTGGAGTTAATTCATTCGTTTTCCCTGTCGCTACTGGAAAAACCTTTTGAATCTTTCCATCGTCAATGTAAGCTAATTTATTCGTTGCTTTATTTACAATAATAAAAGGATCTCCGGCACGTGGATTATCCCCAAGAGGCCAAATCGGCGATAAAGAAAGACATAATATGATAGAGAGAAGATACGGCATAGATAATTCCTACCTTCTATATAAGTTCTTTTATATTATCCTTTCCCTTAAAGCGACTTTTAATGAGTAAATATTGTTCCATTTCATACACAAGTTGAACAAGTTTCGCACGTATCTCAAATTCTTCGCGTGTAGCTGGCAATGGCATGTCTCTAAATAATTCCCTCATTTCTTGAAGCTGCCTTAAGGAAATAACGCCTGTACTTTCAGGGCTAATAGCATTACCAATGTTTTCAACAACATCTGCAATCATGTCAGCTTGTTCATACGTCCACGATAAAGAAGCTGCTAATGGTATCATTCGCTCTAAAATTTCAAATTGTTGCATACGCATATTAAAATAACGATAGTAATAATCATCTTCTCGCATAAATGCATTCTCAAGTTTTTTAAACGATAAATCTCTTGCTTCATTTAACATATTCTCGGTTTCAATGAGTTCTGCTCCACTCCAACTACTTTCTCGATTTCGTAAATACACAACCATTTCAAACAAAATCGTTTTAAAATTACTCTCTATTTTATCCTGATACTCTTTTAGCTTATTTTCACTACTCGGCATATACATATTTACTAATAACGCCACGCTAATTCCTATTGTTAATATAGCAATTTCATTTCCAACTATAAGCCATGTAATTTGCTTCAATGAATATAGATGCATAACAATAACTGAACTCGTGACAATACCTTCTTGAATTTTAAGCATTACTGCAGTCGGAATAAATGTAAGTAACAATATGCTAATTGCAAGTGGTGTATAGCCGATCGTTTCAAAAATACAAAACGCGAATACCATTGATAATACACACGCTAGAAAACGATGTAACGACACTTGAAGCGATTTGCGCTTCGTATTTTGTACACATAAAATAACTAAAATACCTGCTGAACTATAAAATTCTAATCCTAATAACTGAGCAATAAAAACTGCCGCGCCTGTCCCTATTGCTGTTTTTACTGTACGGTATCCAATTTTGAACATATCATTGCTCCTATATGTATAAACGTATTTACAGCTAGTATAAAAAAAGGATGACACAATGTCATCCTTTTCTACTTATTATTCACATAACCTTTTCATATTACAATATTTTTTGTAAAAATTGTTGCGCACGTTCACTTTTCGGCGCTGCAAAAAATTCTTCTGGCGCACTATCTTCTACAAGCTTTCCTCCGTCCAAGAAAAGAACACGATCTGCCACTTCTTTTGCAAAGCCCATTTCATGTGTAACGATAGCCATCGTCATTCCTGTCGTAACTAACGATTTCATAACTTCTAACACTTCTTTCACCATCTCTGGATCTAGCGCCGATGTCGGTTCATCAAATAACATAACTTCCGGTTCCATCGCTAACGCTCTTGCAATTGCTACGCGTTGCTTTTGTCCTCCCGACAAACGATTCGGATACGTATTTTTTTTATCTACTAATCCAACCTTTTCTAAAAGTTTCTCAGCTTTCTTTTCAGCTTCTTGCTTCGTTACCCCTTTTACATTGATAGGAGCATACGTAATATTTTCTAATACAGTCATATGAGGAAATAAGTGAAAATGCTGAAATACCATACCGACATTTTCACGAACATGCATAACATTCGTTTTCGGATTCGTTACTTCTTCCGTTCCAATCCAAATGTGACCATCCGTTGGTGCTTCTAACATATTCATACAACGTAAAAATGTTGATTTTCCTGATCCAGAAGGTCCTATAATTGCAACTACTTCCCCTTTTTCAATCGTTGTTGTAATTCCTTTTAATACTTCGTTTTTACCAAATGATTTATGAAGGTTTTCAATTTTAATCACTTTTCTTCATTCTCCCTTCAATTGCCTTCCCGACTAATGTAAGAATAATGACTAACATATAATAAATCAATCCAACAAAAAGTAATGGTTCAAGATATTTAAATGTCTCACCGCCTACAATGTAAGCACGACGCATTAAATCAGTCGCGCCTATTACTGTTACTACAGCTGATTCTTTCGTAAGTGTCGCAAATTCGTTCACAAGCGCTGGTAATATATTTTTTAATGCTTGAGGGAAAATAATATTTCTCATCATTTTTCCGTATGGTATCCCTAAAGCCATAGCTGCTTCTGTTTGTCCTTTATCAACTGCTTGAATACCAGCACGAATTACTTCTGACATGTATGCACCTGAATTCAAGCTAAATGCAAGTACAGCTGCTAAGAATGCTGGTATTTCATAACCAATTATTTGCGGGACACCGAAATAAATAATCATTAATTGCAATACAAGTGGTGTACCACGAAAAATTGATGTATAAAAATCTGCTGCTATATTTAATGCTCGTATTCTAGCAATTTTACAAAGTGCTAATAACGTTCCTAAAATAAATCCTGCTAAAGCTGATACCGCTACAATTTTCAAAGTAACTTCTAAACCTTTTAGTATATATGGTATCGAAGGCGTAATCGCCGAAAAATCTAAGTTCATTCTTTTCATTCCCCTCACAGAAAAGTGAAAGGCAGCTTATTTTCCGCTGCCAAACCATTTCTTCACTAATTTATCCATTTCTCCATTTTCTTGCATTTTTTTAATTACTTTATTAAATTCAGCTGTTTTATCACTGTTTTTCGGAAGGGCAATTGCTGCTCCAACTTCTTCTGGCGCTTCTTTAATTTCAATTCCTTGTAAATCTTTCATTTTCTCTAAATAATTTTTAGCAACTGTGTCTTCTATAATTGCAGCGTCAAAACGACCAGCTTTAATTTCTTGTACGATTTCTGGTATACGGTCACGTCCCTCAACTTGGAAATCTACTTGTTTTTTAAATTCTGCTGCTTTCTCTTCTTGAATAGATCCTGTTTGTACCCCTACTTTTTTCCCTTTTAAATCCTCTACAGATTTAATATTAGAATCCTTTTTAGAAACAACCATATTTTTCGCAACAAAATAAATATCTGTAAAATCAACATTATTTTTACGCTCTGCAGTTGGCGTCATGCCTGCCATTACGAAATCAACTTTTCCTGAACTAAGAGATGCTAATAAACCACCAAAATCCATATCTTTCACTTTCACTTCATACCCAAGTTCTTTTCCGATATATTTAGCAACATCAACATCAAAACCAATAATTTCATCACTTTTTGAAGCTTCCACGTATTCATATGGTTTATAATCTGCTGAAGTCCCCATTACGAGTACTTTCTTATTTCCTTTTGTTTCTTTCGATTCCCCATTACTACAAGCGCTGAATATACTTACAATTAAAATAAGTGCAAACGATATTGATACTAACTTCTTCATCTTTCTTCCCCCTAATAATGTATATTTAAAAGTTTAATAGAATATTTATTCGATGTTTGTATTGTATCAGCACTTTTATTTTTATGCAATATATAAAATAAAAATAAATAATAAAACAATATAAATGCTATTTGTTATGTATAAAATAATGCATAAAATAACATAACTATGCATATCTCTGAAATTTTAATAATAAATAAAAAAGGCGGCACATCCACTTGATTGTGGACGTGCCGCCTTTTCTCTTATTTTTTATAGTTCTTCACAATTCTCTTCAAAATATGATTGTAGTTTCGCAATAACTTGCATCGGTTCATGACCTTCAATTTCATGACGCTCTACCATCGTTACAATTTTTCCATCTTTTAATAAAGCAAATGATGGAGAAGAAGGTGGGTACCCTTCGAAATATTCACGCGCTCTTGCTGTCGCTTCTTTATCTTGACCTGCAAACACCGTTACAAGGTGGTTAGGACGTTTATCATAATGTACGGAATGCGCAGCAGCAGGACGAGCAATACCACCTGCACAACCACATACAGAGTTTACCATTACAAGTGTTGTTCCATTTCTTTTAAACGCTTCTTCTACCGCTTCTGGCGTCGTCAATTCTGTATATCCAGCAGAGACAATCTCTTCACGCGCTTGGCGGACAACATCATTCATAAAAAAGTTAAAATTAATCACTCTTTTCCCTCCTCTAAAACTACCTATTTGTATCTTACCAGTTAATGTTTATGAAATACAAGTAAGTTTACTTGTATTTAAGTATAGAAAAGGTGTTAGAGCAATTGCTCTAACACCTTTTCTTTAATGACCACGATGTTTTTGCTTTGCTTTTTGTACTTTAATTAAACGTCTTCTTTCTTTTTCAGCTTCTCGCTTCTCCTTAGACTGCACTTTCTTTTCTTGTTTATGCAATTCATAAGATAAACTAATCGCCTCTTGCGCCTTAGTAAAACGTTTAACATTTGTTTCTTTTGCTGCTTGTCGTATGATACGCTTTATGTTTTTAGGACGCTGTTTTTCTTTAACTTCTACACCACATTTTGCAAAATACTGAAAATGCTCTAAAAGTGAACTATTCACAAACATAAGCACGTCTTCATCTGACGGTTCCGCTCCAAAAATATACCTCGCTCCATACAATTTCCCTTGTTCTTTACATGTAATGATTCCAACAAAAAATTGGCCATCGTGATATACTGTCAACTCCATTGACAGCCCCTCCTTTAAAAAATTAGAAATACGGGACATCCCGGAGGGGAAGGTTACTGACATGAAATCATGCGTCTGGACTACCAACCAGAGCTGTGTTTTTGTATTTCTTTCACTTTTTGTATTTCTTTCACTTTTATTATATCTTTTTTTCCATAATCTTCATATATTCAACAATCATTTTTTTATGCGATCCTACAATATAGTCAGGTAGTTCTGTTACTGAAAAGAATTTAAGCTGAACTGCTTCTTCTTTATTCATAACAAAATCCCCTTCGTATTCATCCGTATAATAGGCGGTTGTTACAGATTGAAATTCATCACCGTTTTCTAATTTTGTAAAGTAGTTCGCTCCAGAAAATACATTGATTAGTCGCAAGTTCTTCACTTTTATTCCTGTCTCTTCATATACTTCACGATAAGCTGTTTCTTCTGGTGATTCACTAAGCTCCATTAGCCCGCCAGGTAGCCCCCATTTTCCGTACGGCTCTGTCCGCTGCTGCAATAAAACATATCCATTTTCATTTATAACGAGTACAACAGCACCAACTAAAATTAAAGGGCGATGACCAACTATTTTTCGTAATTCTTCTACATATCCCACCGTATCGCCTCCTTTTTCGTTGTCCACACTATTGTATCATATGTACGAAACGACAAAATGCGTATATTTTTCATTTTTTTAACAAAATATTTATTTTATGTGATTCATCTACTGTAGCTAACATAATAGATTCGACTTCTGTACTCTCCTCTAGAAATTCTCTCGCCCACGCTTCTGTTTTTCCTAATAATGCAAGAACATCTTTCTGTATCCTCCCATCCTTTACTAATACAAAAGAAACTGGAGATTTTTTTCCCGCCACTTTAAGATCAAGCCGCGAAACTGCTTCATATTCTGGATACCGAAATATAGAAACGACACCGTTTGCTTCCCATAATGCTAATTTAATCGTTTGAATATCGCTCACATTTCGCATACGAAGTTCCGAAAACAAATATTCCAAGGTAATTCTCGCCTTTTTCAAATTGCTAAAATTAATGGAACCATTGTGTATAAGAATAATAGGTGCAGGCTCTAAAAAACGTCTCCATCTATCCCATTTCAGCATTAAAACTGAGCTTATAATATGAAGTACAACAAGTATGAACGTTGTAATCATCGATCCCAGTAACCCTACTTTTTCATCAGACAATGCGTTAGAAATATTCCCACCAAGCAATAACACTAATACAACATCTAAAAAACGAAGTTGTGCGATAGACCTTTGCCCCATCGCTTTCGCAACTAATATTAAAAATATGTATGCTATAATAGCCCGAATAACCCATTCACTATTAGAAAGATGTCGTGCTCCTTCAAAAATATGCATATGCATCACTTTGCACTCCTTACCCGTCTCAAACTGCTATCCTGTTTTAGTTTGCAACGTTTATGAGCATATATGTAAAAAAGCTGGTTCGTTTAAAAACGAACCAGCTTTTTTTACTTAACTGAAAACATATATTTTTTATACGTTTTCCGTACCGATAATATGAGCCCCATCATAATCATATTTGAGAATAAGGAACTTCCCCCATACGATAAGAAAGGTAATGCAATACCTTTTACAGGCATTAACCCAACGATCATACCGATGTTTTGGAATATTTGAACTGTTAATATACCGATAGATCCAGCGCATAATAATGTACCAAATAAATTATCAGCGGAATAACCAATAATAATTGTTCGATATAGTAGCAACAGGAACAAGAAGACAACTAACGCTGCTACGATAAATCCACCTTCTTCGGCAATTGTAGCGAAAATAAAGTCAGTATGCTTCTCTGGGATATAGACGCTGCCTCCCCCAAACCCTTTACCTTCCATTCCTCCACTACCTACAGCTAAAATCGATTGCTGTGTTTGATAGCCTTGATCTGTATGTTCAAATGGGTCCAACCAACCTAAAATACGTGACTGTTGGTGAGGTTTTAGTAATGTAACTAAATTATTATAGAAAAAATCCTGATACTTAAAGTAAATAAACATTAACACAGATAATATCGTCACCGGAATAACTGTGCATATTGCTATCAATTTCTTCTGAATACCTGACATAAATAAAATACATGCAATAGCAGCAGCATATAAGAACACCATACCTGTATCCGGTTGGCTATATACAATTGCCGTAGGAGGAATAGATACTAGCATAATCTTTCCTACTAATATTAAGTCTGTTTTAAATGTTCGAACCATATGCTGTGCATTATGCTTTACGGCTAAATTTGCTACTAACATAACCAGTGCAATTTTGAAAAACTCTGACGGCTGAATAGATCCAATTAGTGGAAATCTAAACCATCTTTTTGCTCCTAGTATCTCCGGTGTAAAGGTTGAAACCGGTAATATTTTTAGTAGAATAATTGACAAAAACGTTGCAATATACAATGGCCATGATAATTTTTGTAGCTGATCTGAATCAACACTTGCAACAAGAAGTAACATTACAATTCCAATTATGTAGTTAATACCTTGTTTCAAAGCAAAATTCTCAGCCCCATATTGGCCAGTTTGCTGACTGCTATATATAGCAGCTATACTCGTCACACATAGTGCACACAAAATTAAAATTAATTTTACATCTAAACTTTTTAGAAACTCGGTACTTCTTTTCATGACATCCTCCTGAAACATTGTTACGGCAAAAATAAAAAACCAGGAGTCAACATTCTTCATGTTTTGACGACTGATTACACATTATCTATAAAACACTTATATAGAATAACTCTCTTTTTCATACAATACAATATATTATACTACAGTTTCATCAGTAAGATTTGCCAAAAAAATTATTCTTTTCTTATTTTATATCCATATACCATATATCAGCAATGTATTTTCGTAAATTCCTAATACATAATCATTTATTGTAAGATTACTGGGAAAGGTATTTATACATATAGTAGGATGTAGATGAAGAAATAAGATAATAAAAAGCTCGCATAAGCGAGCTTTTTATTAATATACAGATGTATTATTTTCTGACATGTTTTCTAAAATTTCTTTAACACGCCCTAAGAACTTACCACAAATTAAACCATCAAGTACTCGGTGATCAAGTGATAAACATAAGTTAACCATATCACGAGCACCGAACATACCGTTATCCATAATTACTGGGCGCTTTACAATTGATTCAACTTGTAAAATAGCCGCTTGTGGGTAATTAATAATACCCATAGATTGAACAGAACCGAATGATCCTGTGTTATTAATTGTAAATGTTCCACCTTGCATTTCGTCTGCTTTTAACGATTTCGTACGTACTTTTCCTGCAAGTTCTGTAATTTCACGAGCGATACCTTTAATTGTTTTCTCGTCCGCTTGCTTAATTACTGGTACAAATAGTTCTTCCTCTGTTGCAACAGCGATAGAAAGGTTAATATCTTTCTTCTGAACAATTTTATCGCCAGCCCACATTGAATTAATTTGAGGATACTCTTTTAACGCTTGTGCTACTGCTTTTACGAAGAAAGCAAAGAACGTTAAGTTAAAGCCTTCACGCTTCTTAAAGTCACCTTTAATTGAGTTACGGTATGACACAAGGTTTGTCACATCTACTTCAATCATCATCCAAGCATGTGGTGCTTCGTGTTTACTACGTAACATGTTTGCTGCGATTGCTTTACGCACACCTGTTACTGGAATTTCGATATCTCCAGGCATTGTAGGTACAGAAACTGGTTTCGCACCTTCTACTTTTTGCGCTACTGGTGCTGCTTTTGGTGCTTCTGGGCGAGCTTCTACTACTGCCGCTACAGCTTCCTCTTTCTTCGCCGCACCTGCTTGTGGGATATTTCCAGATTCCACTAGCTTTAAAATATCTTTACGAGTGATACGGCCGTTTGCTCCCGTACCTTCTACTAGATCTAAATCAACGTTATGCTCACCCGCAAGCTTTAACACAGCTGGTGAAAAACGTGGTTTTCCATCAGTTGGTTGTTTTACTTTCGGTGCTTTTCCAGGCGTAATTGCTGCTGCCTTTGGTTCTTCTTTCGTTTTTTCCTCAACAGCTGTTGCTGCTACTTCGTCTGCGCCTTCTACTTGAATCACACAAACTACTTCACCTACAGCTAACGTATCACCTTCACCAGCGATTAACTCTTTCACAATACCAGTGAAAGAAGATGGTACTTCAGCATTTACTTTATCAGTCATTACTTCTGCAAGCGGATCATACTTGTTTACGTGATCGCCAACATTAACGAGCCATTTACTAATTGTGCCCTCTGTAACGCTCTCCCCGAGCTGAGGCATTGTAATATTTTCTACAGCCATGTATAGTCCCCCCGATTAAAATTCCGCAAGTTCACGCATTGCTTTTTCAACTTTATCTGGATTTACCATAAAGAATTTTTCCATTGTTGGTGCATATGGCATTGCTGGAACGTCTGGACCTGCAAGACGTGCGATTGGCGCATCTAAATCAAATAGACAGTTTTCAGCAATAATTGCTGCCACTTCACTCATAATGCTTCCTTCTTTATTGTCTTCTGTTACAAGAAGAACTTTACCTGTTTTAGAAGCTGCTTCAATGATTGCTTCTTTATCTAATGGATATACAGTACGTAAATCAAGAATGTGTGCAGAGATGCCATCTTGTGCTAACTTTTCAGCTGCTTGAAGAGCAAAATGAACACATAATCCGTACGTGATAACTGTAATATCATCACCTTCACGTTTTACATCTGCTTTTCCGATTGGTAATACGTAGTCATCCTCCGGCACTTCACCTTTAATTAAACGATATGCACGTTTATGTTCGAAGAATAATACTGGATCTTCATCACGAATGGCTGCTTTTAATAAGCCTTTTGCATCATATGGTGTAGAAGGGATAACGATTTTTAAACCTGGCTGGTTTGCAAACATCGCTTCTACAGATTGTGAATGATACAATGCACCGTGAACACCTCCACCAAATGGTGCACGGATTGTAACTGGACAAGTCCAATCATTATTAGAACGATAACGAATTTTTGCTGCCTCAGAAACAATTTGGTTTACTGCTGGCATGATGAAATCAGCAAACTGCATTTCAGCGATTGGACGCATACCATACATTGCTGCACCAATTGCTACCCCAGCAATTGCAGATTCTGCAAGCGGTGCATCAAGCGCACGATCTTCACCAAATTGATCATACAAACCGTGTGTCGCTTTAAACACGCCACCTTTTTTACCAACATCTTCTCCTAAAACGAATACTTTCTCATCGCGTTCCATTTCTTCGCGCATTGCTAATGTAATAGCATCAATATAAGACATTACAGCCATGAAACGTTCCCCCCTATTCTGCGTATACGTGCTTCAATGCATCTTCAGGTGCTGCATACGGAGCATTTTCTGCATATTCTGTTGCTTCATTTACGATATGCATAATTTCGTCTAACATTTGTTTTTCCGATTCCTCAGTTAACACACCAGCTTCTTTTAAATAAGCCGCGAATGTTATAATTGAATCTTTTTTCTTTGCTTCTTCTACTTCTTCTTTATCACGATAAACACGATCATCATCGTCACTAGAATGTGCTGTTAAACGATATGATACTGTTTCAATTAAAGTTGGGCCTTCACCACGACGACCGCGATCTGCTGCTTCTTTTACAGCTTTATATACTGCAAGCGGATCGTTTCCGTCTATTGTATATCCAGGCATACCATAACCAATTGCACGATCTGATACGTTTTTACATGCTAATTGTTTTTCAACCGGAATAGAGATTGCATATTTGTTATTTTCACACATAAAAATAACAGGTAGTTTGTGTACACCAGCAAAGTTTGCCCCTTCATGGAAGTCACCTTGGTTTGAAGAACCTTCTCCAAATGTAACGAACGTTACTAAATCTTTCTTCTCCATTTTTCCAGCTAGTGCAATACCAACTGCATGTGGTACTTGCGTTGTTACTGGAGATGAACCTGTAACGATACGATTTTTCTTTTGACCGAAGTGACCAGGCATTTGACGACCACCAGAGTTTGGATCTCCAGCTTTCGCGAAAGCAGACAACATAAGCTCTTTAGCTGTCATACCAAATGCTAGTACAACACCCATATCACGATAGTATGGTAATGCATAATCTTTCTCTCTATCAAGAGCGAACGCCGCTCCAACTTGTGCAGCCTCTTGTCCTTGACAAGAAATTACGAATGGAATTTTACCAGCGCGGTTTAATAACCACATACGTTCGTCGATTTTACGTGCAAGTAACATCGTACGGAACATTTCTAATACTTGCTCATCACTTAAGCCAAGCTCTTCATGGCGCTTTTCTTTTACTTCTGCCATTTTTCATAACCTCCTAAATCCACATTTTTATGCGTGTAACGCTCTTCCATCTACAGCAAGTGCTGCTTCACCAATCGCCTCAGATAATGATGGATGCGGATGAATTGTATGTGCTACTTCCCAAGGTGTTGCATCAAGTACTCTTGCAAGACCAGCTTCAGAAATCATATCTGTTACATGCGGTCCAATCATATGAACACCAAGAATGTCATTTGTCTCTTCATCAACTACAAGTTTTACGAAACCATCTGATTCTCCGTATACAAGTGCTTTTCCGATTGCGCGGAATGAGAACTTACCTACTTTTAACTTATAGCCTTTTTCTTTCGCTTCTTGTTCTGTTAAACCGACAGAAGCAACTTCTGGACTGCTATATACGCATTTTGATACCATAGAGTAATCAATTGGTGTAACTTCTTTCCCTGCAATATGTTCTACTGCAGCAATTCCTTCATGAGAAGCAACGTGAGCAAGTTGCAGGCCACCGATTACATCTCCAATTGCGTAAATATGCGATTCTTTCGTTTGATAAAACTCATTTGTTTGAATGTATCCTTTTTCCACAACGATATCTGTGTTCTCTAAGCCAATATTTTGCGTATTCGCTTGTCTTCCTACAGATACAAGCATTTTTTCTGCTTTAAATTCTTTATTTTCACCGTTGTGTTCAGCTTGGATTGTTACTCCATTATCTTTTACCAATGTTTCTGGTAATACTTTTGCACCAGTTACCACTTTAATACCTTTTTTCTTGAATAGACGTTGCATTTCTTTTGAAACGTCTTGATCTTCTAGTGGTAATATCGTTTTTGCATACTCTAATACTGTAACTTCTACACCGAAGTCAGCAAGCATAGATGCCCACTCAATACCGATTACACCGCCACCAACGATAATAATCGAACTAGGAAGCGTTTCCATTTTTAGGGCATGATCCGAAGACATTACGTATTCTCCATCTAATTCTAAACCTGGTAATGAATTTGGACGAGAACCTGTTGCAACAAGTACATTTTTTGGAATTAACATTTCATTCTCTTCTCCACTTGCAAGTTCAACTGAAATTGTCCCTGGCATAGGAGAGAAAATAGACGGGCCAAGAATACGACCAATACCTTCAAACACATCAATTTTACCTTGTTTCATTAAATGTTGAACGCCTTTATGAAGCTGCGTTACAATCTTCTCTTTACGCTCTTGTACTTTTGCAAAGTTTAGTTCTACATTGCTTGCAATAACTCCGAACTCTTCGCTTTTTTTAGCAGTTGCATATACTTCCGCACTACGTAAAAGAGCTTTACTAGGAATACATCCTTTGTGTAAACAAGTACCACCAAGATTTTCTTTTTCGACTAGTGCTGTTTTTAAGCCTAATTGTGATGCACGAATTGCAGCAACATATCCACCAGTACCGCCGCCAACGATGACTAAATCATATTCTTTTGCCATTATCTCAACCCCTAGCTACCGTTTCTTTTTCACGTACAACGTATTCTTTTGGAGCTTCTTCTTCACGTAATACACGAAGTGCTCCTTCTGCTAACGCTTCTAACTCATCTTCGCCTGGATGTACGATAACATCTGCAATCCAGTCCACTCGCTCTTTTATTTCATCGACAAGAATTTTACTGTATGCCAGTCCACCAGTTAATACGATTGCATCGATTTTCCCGTGAAGTACAGCGCTAGCTCCGCCAATCTCTTTTGCAACTTGATATGCCATTGCTTTATAAATAAGAGTTGCTTCAGGATCACCTTTTTCAACCATTTGCTCTACTTTAATCGCATCATTTGTACCGATTAAACTTACAAGTCCACCTTGTCCGACAAGTTTTTTAATCATTTCATCACGGTAATACTCACCAGAGAAACACATTTCTACTAGTTGCCCTACTGGTACTGTACCAGCGCGCTCTGGACTAAATGGTCCTTCTCCGTTTAAACCGTTATTCACATCGATTACTCTTCCTTTTTTATGAGCACCAACTGTAATACCGCCACCCATATGTGTAACTAATAAATTTAAATCCTCGTATTTGTGATTTAACTGTTCAGCTACTTTACGAGCAACTGCTTTTTGATTTAATGCATGGAAGATACTTTTGCGTTCCATACCAGCAATGCCACTTATACGAGCAACCGGCTCCATCTCATCTACAACGACAGGATCTACAATGAATGCAGGAATGTTTAATCCAGAAGCAATTTCATATGCTAAAATGCCTCCAAGGTTTGAAGCGTGATGACCGCTAAAGCCATTTTTCAAATCTTCTAACATCGCATCGTTTACTGTATACGTACCGCCTTCGATTGGACGAAGTAATCCACCACGCCCACAAACAGCGTTTAATTTTGAAATGTTAATACCATGAGAATGTAGAACTTCTAAAATCGTTTCTTTTCGAAACTCATATTGGTCGATAATTCTCTTATATTTTCCAATCTGTTCTACGTCATGACGAATCGTTTCTTCTAGAACGGGTCTTTCATTATCAAAAACACCAATTTTTGTGGATGTACTACCTGGGTTAATAACAAGAATTCGATTTACAGACAATGTTGCTACCTCCACTAATAAATTCAAAAGGAAGTGGAAACCTCATAAGAGGTAACCACACCTTTTGTAAAAGTTATATATGAATGATTAGCGACGGCTAATAATATCGTGACCGTTGCGTAAGTAAGTGCTACGAGAATTCTTCAAGCTTGCAATGCGCTCTTCAGCTAGACGATCTGCCGCTACATAAGTTGCTATGCCATCGCGTTTTGAAATTTCGATTACTTTTGCAATCGTGTCATAAATAGACTCAACACGTTTTAGTGCACGTTCTCTATTGTATCCATATAATTCGTCTGCTACGTTAATTACGCCACCTGCATTAATTACATAATCTGGTGCGTATACAATACCCATTTCATGAATGATGTCACCGTGACGATCTTCTTTTAATTGGTTATTTGCAGAACCTGCGATTACTTTTGCTTTAAGTTGTGGAATAGTTTCATCATTAACTGTTGCGCCTAATGCACATGGTGCGTAAATATCGCATTCCACACCGTAAATTTCATTTGGTTCAACTGCTGATGCACCGAATTCTTCTACAGCACGTTGTACAGCTTCTTTATTAATATCTGTAACGATTAATTTTGCTCCTTCAGCGTGTAAATGTTTGCATAGATGATATGCTACGTTACCAACGCCTTGAACAGCAATTACTTTTCCTTCTAAATTGTCAGTACCGAAAGCTTCTTTTGCAGCTGCTTTCATACCACGATAAACACCGTATGCAGTTACTGGAGATGGGTTACCAGAAGAACCGAATGATGGTGAGATACCTGTTACAAAGTCAGTTTCTTCGTGGATAATATCCATATCATCTACTGTTGTACCAACATCTTCAGCTGTAATGTATCGTCCGTTTAGTCCTTGGATATAACGTCCTAGTGCACGGAACATTGCTTCGCTCTTATCTTTACGAGGATCACCAATAATTACTGTTTTCGCACCACCTAAGTTTAAACCAGCTGCTGCGTTTTTGTATGTCATCCCTTTTGCAAGACGCAATGCATCTTCAATCGCCGCTTCTTCAGAATCATATGTCCACATTCTTGTTCCACCAAGAGCCGGTCCAAGTGTTGTATCATGAATTGCAATAATTGCTTTTAAACCAGATTCTTTATCTTGACAAAATACCACTTGCTCATAATCATATTTTTCTAAGTATTCGAAGATTTCTAATGTCATTGTCGTTTCCCCCTAATGTTTTACCCTTTTTGGTTTATTTTGAAGCAGTCGCAACTGCCAATGCTAATGAATATACTTTTGTTTCTGCTGAATCAGCACGAGATGTTAAAACAATCGGTGCTTTTGCGCCAGCAATCATTGCTCCTACTTTTGCATCCGCAAAGTATACGAGTGATTTATATAGCACATTTCCAGCTTCAATCGTTGGGACGAGTAAAATATCTGCCTTACCTGCTACATCACTTACTATGCCTTTATGCTCTGCTGCAATTTGTGATACTGCATTATCTAAAGCAAGTGGTCCATCAACGATACAATCTTTAATTTGTCCGCGGCGATTCATTTGTGTTAACATCGCTGCATCAATTGTCGCCTGCATCGCTGGATTCACAACTTCTACTGCTGCAATTGGTGCCACTTTTGGCAAGTCGATTCCTATTGCCCGGGCAACTTCTACAGTATTTTGTATAATAGCAGCTTTTTGTGTTACATCAGGTGCGATGTTCATCGCTGCATCTGTAACGAAAATAAGACGATCATAATTTGGAACTTCAAATGCTGCTACATGTGAAAGTACGCTACCTTTACGTAGGCCCCACTCTTTGTTTAACACAGCCTTCAAAATATTCGCTGTTGGGATGTTACCCTTCATAAGCACGTCTGCCTCACCATTTCTCACAGATTTAACAGAAAGTTCTGCAGCCTCTGCATTAGACATTGCTGCAATCACTTCAACATGTTCTGAAGTTTGTAAACCATGTTCTTGTAGCATCCCCATTATTTTTTCTTGATTTCCATATAGACGAAATTGAGCTAGCTGTAATTTAATTGCTTTCGCTACAGCTTCAATTACTTCATGATCTTCAGCTACTGCTACAGCTACAGTTTTTTTAGGCTGTCCCGCTGCTTGATCAATTAAGTATTCTAACTTCATATTTTGTAATCAACCCTTTCCGTCGTCCCTCGTCTATTTATAAAGCAAATACCGTGCCAACTTTTAAAAGTGGTCTTACCAATAATGAAAACGCATTCAAAATGCAGTAAAATCAATACTTTGGAAAATAACAAAAGATTCTGTCTTATTTTGTCACTTTTTGTATACCATGCAATAAATTGCACGGTACGCAATTTATTGCATGCTATTTTTTGCATGGTCATACTTTTCTAGCTTATAATATAAATTTCGAACGGAAATTCCTAACGCTTTTGCAGTTTGTGTTTTATTCCCATCAAATCTCTCCAAATATTCATGAATAATATTCCCTTCAAACTCTGTTACTAAATGTTCAAGTGGCTTTTCTTCTAATTCAGGTAATAAATGAGATTGCTTTGACTCCACCTGCTCTTCATTATGTAATGGTGGTAAATGTTGTACATCAATATAGATCTCGTTATAATTCATAAAAATAATCGCTCGTCCTAAAATATTTTCAAGTTCTCTCACATTTCCTGGCCATTCGTATGATTGTAAATATAAAATAGCTGAATCAGTGAGCCCTTCTACATTACGACCATAATCTTGATTAATTTTTTGAATCAACCTGTCCGCAATTTTCGGTATATCTCCTTTACGTTGACGAAGAGATGGAATTTGAATTGGAATTTTATTTAATCGATAATATAAATCCTCCCTAAACTTCCCTTCTAGAATAGCCTTTTCTAAATTCACATGTGTCGCTGCAATTACTCGAACATTAATGGGTATCGCTTTCGTCCCACCAACTTTTACAATTTCTTTTTCCTGCAATACACGAAGGAGTTTCGCTTGTGTATTTGCAGATAACTCCCCTATTTCATCTAAAAAAATACTACCGTTATTCGCTTCCTCAAAGAACCCACGTTTCCCGCCTCTTTTCGCTCCAGAAAACGCCCCTTCCTCATAACCAAATAATTCACTTTCTAACAACGTCTCCGAAATGGCCGCACAGTTTACACGGACGAATTTATTGTATTTTCGATTACTTCCATTATGGATTGCATGTGCAAACAATTCTTTACCAGTCCCAGATTCACCGCGTAACAGTACCGTTGCTGGTGTATTCGCTCCTAGCTTCGCCTGTTCGATAGCTGCCGTTGTTTCATCTGAATTTCCGACAATATCATCAAATGAATATTTTGCTTCTAATGTGCGAATAATTTGCCTTGCTCTATTCAATTCATTTGTTAACTTTTGAATTTCCGACACGTCACGGATAACGCCAACGCTTCCTTTCAATATTCCATCCACAATAACTGGCGCTACGTTTACAATTACATCGCGCTTTTTTTGCCCAATCTTCATATGTATTCCGCGCACCGCACGACGCGTTCGAAGTACTTTCATATGCATACTTTCGCCTTCTACAATATCAGTTGTAGCAGGCTTCCCAATAATATCTTCTTCTGTTAGACCCGTTAATTTCGTATATGCCGGGTTAATGACTAAACCTCTTCCTTTTTCATCCACAACCGAAATCGCTTCTTCAGATGAGTTGATAATTGCCTCTAATAGTGTTTGAATTTCTTTTAAGTCTGTAACTTCTTCCGCTAAATCTACAACTTCTGTTATATCTTTAAAAATTGCAAATGCCCCTTGTACCTCTCCGCCTTCTTTTAATATCGGTATACGCGTTGTAATAATTTTCTTTCCATTCTCTAATGTTAGTTCATAATTTACTTCTATTTGTTTCGTACGTATAATGCGAAGTAATTTACTAGTGGGAATGACTTCTAAAATATATTTTCCTATCGCCTCTTCTTTTTTATATCCGATAATACGCTCCGCACTTTTATTAAAAAGACGAACTTGTCCCTCTCGATCAATTACGATCATGCCGTCATGCGTAGAATTTAAAATTAATTCTCCTTGTTGCGTTTGTTCCTCTAACCGCCCAATTAACCCTTCCTTCTCATGCGCTAATCCTGTAACAATTTTTGCAATATCACCTGGTATAAGAAGAGTGTCTTTTTTCTTTTTTTCCAATAAAACTTTATGTACATCATCTTCACCTGTCATATCAAATATTACATCGATATGCATAGAAAGAAATGGAGTTACACTTTCTCCAATTGCAATTCCATATTCCTTAGCAATTTGTAATCCTTTTGCCAACGGATTTATATCAATAATCCCTATAATTTGAAATATATTCGAACTATGTAACAGATTCAGCAGTGCGCTCCCGCCTTCACCTGCACCAACAATTAATACTTTTTGTTTCATATATTACACTTCCTCTCGAAGTAACTCTGCAAATTTTTTCACACCCTTATCTTACTCGTTCAGCACCCTCTTGACAAACCCCCTTTCCGTATAACATCATTAAAATATACGAAATAATCTGAAAAGGAGAGTTATGTATGCAGCGTTACGTTGCTCTACTATTAGCACTCATCCCTATTTCATTAGCTGTGTTTGGTATAAAGTTAATGAGAGATACTGTATTCGGGATTCTATTTCCACCAATCTCTATACTGTGGTTACAATTTTTAATCGGTGCTCTCTGCTTCGGGCTCGGGTTTTATATCTTCGGTGGCTTCGTCTTGCACCGAGACCGTAAACGAAATAAAGTACAGGCTCGCTTTAGAAGATAGGAAGGCCCCACTATTTATAAATAAAAAAATGAGACCGTTACACGCGGTCTCATTTTTTTATTGGCAACAACGTTCTTGCCGTTTCAGGGTAATCAGTAATAATCGCCGATATATTCATATCAAAATATTTACGCATAAGCGTTTCTTCATTAATTGTATAAGGGCGAACCTCTACACCACTTTCCATCGTTAGTTCGGCAATAGCATCTTGAAGGTAACGATAATTCGGATGTACTGCTGTAGCCCCCATTTTTTTCGCGTATGCCCACGGACTATGCAAACCTTCGCGATATAAAATTGCTGTTTGAATATCAGGAGCCATCATATGACACCGTTTCATGCTGTAGTGATTAAACGAAGAAAATATAACACGATCCTCTAAACTAAATTTCCGTACAAGCGTTATAACTTCTTCCTCTAAACCTCTGTACGGAATTTTATTATTTTTAAGTTCAATATTAAGTAGCAAACTCGTTCGTTCAAGCCATTCTAATACCTCTTCTAAAAGTGGTATTTTACAAAACCCTACTTTATCACCAAATTTATAACTTGCATCTAACTTGCATAAATCCTCATATACATAATTCCGAACCGCACCTTTTCCATTTGTTGTCCGGTCCACCGTTTCATCATGAATGACGACAACTTTTCCGTCTTTCGTTAATTGAACATCAAGTTCAATTCCATCCGCTCTAAAAGACTCAGCCGCTTCAAATGAAATCATTGTATTTTCTGGGTACGTTCCAGCCGCACCACGATGTGCAAATATAAGAGTCATCCTCACTCCCCCAATCTTATGCTATACTATACGAAAAAGGAGGTACTTCTATGAGACCATTACAAATTTCTCCAGATACTGCAGTCCGCTTATCAAAAGCACTAGGTGTTCCACTTGAACAACTCATGCATATGCCGCAGCACATTTTAATTCAAAAGCTAGTTGAATTAGAAAAACAAAATAAAGACGAAGAGTAATACAGTCCTGTTTTGCAGGGCTTTTTATATTTTCTATTATATCACGGATGACTTCCTTGCTAAAATCCCTTACCGGATATACTATGATCCCATTTAATCTTTTCTTCAAACATTTAAATGAAGCCCCCTCTTTTAACAAAAGAGGGGGCTTCTCATTACTCGTTTTAGTTACTCAAATTATGCGTTTTTCTTTTCTTTGTTAAAAATCATAAACACTTTATACAATCCTAAAGAAGCTGGAATATTCATAAATGCAAATGCTTCATACGTATAATGAGGAGCTGTTTCCCATAGTAACAAGAAAGTAAATACCCCTAATGCACTAATCATCGCAATTCGTATAACTTCCGATTCATTTTCATCTTTCTTTTTATAAAGAATAACAGCCGCCAAAACAGCTATATAAACAAATAATTTGATAATATACGAATATATAGTAACGATTTTATACTTCGTTGTACTATAATTCGATACGTAATTAGTTACCATGTCATTCTTCTGTTCAAACCATTGCCCAATACGGTACATGGAGAACTGACTTGATACCCATTCTCTAGTTATTTTTTCATTCAAATGTTGCACATAACCCATTACACCAAGTTCACTGAAACGTTGCACTATAACTTCTTGATTGTGCTCATTCAAATCTCTCGTATTCTTTATGTTTTCATCATCAATATAATCTGCATCTGCCTGATTCCACACACCATACGTATCTTTGTTCAGGCCCATTTTCACCCAATGAGTGAATGGAATTTTTTCAATTTCATTATCGGTACTGAGATTTAGCTTTGTCGTTATACCTTTAAAACTTACAATAAGGATTAAACAAAATAAAACACTACTTAACACCTTTACAGAGTATTCCTTACGAAACTTAAAAATATTTTCAATTAAAATCGCTAACGCTACGGTTAATGCTGTCGGTCTTATAATATAAGTACAAGCTGCGAAAACCCCTAATAAAATCCATAAAATAATCTTCATTCTTTTTGTTTCCGCCGTTTTCAAGCACAAATATGTATACATTGTTGCTGAAATAAAAAATATTACCAATGTATGAGTATAGAAAACTGGTGCCTGCCAATATATAAAAATATTTAGCACAGATAACACAATCGATATGTGAGCAACTTTAAAGTTTGTAATTTTCCTTACAATCAATACATTTAAAATAATACTGCCTGTTATACAAGCTATTGGTAATATTTTTATCGCTAAATCTACGCTCCCTATCAATTTAGCAAAATATCCTCCTATTAATACAACATGTGTATTATACGGATAAAATAAAAGCTGTCCCATTTCTAAAAATTGATTATCTCCATTAAACACAGAGACAATTCCTTGTTTAAGGATAGCATAATCCCCAACAACAGGGTTAAATGCTATGGAAGTAATAATTATTTCCATCGTCAAAATGATTATGATACCTAAAGCAATCATAATATTTGTATACGTTCTTTTCATTTTATTAATAACCAATTTATAATACATAAAGAAGAGCACAAATAAAAGCAACGTCAACGCTATAACAGCAGCGACTTTTTTGGGAGTATACTCCTCAGTCGGATAAGGAAATTCACCCCTCATCAAAATTGTTTTTGGGATAAAAAATTTACTTACTATCATTGAAAATATAGATAAAAACACCGTCATGACAATGATTGGGTACGCTCGATTTACTATTTTTTTTAAAGTCATTCATCCATTCTCCTATATCTCTAACTTTTCCAAATCAATGATACGTTATAGAGATTATGATGTCAAATCCACTTATTTTCTGTACATATCCGTATTTTCACTGCATTTTTCTATATAAATATGTATTCCTTCAAAATCCTTAAATGGAGGTAAATAAAAAACTCATTGATTTTAAATTTACTATCGAGTATAAATTGCAAGAATTATTAAGCTTTACTATAACTTAAATCCCTTACTATTCCTACTCTCAGCTTATCCGCAACCATTGCGATAAATTCAGAATTCGTAGCTTTGCTTTTGACATGGATACTGTATAACCATCGCTATATCAAGGCATTGTATATTTCATAACTATCATTAAATGCTTCTATTTATTGGTGCCCATCCTCAAATTGATAGGTCAACTTAATAAGAGTTCATCATTTTCTTCTATTTAGATGCTTTGCATCGCAATGAAGTAAAAAGTTTTCTACATTCATCTGAAAGTTATTCATACAACAAAAAACCTCCTAGCTATTGGAATCAAAATTTCAATCCAATAAATAGAAGGTTTTTAAATTAACCGCCAATTACCTATGTACTTTATTGCCTACATACGTAATTCGTTGGTTATTAAATTTTATTATGAAATACGCTTAACACCTTGATACTACAGCGCTTACGAAGCCTTATGTTCAAGTCTCAGCTTATCCGCAACCATTGCGATAAACTCAGAGTTCGTAGGTTTTGCTTTTGACATGGATACTGTATAACCGAATAAGGACGAAATAGAATCAATATTGCCACGGCTCCAAGCTACTTCAATCGCGTGACGAATTGCTCGCTCCACACGGCTTGCTGTGGTATTATATTTCTTTGCGATATCTGGATACAATACTTTCGTAATCGATCCTAATAATTCGATATCGTTGTATACCATGGAGATTGCTTCTCGTAAATACATATATCCTTTAATATGAGCGGGTACACCAATTTCATGAATGATACTCGTAATACTCGCATCTAAATTTTTCGGTTTTCCATCTACTGTTGTTGCTGATCGGAATGATGGTAGTGGACGTTTAATCATAGCATTTGCTTTACCACTCACTTGACGAATATGACTCGTTAAATTCTCCATATCAAATGGTTTTAATATGAAATATGAGGCACCTAAGTCAACTGCTTTTTTCGTCACATCTTCTTGCCCGAATGCTGTCAACATAATTACGCTAGGCTGTTTTAACCTTTCAATATGTCGCATTTTTTCCAATACAGCTAAACCATCTAAGTGTGGCATAATAATGTCTAAAACGAGTACATCAGGTTGCTTATCTGTTAATAAGTTTAAACACTCTTGACCATTATAAGCAGTACCGATTACTTCCATATCATCTTGAGCAGCTACATAGCTCTCTAACATTGATACTAGTTCTTTATTATCATCCACAAGACATACTTTAATTTTCTCCACAGCTTTTCCTCCCTTACCGAATCGATTCTCCGACATGTGTATCCTTCTAGGCTACATGAATTGTTCGACAATTGTGTGAAAATTCCCTTTTAAAGTTTCTTACTTTCCGATAAAATCACAAAAAAATATGTTTATCGTTCATTTATTCCCTTTCGCAACACATTCCATCATAGAAATACAACGAAACGTTCAACCCTTTTCTTTTATTTTACAACAAAAAACACCTCTTGCGGAGCTTTTACAAAATTTCAACGAATTTTTCAACAGAAAAAGCGAGCTAATATGTATTAGCTCGCTTTTTTCTCTTGATCATAAATATTAATTCCAGCTTGATGTAACATCCATTCAATATGAACACCATATCCGGATGTTGGATCATTTACAAACACATGTGTAACAGCACCAATTACTTTTCCATTTTGTACAATTGGACTTCCACTCATTCCTTGTACGATACCGCCCGTTTTCGCTAATAGACGTTTATCTGTTACCTTTATTACCATACCCTTTGTAGCTGGGAATTTTTGCTGCACTGTACTAACAACTTCAATATCAAACGCTTCTACTTTATCTTGATCAATAACTGTTAATATTTTTGCCGGTCCTTCTTTTACTTGATGAGATAATGCGATAGGCATTGCTTTATCCATTATACCGTTTTTCATATTCGTATTTAATTTTCCAAAAATACCATATGGACTATTAATTGTAATATTGCCAATCACTTCACGATCTGGTGAAAATCTTGCTAATTTCTCGCCTGGATTCCCATGACTGCCTCTTTCAATTGATGTAACTGTCGAGCGCATAATTTGTCCATCTTCGACTTGAATCGGCTTTTTTGTATCATTATCAGAAATAACATGACCAAGCGCCCCGTATTTCATAGAATCCGGATGAACAAATGTCATCGTTCCAATTCCAGCTGCCGAATCGCGGATATACAAGCCAATTCGATAAGACGATTCACCATTGTCTTTTTGCGGCGTTAGCTTCGTGCGAATATATTTTCCATCTCTTAACAATACAAGATTAAGCGGTTCACCTGTTTCTCCACTATTATGAATAAACGGTGCTACATCACTCATTCTTTCAATGGTTTTACCATTAATTTCAGTAATCATATCTCCAATTTGTACACCTGCTGTTTCACCAGGAGATATTTTACCTTTTTCAGTTTGAATTAAATGATGGCCTACAACAAGTACACCTTTTGTATTTAATTTCACACCAATTGATTGTCCACCTGGAATCACTTTAAAATCTTTTAACACTTTCACATTTACTTTTTTCACTGGAAAACCCGCAAGCTGAAATACCATATCAGCTTCACCATTTTGATGAGAATTTACCATAAGTCCTTGTTTTTGTTCATTCGAACTCACTGTAAATACATGACGATTTGTGGATGAAGCTTTGAAAACTGGTAATGATGATATTTCTGATTGTTGTCCTTCAAAAACAACAAGTTGTTTCGGTGATGAAATAAACGTTCGAAGCGGTTTAAAACATCCAATAAAAACTAAAGAAACAAGGAGACAAAGACCTATTATTTTTCGAAATTTTTCTAATTTCAACTTGTTCACTCTCCTCGCTCCTACCCCACATTCAGCCTCTTGGCTTCACTTTTTAATCTCTCCTTGCAATGCTTTATTTATAACCGGAAGAATTAAGAAATCGTCATTTGAGAAAAAAAGCTATCCATTACTGGATAGCCTCTGCTGTCTGTTTAAAATGATGCGCTTGCGTAAGTAATTCTTTCGCATGCTCCGTCGTTAAATCTGTGATTTCCACACCAGAAATCATTCGAGCTATTTCTGTTACTTTATCCTCCATAGTTAAAACAGTAACTGATGTAATTGTCCGATCATTCGCTACTTGTTTTCGAATAAATAAATGCGAATCTGCCATTGAAGCTACTTGAGGTAAGTGCGTAATACAAAGTACTTGCGAGTTTACTGATACTCGATAAATTTTTTCAGCAATAGCCTGTGCGACCCGGCCACTTACACCCGTATCCACTTCATCAAAAATAACAGATGCAACCCCTTGATGCTTAGAAAAAATGCTTTTTAAAGCTAAAATGATACGAGATAACTCTCCGCCAGAAGCAACCTTTGAAAGTGGTTTTAGCGGCTCTCCTGGGTTGGTCGAAATATAAAATTCCACATGATCGTAACCATCTGCCGTAAGTCTTACCGGTGCACCTTCCACAAGGGGCTCTTCTGCATTTCCTTCTCTCTTCATAATTCTCACTTCAAATTTCGTTTTTTCCATATATAATTCTTTTAATTCCTGATGAATTGCATTTGTAAGGTGTTCTGCAAGCTCATGACGCATATTACTTAACAACGTTGCTTCTTTCAGAATAACACTTTCTAATTCCTTCAACTGTTTCTTCGTCGTTTCAATATGAACGTCTTTATTTTCAATTGTAAATATTTCTTGTTCAATTTTATCTGCATACGCTAAAATCTCTTCTACAGTATTTCCATATTTTCTCTTTAGCATACGAATTTCATTCAAACGTGTTTCGATTTCATCTAAACGATTTGGATCATATTCCATCATATCGAGCTTTTCTCTCAGTTGATATGCAACCTCTTCTAATAAGTAATAGCTATTTGCAATTGAATCATGATTCTCTTGATACATTTCATCTAAATGTGTAATACTTTCCATTTGTCCCATTGCGCTTCTTACATTATCTAATCCTTGTCCGTCAGCACTCAATGAACGATATGCATCACCTAATGCTTTATAAATCTTTTCAAAATTAGAAATTTGCAATCGTTCCTCAGTTAATTCATTTTCTTCATCCATCTTTAAATCAGCTTTGCGAATTTCTTCATGCTGAAATTGAATTAAATCTAAGCGATGTGCCATCTGTTGTTCATTTTCACTTAACGATTTCAATTGTTTTTTTAATTTTTCATAGTCAGCGTATACGTTTTGATATATGTCTAGTTGTTTAACGATTCGATCCCCATCAAAGTGATCAAGCATAAACAGATGTCGTTCTTCATTCATTAAATCTTGCGTTTCATGCTGTCCATGAATATCAACAAGTGTTTTCCCAATTTCTTTTAATATGCTAAGTGTAACAAGCTTCCCATTTACACGACATACACTCTTCCCGTTCGCAGCAATATCACGCTTTAAAATAATCATGCCATCTTCTATTTCTATATCTAACTCTTCTGCCTTTTCAATACATGGATGCTTATCATCTTCAACATAAAACAGCCCTTCAATCTCAGCCTTTTCTGTTCCATATCGAACAAATTCTGCTGACCCACGGCCACCTACAAGTAAACTAATCGCATCAATAATAATCGATTTTCCGGCCCCTGTTTCACCGCTTAAAACCGTTAAACCTTTTTGAAAAGAAATATTTAATGCTTCAATAATAGCAAAGTTTCTAATCGATAATTCCGATAACAATGCCCCATTCACCTCGTTATAAAATAATCCCTTACTAAAGGATTTTCTCATTTCTTCATTCAAATAATCATGCTATATATTTGTATGTATATACTCTTCTAACCCGCTTCATTGTACCAAACATTTGTTTTACGGGTCAATCCATCTATTTTCTAACTTTATGCAAACAAAATATTATATTACAATTGAAAAATCATATTTTTGACCAATAAAAATATCTTGTTCACTTCCCACTTTACGATGGAAAGCAAACAAGATTTTTTGTTACAACATATTTAAGAAACGATCAGAGACAACACCTGTATCGTCAGGTGTACGGCAAATAATTAAGCAAGTATCATCACCACAGATGGTTCCGATGATCTCATCCCACTCTAAATGATCAATAAGTGCTCCAAGTGAATGAGCGTTACCAGGCAATGTTTTTAGCACAAGCATATGTCCTGCCGTGTCTAATTTTACAAATGAATCCACTAGATTTCGTTTTAATTTTTGTAACGGGTTAAATCGTTGATCTGCTGGCAAGCTATATTTATAGCGCCCATCATGTAATGGCACCTTCACTAAGTGCAGTTCTTTAATATCGCGCGATACTGTTGCTTGCGTTACATTAAATCCCTCATTACGTAAAATATCAACTAATTCATCTTGTGTTTCAATTTCTTTGTTTGCAATAATTTCCCTGATTTTAATATGGCGCTGACCTTTATTCATACATTTGCACCTCACACTATCTCTTACCATAGTTTAAACATTGGTATACTTCACTTATTTATGTTAACTTATAATTCGTTTCTTGTACACAATTGTTTTTACAATCATTATACAATTACAGCAAAAAGAGGAACAACATATGTTATTCCCCTTTCCCTTTTTGTTTTAGAACGTCATGTGCTTCTGTAACAACTTGCTCTATAGAAATCGGAGAATGATTTTCGCCATTCTCACGTTCACCATGCCATTTCAGATGAATTAAAAATTCAATATTACCATCCCCACCCGTAATTGGTGAGAATGTTAAACCTTCCACATCATAGCCCTCTTTTAAAGCAAAATCGACAATCATTTCTACAACAGCTTCATGTACTTTTCTATCACGAACGATACCTTTTTTCCCAACTTGCTCTCTTCCAGCTTCAAACTGCGGTTTAATTAACGCTGCTACATCTCCGTTAGGCATAAGCATTGTTTTTAAAACTGGCAGTATAAGCTTTAATGATATAAATGAAACATCAATACTTGCAAATTGAGGTAAACCACGTTCTAAGTCTGCTGGTGTCACGTAACGGAAGTTTGTTCGTTCCATTACAACAACACGCTCATCCTGACGTAATTTCCACGCTAGTTGATTGTATCCTACATCTAATGCATAAGATAATTTCGCTCCATTTTGAAGCGCGCAATCTGTAAAGCCACCAGTTGATGAACCAATATCTATCATAACTTTATCTTGTAAATCAAGATGAAATGTCTCTAATGCCTTTTCAAGTTTATAACCACCACGACTTACATACGGCATAACTTGTCCCTTCACCGTAATCTCAGTATCTTGCGAGATTTTCTCTCCTGGCTTATCAAGTCTCATCTCATTTGCATATACGAGTCCGGCCATAATGGCGCGCTTTGCTTTCTCACGCGTTTCTATAAGTCCTCGCTCTACTAATAGTACATCTACTCTTTCTTTTTTTACGCTCATTTGTTACGCCCTTTTTTGTTTTGATGGAATCATTGTATGAATACGGTCTACAACAGCATCTGTCGTTAAACCAATTTCTTCTAATAATTTTGTTACACTTCCGTGCTCTATGAAGCGGTCTGGAATACCCATTCGTTCAACTAATGCACTATGGTAACCATTTTCAGATGCAAATTCAACTACTCCTGTTCCAAAACCACCGATTAAACAAGCTTCTTCAATCGTTAAAATCGGTATATTCTTCCCTAGAAGATCATGTAAATATGCTTCATCCATTGGTTTAATAAAGCGAGCATTCACTACTTTCACTGAAACCCCAGCTTTTTCAAGACGCTCAGCTGCTTCCATTGCCATTGGTATTGTTGTACCAAACGTTAAAATAGCTGCTTGTGTACCCTCTTTTAACGTCTCCCACGTACCGATTGGAATCGCCTTTAATTCTTCATCCATATGAACGCCAAGTCCATTACCACGAGCATAACGCAATGCGATTGGTCCATCTTCATATTGCATCGCCGTATAAACTAAATGTTGCCCTTCATTTTCATCTTTCGGCATCATAAGCACCATATTCGGCAAGTGACGTAAGAATGAGATATCAAATACGCCTTGATGCGTTTCACCATCTGCTCCTACTAATCCCGAGCGATCTATTCCGATGAAAACATTTAAATTTTGGCGGCATATATCATGAACAACTTGGTCATATGCTCTTTGTAAAAATGTCGAATAAATTGCTAAGAATGGCTTCATTCCTTGCGTTGCCATACCTGCTGCCATTGTTGTAGCGTGCTGTTCTGCAATACCTACATCAATCATACGATCTGGGAATTCTTTTTGGAATTTCTCAAGTTTTGATCCAACAGGCATTGCAGGTGTAATTGCTACGATACGCTCATCCGCTCTCGCTAGCTTAAGTACTGTTTCACTAACGACAGCACTCCATGCTGGTGCAACTTCTTTTGGCTTAACGAAGTCACCTGATTCAATTTTATAAGGTCCTGTTCCATGCCAAGTTCCAATAACGTCACTCTCAGCCGGTTTATAACCTTTTCCTTTTTTCGTAATAACGTGAACAAGTACTGGGCCTTTTGTTTTCTTTGCATATTGCAACGTTTCGAATAACTTTTCATAATCATGCCCATCGACTGGACCTAAATATGTAAAGCCTAACTCTTCGAAAAAGACACCAGATACTAGTAAATATTTAAGACTATCTTTTATTTTCTCTGCTGTCGCAGCCACTTTTCCGCCAACTGCTGGGATTTTCTTTAATATATACTCTAACTCATCTTTTACCCAGTGATATTTTCCTGCGGTACGTAAACGACCGAGTACATTATGAAGCGCACCAACGTTTGGTGCAATTGACATTTCATTATCATTCAAAATAACAATCATGTCTGTTTTTTCATGTCCAATATGGTTCAATGCCTCTAAGGCCATTCCACCTGTTAAAGCACCATCTCCAATAATTGGTATAACATATTCTTTCGTTTTCTTTAAATCACGTGCCAGAGCCATTCCCATTGCAGCCGATAACGAAGTCGAGCTATGACCAGTTTCCCATACATCATGCTCACTCTCGCAACGTTTCGGGAAACCACATAGACCTTGATATTGCCTTAATGTACCAAACTCTTTCGCGCGTCCAGTTAAAATTTTATGTACATAGGATTGATGTCCTACATCCCATAAAAATTTATCTTGCGGGCTATCAAATAATTTGTGCAGAGCAATTGTGAGTTCTACTACACCTAAATTAGGTGCAATATGTCCACCTGTTTGAGAGAGCTCTTCAATTAAAAACTTACGAATATCCTCACTCAATCCCTCTAGTTCACTGATAGACATATCTTTCAAAAAACTAGGGTTTTGAATTTGCGTTAGATCCACATGGATCACTCACTTTCATTTCATAATCTGTCAACATGTCAAATATTATAAAAAACATTTACACAAAACAAGAAATTCTCTTTTCTATTTTTCGTCTTGTCCCGCTATTAACCAGTCTATTGCGCCTTAATCCTATTATAAACCATATTTCTTTAGGCGATGAAAAAAATAGCCGCTAACACGAAGTGATAACGGCAATGTAATCTACATATATTTTTGCCAATAACAAGAAAAGAAAAACCTTTTCCTACATTTATATCATAAAATGATGAATGACTCAACAAATGAAAACGCTGTTATATTAGTTATTACGTTTTGCAATCAAATCGCAAATAGATAGTAAATATTCATCTTGTAATTGCAAGGAGCTAATTGCACCTTTTGCTTCTGCAATTGTTTCTTCTAAAATATCCTTTGCTCTATCTACAGTAAACAACGTCGTATATGTGCTCTTTTCATTAGAAAGATCGCTACCAATCGGTTTTCCAATCTCTTCTTCGGTGCCTTCGACATCTAAAATATCGTCTCGAATTTGGAAAGCTAGACCGATATATTTAGCAAACGTAAGCAACTTTTCTTCTTGCTCTTCTGTCGCATCAGAAAGTATCGCACCCGCAAGTACAGCAAATTCAAGCAGTTTTCCGGTCTTATGTTTATGGATGTACTCCAATTCATCAATCGTAAGGCGTTTCCCTTCAGCTTCCATATCTGCCACTTGTCCGCCAACCATTCCTTCTGGTCCTGCTGCTTTTGCAAGTTCAAGTACAAGTCTTACTTTTTTTTCTGCAGAAATTTCTTTTTGCTCATATGCCATAATAACTTGAAAAGCATACGTCAATAAGCCATCTCCTGCTAAAACTGCCATCGCTTCACCAAATACTTTGTGATTTGTGGGCTTTCCTCTTCTTAAATCATCATCATCCATACAAGGTAAATCGTCATGAACTAACGAATATGTATGAATCATTTCAAGAGCACAAGCTGCACCTACTCCAAGATTTCTTTCTTTCCCAAACGCTTGTAATGTTGCAAACAAAAGTAACGGGCGGAGACGTTTTCCACCCGCTTCTAAAGAATATGCCATCGCTTCACGAAGTACATTTGGACATTGTAATTCATTTGCATAGCTTACAAGTTTCTCTTCTACGAAAGTTTTACTTTCCTTCAAAAAAGTATCAAAAGCAATCGTCACTATGCTTCATCTCCTAAAGCAGTAAACGGTTCAAGCTCTCCATCTTCCCCAAGAATAACTGCCATTTGTTCTTGTACATTCTTCAACTTCTCATCACAAAGCTTAGATAATTCCATACCCTCTTTAAAATAAGAAATCGCTTCTTCTAAAGGTACGTCACCTTGTTCTAGCTTAGAAACAAGATGCTCAAGTTGCGAAATTGCCTCTTCAAAGCTTAATTTATTTTCCATTATTCAATTCACGCTCCTCTATGCCTGATACGCTACAATCTAGTATTCCATCTTGTAATTGAACTGAAACAGCATCTCCAAGGCTTACATCTTTCACACTTTTTAACACTTGCTTCTCTTCATCATATACAAGCCCGTACCCTCTCATCATTACTTTAAGCGGACTTAACGCTTCAAGTTTTTGAGCAGCTCTTACAAAGGCAAATTCTTTCGTTTGAAGTAACGTTTGCATTTCACGTTGTAATTGCTTTTGCAAAGTTTCAACAGCTACCTTCGTTTGAATAATTTTTTGAGATGGGTGGTGCTTCTCTAAATAAAATGAAAGTTGCTTTAACTGATTCACCTTTTTATCAATATAGCGCTCTTTCGCTAAAACAAGCTGTTCTAGCGCTCTATCTAATTGCTCTTCCTTTTGCTCATATACTTGTCTTGGATAACGGAACGCATACGATTTTTGCAACACTTGTAGTTTTTCTTCTTTTTTATGTACTAACTCTTTCATTGCTCTTTGCAATCTCAGAGTTCTTTGTAATACCTTTTCTTGTAACTCTATAATATTAGGTGCTGCTAGCTCAGCTGCTGCAGTCGGTGTTGGTGCGCGTAAATCTGCAACAAAATCTGCGATTGTAAAGTCCGTTTCATGGCCGACTGCCGAAATAATAGGAATTTCACTCTTAAAGATTGCTCTTGCAACCATTTCCTCATTGAAAGCCCATAATTCCTCAATAGAACCTCCACCACGACCAACGATTAGTACATCTATCTCTCCCATTTCATTCGCTGTACGAATCGCTTGTACAATCGAGGGAGCCGCTGACTCCCCTTGTACAAGTACCGGAAATACAATAACATTCCCAATTGGATAACGACGTTTAATCGTTGTTATAATATCACGAATCGCTGCTCCTGTTGGCGACGTAATCACACCTATTGTTTTAGCGTAAGGAGGAATTGCTTTTTTATAAACTTGAGAAAAAAGTCCTTCTTCTTCTAAGCGAACTTTTAACTGTTCGTACGCTAAATGTAAATTTCCGACTCCGTCAGGCTGCATGTCTTGAATATAAATTTGATAAGAACCACTCGCCTCGTAAACAGAGATTTTCCCTTTCACGAGTACCTTCATCCCATTTTCAGGTTTGAATTTAATATTACGATTATGACCCGCAAACATAACCGCTGCGATTCTTGCATTTTCATCTTTCAATGTAAAATACATGTGGCCACGGCTATGATTTTTAAAGTTGGAAATTTCACCTTTTAACCAAACAGACTGCAAATGCGGATCATATTCTATTTTTGTTTTTATATAGCGTGTTAACGCTGTAACGGTTAAATATTGCTTCTCCATTTCTCTCTCCTCATAGCCGACTCAAATTATTTACAAACGACACCTGCACGTTTGGCAGATTCAACAGTATTATGAAGAAGCATTGTGATTGTCATTGGACCAACACCCTTTGGCACAGGTGTAATGTAACCCGCAACATCTAACACGTTGTCAAAGTCAACATCACCACAAAGTTTTCCTGTTTCTAAACGGTTAACACCAACGTCAATTACAACCGCTCCTTCTTTAATATAATCCGCTGTTATCATTTTAGGTCGTCCAACAGCTACGATTAAAATATCAGCTAACTTCGATAACTCTTTCATATTTTGCGTCTTAGAATGACAATATGTGACAGTTGCATTTTCATTTAAAAACAATTGCCCCACTGGTTTACCGACAATATTACTTCTTCCAATTACTACTACATGTTTTCCAGAAATATCAAGATTTGTTTCTTTTACTAATTCTACAATACCATGCGGTGTACATGGAAGGAATGTATCTTGTCCCGTCATCATACGTCCCACGCTGATTGGGTGAAATCCGTCTACATCCTTTTCTGGTGAAATTCTTTCAATGATAGCTTTTTCTTCAATATGTTTTGGTAAAGGTAATTGCACTAATATGCCATTAATACGGTCATCGCCATTTAAGCGATCGATTTCAGCAAGCAAACGTTCCTCAGTAATTGTTTCAGGAAGTTCAATTAGCTCTGAGTAAATCCCTACTTGTTCACAGCCTTTTTCTTTTCCTTTCACATAAGAACGAGATGCTGGATCTTCTCCAACTAAAATAACTGCTAACCCTGGTACAATACCTTGCTCTTTCAACTTCACAACTTCTTCTGTTAATTGTGCTCGTTTTTTCTCCGCAACTTCATTTCCTTTGATGATTACTGCTACCATTTTAAGATTCCCCCTTAAAGAATTTACAGTGTATCTTTTATATTAGATAAAACGCCGTTAATAAAACGACGAGATTCCTCATCCCCAAATGTTTTAGCAATTTCAATTGCTTCGTTAATTGTTACGTTGTGTGGAATTTCTTCCATGTATTTCATTTCATACACAGCTACACGTAAAATACTGCGATCAACAATGCTAATACGCTCAAGCTTCCACTTTTTTAAGTTTTGACGAATCGCTTCATCGATTGCTTCTTTATTTTCTACAAAACCTACTACAAGTGACTCTAGAAACTCATTTGTTTCTTCGCCTTCATCTAGCGTGTTTTCCACTGCTACTTTCGGTTCTAATTCACCTGTAATATCCATTTGGTATAATGCTTGCATTGCTCTTTCTCTAGCCGTCCTACGTTTCATTGTAACTCTCCTTTATGCTTCAAGTCTTTCCTTATACTTTGTTATATTATTATAATTTATAAGCCGTCAATTCACTTACTCTTACAGTTTTCATTGATTTTCCAACCTTATAATACAATGATAATAACACAATTTATCGTTTCACACACGGGTTACAAGGCTGAAAAATAATAAAAAGATTAACTTCAAGTTCCATATCTTATCACAATGTACGTTTTTTGGAAAAACGACACATTTTCTTGTTTATTTCTTATTTTTTGAAATAGTATAATAATTAGAGGGTTGTAATTTGTGAAGAAATGAAACGATAAAAAAGATGCCTATGTTACTAGGCACCTTTTCATTCTTACACTGGTTCGATTTCTGTTTTTTGTGTTTCGAATGTTACGCCAACGATGTGAACATTCACTTCTTTTGGCTCAAGTCCTGTCATCGTAAAGAGTGCTTGGCGAATATTGTCTTGAATCTTTTGTGCAACAACTGGAATTGCTACACCAAAATACATTACAACATAAAGGTCAACGATAATA
The DNA here is from genome assembly GCF_016625265.1 of Bacillus sp. S71. Classification (NCBI taxonomy): domain Bacteria; kingdom Bacillati; phylum Bacillota; class Bacilli; order Caryophanales; family Bacillaceae; genus Bacillus; species Bacillus sp. S71. The sequence continues at coordinate 219,281 of NZ_JACVUW010000002.1, read as the reverse complement.
TCTTCGTTTGCTAATTCAACCTTTACACCTTTACCATGATTTTTCTTACCTAACTTCTCAACAACATCTGTAGCAAAATTACCGCGCATTGCCGCTACACCTTCTACTTCAGCAGCTGCAATACCTGCAATTACTTCAATTACTTCTGGTGCAATTTCTACTTTACCAAGAGTTGTATCTTGACCCATATCTAACATATGTTCAGCCATGAAAAAAACCTCCTTTAATGTATCACTGCGTCACAAGTTCATGCTCTTCCAAAAATTTCGTATTAAACTCACCTTTTACAAAATCAGGATGATCTAGCAATTGCAAATGGAACGGGATTGTTGTATGTACGCCTTCAATGACAAATTCACTAAGTGCGCGCTTCATTTTTGCAATTGCCTCTTCACGTGTTTTTCCGTGAACAATTAATTTAGCAACCATCGAATCATAGAAAGGTGGGATTGAATATCCCGGATATACAGCTGAATCGACGCGAATACCAAATCCTCCTGGTGGTAAGTACATTTCTACTTTACCTGGAGATGGCATAAATTTTTTGGCAGGGTTTTCCGCATTAATTCGACATTCAATTGCCCAACCATTAAATTGTACTTCTTCTTGCTGTAACGATAACTTTTCTCCTGAAGCAACAAGAATTTGTTCTTTAATTAAGTCCATTCCCGTTACCATTTCAGTAACCGGATGCTCAACCTGAATTCTCGTATTCATCTCCATGAAATAAAAGGTTTTCGTTTTATATTCATAAATAAACTCAACCGTACCAGCACCTGTATAATCAACCGCTACCGCCGCTTTAACTGCCGCTTCACCCATCTGCTTGCGAATATCTTCATCAAGTGCAGGTGATGGACTTTCTTCTAATAGTTTTTGCAAACGGCGCTGAATTGTACAATCACGCTCTCCTAAATGAATGGCATTTCCGTGTGTATCTGCCATTATTTGAATCTCAACATGGCGGAAATCTTCAACGTACTTTTCTAAGTATACACCAGGGTTCCCAAAAGCGGTACTAGCTTCTTGCTGTGTAATTTGAATTCCTTTTATAAGCTCTTCTTCATGGCGTGCAACACGAATACCTTTTCCGCCGCCACCTGCAGTCGCTTTAATAATAACTGGATATCCAATTTGATTAGCAAGCTCGATCGCTTCTTCGGTATTTTTAATAATCCCTTGTGAACCTGGTACAATCGGAACCCCTGCTTCTTTCATTGTATCACGAGCAACGTCTTTTGTGCCCATCTTTGAAATAGCTTCTGGACTTGGACCGATAAAAATCAAGTTACATTCACGGCATAACTCTGCGAAATCTGCATTCTCTGCTAAAAATCCATATCCCGGATGAATAGCATCGCAGCCTGTTAACTTCGCAACGCTAATAATGTTCGTCAAATTTAAATAGCTTTCTTTCGAAATCGTTGGTCCTACACAATACGCCTCGTCTGCAATCTGTACGTGAAGTGACTCTTTATCTGCTTCTGAATAAATTGCAACTGTTTCAATATCCATTTCTTTACAAGCACGAATAATTCGTACAGCAATTTCCCCACGATTGGCTATTAATACTTTTTTTATCATCACAAAGACTCCCTTATTACGCTTTTACAAGAAATAGCGGTTGTCCATACTCAACAAGCTGTCCGTTATTAACAAGAATTTCAACAATTTCGCCCTCTACATCAGCATCAATTTCGTTAAATAACTTCATAGCCTCGACAATACATACGATAGAATCTTTCGATACTCTATCCCCAACACTTACATATGGAGGTGTATCAGGTGAAGAAGAAGAATAGAATGTACCTACCATTGGTGAGGTGATCTTATGTAGGTTTTCATCTTGAACAGTTTTCTTCTCTTCTTGTTTTGGCGCTTCTGCTTGCGCTGCTGCTACTGTCGTTTCAACTTCAACAGGCGCTACTGGTTGCATAGCTTGTTTTGCTGCAGGTGCTTGCACAGCAACAACTTCATTACCACGCTTTTTCATTTTGATTGTTGTACCGTCTTTTTTGTATTCAAATTCATCAATATTAGAGCTATCAATTAATTTAATTAATTCACGAACTTCTTGAATTTTAAACATGTAAAATCCACTCCCATACTCTTGTTTGTCCCGTTTTTACAGATTCTCATCACGAAAACTAGATTGACTGTAAAAATACGATGTATTCTATTAGAAAATATATTTCATTAACTAATAGAAATATTTACTATTTCCATCTTACGATAAATTTTTTAAACATTCCAATTTATATTTCTTTATAATAAATCGAAACTCCTGTAAAAATATTATTCCAATAAAAATTTAATACCTAGTAATAATACCAAGTTTCACATGAAATTGGCAAGACCACTTCTTAAAAAACATTCACTACTTTAGCAAAACGTTACACAGCAAACATGCCATTCCCTCTCCACTCTTCACTACACCTATAGTCAATAACATATTTTTACCAAATATTATTTTTTTGTTTACACGCCGTTCATCATTCCTTCATATAAGAATAGTATGTTCAAAGTGTAGAAAATATATTGTGTCGAGGTGTGGAAATATGATATGGCTCATTCTCTTTTTACCTGCTGTAATCGTTTGGGCATGTGTTCTTTGCATCCACGTCAAATCCGGAAAAAGTAATCATCAGTACCATGAACCATTAATCTTTTACTCGCAACGTGTTTCTCCATTCCGAGTTGAACATAGTAAAAATAACTACAAAGACGAAATAGAAAAAAGCTATCGAAAATGATAGCTTTTTTCTATTCACACATTTACTTACATACTCTATTTTACTATTTGCATACCCTTTGCTTAATAAAAGATAATAATCCGCAGGGAAATCCCTGCGGATTAAAGTTTCACTTATTTCGCTGGTGGATCAAATTTCACACCTACATCTTTTGATCCGCCTTCACTTCTTACAAGTTGAATAATTTTATTTGCTTCTTTCTGTGAATGTTTTGCCGCTTTAACCGTTACTCTAATGTCAGTACCATCAGCTCTTACAAGAGCATCTGGATATCCTCCTTGAGATTTAATTACTGTCTCAAGTAATTCTTGCTTCGTTTCCATTGTCGTAATGGCATCAAAATTTTCTTTTGCTTTATTCTTTTCTGTTGCTGAAGCTTTTGTTGAACTCATCACTTCTTGTAATTTTGCTTTCGCTTCACTACGCTGATCTTCCATTTGCATACGTAAAGCTGTGAAATTCTCATCACTTGATTGAACTGATACATTGCCCTCTTTTTTACTTGTTTCTTTTTTTGCATTTTCTTTTTTGTCTGTTTCTTTATTTGTTGTTTCCTTGCTTGTATTTTCTTTTTTCGGAGTTTCTTTAGGCGCTTCGTTTGTTACTGCTTTATCAGTACCTTGTTTTTCTTGTCCAATCTTTTCACCTGTTGCCGGCGATGCTGTATTCATTTTGTCAGGAGTTGTCACGTAATACACAGATAGTACAACAACTAAACTTAACATCGTTAATAACCAAACTGTTTGTTTTTTTAACACTTTATTTCCTCCCTATCAATTTTTCGGTGAAACTGAAACGCGATGGGCCGGTACATCTAGCAGCCTTATCACAGCTTCTTTTACCATTGCTTTAACTTGTATATTATCCACTCCCTTTGCTACGACAAGAACACCACGTACTTTCGGCTTCTCTGTTCGTAAAACAACAGGAGTTTCTTTATCCCCTTCACGTATAATGACAGTCTTTTCATCAAGAGACTCGTCCTCTACTTCTCTCTTACCGCCTGTTTTATCTGTTTCACCTGTTGTTTGTGAGCGTTTCACTGTATTTTTTTCTAAAATTTTTTCTTCAGATGAATCTAAATTCACTTTAATCGTTACGTCTTTTACTCCTGCTATTTCTTCTAAAGCCGTTTTTAATTCTTGTTCATACGCTTTTTCATATTTTTCTACAGTTGACATACTATCATTACTTTTTTGTCCGAAAGTTGGTACGTCTTTTTCTTGATTTTGAGTTTTTTGTTCTTTAAATACAGGTACTTCTTCTTTTTTACTTGAAAAGAGACTACTAGAAAACATAAGCAAAATTCCAAGTATGAGTAGGACAAGTAAAAACTTAGGTGTTACCTTTTTACCCTTCTCGTTGCTTTCTTTTTGATCCCCATTCAATAAGTTTCGAAAAAATGAGAACTTCGAATTTTTATCTTTATTGTCCATTTACTCTACCTGTCCTCCCTTCCATTTGAACTTGGATTTGTTTACCCTCTAGTTGCCACCTGCTTGAAAAGAAATCTTTCATTTCTACATTCGTTTCTTCCACTTTTTTTGGAGGCTCTTTCGTGTTAATTTCAATTGGCTTTACTGTTTCGATTGCATCATTTTTACTACGTTCTTTTTCTTTCAACGTCACAACAACAGATTGAATATCTTTCGCTGACTTTACTTCTTCTGTATTTTCTGCTGCGACTATTTGTATTTCAGAGACAGTCATACCATACTTTTTCTCAAACTCTTTTCCTACTTCTTTTTTCATTTTGGTAGCCATCTCTTCTAAACTATATGCACGTGTTAGAGCTTGTATTTCTTTTTTCTTCGAATCTATTGAATTTTTTACAGATCCTTCTGCTACGTACTTTTCTTCATTAAAATTTGCAATTACTTCATTTACATCTGTCTGCAATAGTTTAAAAAGGGGCGTTAAAATTAATACAACTAACAAAAGACTTACAACGAATTTAACGTATTTTTGCAAATTCGAATTTGGAAGAATAAGATGAAGCATTGTTGCTAAGAGCAAAAAAACGATAATATTTCTGATCCACTCTGTAACAAATTGCATACTCTTCACCTCCTACCGCATCATAAGTGTAATATTCCCCGCAGCAATAATAATTGTAATACTTAAAAAGAACATAAATGATACGATAGCTAAGCAAGCAAATACGTAAATGATGCTTCGTCCAATAATGTCTAAACATTGAATAATTGCTCCGCCGCCAACCGGTTGCAATACTGCTGCTGCGAATTTATAAATAAATGCAATACAGAAAATTTGAATCGCTGGAAAAGCAACAATTAAGCATAAAATGACGAGCCCAATAATTCCGACTGTGTTTTTCAATAATCCTGATGCGCTAATAACAGTATCTGCCGCTTCTGTAAACATCCTTCCAACTACTGGAATGAAGTTTCCTGTTACAAATTTAGCAGTTTTCACAGCTATTCCATCAGCAACAGCTGTTGCTGTCCCTTGTACAGATAATACTCCTAAAAAAATTGTTAAAAAGACACCGATAATCCCTACGCTAACGTTTTGCAGAAGCTTGGATAATTTCGTCACTTTATATTGATCACTCATTGTACTTACAATACTTAATATCGTTGCCAGTAATAAAAGTGGTAGAACGATATAATTCATAAGAAGCCCACTCGTATTCATTAAGAAAATGATAACCGGATGAAAAAATGATACAGATACAACCCCGCCCCCAGTTGCTATAAGCGCCAGCAAAATTGGCAATAACGCTAATATGAAATCTACCATTGTTTGTATCGTTTCTCTTGCATATGTCATAACGACATAAAAACTATTTAAAGCAAAAATAATAAGTACCATATACACAACAGCATCAGCAATTTTACTTACGCTACTTTTTGAAAAAGCGGATTGCAGTGATTGCAACAATGCACTAAAGATTGTGAGCATAATAAGTGTGCCAAGCAGTTTTCCATTAGCAGCAAGCTCATGAAATAAATATTTTAATAACCCTATCATCCACTCTTTTAGAGAGAATTCTTTTTCTCCCTTTACAAACTCCATAAAGCTCCCTTTTTGACTCTCTGGCAAATAGCCTCCATATTTTGTAACAAGCCCGTCCCAAAATTGCTTCACATCTTCAATTCCGAGCTTATCCAATTGTTGATCAACGACGTTTGTTTCTACAGGAGAAGCTTGTACAACAACCGGTAAAGAAAAGAAAAGGAAGCAAGCAAATAGCAGCTTAGCTCCAAACCTCCTCAACATTCACTCCCCCTTATCCCGTCGGTAAAAATCCGAGAATAGTTTCAATTACAACCGTCAAAATAGGAATCGCCATAACGAGAATTAAGATTTTCCCAGCAAGTTCAATTTTCGAAGCGATGGCACCTTGACCAGCATCTTTTGTAATTTGGGCTCCAAACTCAGCAATATAAGCAATTCCAATAATCTTTAGTAACGTTTCCACGTAGACGTTACTAACTTTCGCTTCACTTGCTACTCTCTCAATCATTTGTAAAATAGAATGAATTTGATCGATTAAAATAAGAAACATCACGCTACCTACGAACACAATAAATAAAGATGTAATACTAGATTTATGCTGATTCAAAACAGCAGCTAAAAACGTAGCAACGAGGCCTAATCCGACAATTTGTATAATTTCGATTCGAACCGCCTCCTTTACTGGAAGAGAAAGACACTTTTAATCTTGTCAAATAGCGTGTTAATTAAAAATGCAACATGAAATAAAATGACGACAAAACCGACAAGGATAACCCAATTTGCAATATCCTCCCGCTTTAATTCTTTTAGTACAGTATGAATGAAAGCTAAAACAATGCCGATTCCGGCGATTTGAAATATTAATCCAACATCAATGGACATCGCCTTTCTCCCCCCTATAGCAGTAAAATTACAATAAGTAGCCCTGCTAGTACCCCTAAGCTCTTAATCATTTTTTCGTATTGCAGTTGTAGTGCTTTCGCTTCTCCTTCTTCTCTCTCCAAATGTGTAATACATAAGCGAATATGTTTTTGTTGTGATTCACGATCATGTTGCCCGAGCGTTTCACCAAATTGCTGCAGTATTTCATACTCAGTTTGTTGAAATGCGGTTAACTTCCAGTTCTCTTTCAAACTATCTATCCACGCTTCTCTTACTGTTTGTTCCCCGCTTTGTAGTCTTCTGGCGAAACTTTGAAATATCCAATTTAATGGCTTTGGCATTTGTTTAACTAATCGCTCGGCAGCCTCAGATAAAGGTGTGTGTCCATACATAATTTCTGCTTCTAATGATTGAAGTGCTGATTTTAATAATCTAAGTTGCCTCGGCCTCTCACTATATCTTTTAGCGTATGAAAACCCGAAAAAGGTGCTGACCGCAACGATTAACACTGCACCGAATATTTTCACCATACGCCCTCAGCCTTTCTACTTGATAGCACTGGTTTTCCATATTTATCTTTCACCTGCATAACCGTTCCTGGACCCCTCGCTTTTGACAACTCCACAAACCTATCAAATATACCAAGCTCTAGCACTGCCTTTAGCGATGGACGTCTCACAACATCCTCATAGGAAAATCCGTGTGCACTTATAAAAAGCTGAACACCTGCATGCACTGCCTCCATAATTGCTTCACTATCTTCTTTACGGCCAATTTCATCTACGATCAAAATATCAGGACTCATAGAACGAATCATCATCATCATTCCTTCTGCCTTTGGACACGCGTCTAACACATCGACTCGGGTACCAAAATCATATTGCGGGATCCCTTTCACACAGCCAGCAATTTCTGACCGTTCATCAACGATCCCCACTTTACAAGAAGGAATTTCCGAAGCACTTACTCCTTGACTCATGCAACGAGCTACATCTCTTAAAAGTGTCGTTTTTCCCGTTTGCGGAGGGCCAATTACCATCGTGTTTAACCATCTTTTTTCATACAAATATGGCAAAAGCGGTTCAGCAATCCCTATTTTTTGACGAGCAATACGAATATTAAAGGAAGAGACATCACGAATCATTTTCACTGCGCTTTTTTCTGTAATGACTTTTCCCGCTAATCCGATTCTATGCCCCCCGCGAAGTGTCACATACCCACGTTTTAATTCCTCTTCCATCGTATAAATTGAGAATTGACTTAACTTATTCAGTAAGTAAATAGCATCCTCTGCAGTAGTGATATAGTCATAAAAAAACACCTTTCCGTGTGCAATACACTCTAGCGGTCTTCCAATTCGAACACGAATTTCCTCTAAAGCATCGTATTGCTTACATTCTTCAATTAAATACTTCATCGTTTTTGGTAAAACTTCTAATACCTCTTTCATCGGCTTCTCCCCACTATACTCGACTTACTATTTCAGTAATGCGATAAAAATACAGCAAATTCCAAGCGCTAGAAAAAAGAGCTTCAAGAAAGAAATTTCACTTGCTACACTCGCTATCCCAATTGTCATTGTTAAAATTAATACGGTAGGTCCAACAAACGCTAACATACCATTTATAAACAACGCTTTCTTCGCATCATTCACATAAAGCATAAGCAAAGCAGCAAATATCTCCGCACTACCTGAAAATAATCGAAGTGCTCCCATAACAAGCACGGATGTTTCCATTGCCGCTAGCCACTGTTTCATTCTTCCACCTTCTCCCGTAACAGTTACTAACTTCGTATTCTTAAAAAGAATATATTTGTACAACCATATGCAGAGGTTGTCTATTTCAGAAGTAAAAACATAATTTTTCTCTAAAGCCCGAATTAGAATCTGAATATTCATATTATTTTATGGTATATTATGGTACATTTAGTTTAAAAGGGGTAGAAAACATGCAGCACGTTACTTTATTACCACTCGATTTACGCTATACAAATGTGATTTTCGAGCTATCAAGTGATCCACATATAAAAAATGCATTAGGGATAACGGTAGAAAACATCGAAGACACAAAAGCATTTCTTCTTTTCGCAATAGAAGAAGAACATCAAAAGAAATCCTTATCGAGAATGATTGTGAATGAAGAGAATGAAATAATTGGCCTCACCACACTTAAACATATTAATGATGAGAAGAAGCAATCTCACATTGGTAGTTGGCTCGGCTATCCGTACTGGGGAAAAGGCTATAACGAGGCTGCTAAAAAAGAAATCTTTAAAATCGCCTTTTTAGACTTACAACTTTCCTACGTATTTGCTGGTGCTAAAACGAATAATACCCGCTCGTTAAAAGCACAAGAAAAACTACCTTATATTTCATTGCATGTGGAAAACAAGTTTCCAGACGAATACGCTGCACTAGAGAAAGAAGTAAAGTCAACTTGCTCTTTGCATGTCGTGTCACGTGAAAATTTTTTAAACTGGTTGAGATTACAGAATGAGGGGGAAAAATATGAAGACATTGAAAATTAGTTTAACCGTTGTAGTAGAATTAGCTCTTATTTATCTTTTTTCCTTATTGGTCGGTTGGTCATTTATAGAGACATTTTTCCTTGGTAGTTTAGCAATATTTGCAATTATGTGGTTAATTATTATGAGTAACCATAGAAATAACATTACAGATCACGCAATAAGTAAAACATTAACTGGTGTTGAGACTGGCGAAATAAAACCATTTCAAATTGTTTTGACTCCATCTATTATGGGTACTCTTTCACTTGTTTTAGTCAGTTTTATTATAACAGCTATTTACTATATACCCTATTTCCTATAAAAAAAGCACTCGTGAATTATCACGAGTGCTTTTCTACTATGCACGAGAAACGTATTTACCTTCACCAGTGTTGATGATAAGCATTTCGCCTTCGTTAATGAAGATTGGTACTTGTACAACAAGACCAGTTTCTAATGTAGCTGGTTTTGTTACGTTAGAAGCAGTATCACCTTTAATACCAGGCTCTGTTTCTGTAACTTGTAATTCAACTGTGTTTGGAAGTTCAACACCAAGTACTTCGCCTTGGTAAGTCATGATTGCTACTTCCATGTTTTCTTTTAGGAATTTAAGCTCGCGCTCGATTTGTTTTTCACCAAGCTCGATTTGCTCATAAGTTCCGTTATCCATAAATACGTGAGCCTCACCACTTGCGTATAAGTATTGCATACGACGGTTTTCGATGTGTGCTTTTTCTACTTTCTCACCTGCACGGAATGTTTTCTCCTGAACAGATCCTGTGCGAATGTTACGTAGTTTAGAACGAACGAATGCAGCACCTTTACCTGGCTTTACGTGTTGGAAATCAAGTACTTGCCAAAGGGCATTGTCCACTGAAATTGTTAAACCTGTACGAAAATCGTTTACTGAAATCATGTAAAAAAATCCTCCTGTGTATTACAAAATAATAAGTTCTTTTGGTGATTTCGTAATTACTTCATTACCTTCACTTGTCACAATGATATCATCTTCAATACGTACGCCGCCAATACCTGGAATATAAATACCTGGTTCTACTGTTACAGCCATGCCGGGTTCAAGTACTGTATCAGAACGGAACGCTAAACCTGGCGCTTCATGGATTTCAAGACCTATTCCATGACCAGTAGAGTGTCCAAAGTATTCACCATATCCTTTTTCCGTTATGTAATCACGCGTTAGCGCATCAGCCTCGCGACCTGTTAAACCAGCTTTAATACCGTTCACACCACGTAGTTGCGCTTCTAAAACGATATTATAAATTTCTTTTAATTTATCAGATGGTTCACCGACTGCAATCGTACGAGTAATATCAGAGCAATATCCTTTGTAATAAGCGCCGAAGTCTAATGTAACGAAATCTCCTGTTTCTATCACTTTTTCAGATGCCACGCCGTGCGGTAATGCCGAACGAAGACCTGAAGCAACGATAATATCAAACGAAGAAGATGTTGCTCCTTGTTTTCTCATGAAAAATTCAAGTTCATTTGACACTTCAATTTCAGATACTCCCGGGCGAATGAATGATAGAATATGCTCAAAGGCAGCATCTGCAATCTGTGCAGCTTCCTTTAATATCTTAATCTCTGAATCAGTCTTTATCAAGCGTAACTTTTCTACAAGTCCAGAAGTTGGGATAAATTCAGCATCAATCGCTTCCTTATGCGCTGAATAAGAACTATATGTAAGAGTATCTTGCTCAAAACCAAGCTTTTGAATTCCAAGCTCTTTCACTTGCTTTGCCACTTCATCAATGATTAATCCTGCGTGCTGTACAATCTCATATCCAACCGCTTGTTTACTTGCCTGCTCGACGTAACGGAAATCTGTAATAAATTGAGCACGATCTTTTGAAATAAGAACTACACCTGCTGTTCCTGTGAAGTTAGCCATATATCTACGACTATGTTCATTTGTTAACAAAATACCGTCAATGCCAGCCTCATCAAATGCACTTCGTAATCTTTCAATTTTCTCCATTACTTTATGCCTCCCTTAATTTCTCCATTAATGCAAATAACGCTAACTTATAGCCATAAAAACCAAATCCTACAATTTGACCTGCACAAACAGCTGCCGTCACAGATTCATGACGGAACGATTCGCGCTGATGAATGTTAGAAATATGTACTTCAATAACAGGAATCGAAATGCTCGCAATGGCATCACGAATCGCATAGCTATAATGCGTAAATGCTCCCGGGTTTAAAATGATCCCTTCATATATATCTTCCGCTTCATGAATAATGTCGATAATGGCACCTTCATGATTCGATTGGAAACATTCTAACTCCACTCCCATTGTTTCCGCTTCTTGCTTCATATCTGCTTCAAGTGTCGCTAGCGTGCCCTTTCCATATACATTTACCTCACGAACACCGAGGCGATTTAGGTTAGGACCGTTTACGAGGAGTAACTTTTTCATATTCTTAAAACTCCTTAATATTAAATATCTATACAATATTTTAACATAGGAGTTACTTATTTGAATAGTTCGTCTTCTCTCGCCCTTCTTGCTCTACTTTATTGCTATTTACTGCGTAAGAAACAGAATATGCTATAAACACACCATACAATATAAAAATACATATTGTCGTTACAATTGTCTCTTTTGGTAAATGGAGCGCACTTTTAATAACAGGAGCCATTAAACCCATCCCCAAAAACAGTAATGCCCACCAAAATAATCCATAAATAATTCCCGCAATAATCCCTTCAAACTTCGCAAAAAATGCTTTATACAAAAAGGCAATCAAAATTGAAAGAAGTCCCATACAAACTATTCCTGACACATTCCCCCATACACCTTCCTTCCAACTTCCAAACGCAAATGGTAAAAGGAAATAATTCGGTCCCGCCTCCGTGAATGAAAATATATGAAGGAAATACCATATCCCGCCCCAAAAGATTCCACCAAACAAACCGATTTGTACAAAATTCCTTGTTCCTAATTGTTCTTGACTCACATCGACACCTCCGCTCAATAGTATGCCCGAAACTATTTTGAAGCATGTTTAAATCCTGCGAAATTTGTCTATAAAAAGAATAAGAAATGTCCGACTCTCATAACATTTTCCCTTGTCATCTACTTGTATTTGCCGATAAAATAAAGGAAACTCGGTGATTGTCTTATTTCAAAACGACAGAACCCAGTATGACAATTGCCTCTTTTTCTACATAAGAGAGAAACAAATACAGGTTGGTGTTAACATGGCAGAAGAGTCAAAACAAATATATGGCGGGCAAGCGGTCATAGAAGGAGTTATGTTTGGCGGTAGAGAATATACTGTTACAGCGGTTCGTCGTAAAGATAAATCGATTGAATTTTATCGATTACCACGCGTTCGTAATAAAGTATTATCTATCCTAAAAAAAATTCCATTTTTACGAGGTATTGCCGCTATTGTGGATGCAAGTGCGAATGGAGCAAAGCATTTAAACTTCGCTTCAGAACGATTTGACGTCCACCCAGAAGATGATGAACAAATTGCAAATAAAAAAGAAGAACAATCAAAATTAACGATGGTATTAGGAGTTGCAGCTGTTGGCGTTTTATCTTTCATATTCGGTAAAGTCATCTTCACAGCAGTTCCTGCACTATTAGCTGAATTAACGAGACCGATTTTCCCATCTCATACTGGGCAAATCATTGTCGAAAGTGTCATTAAGCTCATGCTATTATTGAGCTATATATACTTTATTTCTTTAACCCCACTTATTAAGCGGGTATTTCAGTATCACGGTGCAGAGCATAAGGTAATCAATGCTTATGAGAATAACCTTCCTCTGACTGTAGAAAACGTTCAAAAGCAAACTCGCCTCCATTATAGATGCGGCAGTAGCTTTATTATATTTACAGTCATTATTGGAATGTTCGTTTATTTCCTAGTCCCTACAGATCCTCTTTGGGCACGAGTTATAAACCGAATTTTATTAATTCCAGTTGTACTTGGTATTTCTTTTGAAGTATTGCAATTTACAAATCGATTAAGAGATATTCCCGTATTACGCGTACTTGGATATCCTGGGTTATGGCTACAACTATTAACAACGAAAGAACCAACAGATGACCAAGTGGAAGTAGCAATTGCATCGTTTGAAGAATTATTACGTTTAGAGAACAAACAATAATTATTTAAAAATGGTGTTCAACTCCTTTCCTCATCGTTAATATACTAATTTTAATATACGTTTTTAGGAGGTGTCCCTTATGAACGGTCGTTCGTTTACTTTCGCTATATTTGTGCTTATTATTGGATTGGCAATATTCGGCCTTGTTTCATCTGTTATTACAAATCCCATGGGTGTATTAAGAAATATCGGGTACATGTTACTTGTTGTCGGTATCTTTTACTTGCTATACAAGATGTTTACAAATTCCAGTGGTTCCGCAAATTCGCAAAGCTCATATAAGCGTGCGGCAAAACAATCGAACCGCAAACATGGGAAACAAAATGTAGCACCCCTAGGCAATTCTTTCTTTAAGTCAAATACTTCTAATGACAAAAGTAAAAAAGGGAATTCTTCCACTTTGAAACGAAAAAGAAAACAGTCTCATTTAACTGTCATTGAAGGAAAAAAAAGTAAAAAGAAAGACCGTGCTTCCTTTTAGGAAATACGGTCTTTTTTTTTACTTTGAAGCACTTCTTTTAAACTTTTCTCTCTCATACTTTCAATTCGAAGATGATGATTTTTAAATGGTAAATTCCGTGTCACATCATTAGGTACAACAACGCACGTTAATCCCGCTGCAACTGCTGCTCTCAATCCATTTAATGAATCTTCAAATACAACAGCTTCAGATGGCTTAATTCCTAATTCTTCTATTGCAACTCGATAAAGAGCTGGATCTGGTTTTACCTTCTCAACATCTTCTCTCGTTTTAATTACTTCAAAATATTCTCGAATCTGTAGCTCTTCTAAAAAATGAATAACCCATTCTCTAGACGAACTAGAAGCTAGTGCGATTTTTAATCCCATTTCTTTCGCTTCTTCTAAATATTCTTTTACCCCGTCACGAGCTTCTGGTATTTTCATTTTCTCTTTATGTAAAGTTGCCACTTTTTCTTTTAATACACTTTTGTTAAACTTCTCTTTTAATTGATCATTTAAATATGCATAAAGTACCTCATCTGTTGTTCCAATGCATTTCGCAAATTCCTCTAAAGGTAGTTCCCCGCCGTATTCACGAACAGCATCTCTGAAAGAGTGAAACCATATCGTTTCTGTGTCCACAATTAATCCATCAAAATCAAAAATAATTGCTTTCATAATTCTCCCATCCTTTTCGAATTGAAATAAAAAAGGAAACGCCATCCGTTCCCCTTAATTACTTTTCTCTTCATTTGCTTTTTGAACACCACGAAGTGTTTCCACTCGAACCTCATCTTGTTCAAAGTATTGTACTAAATCACCGATACGGTCAATTGATTCCCAACTTAAATGATGTTCAATTCCTTCTACATCATTATAAATTTTGCTTTCATCCACACCGATAATGCGCATAAACTGTTCTAACAATTCATGTCGATATACGAGACGTTCCCCGATTTTTTTACCTTTTGATGTTAATACAAGCCCTCTATATTTTTCATAAATTAGATATTCGTCTTTGTCTAATTTTTGTACCATTTTTGTTACAGAGGATGGATGTACACTAAGCGCTTCAGCAATATCAGATACACGGGCATAACCCTTTTCATCAATCAACAAATAAATTTGTTCAATATAATCTTCCATACTAGGGGTAGGCATCGGTTTCCTCCATCCAATTTCATTTTGCTTATTCCGTACGAAGCAATCAATAAAATGATACACCAGAAAGAATAACGTGACAAGGTGGAAACGAGCCTAAATCTGCAAAAGTGAAAAGAACCTGTATTCACATACAAGTTCCTTTCATGTAAAATATTGAATTTCTGCGTCAGGAAAAAAGTGATGAATATATCCTCGAATCGTTTCCTCCAATACTTCTGCATCATCTTTTTTATATACATATTTCCCAATTCCATATCGTCCCCATTTATACTTTCGCTTCTCTTCATCCATTTCAAGCTTCGTATTTGGATAACGCTCTTGAATAACCTTTTTCGCTGGTTTCGTAAAACGATGCTGAATTAATTCAAACGTTAAATTTGGTATCGTCATATCTTTCAGCGCATTGTACAGTCGCTCAAATAGTTCACGATATCCTTCTTCCCATCCTTCATGCATATAAAGTGGCGCGACTATAAAACCAAGTGGATAACCTGCACCTGCTACTTTACGTGCCGCCTCAATTCGCTCCTCAAATGGCGATGTCCCTGGTTCAAAATTTTTAATTACATATCGTGAATTTATACTAAACCTGAAACGAGTTTTCCCATTATGCTTTGCATCTAATAAATGATCAACGTGCGAATATTTCGTGACGAAACGTAAGCGCCCATATTCACTTTCTCCAATGAATTCAATCGCCCGCTTTAATGCATGTGTTAAATGATCAATCCCAACAATGTCTGATGTACACGCTGCTTCAAATCTTGTTATTTCAGGTGCCCTTTCATCCATATATTGCTTTGCCTTCTCAAATATTTCATCAAGATTCACATACACACGAACGTAAGGCTTACTCCCAAGTGTTGTTTGCAAATAGCAATAATGACAATGTCCCATACACCCTGTTGCGAGCGGAATTGCATATTCAGCTGACGGTTTTGACGTATCAAACTTTAGCGTCTTCCTTACTCCAACGACAAGTGTAGCCTTTGCATTACGATACTTTTGCAAATCATTTTCTCCTGGCAAATTTCTAATTTGATTATGTGATGTCGTTTCACGAATTTCTAATCCCATCTTCGTAAACTTCTCATAAAGCTCTTTTCCAAGCGGATATTCAAGTGCCTTTGGTTCAAAGTAAACGAGTTTTGGCATAAATGGTTTCATGTGCTTCCCTCCCTCTCGTTAGTATGGGAAACGTTAAAAAATTAACACGCATTAAAGTTTTCCACTTCAGTAACTTGCGTTGCAAGTTACTGAATGTTATAATTTGGATAACAGCTACCTTGCAACGCAAGTTACCTGAGTAAAAGGTGGTGAAATCATGCACAGCCAAATGTTAAAAGGTGTACTAGAAGGTTGCATCCTATACATCATTTCACAAGAAGAAGTGTACGGATATGAACTGAGCACAAAATTAAATAAACACGGATTTACATTCGTAAGCGAAGGAAGCATATATCCGTTATTGTTACGTATGCAAAAAGAAAAATTGATTGAAGGAACATTAAAAGCCTCCTCACTCGGTCCAAAACGAAAATATTATCACGTAACCGATAAAGGATTAGAGCAGCTTGAAGAATTTAAACAAAGCTGGGGAATGGTTTCAACTACGGTAAATAACTTATTACAGGGGGAGTGATAGGGATGAATGCACAAGACATGATTGAATTGAATAATAAAAAACGTGAGCTTCTAACACCTGAAAATGAAGTTGCTTATAGCGATATGTTAGTTTATCTTCGTTTATCTAACGTGCCAGAGCAACAAGTAGAAGAACTATTACTAGAAATATTAGACCATCTCATCGAAGCACAAACAGAAAATAAAAATGCTTATGACATTTTTGGTGATGACTTACAATCTTATTGTGATGAACTCATATCGGCTTTGCCGGTTCAAACAATGTTAGAAAAAACTTCTTTAATCGGCTTTGTTATTAGCTTACTTCTCGCTATACAGTTTGGAATGGACACCATTGCTTCTCTTTTCATTTTCTTTTTTGAAAAGAACACCGAAATAATAAGTCCACCTTTTAGTATCCTTGGAACTACTTCGTCTGTTTCAATAATTATACTAGGTATACTATTTATTTTATATTTATTAAAGCGGTACTCCTTTGATCAGAAAGTGAATTGGAAAAGAAGAATTCTATTTGGATTCGCATTTGCTATCCCGTTTTGTTCCGCTATATTCTTAAATATTTATTTTAAAAAACAACCTTATCTCATTTATCATCTAACCTTTTGGCAAAATGCCTTAATCGCTATCTTATTTTTTATTTTATATAAATTACTATATAAAAAATCAAATTTTTAACAGCCCTTCAAAAGGCTGTTTTTTCTTCTGTCTAATTTTACAAATTGAAAAATTTCATAAAGAAAATAAGAAAAATGCAAAATAATTAAAGTTAATTGTTGACGTGATGCTTTTATTATCGGTATCATAAATCTTCGTGAGCAATTATTTTTCGTTATACGATTTTTTTATTATTACTGAATTTTTGAGAGGAGAAATTAGATGTCAGTTAAGAAGAAAACGCAAGTACGCACCGGCAAAATGGTACGTGAACTAATGTTAGCAGACGAAGATGTAAATGCTTCGCTAATTATGGTATATAGTGAAAACGGTGTAAACGCAGAAATTAAAATCGAGGGCTTAACGCCGAAATGTAACGAAGAATTATTTTTGAGCGGAAACGTGGATTGGAACAAGAGTGTTATTTATAAAATTGTTGATTTCACTGGGAACGCTGAAGTTGGTAAAGTTACATTAACAGCGATGAACAAAAACAATGTTTCTCTAGAAATTGAACGCGTTATGTGGAGCAAAGAGAATAAAGAAGCTGCTGAGCAAGAAGAAACTGTTATAGAAGCTACTCCGAAAAAAGAAGTAGTTGTAGAAGCGCCAAAAGCAGTTACACCTGCTCCAAAACCTGTTACGCGAGTAGAAACACCTGCAGCACCTAAACCTACTCCGGTACCAACACCGAAGCCAGTAAGTGTAGAAGCTGCTATGGAATTATCTACTCCAGCACCTGTGAAAAAAGCAGTACCAACTCCAGTTACAAAGCAAGAGTCTGCACCGGTTGCGCCTGCAAAACCGAAGCAATCTGCTTTGACTGAAACAAATACAAAACTACAAGAAAATTATGTTAAACTCGTGAAAAAGACAATTGAAGTTTGTCAAGATTACGAGCTTGGCATCGACATAGATGATTCTATTGAAAGCTTAAAAGAAGAACTACAAAGCCAAGGTATTAGCGTTACATTTGACAAAGAAATTATGGACGTTGTAAGTCGCCTTCGTTCTTTACAAGATAAAGGAATCAAAGTAGAAAAAGTACTTAATTTACTATAAAAAAATAAGAGGTGGCAATTGCCATCTCTTATTTTTTATAATTCCACTCATTACTTTCATACTTTTCTTTCGCTAACGTTTGAACTTCATGTAACTGTTCTTCTGTTAATTCATATGGAACAAGTTCTACATCCAATCCTTTTTCAAAGCCAACTTCAAACGCTTTAATTAACTGTTCTATCGTAAATGTACGGTCTGTTAATTCATTAATTGCTACTGCTTTAGAAGAGAACATACTCTTCATACGTTCCTTCACACGTTCATTTGGGAATAAAAATAGATCATATAGTTCATCTAAATCAATTTCTAATGGAATCGATCCATGCTGTAAAATAACACCTTTTTGACGTGTTTGAGCACTACCAGCAATTTTTCTTCCTTCCACTACAATTTCATACCAAGATGGTGCATCAAAACATACACCTGAACGTGGATTTTTCAAATTTTCACGATCTGCTTCTGTTTTTGGAACTGCATAATATGCTTCTAACCCTAATGCCTTAAAACCATCTAATAAGCCTTGCGAAATAACACGATATGCTTCTGTAACTGTTTTCGGCATATTCGGATGATCTTCAGACACAATAACACTATACGTTAACTCTTTGTCATGTAGTACACCCCTGCCGCCTGTTTGACGACGAACGAATCCATATTTTTTTTCGTTAACTACATCCATATTAATATCTTTCTCAACACGTTGAAAATATCCAACTGTTAATGTTGGTACTTCCCATTCATAAAAACGAATTGTTGGTGGCATTTTCTTTTCACTTTGCCAATTTAACAAACATTCATCTAACGCCATATTAAATGCCGGTGAACATTGACCAGAGTTAATATAACACCATTTTTCTTTTCCCATCCTGCACCTCATATAACCAATTATTTTTCACATTCTCTAGTCTACCAAATTCGACAAAATTTGTGAAAGAATACGAAATTTCTTCTTATATGCAAATGAATCTGTTGCATAAATACATATGGGCATTATAATATTGAAAGTAGGATAAGAAAAAAGGGAGCGATAGAATCGTGTCAACAACTTGGATTATTTTATTAGCCGTAATCGTAGCATTTATCGGCTACACTGTATGGATGTACTTCTATCAGAAAAAATTAATTAAAACTCTTACAGAAGAAGAATTTCGCGCTGGCTACCGTAAAGCACAGCTTATCGATATTCGTGAAGCAGACGAATATAACGCAGGGCATATTTTAGGTGCACGTAACATTCCGTTATCACAAATTCGCCTTCGCCATAAAGAACTTCGTCAAGATCAACCTGTTTACTTATATTGCCAAAGCGGATTCCGTACAGGTCGTGCAGCGCAATACTTAAAAAAACAAGGCTACAAAGATTTCTACCAATTACAAGGTGGATTTAAATCTTGGACAGGCAAAATTAAAAAGAAATAATAACATACAAAAAACTAGCTGAATAAATCAGCTAGTTTTTTCATTTCATCTTATTCGCAATGTATAATAAATTCTGCTTGATTACCTTTTCATCGTTCTCTTCTACATTCCGATACAGCAGCTGATATTCAATTCCTTTCTCTTTCCATATAAGCGTAGCAAATTCGTCACCACGTTCATAATCATCTTTATTTTTAAAATAAGCAGACGTTCCATTATTCAGTTTCATTTGTTCTTGAAATCGCTTCTCTTCCATAAGATCCGGAAAACTATAAGGAAAGTTCGCGACATTTAACTCAATATACTCATTTCTACCTGGCTCCTTCTGTTTATATTTAATCGTTAAGACAGCGTTCTTTTTCCCAAGCGTTCTTACTTCACCCTTCACATCACTTGTAATGTCGTACGGTAAAAACGTTGGAACTTTAAACTTCACCGGAAAATATTTTGGAAGTTCCTTTAGCGGAATAGGATCCGTAACACGATCCATAGCTCCTCCTGTTGTTCCCACAAAGTGTTTTTCTTCTTGCATCGTTTGCTGAAACGAACACGAACTAAGTACAAAACTAGAAAACACGAAACAAATGATTCTTTTTTTCAATTTGTTTCCGCCCTTTCATACCGCTCTCTTAACGAACGAAGCGTTGATATGCTCTTCATATTCGCTTTGTCATCAAACTCCACCTTTGAAAACTTTCCACGTTATTCTCACACATTTTGACAACACTTTTTGCAAACAAAAAAGACCCCTATCATTCTTACGCCCAAGTGAAAAGGTTACGCGAATAAAAAGAAGTCTTATTAATACCATAGTTTGTGAAAAGCTTTTCAGGTCAAGATTTTTTCTTTCTTATTATTTTCCCTTTATAATAAGGGAAAGAGGTGATACATATGGCCAATATAAAACAAATTGCTAAAACTGCTGGTGTATCGATATCAACTGTTTCTCGTGTTCTGAATAATCACCCTTACGTAAAAGAAGAAAAGCGTAAGCGTGTTCTAGACGCTGTTGAAGAATTAAACTACGCAAAAAATATAAATGCTGTCCATTTAATAAGAGGGAAAACATATACAATTGGCGTTATGCTTCCTTTCATTAACCTCCCCTACTTCAGTACCATTATTGAAGGAATCGGTAACGAAGCATTATTAGCTGGATATCACATTAATTTATGCCAAACAAATTACGATAGCCTTGAAGAAATTCGTGTTCTTGAAATGATGAAAATGAAACAATTTGATGGGATGATTATTTGCTCCCGAACGAGCTCTTGGGAACAAATCGAACCTTTCGCAAAATTTGCCCCTATTATTTCATGTGAAAAAATGAAGCCCCCCCTCATTTCATCCATCTACGTAGATCATTATGAAGGTTTCCGTCTCGGTACTGCCTATTTACTAAGTAAAGGCCATGAAAAAATCGGAATTTGTTTAGCAAGAAAAACAAGTGTAAATTCCATGGAGCGCGAAAAAGCGTTCGCCGATACCCTTCGTAACGAAGGGAAAACGTTGCATCCTGAATGGATTTTCCACCAATGCTATACAATGCAGGACGGAGCACAAATACTCCATCGTATTTTAAATATGAAAAATCGTCCAACTGCTATTTTTACAGCGAACGATCAAGTTGCAGCTGGTTTATTAACAGAGGCTCGAAAACATGGTATTCGAGTACCTGAAGACCTTGCTATCCTTGGATTTGATAATCATGAAATTTCAAAGGCATTAGAAATTTCCACAATTGAACATCCCGGTCTCGCAATGGGCTCACATGCTTTTTCTTTATTCCATAAGCAGATCCAAAGCGAGCAAATTGTCGGCAGTGCAAAAGAACTTTCATTCCATTTAATTGAGCGAGAGACTGTCTAAAAAGAGCGTTACCTATAACGCTCTTTTTCAGCTCTTCACCTATTGACATTATATTTTTTATCTCATATAATGAACCTAACGAACGGTAGGTAGGGGATGAAAATGACAGCAAACCGCATTAAAGCTGTAGCACTTTCTCATTTCGCACGCTACGGCTATGAAGGAACTTCATTGGCAAATATTGCTCAAGAAGTTGGGATTAAAAAACCATCGATTTACGCACACTTTAAAGGAAAAGAAGAGCTATATTTCATATGCTTAGAATCTGCTCTTCAAAAAGATTTGCAGAGCTTCACAGGCGATATCGAAAGCTTTTCCAATTCGTCCACTGAAGAATTGCTTTTAAAATTATTAAAAGGCTATGCAAAACGCTTTGGTGAAAGTGAAGAATCAATGTTTTGGTTACGAACTTCTTATTTTCCGCCTGATGCATTTCGCGAACAAATTATTAATAAAGCAAATGTACACATTGAAAACGTCGGAAAACTTTTATTCCCTGTATTTAAAAGAGCAAGCGAACAAGATGAGTTGCATAACATTGAAGTAAAAGACGCCTTAGAGGCTTTTCTATGCTTACTCGACGGTCTTATGGTTGAACTACTATACGCAGGTTTAAATCGTTTTGAGACACGTTTAGACGCTTCTTGGAAAGTATTTTGGCGCGGACTTTCAAACTGACGGATTGCTCCTTTGCAATGCGTCGTTTTTAAGCCCTTTACCTAACGACTGGTAGGAAGGAGAAATGACATATGGCATGGATTTATGTAATCATCGCTGGTATTATTGAAATATTTTGGGTGATTGGACTAAAAAAAGCAGAGGCACCACTTGAATGGGCTGGTGTTGCTCTATTAATTACAATTAGTTTCGTCTTATTATTTAGAGCTTATAAAGATTTACCTGTCGGCACTGTATACGCAGTCTTTACAGGAATCGGAGCTGGTGGAATCGTTCTTACAGAGATTTTCATCTTCGGAGAACCTTTCTCTATCTTAAAAGTTTTATTAATCGGTTTAATCTTCTTTGGAGTAATTGGTTTAAAACGAGTAACAGAAGAAAAAGAAGCGAAGGAGGCCGCATAAAATGGCTTGGGTATTTTTAATTCTAGCTGGTATTTGTGAAATTATTGGTGTACTCTTTATGAAAGTAGCCACTGAAAAGAAAGGCTGGGCACCAAAAGTTATTTTAATCGCTAACTTCGGCGTAAGCTTCTTCTTCTTATCTCTTGCGATGAACACATTACCGATGGGAACTGCTTACGCAATTTGGACTGGAATCGGAACTGCTGGAAGTGCAATTCTAGGCATTCTCATTTTCCGAGAATCAGCGGATTGGCGTCGTCTTGCTTTCTTAAGCTGTATTCTATGCGGCGCTGTTGGCTTAAAACTATTAAGCTAACGTGAGGTGAATGTCATGTGGAAAGAAAAAGGAAAGAAAATATTAGCATGGATCACACTTAGTATCCTCATTCTATTACAAATAAGTTTTCATATAATAGAATCATTGTTTCATAAAGTATTATCCATTCTCACATTCCTTCCTAACATGACACTTGAAATTATATCGATTGTTTGGTCCATTATCGCCTCCATTGCAATCGTCATTATATGGAGTATCGCCAAACTATGGAATAAGTTATTTAAAAAGGACAGTACTTCTGAAAAAGAATAACTGTCCTTTTTTATATTCATTCATATTTTCTATAAAAGTTAGATGCAATAAGACAAAGAAGACCAACTATGACAATACTTATACCAATTCCTTTATGCAAATTAGGAAACGGTGATGGTATGTCTGAATAAAAATTTGCTAATATGAGACCGATTGAAACGAAAAGTACCCCTATTCTATATAACCATTTTCTTTTGTTCATCATTCTCCCCTCCTAAAATTTTTCATACACTCCTTTCTTTTGGACATACTACCTAAAAAAGGAGTGAATAATATGCAAAATTCTATACATAAGCAAATCCTATTTTTATTTTTCCTATTTCTTATTCTCATCATCGTTTTCAGCTTTATATTACATACTCCGAAAGATGTACCAAATAGCGTTTCTTTCTATAAACTACTGCTCTCGTATTGCCGTTATTGAAGAAGGTGCCTTTTATGAGGCACCTTTTAAAATTCTCTTTTTTCATATAGCTTTATCGAAACGAAGGTAGCTAAAATTAGCATACACATATTGAATAAAGCAATATTAAGGTTGTGATACAAATAATAAACAAAAATTATACAAAGTAGAAATTTATAGTAAAATCTTTTTTCCACTAATCCAAGCAGTTGATCAATACATATACAGATTGAATCCGTAAATTAATTTGTGTTTTTCCTCCCTACATGTCACTCCTATATCAAATAAAGTAGCCATAATCGCTTGGTAAGATTTTAATAATACACACGCTTTTTAACAAAATAATGAACTTATTCCACAATATAAATCAAATACCTAAAGGCATCTGTTATTCATACTTCCACAGTAATCACACGGGGCGTAGAAATATAAAAAGAATGCAACAATTTCTTGAAAAATCGCTTCACACCCATATAATTTCTAGCTTCACTCAAATGAAGGTCAATCGTATTCTCTTCAGAATTAATAGTAAGATATCAATACATCCATTATCCTTATATCCATGTCATCTACTCTCCCTGAATCGTTCCTTTAAGATAAAGCCCAATTCTTTTCTCAACCCCGGGTCTATATTGATAAACCCCACGCATAATTGTAGAATAAGTCAATGCTATTTCTCATTCTTCCGCCATTTCCACCAAATCACAAAAACTGAGATTGCCTTATTAGAGTTATAGCATCTACGTATCCGCTTTCAGTAAATCTCTTATAAGAGAACCGTCCTTTCTAAAATAAGTTATTCTACTTATTATCAAACACTTCAACTCTTTGTTAACAAAGATTATAAACTCGAATACCGTAGGAATTAAATAGTAAAAAACCATGAAATTGCATTTCCGCAACTTCATGGCCTTCATAAACAGATAAGAAAGTACTATTATTTAATTAAAAACATTCTATTTTACCAAGCTACAGCCTTATCTCTTCCCTTCTTCTTAATTACATACTTAATTCCAGCTATTCCTCCTGCGGCAATTAACCCCGCACCAGAAACTGCACTTACCATACTAATGATTGTTAAAACTGTAGATCCTTTATTTATTAAATCAATAACTATAGCCGCAGCAGATTGTGTTAATCCTAACTTTGTAGCAAAAAAGCTACTTTGACTTCCAAAATCAATTTCCGTTATAGGAATATTTCCAGTAACTGTACCAAAAAATGTGACCATAATAATTGAAACCATCATAAAACTTGTAACAGTTAGTTTTTCTCTTTTTGAAATGGTTAAATTCATGTTACCCCCCCTAGTATAATTACTTCACAACAAATCTTTTTACCAAGCTACAGCCTTGTCTCTCCCCTTCTTCTTAATTACATACTTAATTCCAGCTATTCCTCCTGCGGCAATTAACCCTGCACCAGAAACTGCACTTACCATACTAATGATTGTTAAAACTGTAGATCCTTTATTTATTAAATCAATAACTATAGCCGCACTAGAATGTGATAATCCTAATAATGTAGCAAAAAAGCTACTTTGACTTCCAAAATCAATTTCCGTTATAGGAATATTTCCAGTAACTGTACCAAAAAATGCAATCATAATACTTGAAGCCATCATAAAACTTGTAACAATTAGTTTCTCTTTTTTTGAAATGGTTAAATTCATATTAATCCTCCTAGTATAATTACTTCAAAATAATTTTTTTACCAAGCAGCAGCTTTATCTTTCCCCTGCTTCTTAATCACATACTTAATTCCAGCTATTCCCCCTGCGGCAATTAACCCTGCACCTGTAACAGCAGTTACTATACTAACGATTGTCATAATTGTAGATCCTGTGTCTATTAAGTAAATAATTCTATTCGCCGAAAGATTGGTAAGTCCTAATTTTGAAGCTAAAAAACTACTTTGACCCGAAAAACCAGTACTTGTTACAGAGATATCCCCAGTAACTGTACCCAGAAACCCTATCATGATAATTGCAATCAAAACTAAAGTTGAAACTATCACCTTTTCCTGCTGAGATGCATTTAGATTCATCCATTCCCTCCTCTTAATTATTTAAATTTACTCCCTCACAAAAAAACATTTTCATACATTAAAAGAAATAATTGGAAGTAATGTTTATGGTTTATATTATACAATATATTTAAATAATAACAAGATTTAAATTGGATTTTTTATACAATTAGAATTATAGAATAGCGATAATTTCACAATAAAGTTTGCGAGGCAATTTGAAATAGGTAATATGTAACACAGTAAATCACTATAACTATTCTTTTTAATTTAGTCGTACTTAATAATCTATAAAAAACATATATAGCCAACATTAAAAATGGATTAAACATAACAAAATATAAATTTGTAGACGGCGTTATTAATTTATCACCTTCAAATAAATTTAAACAGCCTAACGGGACAGTAATTAACATATTAAAGAAAACCACGACACTGATGATGTATAGATATTTAGTTTTTGAAGTATCATCCTGCATTAACACACCAAAAAAGTAAAATATTATACTAACTAACATTAGACCTACTAATATAAATATTAAAACTAGTATTTGTCCAGTTACTATAAGAGTGATTAACGTCGAATCTTCTAACGAATTTACCCCACTCTGTTTTACTGTATTAAGTACACTATCCAAAAGACTATATTGATAAAATGTGTACATTGTAATTATACCTATCCATACCATTAATACATTTTTAAACGATACTTTCTTATCCATAAATATCTCCTTTTTTAAATACTCACCAACAAAGCCCAGAATAGTCCTAACGATATAACAGCAAAACTAATTAATATAAATTTTTTCATATATGCATTAGAAAAATATTTATAGGCTATGATAGAATATAAAATTAAAGCTACTTCAATTAAAGGTAATGCTATAATACTATATTCCTTATTAATAAAAATAATAATAAAAGCGATTATTATCATTAAAGTGGCAACCTTGTCCATTATTTTCATTGTATTCTCCTTTCCATTATTAAGAAGGCGTTATATACCATTCTATTAATCCTGCTAAGCAAATCAAAATTAAAACCAAAATAATTAGAGTTAGTATCTCTAAAAAACCTTGATAAAGTACTATCCTTACTCTTTTTTTACTAAAATACATTCTTATAATTAGGTCTACTGCTTTAAGTCCTATAGCTGATGCAAGAATTAGGGCTGGAAGCTCAAATATACCATGGGGAATTAATTTCACTAGTATTTCTGATATATCCATATTATTTTGAAAAGCATCCCTTATGGCTACCCCTATAATTAAACCATTAAATAATCCATAAAATAGAGTTGTGCCACCCAGTGTTAAAATGCCAGATGCTAAAAATAAACAAGCAACTATATTATTTACTATAAGATGAAGAGCACTATCAGCCCTAATATACGTATCCATATAAGATTCACTAGTAGGTATGTTAAGCCCCATTAATACCCCACTACATAATATGAAAAACGCCATCAAAATAATAACTATATTACTCTTTAAAGATATAACAATTAAACTGCTTGCTTTTCTAATCATTTATATAAATTCCTTTTATAATATTTTCAATCTCATCCAATGAAAATTCATTTGTAGATAATTGTTCTCGAATGTTTCCTTTGTGCAAAATAAATATTTTTTTACTTAGTGAATAAGCTAACTCTAAAATATGAGTCGTAAAAATTACCGTATTTAATTCTGCATAATCTTTTAAATAACTTTTTATAGAATCTGTACTTATAAGATCAACTCCTGTTAAAGGTTCATCTAAAAATAATATATCCGGATTATCAATAATAGCCGAGGCTATAGCTATTTTTTGCTTCATCCCATTACTGTAAGTTGTTAGTAATTTATCCTTAGAGTTATATAAGTTAAAAAGCTTTAACTTATCTCTAACAATATCTAAACGTTGTTCTTTCGAAACCCCTAAAATAGAAGAAACAAACATTAAATACTCTTCTCCACTAAGGTATTCATACAAAGAAGGTGTATCTGGCACAAAGCCTAATCTCTCTGTATTTATATTTATATCTCCACTATCATATTTGGCATAGCCTAATATCGTTTTAAATAATGTTGTTTTCCCCACTCCATTTGTACCAACTATAGAATATATACCATTGGATTCAATACTAAAGCTTAAATTATTCAATACCTGTTGTTTTTGATACTTTTTATTTAAATTATTTACTTGTAGTATTGTCATTTAATAAAAACATCCTTTATATATTTATTCTTTAAAAATTTTATTGTCAGAAATTGAGCTAATATATATAACGCTAAAATTACAGGTATTAATAAAATTAAATACAATTCACTCAAATAATATATACCCAATTTTTCGGAAAGATATGTAGCTATTAATAAAGGTAAATATAAGGGAATTAATATAATACTTAACAAATTATTAACCCTGGTTCCTTTTTCTGATCCCCCAATTTCAAAATGGTGTTCCCAATTTAGTTTAGGATATAAGCCAGTCGTAGCTAATTGAAATAAACCAGATAACATTCCAAATGAGAAAGAAATTGTGGCGGTTAAAAACATTAACAAAAGACTTCTTGACAATAAAAAAACTATTAACCCTACTGTACTAGTTGTTATCAAAACAAAAAAACTATATATATATAATTTTTGTCTTACTAAATTCCATACAGTGTATCCTTTATTTATAAACAAATGAATGCTATTTTTCTCAGCATCAACCGATAATATCGTCCTTAATGCATCTCCGATTAATTGAAAAGAAGGTATTACAAGTATTAAACATATCGCAATAGCAGATGTATAAGGTGATTCGCCCAAGTAATAATAAATAAATGGTAAAGTCATCCCCATAAAAAATAATAGTCCTAGCGTAGTTTTAATAATATATTCAATAAACCATCCCCCTGCTCTTTTCATATGAATCACATCCTTAGTATAAAAAGGAATATCACTTTTTATAAATAGATTCCCTTCACCCTTAACCAAAATATTACTAGCTAGATTTCTAAATTCTATTAAGTCAAATTTCTTTATTGTATATAACCATAAATAAGAAAGCCCTATTATACATAAAATTATCAAAAATATGTAAACATAATACATATCTTGAATGAGAAAAATCCTCATATATTCTATCGCAATGTTTACCACATTAATTTCCGATATTCCCCTTATTTGATTAATTACAAATTTATCATTCAAGACTAACGATATGATCGAATACGGTATTAGAAAAAGAAATATCCCCGTAATAAAATAGTTAAAAACTCTCATAGCGCTAATTTTTTTATTTGAATAAAAGATTTTAGAAACATTAAATTGTATATATGTTATTAACAGACTTAATCCTACATTGACTAAAATCATAAAAGGTATAATTTTAATCCAAAATAACATTTCAAAATTCTTGATAAAAATTATAGGTAAAATAAACGGTAAAAAAATTACTCCCCATATAAAAAATGATTTAAAAAGAGCTGAAAATGTAATACCAGATAAAATTCGCATTTGCTTAAATACAGTTAAAGAATCTAGTATTTTTGTTTCGTCTAAAAGAAACAAATGTTTATTCTGATGAAAATATCCAAAATTATCCATTGCAGATACAAAAAATAAAAAAATTACAAATAACGGCAATAATTCTAATGTTATTTGTGTTTTAATAGTAAAGTATACTGAAAGTGTAAGAACCACTAAAAACGAAATAATCAAAAAAGAAAAAATATATTTTATGAATAGTTTAAAGTTGAAATTATGGATATCCCAATCTGCAAAAAACTTTCGATATTTATATTTGGAATTAAAAACAACAAAAGAATAATATTGTTCTAATTGTTTTCTCATTTAAATTCTCCTCCCTACTACAATTACCTATTTTTTCATAAAACTTAATATTTTTCTATTTTTGTATTAAGTTTACATTATATATTCATTATAGATACTCTGCCCTTAAAAATAAACCTTTTTTGTAATTTTTGTTAAATTATCCCTTGTCAACCTTTTAAATAATTAGTTTTTATCTTACATTTAAGTCCATAACATACTTCATGCCTGCGAAATCTTCATAACTTTTACAAACGTTTTTTAGCTCTAACATCTCTTATTCCCCCTTGTATAAACACGCAATCAGCTGCTGCAAATCTTCAAGTGACAGCTGCAACGCTTTACTTTCCAATAAACGAAGCCTTTGCTCTTTTAATAGTTCATTATTTTTACGTGAAACATAAGTCCCCTTCCCAGCAACAGTTTCTATATATCCTTCTTTTTCAAGCTCCTCGTACGCACGCTTCGTTGTAATTACACTAATTTGTAATTCCTTCGCTAAATTGCGAATAGACGGTAATTGGTCTCCACCCTTTAAACCACCATTTAAAATAAGCTGGCTTAATTGTTTTCTTATTTGCACATAAATAGGGTCTTGGGAAGAATTCGAAATAATAATATTCATGTTTTCCTCCAGTGTGTGTATATACAAAACATCCTATTTTTAGCAAGAAAAAAAGACCAACATTTTCCTGTTGGTCTTTCGTATATGTATCACTTTTCAAAGCGATCTAACATCTCGTCTCTCATTCCGAAACTTACTACTGCAATTCCTATATACATAAACAGAAGGAATGCCGGATGAACCGTGTTGTACCAGCTGCTGTCAACGATTAAGTAAATCGTTAATGCCACAACAAGAACAAACGCTAAGATAAACATATAAAAGTGTCTTGTACTACCCATGATAAACTCCTCTCTTCTCACTTCACCATTCAACAGTTTATTTTATCGAATAATTCGATATGACTCAAGGTTAACTTTCTGTTATGTAATCAAGTTCCACCTTTACAATGTCCTCACATGCTATTGAAATGATTGTTCCTTGTTTATCAATCGCCGTCACTTCTCTATTATCCATTACACGATTTGCTACTCTTTCTAACACTTTCCCTTGGTCTCGATAGCAAAATTCTTTTACATCTTTAATTGTTTCTCCATTTTCTAAATGGTATACCATTCTATAACATCGATATCCCACACTTTCACCCCCGTCTTGCTCGTTTTTTCACATATACATAAAAATGAGTAATTTTTGCCTCATCACATCTTCTTAATTTCAATAAAATTCTAACAAAAATAAATACTTTTATCAAACCGACTTTTTCAACAAAACTACCTATAAAACTACACCTTTACACCATTAGGAAACAAAAAATATAATTTTTTAACATTTTCTTCACTATTTCTGCATAAAGTGAAACTTTAATCAGTGGGGATTTTTGTTCATCCCCACTGATTATTAGTTGAACCAATCGGGCATTTACGGACAGTTTATCTCCCACCTGGCTTCTTTGCACCAGCTAAGTTTTGAGTTGGGAGTTTACTGTCCGTTAATGCGGGACAAATTGTCCATACAAAAAAAGAACCCGCCGCAGCGAGTTCTCCTTTTGTTATTCTAATCAAACTTGTACAGGAGCTGGCTTTGCATAACGTAAAACTGGTTTACGTGCAGCCATCGTTTCGTCTAAACGTTTAATGACTGTCGTATGCGGTGCTTCTTGTACAACTTCTGGATTTTCTTCTACTTCTTTAGCGATTTGAATCATCTTATCAATGAAACCATCTAATGTTTCTTTTGATTCTGTTTCTGTCGGCTCAATCATAATACACTCTTCCACATTTAATGGGAAGTAAATTGTTGGTGGATGGTAACCGAAATCAAGCAGACGTTTTGCAATATCTAATGTACGTACGCCAAGTTTCTTTTGACGACGACCTGATAATACAAAT
This sequence comes from Bacillus sp. S71, assembly GCF_016625265.1. NCBI lineage: Bacteria > Bacillati > Bacillota > Bacilli > Caryophanales > Bacillaceae > Bacillus > Bacillus sp. S71. The sequence continues at coordinate 187,877 of NZ_JACVUW010000002.1, read as the reverse complement.
TCATGCTTACAATGTCTATCGAATGGAAGATCGTAGAATGGCGCTAATCTTCTCATCATATAGTTCGCATTTAATACAGCATACTCAGTTACTGCACGCAAGCCATCTGGACCCATAGAGCGAATATACGTGTATGCACGAACGTTAATTCCGAAGTTACCATAGAATGGCTTCACACGACCAATTGCTTCTGGACGGTCGTAGTTGAAGTGATAACCATTTTCCGTTTTTTCTAAAATCGGTTTTGGTAAGTACGGAATTAAATCAGCTTTCACACCTACTGGACCAGAACCTGGGCCACCACCGCCGTGAGGACCTGTAAATGTTTTATGAAGGTTTAAATGCACAACGTCAAATCCCATATCTCCTGGGCGTGCTTGGCTTAATACCGCATTTAAGTTTGCACCATCATAGTATAACTTACCGCCTGCATTATGGACGATTTCTGCCATTTCTAAAATATTTTCTTCGAATAGACCTAATGTATTAGGATTTGTTAACATAAGTGCTGCTGTTTCTTCGTTTACAACACGTTTTAAGTCTTCTAAGTCAACAAGGCCATTTTCATTTGATTTTACTGTAATTGTTTCAAAACCAGCTACAGTTGCAGATGCCGGGTTCGTTCCGTGAGCAGAGTCAGGTACAATTACTTTCGTACGGTTAAAGTCACCATTCGCTTCATGGTATGCACGAATTAACATTAAACCTGTCCATTCTCCGTGTGCACCAGCTGCTGGTTGTAAAGTAACAGTATCCATACCTGTAATTTCAATTAAATGCTCTTGTAAGTCATACATTAATTCCATTGCACCTTGTACTGTCTTTTCATCTTGCAGTGGATGAATATTTGCAAATCCTGCGAAACGAGCTACACTCTCATTAATTTTCGGATTATATTTCATCGTACAAGATCCAAGTGGATAGAATCCAGAATCAACACCGTGGTTACGGTTTGAAAGTGCTGTATAGTGGCGCATAATATCAAGTTCAGATACTTCTGGTAGCTCTGCATCTTCTACTCGAATATAATCGCTCTCAAACACATCTTCTAGTTTCACTTCTTCTACATCTAATTTGGGTAAGCTATATCCTATGCGTCCTTCTTTACTCACTTCAAAGATAAGTGCTTGGTCTTGGTTCTTCATTGGATAGCCCCCATTTCGTTTACAAGTGTGTCAATTTCCTCTTTTGTACGAAGCTCAGTTACTGCTACAAGCATATGGTTTTCATGCTCTTTATAATCACGGCCTAGATCGTAACCACCGATAATATTCTTTTGTAATAATGCATCGTTTACTTCTTTCACTGGACGTTTGCAATCTACAACAAACTCATTGAAGAATGGTCCAGCAAATGTTACTGTGAAGCCTTTCGCCTCAAATTGACGTTTTGCATACTGTGCTTTAGAAATGTTTTGACGTGCCATTTCTTTCACACCTTGTTTGCCAAGTGCCGTCATTGCAACAGAAGCTGCTAATGCATTTAACGCTTGGTTTGAACAAATATTAGACGTCGCTTTATCACGGCGAATATGCTGTTCACGTGCTTGTAACGTTAATACAAATCCACGTTTACCATCTGAATCTACAGTTTGTCCAACAAGACGTCCTGGAATTTTACGCATAAATGCTTTCGTTGTTGCAAAGTAACCACAGTGCGGTCCACCAAACTGCGTTGGAATACCGAATGGTTGTGCATCACCGATTACAATATCAGCACCAAATTTCCCTGGTGGTGTTAATGCGCCTAATGATAATGGATTTGAAGAAACGATAAATAATGATTTTTGTTGATGAACGATTTTTTCAATATCAGCTAATTTTTCAACTTGTCCGAAGAAGTTTGGATATTGAACGATTACACAAGCAACTGTATCATCTACTTCACTTTGTAATACGTCTAAATCTGTTACACCATCTTTATGATTAATTTCAACAACTTCAAGATTTTGACCTTTTGCATACGTTTCAAGTACTGCTCTTGATTCTGGATGAACCGCGCTAGATACAAGAATTTTCTTTTTGCGAGTATGGCCAGCTGCTAACATTGCCGCTTCAGCTAAAGCTGTACCCCCGTCATACATAGAAGAGTTTGCTACATCCATTCCTGTTAATTCACAAATCATTGTTTGGAATTCAAAGATTGCTTGTAATTCCCCTTGTGAAATTTCCGGTTGGTATGGTGTGTAAGCTGTATAAAATTCTGAGCGAGAAATAACATGATCTACAATTACTGGAGCATAATGATCGTATACGCCTGCTCCTAAGAAAGAAGCGTATTCTTTTAAGTTAGCATTTTTACTAGCCATTTGAGATAGCTCTTTTAAAAGCTCTGGCTCTGATTTTGCTTCTTTAATTTTTAAATCCCCTTTAAAACGAACACTCTCTGGAATATCAGAGAATAATTCATCGATCGTTTGAACGCCGATCGTTTGTAACATTTCTTTTTTGTCTTCTTCTGTCATTGGAAGATAACGATGCAACATGAAATCTACCCCTCTCCCCGTTACTTTGAACGTTTGTAAAATGGTGTTGGAACAACTACTGCTTTGACGCGTTTATTACGAATTTCAATTTCTACTTCTGTATCAACTGCTGCGTATTTTACATCAATTAGTGCTAAACCAATGCTTTTCTTTAACGTTGGAGATTGTGTACCACTCGTTACTTCCCCAATTTTTTCTTCACCAATAAATACAGGGTAATGCGTACGAGGAATTCCACGTTCGATTACTTCGATGCCGACTAATTTACGAGGCGCACCGTTTTCTTTTTGCTCTTTTAACGTTGCTTTTCCAAAGAAGTCTGCTTCTTTATTTGTTTTTACCGCAAAGCCAATTCCAGCCTCAATCGGTGTAATATCTTTTGATAATTCTTGTCCATAAAGTGGTAATGTTGCTTCGAATCGAAGTGTATCACGAGCACCTAAACCACATGCTTTTAAGCCCTCTTCTGCTCCAACTTCAAGAAGTTTCTCCCAAAGTTTTGCAGCATCTTCACTCTTACAGTAAATTTCGAATCCATCTTCACCTGTATAACCTGTACGAGATACAAGTGCTGGAATTCCATCTACAAGAATATCGTTTTTAAATTTAAAGAACTTAATTTCTTTCAAATCTTCTGACACAACTTTTTGTAAAATGCCTTCTGCTTTTGGTCCTTGAATTGCAAGCTGTGCAACTTCACTAGAAACATTGACTACTGTCGCATCGCCAATTACATGACTTGCTAACCATTCGTAATCTTTCTTGATATTTGATGCATTGATTACTAATAAATAGTCTTCTTCACCACGTTTGTAGATTAATAAATCATCTACTGTACCACCATTTTCGTAGCACATAGCTGTATATTGTGCGCCCCCTACCTTTAAGGTAGATACGTCATTTGTAACAACACGTTGTAAAAATGCTAAACTATCTACACCTTTTACTTCAACTTCTCCCATATGAGACACATCGAACAAACCTGCAGCTGTACGTACAGCTTCGTGTTCTTCTTTAATGCTTGAAAATTGAACTGGTAATTCCCAACCACCGAAGTCGATTGTTTTCCCACCATACTTCGCGTATACATCAAATAACGGTGTACGTTGTAATGTAATCATGCTCTCTCCCCCTTATGCTTTGACAAATCAATAAAAGTTGCTTCCCTTTTCTAAACATTTTCATTCTGAAAAGATAGGATATACGGAATCTCATTATATTTTTTTATGAAAGCGTAAATAAAAAATCACTTTCTTGGATAAAATACGAAAGATTCCACACATTTCACACCATTATCCTAACATCATTCGCTATATTTCATCAATATTCTAGCATAAAAAATAATTTAGAATTTTTTATGTTAAAACACAATAAATACAGCTTTTGAGATTTAATACTTTATTATTGTCTATCATATAGCCTTTAATAACGATAATTATGCCTTCTTTTAAGGCAAATCATCATACATTAAAAAATAATTACTTTAGTTTATAAAAGGTGGGAGAGTCGTAATGAATGTCGATATTTCCGTAGATCGGACGTGGCAAAACAATTTTTTAAATAGAATTGATGAAGATGGTCCTTGGACAAACTGGGATTTATATCACTTAGCTTATGAAACAGAAAAATCGTTACTTGTTCCTACTTTTGATGGACTACAAGCACCGAAACATTTATCCCATTTCACACCGCTTCCGCATCAATTAGAAGTCGCTCAAAATGTAATTGAACAAATGAATGGTAAAGCGATTCTAGCAGATGAAGTAGGTCTTGGAAAAACAATCGAAGCTGGACTTATTTTGAAAGAATACATGGTCCGCGGGCTTGTGAAAAAGGTACTTATACTTGTCCCAGCTTCTCTCGTATCACAATGGGCATACGAGCTGAATACAAAGTTTTTCATTCCCGCTGTAGCACAAAAGAAAAGCTACTCGTGGGAACAAGCTGACGTAATCGTATCATCAATTGATACTGCGAAACGTTCACCACATCGCGATATCGTGTTGAACTTAGAATATGACCTTATTATTATCGATGAAGCACATAAACTGAAAAATAATAAAACAAAAAACTATGAATTTGCACAACGATTAAAAAAGAAGTTTTGTTTATTACTAACCGCTACTCCTGTTCAAAATAAGATTGATGAAATTTTTAACCTTGTTTCTTTATTAAAGCCAGGACATCTAGGCAATCAATCCAACTTTGAAGAATATTACGCTTCCAAAAATCGTTCAGCCGAATCAGATGAAGACTTAAAAGCTCTCATTAACAAAGTAATGGTGCGAAATAGACGACATAATACCGGTATCGATTGGCCGAAGAGACATGTACGTACAATTTTTGTTGAGTTTAATGAACAAGAACAAGCTCTATATAATGATATCGAAAATTGGCGAGGGCAAGACGCCTTCACATCTGCTTTCTCATCGTTAACTTTAAAACGGGAAGCGTGCAGTAGTCGTGAGGCTGTTTACTATTCATTGAAAAAGCATGTAGAAAAAAGACAGAAAGAAAATGAACATTATATAAAAGATCCACATATCGATGTGCTAATGGACAAAATTAATCATATTCCTTTCAACTCGAAAGCAACTAAAGCTCTAGAGCTTATAAAAGAAATTGACGATAAAGTCGTCATTTTCACGGAATACCGAGCATCACAGATGTACTTACAATGGTTTTTACAACAACACGGTATTTCTTCCGTCCCATTCCGCGGCGGATTTAAACGCGGGAAGAAAGATTGGATGAAGGAACTTTTCCAAAATCGTGCCCAAGTGTTAATTGCAACGGAAGCTGGCGGAGAAGGCATTAACTTACAGTTTTGTAGCCATATGATCAATTATGATTTGCCATGGAATCCAATGCGTCTTGAGCAAAGAATCGGACGTATTCACCGTCTCGGTCAAAAGAATGATGTTCATATTTATAACTTAGCTACAAAGCATACTGTTGAAGAACATATTTTGAAACTGTTATATGAAAAAATCAACTTATTCGAGCGTGTTATCGGTGAACTCGATGAAATTTTAACGAGAATTAATATGAAAAACATCGACGCGCACATTCAAGAAATTTTCGCGCAATCAAAAAGCGAAGGTGAAATTAGAATTAAGATGGAAAACTTAACATCTATTATCGACTTTGCGAAACGAAATGAAGCTGAGGTGCAAGGCTATGCAGCAACATGAAATTCATAATTACTTATACAATTTCTTTGAGGCGAATAACTGTGAAATTTTAGAACGTTCTCCTCATTTATTAGATGTACAGTTAACAATTGAGATGGATAAATTATTAATGAATCGCCCTTTTTATTGGCACTATCTTGAGAAAACAGGAGGCGTACCGAATCCGATGCGCCTTACTCTTATTACAAATCCAGAAAATGAAGAAAATGATGGTGAGCTTATTCACTACGGTTCACCACGTCTACATCAAATTTTCCAAACGACAAAAGAATTAGGCTCTTACATACGTTTATATGAGGATGTAAGACATAATGGGGCAACACATACACCGCTCCACCCTTGGCTCGGTATTAATATAAAAGTTTCCTATCAATGTGATCGAAAAAAAGACATCCTTCACTCGATTGGCATTCATCTCATTTCTGGAACAATGATGGCAAACTTTCATGAAACATTAACAAACATTAAACTTACACCAAAAATACCTGATTTTTGTTTTACGCTCTCGCCCATCATTAAACCTCAAAGTGGTTTACAACGCATAGAAGACGCTTTAAAAAATATAATTGCAGAAGATGACCATACGTGGGCAAAAGAAGCAAGAGTGCGTTGGAATCATGATCTAGACCTTTTAAACCGTTTTTATGAAGAAAGTGACGAACTTCCTGAGAGCTATGAAATTGAAAAACAAGCTCTGCAAGAACAGTATGAACCACATATTACAGTGCAAATTATTAACGGTGGCCTTTTTTATGTTACCGCGAATCATTTTCTATCTTGAAGAAGCTCCTTCTGCTTTAGAAGGAGCCTCTTTTGAGCTATTTTCTACCCTACTCGCTATCGCCACTACGCTCTTGCTGTTTTTTCTGTGCCATACGTTTCTGGTGTGCACGATCCTTTGCACTCACATGATTTGCATCAGTTGGAAGATTTTCTTTCGAACGTCCAATTCCATTGCTCATCTTTCCCACTCCTTTTTACGTTTTTCAAAATACATGTTTATTTTCAGCTAGAGTTACAATCCTTATACAAAAAATAAGAGCAGCCATTGGCTACTCTTACTCGCTCACATATTTTTGAAACATATCATGGATGCCTTTATTTACTAGGTTCGAGATCTGCTCGTCAGATTTATTCGGATAACGATCACGCAATCTGATAGATGCCTTCACCATTAAATTTTCTAATACAGAACGGCCACCTTCTCCATAAATAATTTCAGCATATTTAACAAGCCTTCCATCCTCTACTGTTGCTGGATTATGATTGAAGAAAAATTTACTCATTGTCTCCACCTCTCTCTTTTGATAACGTTTACATTTATATAGATTATTTATGTTATTTATTTCACAATATTGTATGCATGTATATTTAATTAGTTTCATTATAAAGCAACATATCGATAGTAAATATGTGATTTTCCGTCCATTTTGTGAACAAACTAAAAATGAAAGCGTTTCCTTTATTATATACTAAAAAAACTTACTACGCTAGGGGCAATTTTTTTCAATCTACTAATCCCTCAAAAATTGATATATTTTTTCTTTTCCCATTAAACCTTATACAATTTTCAGAAATTATATTATAAAATATATGTATGACTTAAGGAGGCTTTGTATGAATCAAAATAAAAAAGCTATATTAGATCTTGTCTTTTATCTCGTAATCCCATTCCTCATTTGGAAATTTGCAAAACCTTATATCGATCCTTATTACGCGATGTTACTTTCCTCTGTTCCGGGGATTATTTATACACTGTATACCTTTAAAAAAGAAAAACAGTTTAACGTGACAGGGTTCTTTATTTTAATTACACTCATTTCTAATACAACGGTAGATCTATTATCTGGATCAGCTGAACGAATGTTGTGGAATGATGCATATTATCACATCGTACTCGGTATTATCGTCATCTGTACAATTTTCATAAAAAAACCACTCATGTTATATTTCGCTGCGGATATTGCAGCGCTGCAAGGACATGACCGCGATAAAAGTCGTGAACTGTATCGTGATAGTCGTATCTATCCAGCACTACAATACTTAACGTTATTTTTCGGCCTACAATTCATATTAAAAAGCTTCTTAAAAATTTATTTCATCTCTGTTTTTGGTGTAGATGGCTACGGTGAAATGAGAGCGATTATGACCGCTGTCGGCTGGGGCATTTCTATTTGTATCGGAATAGGGTTCGTATGGGTGAACAATAAAATACATGCCGTTACGGAAGAACAAGAATCCGTGCAGTAAATAAAAATCCCCTAGTGTATTACGACACTAGGGGATCTTTATTTTGCTAGACATATGACTAAAATTTAACTTGATTTTTTTCTTTTACTTTTTACATTTCGATAAAACAAAGCAGCACTCAGCGGCATAACACCAAACCACTTATTCATAAATGGCTCTTTTTCAGCACGGCGTTGTTCTTTCTTTTGTTTTCGATCTTCTTTTGGAGCATCCATATACGACACAAACTGCTGCGTCACAAAGCGAACATAATCATTAGTAGACATATTATCATCACCTCTACTTGATTAGTATGTCCACTTTTTTATACATTAATCTTTTCCTTTAATTCATTCATAATTTGCTTTACAGACTTATTTGTCGTATCGATATGAATATGAGCCTCTTCATAATAAGCTCGGCGTAATTCAAATTTCGTTACAAATGCATCTATATCTTTCTTTTGAAATAGTGGACGTGTCGTATCTTCACGAAGCCTCTCTGCAATTACATGCGGATCACAATATAAATACACGACAGTTCCGTTCTCTTTCATCCACTTGCGATTTTCCGCTCGTTCAATAATTCCCCCACCAGTTGTAATAATGACATTATGGACTGGTAGCGAACGTAACATTTCGCTTTCATATTCCCGAAAAGCCGTTTCGCCTTCTTCGGCAAAAATATCACGAATTGCCTTCTCTTGCTTCTCTTCGATTTTTTGATCAGTATCTACAACATCCATTTGAAGTTCTTGACTTAATGCTTTTCCAATTGTTGTTTTCCCTGCTCCCATATAGCCGGTTATGTATATAGATTTCATTTTCTGTCCTCTCAATCGTCATTTATTAATTGTTATTATAACGAAAGATGCTACTTTGTTTAATAAAAAAACGTTTTGTTCTTATACTATGAAGAACAAAACGTAACACTCGCTTTTACTTATAAGTACCTCTTCTCACCCACTGCGTTGCAATCCATTTCTCGCCTTTCGTTACAGGTGCCCCTCCGTGTAACGTAAGCTCATTTAGTGATTGATCTTGATAAAAATACTCAAAGTATACTGCCATTCCCTTTCTAGGGTGTACAGAAAGATTTAATTTCGGGAAGTACGTTTCCCCGCCTTCTTCTACATCATTTAAGTACATTACAAGCGTACTAATACGATTGTTAGCAGCTGATCTACTATGTTCCGCAAAATAATCATAGTGTGCTTTATATTGTTGATCCACTTCATAATTTAAAATGTGCAATCCTTCACCATGCGACGCAGGAACATTCATGATAGATGAAATTCGTTTTTCAATCTTTGAAGTAAGTTCATTGTCTTCCAAAAATGCACCGCTACTTGTTCGAATATCATTTACATCACGTGATGAACCAACTTTAGAACGCTTCATTTTATTTTTAGACATTTCAATCAATTCATCACACTCTTCATCACTTAGTACATTTGCTAATACGACAATAAGAGGTTCTTCGAATTTTGAAATAATGTGTATTTCTCTATCTTCTGTCATAATCGTATTTCCTTTATGATCAAAAATAGTTTGTTCCTTATTTTCACCTATTTGATTGTTGTTTGTCATTTCCCTATTCTCCCTAAAAATAATGATTGGATAGCATGAATATATCACATTCTTTCTACCTTTCTCTTTTTTGAGAAAATTTAAACTTTTAATCATTATATTTATCCATTTCTTCTAAAAAATCAATTCAATTTACAATAGAAATCCCTGGTTTTTCTTCGTATTTTTTACATACTATTCTTCTATCCAATCGACTATTTTTCCATCCTTTTTTCTATACCGAAAGCTCACCGTATAGAAAGCTTCCTGTTTGAGTGTACACTGCAACGCAACGAGAATTAAATCATTTTCAAAGATATAATTTCCACTCACTTCTCCCTTTTCATACTGAAAGAAAAATGCACCTTCTTTTTCTTTTTGCTGTAAGTCTTTTTTTATATCTGTAATAGATCGGTTAAGTAGTTCATCCAGTAAAAACTTTTGTTCTATTTCTATATAAAAATTTTTATCTGTAAACAACATATTTGTTTCGTATATAAAAAAAGAAGTTAATAAAATAAGAAAGATGAGTGTTCCAGGCATTGTAAACCCATTTTGCCCTCTCATACATTCATTTCCATTTCACTATATCGCATAACTACACCTTCATATATTTTTCCGCTAGTATCTTTCACATTTATAATGAGTACATGAGGTGTTAGTTTGTAAGAAACCGTTCCAATATTTTGTAAAACAACTTCCCTCCCGCGCCTATTTACCTTTCTTATAAGACGACTATTCTCTTTTTCATACGATACTTCACTCCCATTACGCGATCGAAATCGTAAAATACTTTCTCCATTTTCAAATGCTAGCTGTTCTCCAGATGATACTTCACGAAACTCCAATTGCATTTGCCCTAAATACACATCCCACTCCCAATCATTTAACCCTTTCGACTGTTTATTTTCCATTTCAATGAAATGTAAGCGGGGAAAGAGCAAAAAAAATATTGATAATAGAAACAGACATACAATCATTTCTATTAATGAAAAACCAAATTCTAATTTATTTTTTCTCCTACATAAAAGCATTGTTCCATCACTCTGTCTTTCACATCTCTCCACAGGGTACAAACTTCATTGCCTCCCCAATATGTGTAATACACAATTCCATTTATATTCTTTTCTATTATTCGCTTTTCTTCATTTCCATACATATATATAATTGCTTCCTTTTTTAATAATCCAGATGCCTTATAACGAATTTGTATATTTTTTCTTTCTTGCATAACTAATACTGTTTGCGGTAGTAGTAACGATACAGCCATCATTAAAATACTTAACGATACAATCATTTCAGCCATTATGGATCCTTTTTGACATTTCACGATACGTAAATCTCCCTCTTCCAAGCTGAAATACAATTTCATATTTATAATTTCGATATGAAATTATAATCGTACCACCTCTATTAATATTTCCACTTGGATTATATGTCATCGGATTTGGAAACGTATGCAAATCAATTTGTATATCTTCTTCATACTCCCGCTTGACGATATAATACTTTGTACCTGACTCTTTTATAGCATACATATTTCTATCTTTATGCCAACGTAATGTATAGTGCTTTTGACGATTTATCGCTAATTGCTGCATATACAAAATATCATTTGAAAACTGTCTCAAAAATTGTTCAACTTTTTGTCGCTCGTATAAGGAATGAACACTAAAATACGTAACTACACTTAATACAGAAATAGCAAATAAAACGAGTAACATTTCTAAAAAAGTAAACCCCTGTTGTTTCACAATGCCCTAATTGATACTGAGCCATCATCTGAAATATGAATAGATTCGCCATTCGGGCACTTATCAGTTGTAATATACTTTTCATCTGTCAGTTCTTTTAACGATGGAATTTTATTATGTTGTAATTGATATACTTGTATTTGCGCTTCTATAGATTTCACGTAAGCTGCACACCCTTTTCCTTGGACCGATGAACGCTGTGTAACTACATTCGGAATAATTAATAGTAATAATATAGTTATGACAACCATTACTAATAGCATCTCTAACAGAGTAAATCCTTCCTCATTCTGCATACAAATGCCCCCTAAATAGAATTCATCATTTGAAACATTGGCATAATCATCGCTAAATACATAAGGACAACGATTCCTCCAATACATGTAAATAAAATAGGCTGAATGATAACTAACATATGTTTAATTTTCCGTTCCATCTTTTCCATAATAAGATCGCTATAGTCACCTAATTCAATCGCTAAATTGCCGTTTGCTTGTCCATGCGTAATAACATAAGAAAGTTCTTTCTCGTAATACCCACTTTTAGCAATGATAGATTGTAACTGTTCTCCTCCAATTAATTGTCTTTCAATCCGGCTCGCTTCATATTGAAAGAACGGATGATATCTTTGCTCCATCATTATTGTTAAAGCTTCGCATACTGATAGTCCACCATTTAATAAACCACTCAACTGAGTAGCAAAATAATGTGAATGCTTTAAAATAAGAAATGTTTTGATGAGGGGCATACGAAGCATGATTTTTACCTGGCTAATATGTGGAAGTTTCCTAAAATACAACATATACAAACTACATCCAATAATAACAGTTAAAATAGCGGTTAAAATAATGTAAGGTAGCAGTTTTATTGCACTTAAAATTTGTTCTGTAAGTAGTGGTGTATTAGAACCGAACGAACTATAAACCATTTCAACCTGAGGTAATAAAATGAGGTTGAAAATAAAAAGCATGATTAGTAGAAAAAACATTAAAAACATAGGATACTGCATGATTTTCATCATATCTCTCCTATACTTATCTTTCTTATAAAGAAGTGCACTTCCTTGTTGCAAAGCAAAAGAAATATCACCATGTTGCTCGGCATAAAATAAATAACTTAACATGTCCTGATGAAACTTTAACTGATGAAAAGAATCGTGTAGACTTTTCCCATCTTTTAACCCCTCAATCATGTGCTGCAATTGTACTTTCTTTTCTACAGGTAATTGAAACTGTAAAAATTCTAATGCTTGTAGAAGAGAGTAGCCTTTTTCTAGTAATTCTCCTAAACGTTTCAACAATACTACTTGATCACTTAAACTCCAAGTTTTCTTAAACATAAACATCATCTTCTAAAAAACCTAAAGCATATCCTTTTCTTATTGACGATTCTAAAGTCTCATGTTTGTAAGTAACACATTCTCCATCTGCTTCTTTAAGCGCTTGTTTTAACTCATATCCATATAGCAGCTCATAAATGCTTGCTTGCCTTACTTGCCTCATTGATTTACATAAAGTTGAGCACTTTCCTCTGCAAAACGGACACTTCAATTCGACAAGTCGCTGTGCAGCTACAGCCAATAAAGACTGTTCAATCTCTTGCCTCGTTATACCATAATCCATGAAACGAATGATTGCTCCTTTCGCATCATTCGTATGCAGCGTTGTCATGACTAAATGTCCTGTCAAACTTGCTCTTATAGCTATTTTTGCTGTTTCTTCATCACGGATTTCACCGACTAAAATAATATCTGGATCATGACGTAAAATAGCCTTTAATCCTGTTTCATATGTGAGACCCGCTTTTTCATTTATTTGAATTTGTAATACATCGTCACTTCTTTTTTCAACCGGATCTTCAAGTGTAATGATGCGGCGTGTTTTCTTTTTTCTAATTACCTCTAATAATGCATACATTGTCGTTGTCTTCCCAGAACCAGTCGGTCCAGTAAACACGAGTAGCCCCTGTGAATAGCGTAAAAACGAGAGTAGTTTTGCTGCCGTACTTGGAAATAACGAAAGATGTGATAAGGGCTGCACAGATGCTTGTAAATGAAGGCGAATAACGAGACTTTCTTGATATACTGTTGGAAGTGTTGAAAGGCGTAAATACACTTCTTGTCCATCAATTTGCAAATACAACGAACCATTCTGTGGCTTCCGTTTCTCTCCTATGTCCATAGATGCTAAAAATTTAAAATGTGAGACAAGTTTTTCTCCAAACTCCTTTTCAATACAATGTCTCGTCATTAAATCTTTTCCTACACGTAGTTGCACCGCTACATCCTTCTGCCGGGGCACAATATGTAAATCTGACGCTTGTACCCTACACGCTTCTTTTAAAATTGTATTCGCAAAAATTTCAATCCCATTCATCACTTTTCCCTCCTCACTATGTATATAGCATGAAAACATGCACAATAAAAATTTGGAATTTTGTATTTTCACTAGAACAAAAAGGAAAAATATGTTTGTGAAATTATGAACAATTTCTGAATTATTGTCTGAAATTACCTATACTCATGTTTATCTGTATTATAATGTTATTATCTTGGATAAAGTGATAAAGGTGGAGATCCTCATGGAACAAGCTTTAAAAATTACAGGTGTTTTAGCTGACCCAACTCGTTATTACATTTATAAATATATTTCGCAAAAACATAGTTACGTAACTGTACAAGAAATTGCAGATGAATTCGATATTCATCCAAACGTAGCGCGTTTACATTTATCTAAATTAGAAGATGTTCATATGCTTAAATCGGAAACGAAGAAAACTGGAAAAGGCGGAAGACCAAGCAGATTATATGTCTTATCTGAAGATGTTATTCAATTGCAATTTCCATTCCGTGATTATCAATTGTTAGCAAGAATAGCATTTAATTCTTTACTTAGCCTTGGCGCTGCTGGTGAAAAAGCGCTATACGAAACAGGAAAACAATTCGGGGCCGAATTAATGCAACAACATATGCAACGTTTAAATGTGAGTGAAGATGCTTTAACAGTAGAGCAAAAAGTTCAAATTGCAAAAGAAGCTTTCTCAACAGCCGGCTTATCACCTGCATTTGAATTAAGTGCAGATGGAACAAAAATTTTCTATGATGTACACAATTGTCCATTTAAAGAAGTTGCTGTTCATCATCCAACTGAAATTTGTAACATGCACGGAGATATGATGAAAGGCATTTTTGAAATCCTATTCCCTAACATGGAATTAACTCGACATGATAGTCTATTAGATGGATGTAAATCTTGTAATTATAAACTAACAATTTAATTTATCATATAAAAAGAAGCCAATAATAATTGGCTTCTTTTTATATGAACGAATATTTACAATAGTAAGAAAAATAAACTATAATGAAAAGAGGTTTTACTTTTTCTAGAAAAGGAGGGAAATAGCATGGATCGCATGTTTCGCGTTCTCGGCTTTTGGACTGGAATTTTCTCGGTTATGTTTTACGTAGGAGATATGCAACAGGCTGCACTACTATTTTTAGGACAAACAGGTTTCTTCGTACTTTTAAGCTATTTAAAATTAACAGAGCGTATGTATATATACGTATTTGGGGCATATTTAACTGTTTTCTTCATAGGATTTACATACTACACGACATTTTTACTTGTCCCTGGGGCTGGACATTAAAAGATGGCATTTTGCCATCTTTTTTTTAATCCCGGAATTTCCTAGTTGACTTATAGGTTTTATTACCTTATATTCTATATAACAGATTGGAATTAGGGGGAATCAACATGAATACACTGCTTGTCGGAATTAACGTTGCAGTCATGCTCATCTTAGTTGGCGTATTATATTATATGCAACGTAAGCATGTATCTTTTAATAAACGTGTATTTACCGCTTTAGGAGTCGGAATTTTATTCGGTCTTATATTACAATTCATTTATGAGCCAACTTCTAAAGTAATTATTGAATCAAATACTTGGTTTGGCTTAATTGGTAACGGTTATGTGAAATTACTTCAAATGATCGTTATGCCACTTATTTTAGTATCTATTATTTCAGCATTTACAAAATTACAGTTAACGAAAAACCTTGGTAAAATTAGTGGTCTTATTATCGGAATTTTAATTCTTACTACAGGAATCGCTGCAGCTGTCGGTATCGCTGCAAGTGCAGGATTTGATGTATCTGCAACAGGCTTGCAACAAGGTGATGCAGAATCTGCTCGTCTGAAACTAGTTGAAGAAAGATTTACTTCTATTGAAAAGACAACAATTCCAGATAAATTATTAGAGCTATTGCCTACAAATCCGTTTCTTGATTTAACAGGCGCTCGTCCAACATCAACAATTTCTGTCGTAATATTTGCAGCCTTTATCGGCATTGCCTTTATAGGTGTAAAACGAAAATATCCAGAACAAGCAGAGCTATTTAAGAAAATGCTTGATGCTGTATATGCAATCGTAATGCGTATGGTAACATTAATTTTACGCCTTACTCCATACGGCGTATTAGCTCTTATGGCAAAAACAGTTGCTGGTAGCGATATAAATGCTATTTTAAAGCTTGGTAACTTCGTGTTAGCCTCTTATGTAGCACTTATCGTAATGTTTATCATTCACTTATTATTAATTGCATTGTCTGGTTTAAATCCAATTCAATATTTGAAAAAAGTGTTCCCTGTACTAACTTTTGCATTCACATCTCGCTCTAGTGCTGGTGCGATGCCATTAAATATTGAAGCTCAAAAAGAAAAGCTTGGTATCTCCGAAGGAATTGCAAACTTCGCAGCTTCATTTGGGGTATCTATCGGACAAAACGGTTGCGCAGGTATTTATCCAGCAATGCTTGCAATGATGGTCGCTCCAACTGTAGGAATTGATCCATTACAACCACAATTTATTTTAACTTTAATCGCTGTTGTTGCTATTAGCTCATTCGGTGTTGCCGGAGTTGGTGGCGGTGCAACATTCGCAGCTTTAATCGTACTATCTACAATGAACTTACCAATCGGTATTGTTGCTCTAGTTATCTCGGTTGAGCCATTAATCGATATGGGTCGTACAGCTCTTAACGTAAGTGGTTCTATGACAGCAGGTCTTATTTCAAGTAAATGGCTTGGTGAATTAGATCAAGATACGTACAATCAAGATGATACAAAAACTGGTGAAATTGCTTCATAATGAAAAAAAGACGCTAACATACAATTGTTAGCGTCTTTTTTATTCCGTTCCCTCTTTATAGATCTTATCTTGAGAATTATCACTCCAAGTATTCTTCTAATTGCTCTTTTAACTCTTCCTCAATCTCATAACAAGATTCATCAGCGAGTTCTCCTACTTTCTTACTACCCAAAATGTTTGATTGAATTGGCATTCCTAAAAAGATTCTTTCACATTCCCAAATTGGAATATTGTGAAATTTAATCATCTCTTTTTCTTCATCTAATATAGCTATAGCAACTGTTGAATAATAACCCACCTCAAAGGGATTCTCTTTTTCTCTTGCAAATCCCATATCTAATTCCATGTTTTTTTCTATGTATAAATGCGAATACTCTTTATACAATTTAAGTGACATTCGCTCTATTTCCTTCTCCATACATTGAATGTTCTCTTTTAACTCCAACGTAAACTCCTGTTCTTTATATTTCATTTTCGCCTCCTTAAACATAGAAAAAGAGAATACAATAATATATTCTCTTTCCTCAAATATATTTCATTATCTCACAGCCCGTCCTTTTCACAAATAACCATTTTGTTCGCACCATTTATGAAATTGTCCTACGTCTACTCCAACTAACACGATATCCTTTAGCTCTACATCAATAATTTGTTCTCCAATTACAATAGCAAACTGCGATGCTAATTTTGTCTCGTTTTTCTTTACAATTCCAATTCGGTTCCGATGCGGTCCATCTTTTATATATGCTTTTTGTCCTACAATATCAAAGTTCAAGATTCTCACCTCTTTTACTGCGCTCAAATTGGAAATACGATCTCCACCTCGGAAAATTTCCTTTCATTGCACTATTTCTCTATATATATGACGAAACAATAAAAGAGTCCTTCCTTCTTTACAATTATTTTTTCTTTGTTTCATTTTTGTGATTGAAACGTAAAGTTTATAATAAAATACACTTGGAAGCGCTTTCTATGTAATTTTTTATGTTATAATATAAAAGTAGAACTTCGTAAAGAGGGTTAAAAAAATGAATACAAAAATGATTAAAAAAGTAATTGAAGCATTAAAAGTATATGGCTTTCAGGATGTATCATTCTGTGACAAAACGAGGCAATTTTTATTTCATAACGAAACCGATATTATGAGCGGCTATGCAGAAATAACATATAGTAGTCAATTTGAAAAATTCAACGTACAAATTCATCCAATTGAAACACATCACCAAGCAGAGTTACAAGAGGTTGAAAGACATATACAAGCTTGTATAAGAAAAGTGGAATATTTAAACGCACTTCTTACCGGGCAGACAAAACTAGATGATAAAATTATTATTATGTAAAAAAAGAACGTGATTGAATCACGTTCTTTTTTCATTATATGTTCATCTTTTCCTTTAGTTGTAATCCTGTAACAGATTCTAATACATCCATCGATTCTCCAAATGTCATATCAAAAATTGTATTGTTCTCTATGTACGGAAACTGTCTGAAACGCTTTTCTAACACCTTTACAGCATCTGATGTAAAGTTTGCACTATCAATGCCAAATTCTGTTTCAAGAAGAACGATCCAATCTAACACATGAAAACCTAATCCATTGACGAATGCAATAAGTTTTTCTTCTGGGTTTGAAGATAAGAATACTTGGCGTTCCATCTCACTAAAAAGTTCTTCTCCTAAGATTTCAGCTAACTCATCATCATGTTCACGTTCAACAAGTTCTTCGTAGCCGTAATCATCCACAAGCTCTTCTACTTCTTCACTATCCTGACAAAGCAATTGACTAAGAAGTGCCTCTTTCTTAAATTCACTATTTTGTACGACTTCTAAAAAGCTCGTTTCCCATCCATTTTCTAATTTCATATTATGTACTCCTTTATATACGTTTCTTATCATCACTGTACCCAAAAGATCACTTTTATAACCTTTTAGGTAGTTACTATTATTTCACATGATTCATAACATAAGATGCAAACTCAGCTACATCTCCTTCAAAAATATTTATTTCTGGCAAGTGATAGAACGTTGTTTGGAGCGGGTTTCCTGCATCATATACATATATCGTTTTCTCTAGTGCAATCGCCATTCCAAACTCTGTATGGCTCCCGTTTCCGCCATCTAATATAAGTAAAAACACATCCGCTTCTTTTACAGCATTTTTTTCTGCCTGACCAATTTCTCTTAATTGTTCTTGATTCACTGCTCTTTCGTTTTTGGTCCAATCATATGTATGGTGCCATCCTGCATGTTTCAGTTCATTTGCTACGGAACATACAAGATGTTTATTTTGGAAACCTGAGGCGATATAAAAATTCATTTATATACACTCCTTCATTATGTATGGGGAAACTCCTTTTTAGCGTTAATTGTTATAGCTATAATAAAGAACAACTTCAAAAAAAATCCCCATCTTTAAAACTTATTTGCGTTTAAATGATGGGATGCTTCATGGTCTTCTTTTATTTTTTGTTTTTTATAACTTTCATCAGCTAACATTTCTAGTTCAGCTGTTATCTCTGATTTTTCAAGCTCTCTTTCTTGCGAAAATTTCCTTGAAATATAAACAATAACACTACCAACGTACAACACAAAGCATATAATAAGTGCAGTATTTTCATAGAGACTTAGCTCCAACACAGTCACTCCTAATCCATTCGTATTTTCACGCTTCATTAATTGGAATTTCCCTATTAACCCATTTGTTATCCCGCTATTTGAGGGCAGTAAAACCCCCTCCTCAAATTCCAGTGAAAGCAAAGAAGTTAGATGGAGGATGCCCCCAACTGATTAAAGTTTCACTTTATTGTAACATAAAAATATCAATTCTTGGAATCTTTCACCCTACTAAAAGAGGCATGATTGTTTCATCATGCCTCTGAAATATTTTGAATGATTGTTTTAATTGCTTCTTTTCCATTATATTTTTTTAGTGCTGTTTTATACTTCTCATTATTTTGATTCAATTCTTCGACATACTTTATAAGAGATTTTACAGTTACATCTTCTTCATATAATACGGAGGCATACCCTTGCCTTTCAAAGGACTCTGCATTTAATATTTGATCTCCACGGCTTGCAAATTTCGATAATGGAATTAAAACCATCGGCTTTTGTAATGTTAAAAATTCAAAAATTGCGTTGGAGCCCGCGCGTGAAATAACAAAATCTGTTACCGCTAATATATCTGGCAGTTCTCCATGTACATATTCAAATTGTCTATATCCTTCTTTATTTTGTAAACTTTCATCAAGGTTACCTTTTCCGCAAAGGTGAACAATTTGATACTTTTTAAGAAGTTCTGGTAATGCTTCTCGAGCCGTATCATTAATTTTTTTCGCGCCCAAGCTACCTCCCATAATCGTAATAACTGGCTTTTTACGTGAAAAACCTAAAAATGCTAAACCTGTTTCACGATTTCCCTTCAGCACTTCTTCACGTACAGGAGATCCCGTATATATTACTTTTTCTTTCGGTAAATGTTTCGCCGCTTCTTCAAATGTAACAAATATTTTCGAAGCAAAACGAAGCGCAATTTTATTTGCTAGTCCTGGCGTCATATCAGATTCATGTAATAAAACTGGTACTCTATTTAGCCATCCTCCAATTACGACTGGTACGGATACGAAACCGCCTTTTGAAAAAATCACATCTGGTTTTAGTTTTCGAATCCTTACATACGCATCCATAACCCCCTTCATTACAAGAAAAGGATCTTTTATATTTTTTAAATCAAAATAACGACGTAGCTTTCCACTCGAAATACTATAGTAGGGAATGCCTTCCTTTTCTATAATCGTTTTCTCAATACCTTGATGAGAACCAATGTAAGAGATATCCCAGTTGTCTTCCTGTAAATATGGGATAATGGCTAAATTAGGTGTTACATGTCCTGCCGAACCGCCACCTGTAAAGACTATTTTCTTCATACGTCTCCCCCTTCTAGACTATAATACACTAAAATATCTTGCCTCAGGGTGAGAAAATACCATAGCCGTTACGGACGCTTCTGGCTCCATCATGAATCCTTCTGTTAATGAAATACCTATTTCCTCTGGATGAATTAAGCGAAATAGCTTTTCTTGATCTGCAAGTTCTGGACACGCCGGATAACCAAATGACACGCGTATTCCTCTATATTTCGTACGGAAACGTTCTTCCATCGTCAGTTCAGGTGAGTCTGGAATGCCCCAGCGGTCACGAATGAGCATATGTGTTTTTTCAGCAAGTCCTTCTGCTAATTCAAGCGCTAACGATTGAATGGCATGACTACGTAAGTAATCACCTTTCGCCTTCCACTCTTCAGCAATGTCCCGAACTCCTTCCCCAACCGTAACAGATAAGAAAGCAACATAGTCCATCTCATCTCCAATTGGGCGCAAATAATCGCCTAAAGTACGATAGGGAGCCTTTCCTTGTCTAGGGAATGTGAAACGCTCTATAACACGCGTATGATCTTCTGGATCATATATTACAATGTTTTGTCCGTCGCTTTGCGCTGGGAAAAATTGATACACTGCTTTCGGCTTTAACCAAGATTGTCCTTCCTGCAATAATTCATCTATTAAATCATTTAATTCATGTGCTCTCTTATCTCCCTCTTTCAAAAGCTTCTTCACATTTCCTTTTAATCCAAGGTGATGCCCAAGTAGCATTTGTCTATTTAAAAATGGAGCGAGATGAAGAGCCGGAATATCACGTAATACAATTCGTTTTGTTGAATCAGGCACCATAACCTCAGCCTTCGGTAATGGCTCAATTACTGCTGGAATTTCTACTTTCTTCTCCTCTTTTTTTACGATATGAAGATGACGTTCTTTTTTATCCTGTTTCATCTTCTCACGCTCTTCTTCTTTTTGAAGCTTATTAATAATATCGAGCCCCGTCATCGCATCACTCGCATAACAAACGAGCCCTTTATATGATGGTGAAATCCGATTATCTGTAAACTTTCTCGTTAACGCTGCACCACCTACAACAATGGGCACATCAATATTTGCTGCTTTTAAATCTTCAGCAGTCGTTACCATTTGTTGCGCTGATTTTACTAATAAACCTGAAAGGCCTATAATGTCCGGCTTCTTTTCTTGTACTTCTTGAACAATTCGATCCGAACGTACATTAATTCCTAAATTAATAATCTCATATCCGTTATTCGCTAAAATAATTTCAACGAGATTTTTCCCAATATCATGCACATCACCTTTTACAGTTGCTAATAATACTTTCCCTTTTTTTGCACTATCGCTAGATTCCATATGTGGCTCTAAATAACTTACAGCAGCTTTCATACTTTCGGCACTTTGCAATACTTCAGCAACAATAAGTTCATTATTATTAAATAGTCGTCCTACCTCATCCATCCCTGTCATAAGCGGACCGTTAATAATATCAAGAGGTTTTCTTCCTTCTTCAAGTGCAAGACTTAAATCCTCGTGTAATCCTTGTTTCGTACCTTCTACAATATAATTTGCTAGTCGTTCATCTAGCGTTAACGTTTCTTGCACAACGACATCTTTCTTTTTAGCGACTCGGTAAAAGTTTGTAAATTCTTCTAACGTCTCTTTCGTCGTTTCAAACAGTAATGCATCTGCAAGGTGTTTTTCTTCCTCTGGAATCGACGCATAGCGTTCTAATTTTTCCGTATTAACAATCGCGTAATCTAATCCAGCCTTCGTAGCATGATATAAAAAGACGGAATTCAATACTTCACGTCCAGCCGGTGGTAAACCAAATGATATGTTACTTACACCTAAAATCGTTAAACACTCTGGTAACGCTTCTTTAATAAGGCGAATGCCCTCTATAGTCGCTGCCGCTGAACCAATATATTCTTCATCACCTGTCCCTACTGGAAACACAAGTGCATCAAAAATAATATCTGACGGGCGTATCCCATATTTCGTCGTTAATAATTCGTAACTTCTTTTTGCAATTTCTAATTTTCTTTCAGCACTTACTGCCATACCATCTTCATCGATTGTACCAACTACAATTGCAGCACCATACTTACGAAGAAGCGGTGTTACCTTTTCAAAACGCTCTTCTCCATCTTCTAAATTAATAGAGTTGATAACAGCTTTTCCTTGAATATAAGTAAGTGCTCTTGCCATAACATTTTCATCCGTTGAATCAATCATAATCGGTACTTTTAACACTTTCGTAACTTCTGTCAAAAATTTCTCCATATCTTCTATTTCATCACGATCAGGATCTGCCATACAAATATCAATAATATGAGCATTTTTCTTCACTTGCGCTCTTGCCACTTCAGCAGCCTCTTCAAATTTCCCTTCTGCTACTAATCGTTTAAATTTACGTGATCCAATAACATTCGTTCTTTCACCTACAAATAACGGTCTCATAGACTCATCATATTGCAGTGCCTCTAATCCACTAATTCCATGTCCTTCTCTCTCATGATGGTCACGAGGCTTAAGAGATGCTAGTGCTTCTTTCATTGCTTTTATATGTTCTGGTGTCGTGCCACAACAACCACCGATAATATTAACCCATCCTTCTTCAGCAAATCGCTTCACCTTTTCAGCGAGAGAAGATGGAGACTCATGGTAATGTCCATCTTCATCAGGAAGACCTGCATTTGGATAACAAGAAATGTAATACTCCGATAAATCAGATAGTGAACGAATATGGTCCCTCATAAACTCCGGACCAGTCGCACAATTTAACCCAACAGATAATGGTTTCATATGTTCTACTGATAAATAAAAAGCTTCAATTGTTTGCCCAGCCAGAGTCGTTCCCATTGGCTCAATCGTTCCTGAAATCATAATAGGAACCGTTTTTTTCAGTTCTTCAAAAGCAGCTTGAATTCCAATATAAGCTGCTTTCACGTTACGCATATCTTGACTCGTCTCAACGAGTAATACATCAACTTCTCCTTTTAATAATCCTCGTGCCTGCCTTGTATAAGCCTCAATCAATTCTTCAAAAGTCACACCACCAGTAACACTAATTGCTTTCGTTGTTGGTCCCATCGCTCCCGCAACATATACTTCCTTACCGCTTTCTTTAACAGCTTGCTTCGCCAAAAGTGCTGCCTTTTCATTTAGTTCTTCATCTAAATGAGACAGCTCATAATCACTTAGTACAATATTCGTTGCCCCAAATGTATTTGTTTCAATAATATCCGCTCCAGCTTCAATATAAGCTTTATGAATCTTTAAAATAACGTCTGGTCTTGTTTCTACTAAATATTCATTACAGCCCTCGTACTCTTCTCCTCCGAAATCTTCAGCAGTTAAATCCTCTTGCTGAATCATTGTTCCCATTGCACCATCTAATATTAAAATGCTATTTTGTAATTTTTCTTCTATACACTTCATCAATTAATACCTTCTTTCACTTCTTGCTTTTCTCTTACATATTTAACAAGATGTTCTGTAATTTCATATTTTAAAAATGGTGTAATAAGATAAATACCATTAAAATATTTCATCGCTGCGTCGATCAATTCTTGCGAAATGCGAATCCCTTCCTCAATTGCCGCCTCTTTCGTTTCGTGTCCATCCATTCTCTCTCTTATTTCTTCTGGAAGAGTAATACCCGGTACCTCAAAATGAAGAAAATCTGCATTCCGCTTACTTACTAACGGCATAATTCCAATAAAAATAGGTTGTTCCAAATGCTTTGTCGCTTCATACACTTCTTCAATTAACGCGATATCGTAAATTGGCTGAGTTAAAAAATATTCCGCTCCAGCATCTATTTTTCGTTCCATTCGCTTAACCGCTGCTTTTAAGTGCCTCACGTGAGGATTAAATGCGCCGCCTACAGAAAACCTTGTCGCCGGTCCAATTGATTTCCCTAAAATTGAACGTCCATCGTTCATTTCTTTAATCATTTTAATGAGCTCAATAGAGGACAAATCGTATACAGAAGTTGCACCAGGAAAATCACCAACGCGCGCTGGATCACCAGTTAAAGCTAACACTTCTTCCATCCCTAACGCCGATAAACCTAACAAATGAGATTGTAGTCCAATGACGTTATGATCCCTACACGTTAAATGTGTCAATACCGGGATATCATGCTTCGTTAATAACGCACCCATTGCCATATTAGAAATACGAGGCGATGCTAATGAATTATCTGCTAGAGTAATAGCATCTGCTCCCGCTCTTTTTAAAGCTCTTGCTCCTTCAAAAAACCGCTGTGTATCTAACGTTTTCGGTGGATCTAATTCCACTACAACTGTCGTTTGTTTTTTCGCTTTCTCTGCTAGAGTGACGTGAGCCTTCGAACGTTTCTCATGCGTATGAACAACTTTCGGCCTTTGAATGGTGTCTTTTTCTATTACAGGTGTAACATTCGCAACAGCGTGCTTCATACTTTGAATATGTTCTGGAGTCGTACCACAACAACCACCTAATAACCGAATACCTTGCTCAATAAATCTCGGCGTCATCGCCTCAAAATAAGCTGGGCTTCCCTCATATACGTAACGTCCCTCCACATAATTCGGGAGACCTGCATTTGGGTATGCTGATAAATAGCCATTTTGCGGAATCGATATCATTTTGAAAGCCTCCGTCATATGAAGCGGCCCTAGTTGACAATTTAATCCAACAACATTTGCACCGTAATCTATAAGTTGCTTTAATATTTCATTGACATCATTTCCATTTTGAGTCGTACCTGCTTCATGTAACGCTAATTGAGCAACAATTGGAATGTTCGTTTGCTTACGCAATACTTTAACAGCATGAAGTAATTCAAATTCATCGTAAAAAGTTTCTAATAGTAATCCATCAACCTGTTCTTCTAGTAAAGCCCCTGCCTGTTCAAGTAGCATAAACTCCCTTTCCATATCAGTCGTTGTAACGGCTCCGATATGTTTCATACCACCAATTGTTCCTAAAATTGCATTTTTATCTGTAACAGATGCTTTCGCCAGTTTTACTGCCGCTCTATTAATTTCTGTAACTTGATTTTCTAAGCCGTACATACGTAATTTCGCCTCATTTGCTCCATACGTATTCGTTTGAATTACATCTGCTCCAGCAGCTACATATTGTTTATGGATCGATATAATTAAGTCTGGATCAGATACATTCAATTCTTCAAAGCTACTTTGCAAGCCATGTGAATGCAATAACGTTCCAACCGCACCATCACCTATTACAATTCCTTTTGATAATAAATCTAGTAATTTCACGAATCTCCCTCATTTCTATCAATATAAAAACCCCCTCTTCACTTTGAAGAGGGGGACATAATCGTTCCTCCTCTTATTATGCAAAACATTCGTTTTGCAGGTATTAGCACCGTTTCAAACATTTCGTTTGAAGGTTGCCGGGTTTCACAGGGCCTTTCCCTCCACCGCTCTCAATAAGAGTTGTCTTTATTATTTTATTTATGTAGCTAAAAGGAAATGCGTTCCCCTTTTAACAATGTTTGTTAATTTTTTAATAAATTTAGCATGCACAAAAGTAAAAGTCAATGACACTTGCGGAAAAATAAAAATTTTTCAAAATAAAGTTGCAATTCAATTATCTTTTGTTGTAAAGTTAAAAACATAATAAAAATTTCATACGAACATTCTTATCTAGAGAGGTAGAGGGACTGGCCCTGTGACGCCTCAGCAACCATTAACATTTTGTTAATAAGGTGCTAATTCCAGCAAATTGTGAAAGATTTGACAGATGAGAAGAAGACTCTATTCAAACCGAAAGCCTTCTTCTTAGAAGGCTTTTTTTATTTTATATTCACTTAATGTTTCAATTTAAAAAGGAGGAATTTTCACATGTCAACAATCGAAACAAAACTAGCACAAATCGGCAATCGCAGTGAAACTACAACTGGAACGGTTAATCCACCAGTTTATTTCTCAACCGCTTATCGTCATGAAGGAATTGGTAAATCTACTGGCTTTGACTATTCACGAACTGGCAATCCAACTCGAGGTCTTTTAGAACAGGCAATCGCAGACTTAGAATATGGCGAACAAGGTTATGCCTGTAGTTCAGGGATGGCGGCTGTTCTCCTCGTCCTTTCTCTATTCCGCTCTGGAGACGAACTTATTGTATCTGAAGATTTATACGGTGGAACGTATCGATTATTTTCTGAACATGAAAAAAAGTGGAATGTTCGATGTAGATACGTAAATACACAGTCTATTAAACAAATTGAGCAAGCTATCACAACTGAAACGAAGGCTATTTTCATAGAAACTCCAACTAATCCATTAATGCAAGTTACTGATATTGCTGCTGTCGCAACTGTAGCGAAAAGGCACGGACTACTTCTTATTGTAGACAACACATTCTACACACCTTATATACAGCAACCATTAACAGAAGGTGCTGACATTGTACTTCACAGCGCAACGAAATATTTAGGGGGACATAACGATGTACTAAGCGGACTTGTCGTTGCAAAAGGAAAGGAACTTTGTGAAGAAATCGCTCATTATCATAATGCATCAGGTGCAGTTTTAAGCCCATTTGACTCATGGTTATTAATTCGCGGTATGAAAACGTTAGCGCTTCGCATGAGACAGCATGAAGAAAATGCGAAAGCAGTTGTTGCATATTTAAATGATGAAGACGGGGTGACAGATGTATTTTATCCTGGAAGAGGCGGCATGATTTCATTTCGCCTTAAAGATGAAGCTTGGATTAATCCATTCTTACAATCTTTATCCTTAATTACATTTGCCGAAAGTCTTGGTGGTGTAGAAAGTTTAATGACTTATCCAGCAACGCAAACACATGCTGATATTCCTGAAGAAATTAGAACAGCAAACGGTGTATGTAATCGTCTTCTTCGATTCTCCGTTGGCATTGAAAATAGTAACGATTTAATTCAAGACTTAAAGCAAGCCATTAAACTTGTAAAAGAAGGTGTAAGAATATGAGTTATTCTATAGATACACTCTTACTACACAACCAATATAAACATGACTCGCAAACAGGAGCTGTGAACGTTCCTATCTATAACACATCAACTTTTCACCAGTTTGATGTAGATACGTTCGGAAAATATGACTATAGCAGGTCAGGAAATCCAACTCGTGAAGCTCTTGAAGATATCATTGCTTTATTAGAAGGTGGAACAAAGGGATTCGCCTTTGCATCAGGCATTGCAGCAATTTCCACTGCATTCCTCCTTCTTTCACAAGGTGATCACGTACTCATTTCAGAAGATGTATACGGAGGCACTTACCGAGTGATAACTGAGGTACTCTCCCGTTACGGTGTTTCACATACATTTGTTGATATGACCAATTTAGAAGAAATAAAACAAAGCATTAAACCAAATACAAAGCTCTTTTATGTAGAAACACCTTCTAATCCACTTTTAAAGGTGACAGATATTCGCGAGGTTTCTAAACTTGCAAAATCTATTGGGGCTCTTACTTTTGTTGATAATACATTTTTGACACCACTATTCCAAAAACCACTTGAACTTGGAGCTGATGTTGTTCTTCATAGTGCCACAAAATTTATTGCTGGGCATAGTGATGTTACTGCCGGATTAGCAGTAGTAAAAGATGCAGAACTCGCTCAAAAGCTTGGATTTTTACAAAATGCATTCGGTGCTATTTTAGGACCTCAAGATTGTTCTCTCGTACTTCGCGGTCTAAAAACATTACATGTACGCCTCGAGCATTCAGCTAAAAATGCCAATAAAATTGCACATTATTTACAAGAGCACGCTAAAGTACAAAATGTCTATTATCCGGGATTACAAACACATCTCGGATTTGATATTCAACAATCTCAAGCAACATCAGCTGGAGCAGTCTTATCATTTACTTTGCAGTCAGAAGATGCACTCCGCCAATTTTTATCAAAAGTAAAATTACCTGTTTTTGCAGTTAGTTTAGGAGCTGTAGAGTCAATTCTTTCTTATCCAGCAAAAATGTCACATGCAGCACTGTCGCAAGAAGCTCGTGATGAAAGAGGAATCTCTAATTCATTACTTCGGTTATCAGTCGGTCTTGAAAATGTTAACGATTTAATATCCGATTTTGAAAATGCCCTTTCTTATGTAGAAGAACCTGTAAATGCATAGAGAAAAAAGAAGATATGAGAATAGGTTTTCATATCTTCTTTTTATGCGATTTAGTTATAGTCATTTGAAATTTTTCTTATAGTCCATAAAAAATAAAAGTATATCATCTATTTCTAAAAAATTTATTAATTGATATATTAAAAAATAAAAAAGGGGTAAAAATAATGGATACTTGTGCAGATATTTTAATCGTTATCGATTTACAAAATGGCGTATGTTATGGCGGAGAGCATTTATTTGATTTACAGAACTTACTAACAAAAGTAAATAAAAGAATTTCTTCATACAGAAAATTAAATAAACCAATCCTTTTTGTTCAACATTGTGATGATGATTTAGTACCCGAGAAAGAACTTTGGGCTATTCATACCGATCTTGATGTTCAAGAACAAGATTTTTTTGTAAGAAAAACACATGCAAATTCATTTTATAAAACAAACTTAAAAGAAATTTTAGATCAATTATCTGTAAATCGCATTGAATTTTGCGGTGCCCAAACAGAGTACTGTATGGATGCTACGATTAAGTTTGCCCACGGACTGGGATACGAAAACTTTATGATACAGAAAACAACCTCTACGTTGAATAATCCTTTTATGTCCGCAAAAGAGACAATTGATTTTTACGAGAACATATGGAATCACAGATTTTTAACGTTGCTAAAAGATGAATTTTAGAATAAATGACTAATGACTTGATTATCCTAAGATTTATCAGCCGTAATCAAATATTTCATTATCACCATAAAGAAGCGAATTACATTCAGCTTCTTTTCTTTTAACCTGTTTTATATTCTATATATATCATTATAATTCCTTTGTCATATTATTTTAAAAATTTCGTATATTCATTTGAAAGAATAAGAAAATCATGATAAAATTGTGTTACAAATATATCTATATCTTTCAATTTTTAAAACGCATCGAAATTTTCACCCAAAAATGTCATTTTACAAAAACGTGCTAATTTACCTATTTTATTTACATCATGGTCTCTTTTCTTACAATTTCTTTACTTTAGGACTTTTTTTCTGCAACAACTATTTTCTTTTCTTTAAATTTTTGGTATGTATAGTATGGTATAATAGCTCACACGGAGGTGGAAAAGAACATGTTAGAAACCTTTCAAAAAGAATTAGAACTATATGAAAGTAATGCAGAATTATTAAAAGTGCTGGCTCATCCTGTTCGTTTATGTATCGTAAAAGGATTAATTGAGCGCGGTCCAAGCAACGTTTCTACAATGTACACTGGCTTAAACATGCCACAATCTACAATTTCACAGCATTTAGCAAAATTAAAAAGCGCTAAAATCGTTTCTAGTGAAAGAAAAGGATTGGAAATTTATTACAAAGTAGAGAACGAAACAATAATTCAACTCGTTCGCGTATTATTAGGTTAGGGACTAATAATCGAAGAAAAAGAACGTATTCTATATTTTTTATCTCATATCTTTAATATAAATATATATCATGAGAGGAAATATATAATACTACATAAGTCGTATTAAAAAACAAGACACAGTATATACTGTGTCTTGTTTTTTATATTGTTACATACCGATCCAAATGTAAATGTTGCATATCTTTTGTATGTATAACAACATCAAACGCACTCCCTACTCCTCCATTCAAAATCATAGAACGAACTGCTCGATTTTGTTTTTGCGTTTCAGAAAAAGGATTCATATCTTGATGGCTCGTAAGCTGTTCTAATATCCCTGCAGCTAACAAGAACTCAGATTGTTTCTTATGCCATACTGCACTCATTCCTTGCATACTAAACATCTCCTTTAGCTCGTCCCAATGAATATGAGTAGTAAGATCCATTTCACCTGGATGCGCTAGTGGGTTACGTATTAGCTTATGCTGATAATAACCTCGCAAACTTCCTTCACGGTGTGCTGGATGCATCCATTCTTCTTTTGTGTATCCGTAATCAACTGTAATACATATACCTTTTTGAAACCATTTCGCAATTTCTTTTATATACTCCTCCATCACAAGTGGTACTTCAAAACGTTGCCCTTCAGCAATATGAATATTATATTTCAATAAATATCGACCAATTCTTTTATCTAACGGCCTACATATTTCTGAAAGGCTTCCTTCCTCTGTATATGTAATACGCACTTCATACAACATACCATTTCTTTTCTCAATTATTTCAACAGGAAATGCATCAAACAACTCATTCGAAAAAAGAATTCCCTCGAAAGAATCTCCCATTTCACTATAAGAGGTATAGTACGATACATTAGAAAATGAGCTAAGGTGCTCCTGCTGTAATTTCCTATGAAAAGGGCTCACTTCAATCATTGAATAGTTTAAATCAATAAAGGTTTTTGGAGATAATTGCTTCCATTCTTGTAAAACATCATAGGCAAACTTTCCAGTTCCCCCACCAACCTCACAAATATTCGAAGCAACTTCACCATTTTCAACAAGACGAATAAAAAGTTTAGCAAAAGTTTTTGCAAAAACAGAGGATACATTGCTACTTGTAAAAAAATCCCCTTGTCTTCCAATCTTTTCACGTTCTTTCATATAATATCCATGACCTTCTGTATACAATACAAGGTTCATATACGTACTATATGAAATTGAATAATCCTTTTCTTTCCCCATCCATTCTCTTAAAATGAGCTCCATTCCCATAATGACTCCTTATTGTAAAAACGGATTATTTTCTTTTTCAAAACCAATGCTTGTTTCTGGACCATGTCCACATAACACCGCTGTCTCATCTGGTAATACAAATAATTTCTCTTCAATACTTCCAATTAATTCAGCAAAACTTCCACCAGGCAAATCTGTTCTTCCAATGCTCATTTGGAACAATACATCTCCTGAGAATACAGCATTTGCCTCTTTACTATAATAAGAAATACTTCCTGGAGAATGTCCTGGCGTCTCAAAAATTTCAAAATTAAATGATCCAATTGTTAATGTACCTTCTGCATCAATAATATGATCCGCTGGTTTTGCTGTAATACTGCGGTTCATCATAAAAATTTGAGAGCCGTTTACAGTTGCATCTCCTAACCAATCTGCTTCTTCTTTATGTACGTATACAGGAATATGAAAAGCGTCTCTTACCGTATCAACAGCACCGATATGATCAAAGTGAGCATGCGTTAATAAAACAGCCAATGGTTTTAATTGTTCTTCTTGTAAATATGTAACGAGCTTTTCACCTTCGTGCCCAGGGTCAAAGATAATGCACTCTTTTTGATCGTTCATTAAAATATAAGCATTTGTTTGTAATGGGCCTAACGGCATTTGTATCCATTTCATATGAAAATCTCCTCCAGTTATTAAACTTACTTTTAATGATACAACATTTCTTTCTCTTAGGAAAAGAAAGGATGCTATCTCGACAATCATTTTTAAAACATGTACAATATAAAAGAGTAAATATTCCAAAAACTCATAATAAGAAATGGGTAGACAGAGGAGGATATTGCATGGGCCTTGTTATTATTTTTACACTTGTCACTCTGTTAGCTGTATTTGCTACGCTTAGAACACTTCGTGAAAAAAACTTTTTCGCGAGCGGCTTTGCAATTGCAACTGTACTCGTTTTCGGATGGTTTACGATCATGACTGTTCTATATAACGGGTATCCACCAGCAGCTTAATTCGTTTACACTTTATTCTTCATCGAGATTTCACACAAAAAGAGGAAGGGTTCCCCCTTCCTCTTTTCATATTTCAAAACTTATATCATCTTCGCTTCGTATTTGTGCTTTTTTACAAGCCAAGCTCCTCCGATAACACCTGCATCATTACCAAGTGTTGCAATAGCTAACTTCGTGCTCTTTACAGCACGTGAGAAAGCGTATTGCTCGAAATAGCGTTGAATTGGTTCTAATAGCGCATCTCCAGCTTTAGACACGCCTCCACCAATAACAATTTTCTCTGGGTTCAACGTACTAGATAGGTTCGCTACAGCTAACCCTAAATAAGAAGCTACCTTTTCTACTACTTCGCCTGCTAATTCATCACCTTGTCCAAGTGCTTCAAAGACATCTTTTGATGTAATACGTCCTTCTTCAGCTAACATAGAACGCAACATGCTTTCTTTATTAGTCTCTTGTATTTTTTGCATAGCAACACGTACAATACCTGTCGCAGATGCTACTGTTTCTAAGCAACCAGACTTCCCGCAATTACATGGGAAAGCATTTTCTGTAACTACTGTAATATGTCCAATCTCACCAGCAGCACCACTCACGCCGTGTACAATCTCACCATTGGCGATTACACCACCACCAACGCCCGTACCAAGTGTCATGCAGATTAAATCTTTTGCACCTTCACCAGCACCTTTCCACATTTCACCAAGCGCTGCTAAGTTTGCATCATTATCAATAACAACAGGTAATCCTGTTTCTACTTCTAATAAATCTTTTAGCGGATAGTTTTTCCACCCTAAATTAACCGCTTCATAAATCATTCCAGATGCCACATGTACAGGGCCAGGAGCTCCCATACCAATACCAATTAACTTGCTCTTCAATTCGCCTAATTCTTCTAGCTTTTTATCAATTGCTTTCGCAACATCAAGTGTAATATGTTTTCCTTGCTCACCTGTATTTGTAGGGATTTCCCACTTATGTAAAATTTCGCCGTATACATTAATAAATGCTAATTTAATCGTTGTACCACCAAGGTCAACACCAACTAACCATTTCTCTTCCATGTTGCTTACCTACCTTTATCTAATTCTTATTTAGCTCTTTTTGAATTTCTTGCTTCAATAAAAATAAAGCTGTTTGATAGTCTTGTGGATCGATTAGCTGTGATTGATTTAATTCACGCAATTCATCTTGCATTAATTGTAAATCTGCAATTCGATCTCCCGTATAAATAATCGTACCAAATTTCTTTAGCAATTGCTGAATATCATAAATAGATACCATTTCATCACCCTCTATGCTCACTTACTATAAAAATTATAATAAGAAAACGTTCACATATTTTATTATAATCAAGAAGAAAAAGTCTCGTCAATTTTTATTTGTCTATACAAGCTCATTTATAAGCATTGTTCCTTTTTCTGTAATAATTTTTTCTATATTTTTATCAAATGGCTCTATCGGAATGTGTTTTACCATTTGAAAATCATATGCTAATGATAGCGTTTTCCCTTTATAATGCACGAGATAACGATCATAATAGCCCCCGCCGTATCCAATCCGTTCTCCTCGCTCTGTATAAGCTACGCCTGGCACAATTTGAAGATCAATGTCATCCGCACTCACTTCTTCCGTAAGTCCCGGAATCGGTTCACGTAAGTTCATATACACCGTTTCTAATTGATCAAAATCACTAATTTTCCGGAAGGACATCGTTCTTGTTCCTTTATTACACTTAGGAACTACAACTTTCTTTCCTTCTTCCCAAGCTTTTTCGATAATAGGATATGTATTCACTTCATTTTCCATTGAGAGAGTAATTCCAATTGTTTTAGCTTCAACCCACTCTTTTTGCGCATACAACGAAAATGCAATCTGTTCTGATAAAGTTGTATATTGTTCTTCTGATAAAGAATTCATGTGTTCTATTATTTGTTTACGCAAACGCACTTTCTCTTCTTTCACACATTCTCCTCCTTACAGTGACACTTTACTCTATGATGATAGTGTATCACTTTTAACATAGGAATCGAATAAAAAAAGAAACAGTAGGAAAATATTCCTACTGCTTACTTTGTTTCACGGTGTAACGTAGACTTCTTGTCACGCTTGCAATACTTTTTAAGCTCGATACGCTCAGCGTTGTTACGTTTATTTTTCTTTGAGATATAGTTACGATCTCCGCATTCTGTACATGCTAGAGTAATATTCACACGCATTCTTATTTCCCTCCAGTACTAATAACTTAAATCAGACTATACTATAATACCACTTTTAAAATAAAAATTCTACACCTTTTGATATTGTCTAATTTTTTCTATAAGATTTTTCATGTTTTCCCTTGCTATTACTGGGTTTCTAGCATGTGAATACACTAAAAATTTTGGTTGTTTTGTGTCAGAAACGATATAAGACCACTCTTTTTCAGTATATTTGAACTGTACTCCTTCAAATATACCTTCTCCCTTCCTTTCAATATCATCCAATAATTTCCTCATAATTTTCCCTTTTTCATTCCATGAACATACCACTTCATCATAAAGTAAATAGAGCGGAGGTGATTGCTCTACTATGCTGAGAAACGTTTTTCCTTGCAATGCTATTAGCTCAAATAATTTTCCAATTCGATATAAAATATCTCGCTTCCACCTTACTTGAAACGACTTCCTTTCATCCTGCGTATAAAACAGAAGATAACATTCTCCTAATTTCAAAGACATTGGGTAAATATTTCCTGTAGATTCGAGTAAGAAATCTGGAATATCTACCTCTTCCAAATCTGTACCTTGGTAAATATTACTATGTTTATCGTATAACTCGAAATGATTTCCTTGCTCAGAAAACATAAGAGCCATATTTGCTTTACTTGATTTCATCAAAGCTTTCACATGATCTTTTTGTTCGCTTGCATAAATCCATGTAACTGTACAACCAAGTCTTTGTAGAAAGAGCATAAGTAAATGTTGCAACGTATCATTTCTCTTATTAATAAGAAGATGAAACTTCTGCATCTGTATTTTCTCGATATCAATATGCCCCAATATAACTTCTATATACTCATTCATAGAAACATGAACCAGCTTATTTCTCCCCATCTCTTTCTCATGCACGTAATAAAACAATTCGGACATATATACTTGTTCTATCTCTTTTTGCTGCTTATACGTTAACGGCATGCCAGCTTGACCATACAACTTTATAACAATCTCATTCTCATTCTCCACTTGAATGAAAACCCCACCTGCACATTGCAAATGATGAACACTATATTGAAAAAGTGACTCGTTCATTTCTTTGCATTCCATCGTATGAATCCCTATACCATGAATAGCATGTAAAAATAAATTTTTATAAGAGGTTGTTTCTATATTTTCTTGACTTCCAATTAATATACTTTCTCCTTTTGTAAAAAGAGAGCCATACGCCATCGCAATCTTCACGATAAACTGGGGAGTAATTTCAACATTCCCTCTTCCTACAATGCGGCTTTTTTGTAACCACCCTGCACTCATTTCACTCTCTTGAATACCAGCCGCTCCTACTATCGAATGACTATCAATCGCCTTATAAGGCCATAGTTTTCCTTTTTGCTTAATTATCGTACTTCTCCCGATATGACAGTGATCCGCTACAATGCTTTTTTGAAACAGTGTAACGTCATCTTCAACTATTGTACGCTCTCCTATTGTCGTTTCTAATAGTTCACAATACTTTCCAATATGGGCATTTGCAAAAACAATACTTTTTTGAAGATGAGAATAATTTGAAACGATACTATTTTTTCCAATAATAGAATATGGCTCAATTACAGCTCCTGTACCAATCTTTGCTCCTTCTCCAATGAAAGAGGGGCCATGAATTTTTGTCCCTTTCCCAATCGTCACCCCTTCTCCCATCCATACCATCGGTAATACTTCCGTATAAGGAATAGGTACTTGTAACTTTTTCGTTAACAAATCAAATTGTGCTTGTCGATATTGATTAAATGTGCCGATATCTAACCAATAACCTTCTGACAAATATGCGAATAACACATTTTTGTTTGCCAATAACGGAAACACATCATGACTGAAATCAAAAAATTGTCTAGGCGGTATGTAAGAAAAGATTTCTGGCTCCATAATATATATGCCTGTATTCACAACATTAGATACTACCTCATTCCAGCCCGGCTTTTCTATATATCGTGTAACCTCCTGGTCTTTATTCATTACAACCAATCCAAATGAGAGTGGATTTTCTACTTCTTTCACAAACATTGTTACCATTCTTTTCTTTTGTTCATGAAACCTAATTCCTTCTGATAATTGAAAGTCAGTTAATGCATCCCCGCTTATTACAACAAATGTTTCATCTAAAAATTGTTCTGCTTGTTTAATACTCCCTGCTGTACCAAGCGGAGGAGAGTCTTCAAAATAATACAAGTTAACTCCCCATTTACTACCATCACCAAAATATCGCTTAATCGTCGTACTCATATATTGAACAGTAATTGCAATTTCACGAATACCATGCTGGCGTAATAACTCAATATTGTATTCTAAAACTGGTTTTTCTAATAATGGTAACATCGGCTTTGGAGTATTACATGTTAATGGTCTAAGGCGTCTTCCTTTTCCTCCAGCTAAAATAACCCCCTTCATATACTTCAGCCTCCACTTATATAATGTTCAGTAGCTCCATATACCATATGTATATTCTCTATCCCACATGAACTAGCAGCATAAACTTGATTAGTTAAACGAATCCTCATTTAAAAGACCCTATAATTAAATTTCCCACCTATAAAAACGTACGTTTCAAACGACAAGAAAGCGCTTACTATTAATTGATAAATAATACTTATTAACGAACAACATATATACTAATTTTCCCATTACATTATGATACATCTTATCATCATAAACTAAAGGAAACAACGAGCTTTTTTTGTCATGTTTTGACTAAAAAAAGCAGGTGATTTCTCATCACCTACTTTCATTCCTACTCATTCAATAAATAATGCTTTCCTTTTACTAAATAAAATACATTTTCAGCAATGTTTGTAATATGGTCTGCTACACGCTCAATATATCTCGCCACAAATGATAATTGTGTAATTTGCGTAATTGCTTCTGGTTGTTCCGGAACTGAAGATATAAACTCACGAATTGCTTTTCCATATATTTCATCAACGGAATCATCCATTTCAGCAATTTGTTTCGCGAAAGTTAAATTTTCTTGTTCATATGCTTCTAACGCTAAATGCAACATCTTATTTGCAACCGCAAACATTTCATCCAGGTTGTGCAAACTAACAGCCACTTCTTTTTCCCCAAGACGAATTGTAGCCTTTGCAATATTAACAGCATGATCTGCAATACGCTCTAAATCTGTCGCTGTTTTAATTGAAATAAAGATCCTTCTTAAGTCACTTGCTACAGGTTGCTGCTTCGTAATGAGCATAAGCGCAAGATCGTTTATTTCCTCTTCTAAATTATCCATACGGTAATCACCATCAATGACCTCTAACGCTTTCTCTACATCCCTTGTATGCAGACCTTCCATAGCAATCAATAAAGCCGCATTTGCTAATTCGCCAAGCTCAATCACCTTTTGCTGTAACACTTTTAAATCACCTTGAAACTGTTCTCTTACCATTTTTTCTTCCCCCTCAATATTATGTGCCATTATATACAAAGTGAAACTTTAATCACCCCTCATCAATCGGGCTTTTACAGGCCGCCTGCCCACCTAACTTCTTTGCTTTTGCTGAATTTTGAGGTGGGGTCTTACTGCCCGCAAATAGCGGGATAAATCTCCTACATAACCTCTTACGCTTGTAATAAACCTTAAGATAAAGAGAAGGTATTACTTCCCTATTAAAGTGAGATAAAAATAAGAAATGCCCTCTGTTAAGAGGGCATTTTCTCTTAGCTTTGCAACGATATCAACCAAAGCGACCTGTAATATAATCTTCTGTACGCTTATCTGAAGGCGTCGTAAATAATTTGTTTGTATCTGTATACTCCACAACTTCCCCGCTTAAGAAGAAAGCGGTTTTGTCTGAAATACGCGCTGCTTGTTGCATATTATGCGTTACGATAACAATACTAAAGTCTTTCTTTAACTCTTGAATTAATTCTTCTACTTTTAATGTTGAAATTGGATCTAGTGCCGATGTTGGCTCATCCATTAAAATAACGTCTGGCTCAATAGCTAAGCAACGTGCGATGCATAGACGCTGTTGCTGTCCACCAGATAAACCGTATGCATTATCGTGCAAACGATCTTTTAACTCATCCCAAATCGCTGCTCCGCGTAAACTTTTCTCAACAATTTCATCTAATGTCTTTTTGTCACGAATACCATGGATTTTTGGACCGTATGCTACATTCTCATAAATAGATTTTGGAAATGGATTTGGCTTTTGGAACACCATTCCTACGTGCGTTCTTAATTCTTCAACTGGATATGATTTATCAAATATATTGCGTTCTCTATACTCAATTACACCTGTAGTTCGAACGATCGGTACTAACTCTACCATGCGATTTAACGTTTTTAAGTACGTTGATTTACCACAGCCACTTGGACCGATAATTGCTGTAACTTCATTCTCATGAATACTTAAATTAATATCTTTTAAAGCATGGTCTTCCCCATACCATAAATTTAAGTTTTTCGTATCAAATACTACTTTCTTTGGCGCAGTCTCGATTTTCTCTTCGTTTTTCACCTGTACATTTACTACTGTTGCTACCATTTGAATTCCCCTTTCATCCACTTCCAACTTATTTTCGATTTCGTAACCATAAAACAAATATATTGATAAATAGCAACAAACCTAACAAAACAATCATCCCAGCTGCTGCTACATACTGAAATTCTTCTTGTGGCCTACTCATCCAATTAAAAATTTGAATTGGTAAAACTGTAAATCTATCAAACATACTAAATGGAACATAATTTGCAAACGCAAGTGCCCCAATAACTAATAGTGGTGCTGCTTCTCCAATTGCTCTTGATATCGCTAACGTACAGCCCGTTATAATCCCCGGGAAAGCATATGGCAATACAATTTGATACATCGTTTGCCACTTCGTAGCACCTAATCCGTAAGAACCCTCTAATAATGCACTTGGTACTGATCGGATTGCTTCTTGACTCGCCACAACAACTGTTGGTAAGACGAGTAAACTCATCGTCAGTGCTGCTGCAACTATACTCTCTCCTAAATGAAGAGCATATACAAAAATAGTTAAACCAAGCAATCCAAATACAACGGATGGTACTCCTGCTAATGTTTGATTATTAATCTCTACTATTTTTTTAAATAGAGATTCCTTCGCATATTGCTCTAAATAAAGGGCTGTTCCAACTCCAAATATAAAAGAAACAGGTATAACAATACTCATAAATAATATTGTCCCTGACAAAGCTGCAGCAATACCAGCTTCTTTCGGATTACGTGAAGCGAAATTTGTAAAGAAATCTATTGAAAGATAGCTTATACCTTTTTCAACAATTTGAAACAGTAACACAAACAAAATTACGATTGAAAATAAAATCGCTATATAAAATAACAATTTGTAAATTCGATCTTTTAAAAAGCGTGATGCCATGTTTTTTTGTATTTTTTTATGATTCAACATCCGCATATTATGTCATCCTCCTAAAACGGCGCATAATTGACTGCGAAATGATGTTCATAATAAAAGTAAACAAAAATAATGTTGCACCTACAGCATACATGCTGTAATACGTAATCGTTCCATGCGGAGCATCACCTAAACTTACTTGCACAATATAGGCTGTTAACGTTTGAATAGAATGTGTCGGATCAAGCGATACATTTGGTGTGGATCCTGCCGCAATTACAACAATCATCGTTTCACCAATTGCACGCGAAGCCGCTAATATAATTGCTGCCATAATCCCTGTAAAAGCGGACGGAAACACCACTTGTTTTACCATTTCAAACCGCGTCGCTCCGAGTGCTAATGAAGCTTCTTTCGTCCCTTTCGCCACAGCTCTCATCGCGTCTTCAGATAGAGATGCAACTGTAGGCATCATCATAAATCCGATAACGATTCCTGGGCTAATCGCATTAAAAAACTGTAAATCTGGTATAATCCTTTGTAAAAGCGGCGTAACAATTGTTAATGCAAAAAAACCATATACAATTGTCGGGATACCTGCTAATAGCTCTAACATCGGCTTTAATATTTTCCGTGCACTATTTGAAGCATATTCGCTTAAAAATACGGCACACGCTAAACCAATAGGAATTGCTACAAACATAGCGATTGCTGTTACAAGGAACGTTCCACATATAAGTGGTAATATACCGAATTTAGGATTTTCAAAAAACGGTAACCATTCTTTCTCCGTCAAAAAGGAGTACAATGATATTTTTTGAAAAAACATGATTGTTTCATTAGAGAGCGTAAAAACAATTCCAAGTGTCGTAACAATAGAAACGCTAGCAATTATTTTTAGTAACAAAGGCATTATTCGATTGATTCGCTGCGTTTTTTTTCTTTGTTTTGTATTTCTTTCAATCAAATGTTGTACAGAAAATGTAATTTGACTTTTGTCATTATGAGCCAAAGATGAAAACCCCTTTCCACCCTGACATTACCTTTTTATTTCTGTTAACATACGCAGCTGTTCATTGTATTTTTCTTTTCTTAATTTTACATACCCGACCTCTTCAGCGAGGTTACCAACATGCTGAATCATAAACTCAACATAGTTTGCTACATTCATTTTATTTCGGATAGATGCATTATTCACATAAGTAAGTAGCGGCCTAGATAACGGCTTATACTTACCTGACTGAATGGTCTCTTTCGTCGGAAATACACCATTCACTTTTATTGCTTTCACCTTATCTCGATTAGCCATATAATAAGCATATCCTACAAAAGCAATGGCATGTTTATCATTCATTACCCCTTGCATAATAACTTGATCATCTTCAGACAAAGAGACTTTTTTTACAATGCGATGATTTTGTAAGATGACATTTTGAAAATAATCATAAGTACCAGAGTCTACGCCTGGTGCATAAAACTTCACTTGTTCACGTGGCCATGTTGAATGAATTTGTGACCATCGCTTCTCTCTTCCATCTTCACTCCACAGTAAACGTAACTCGTCTACTGACATATCGTCTACCCATGTATTGTGCCGATTCACAACGATTGTAAGACCATCGTTAGCGACCTCAAAAGGTGTGAACTGAATAGAGTTTTTCTTCATCTCATTTTTCTCGACTTGTTTCATTACTCTCGAAGCATTATTTATATCTACTTCTCCTTTACTGAAACGATTAAATCCTCCTCCAGTTC
The DNA here is from genome assembly GCF_016625265.1 of Bacillus sp. S71. Lineage (NCBI taxonomy): Bacteria > Bacillati > Bacillota > Bacilli > Caryophanales > Bacillaceae > Bacillus > Bacillus sp. S71. The sequence continues at coordinate 146,490 of NZ_JACVUW010000002.1, read as the reverse complement.
CAGAAACACTGATGGAAATTTTCACGTCTGGATGCACCTTTGTATATTCCTCCGCTACTGCTTCTATAATAGGAAAAACCGTTGAGGATCCATCAACTCTCACTTCTCCCATATCATTTAAAGCAAATGCAGTAGACATTTCAAAACAGAGGAACCATATCGATAGTACGAAAATTATAATCGGTGTACGCATCCATTTCACGTGTTCTTCCTCCTAGAAGTAACCGGAAATAACAGGATTACAGATATAAGAATACTGCTAAACTATTAATTCGGTTTTAATTGTTTGTAAAAGTTTTGTAAAGTTCCACAAAAATCAACATACGATAAAGTGAAACTTTAATCAGCCCTCACCAATCGGGCTTTTACGGACAGCCCGACCCCCACCTAACTTTTTTGCTTTCGCTGAATTTTGAGATGGGGGTCTTACTGCCCGTTAATAGCGGGATACAATTTTAATCGGTAGTAGTTATTCATTTTCTCTGATAATTTCCCTATAAAACAGTTATCCCCTATCTCATCATATACAAGTATTATTTATAAGGCCGCGTATTTCCCAATATTGTATACTTGTCCACATTTATTACACGATATGCATAAACCATAAAAAAAAGCACACTATCTTTTCAGATAGTGTGCTTTTTTAAAATTTTTTTATTCATCATCTTGATCTTTATTTTTATTGTTTTTATCATCTTTTGGAGCTTCACCATTTACTTCTTGGTTTTTTAAATCAAAGTAGGCGTCCATAATTTCACGACCAATATATCCATTAATACCAGTCTTATCATCATGTACCCATGGAACAACAACAGAGAATGCTACTTCTGGATCTTCAAGTGGCGCATAACCTACTAATGTTAAGTTATATGTTTCCACACGTTCACCATTTGCCTTTCTACCAATCTCTTTATCTCCGCCATACACAGTTTGCGCGGTACCTGTCTTCCCTGCCGCTTTATATTTTGCACCTGTAAAGTATTTGGTAGCTGTACCACCTGAATCATTATACACTTGTCTAAATCCTTCTTGAACACGTTTAATTTGCGATTCTGGCATATCAACACGATTTAATACTTTCGGTTCCATAGATTGAACAACTTTCCCAACTTCATCTGGTTTCACTGCCGGTTGACGAATTTCTTTTACAACTTGTGGTTGCATACGATATCCACCATTGGCAATCGTCGAAATATATTGCGCTAATTGAAGCGGTGTATACGTATCATACTGTCCAATTGATAAATCTAGTAAGAAACCTGGTTGACTACCTCTCCCCATCTGACCAGCAGATTCATTCGGTAAATCAATTCCTGTTTTTACACCAAGTCCAAACTGTCCGAAATAATAACGCATCGTATCAAATGCTTTTTGAGGTATATCTAACGTACCACCTCTCACATACTGAACACCGGCGATATTCATCGCTGTTTTAAACATATAAACGTTAGAAGACATTTTTAAAGCTGTAAGGTCATTAATATATCCCATCGTTTTCCAAGATGACTTCGTAGGTGTACCTTTTAATTTAATTGGTTCATCCAATTGTACTGAACCTGGTTGAATCGCACCAGTTTGATATCCAGTAAGTACTGTTGCACCTTTTACAGTTGACCCCATCGGATAAGAACTTGTCATGGTACCTAATGCAAAGTCATTTACTTTCGTTTGACCATCTTCGTTAACTAATTGTTTCCCAGCCATAGATAAAACTTCACCATTTTTTGGGTTCATCATTACAACGAATGCGCGATCTAAAAGAGGTTCGCTTCCTTTAAATCTCATTAAATTCTTCGTAAGAATATCCTCCACACGCTTTTGTAATTCCATATCAATCGTTAAATTCAGGTCATTACCACTTTGTCCTTTTGATACATTAATCGTTTCTAAAATATTACCGTTTTTATCTGTAACATTTCTAACTTCTGCTTTCGTACCGTGCAGACTATCTTCATACTGTTGTTCAAGATAACTTTTTCCTACTCGGTCATTTCGATTATAATCACGAACAAGATAGTAATCTAGTCTTTCTCTTGGTAAACCTTCGTCAGAAGTTGTTACACCACCAAGTACACTTCGGAACAAATCACCATCATATGCATATTTTCGTTCCCAATCAACACTTGTATCTACTCCCGGCAATTGCGCTAAATTTTCACTAATAATCGCATATTCTTCATCTGTTGCATTTTTCTTAAGAACTTGAGGTGTCATTGCATATCCGCCATCCATCTTACTCTTAATCGCTAGTATTTCTAGATCTTTTGCGGATAATTGATTAATCTCTTCTTCTGTTACACGACTGCGCTGACGCTCGTCTAATTCTTTATCATCAATTTTTTTATCTTTAAACTCTTGACGATCTTTATTCGTAATTTTTTCTTTAGCTTCCTCTTTATGCATAGCAAGCCAATAATCTTTTTTATCGCGATCTGTTAATTTATCTGTCGGTACTTCAATCAAATCTGCTAGCTTTTTCGCTGTTTCTAAGCGATCCTCTGCAGTTGATCCTTTCATTTTTGTAAATGTAATAGTACGAATGGCTGCATTATCTACTACAGGTCGCCCATAACGGTCAAATATTTTCCCACGCGGTACAGGATTACTTATCGTTGAGTTTTCTTTCTTCTCCACTTCATTCTTATATTCTTCACCGCGAACAATTTGTACATATCCGAGCCTTACAATAACCGCGGAGAACATTAAAAACACGCAGAAAAACAGCACGTTTAACCGAAAAGGAACGTGGGTCTTTTTCTTATTTTGCTTCTGCTTCTTGCTCATACAAACCCCCTCTACCAACAGCTATGTAATGTGAAAGGGACACCTTCATACAGGTGTCCTCACTGCTGTCTTACATCTTTTTCTATTCTAGCATAAAACAAACGAGAAGTTAACCTTCTGGTTCAGTTTGGTTTTGCGCGTTCCCTTGCGTTACAACACTTGTTTTACTCGCATTTCCCTCATCATATTTGACATTTTTAACTGCAAAATAAATAAGAAAATGTCCAGCACCTAAAATACATAATAAGTAAGGTAAACTTTTTTCAGGTGGAAAGAATAGTACAGCACATAAAAAACTTAAAATAGAACAGATTCTTCCGGCGTTTAACCACAGCTCCCGAACAACGACATATTCCACACGCCATTCTCTCGCATTTTTCGCTCTACCAATTACGTCATATGTCATTGATCCATACGGAACAAGTAAAATAGGATATGCAATCGCAATACATGCCGCATAAATAAGTAATTTCGTGTATGTAACATTGAAAATAACTAAAAAGACGACAGCATATAAAATAATGCCTCCAAGTAAAATTGCTTTTTTTCGCCACTCCTTCTTTAACATACGAGCAACTAAGTAATAACATACAAAGGATACAGCAGAGTTCACTAAACTATATTTCCCTAATGCGAACTCACTATTAGTTGCTAAATAAACATATACTGAAATGACAAAAATAAACGTTCCTTCTCTCAATCCTTGGAAAAAATGAGCTCGTGTAATCTTTCCCCAGTTTTTATCAATCCGTCGTTCTTTCAATACTTGCACGATTTCATAACGCCCTTCACATTCTCTTTTAGATAAAAAGAAGCTTAAGACGACAGCAATTGCAAATAGAACTAATGAAAGAAAGAATATAACAGTATAACCACTCCATTTCTCCATACGTGAAATTGTGTATCCTGCTGCTATTGGTCCGATCATCCCAGAGAAGGATGTAAGAAGTCCAAGAAACCCATTAAAGAAATCTCTTGTTTCTGGTTCTGTAATTTCAAATGTCAATAAGTTAAAAGCCAACCAGTAAAAACCGTATCCTACTCCTAAAAGAGCCCCCATTAATAAAATATACTGAGAAGCACTTTTCCCCGCTACTAAGACAACAATAAAAAAAATTGCGAGCGTTCCTACTCCTATTCGTAATAAAATCGAGCGATCGATACGTTTCGCTAATTTTCCCCCTACAAGAAATGTGAGAGGCTGTAATATAACGCTGGCCAAATTATACAAGCCAAGATTCACATAATTTTGTGTTTGTTTCCATAAATAAATATTTACAAACGTATTCGATAAAGAAATTGCGAGCGTGTATAAACCTCCTATAAGGAGCAATAACACTAAATCCCGATTCACTTCAACGTCACCAATTATATGTTTCCACTTCATACACAACTCTCCTTTACTTCATGTTCTAGTCTTCCAAAGACAAGCCCAATTATGTAAAAGGAAAGCATAGAAAAAAAGCTAGGGGTTCTCCCCTAGCTTTTTTCTATATTTATTACAATTATTTTGCTTCTTGGTAACGTTTTTCAGCAGCGTTCCAATCTACAACGTTCCAGAATGCACCGATGTAGTCTGGACGACGGTTTTGGTAGTTTAAGTAGTAAGCATGCTCCCAAACATCTAAACCGATAACTGGCGTTTTACCTTCAGTTAAAGGAGAATCTTGGTTTGGAGTGCTTGTTACTTCTAGCTCACCATTGTTTACTACTAACCAAGCCCAACCAGAACCGAAGCGAGTTGCGCCAGCTTTTGCGAATTCTTCTTTGAATGCATCGAAGCTACCGAATTTTGCTTCAATTGCAGTTGCAAGTTCACCTACAGGTTGTCCTCCGCCGTTTGGAGATAGGATTGTCCAGAAGAATGTATGGTTAGCATGTCCGCCACCATTGTTACGTACTGCTGTACGGATTGCTTCTGGTACTTCGTTTAAGTTTGCAACTAATTCTTCTACGCTTTTGTCAGCTAATTCTGCATGACCTTCTAAAGCAGCGTTTAAGTTTGTAATGTACGTGTTGTGATGTTTTGTATGATGGATGTTCATTGTTTCTTTGTCAAAGTGAGGCTCTAAAGCATCATACGCATAAGGTAAATTTGGTAATTCGTGTTTTGCCATTGTTATATTCCTCCCAGTTTATGTATTGCCACTTAAGTGACATACAACTTCATTCTACCCTAATTGCCATAGGGTGCAAACAAATAAATCACATTGTCTTGCTATCATTAAAGTAGCAAAATTCCCACTTCTTTTCAATTAAAATGCTCATATATTCCGTAAAAAAAGCTTCCTTCTACAAGGAAGCTTCCTGCTAACATAATAAACATGCGAAATGGATATGGACCCTGTAGGACTCGAACCTACGACCGGACGGTTATGAGCCGTCTGCTCTAACCAGCTGAGCTAAGGGTCCACAATTATGTATATAACAACATATCAAATAAAGGAATTCCTATCGGATATGCCCTTTAAGAAATGTAAGATAAATTTACCATATAGAAAAGAAAAGTGTCAATTGTATTTTTCTTATTTAAAAGAAGAAAGTTAATAAAAAGAAATTTAGTTATCTCCACTATATGTAAATATAATATATCTTGAGATTCTCTAGATTCCTACGTTACAATGATTTTATACATACATAAAGGAAGTGAATCTATGTCCATATTTACCCAATTCGTAAAAAGCATATACTCGCCTAAAGATATGGCGCTATTCCGTTTTCAAAAAATCGGTAAAACCATTTTGTATATTATGCTACTTTGCTTAATTACTACTATTCCAAGAACTTTTTTGTACGGTAGTTTTATCCAAGATGGTGTAGGCATGGTAAATCAAGTCATCGATAAAGATTTACCTGATTTTAAAATTGAAAATGGCGAACTAAAAGCCGATATTGATCAGCCTATTGAAAAAGAAGAAGGAAATGCACTTTTCGTATTTGATCCAAATTCAACAGACCTAGAAAAATATCAAAATAAAACAGGTTTATTTGTTTTAAAAGATAAAGTAGTCTCTATGGGAAATGGTCAAACACAAACGTATTCTTATAACGATTTGTTAGGTGCATCTCTTGAGAAAAAAGATCTACAAGAATTTATTTCTTTATTCGATAATATTTATCCAATTTTATTATTTGTTATTGGATTCTTAGTGTACCTATTCCAATTATTCATCACTTTTGTAGGCGTGACTTTACTTGCGTTCATCGGTTCTGCTATGAGCGGTCAACGTAAACTATCCTATAAACAAGTTTGGACACTAACTGCATACAGCTACACAATCCCAACCATTTTCTTCATGATTATGGATTTATTCAAAATCGTCGTACCTGGGGCAACATTCATTTATATCGCTGTTGTTTTAATCGTTCTATACTTAACGATTAAAGAGGTACCCCAACCGAAAGAAAAATAAAAAAATGCCTAAATAGGCATTTTTTTTTTGGACAAGCATATATTCCTAGCAAAGGAGTGAAGAATATGAAGAGGTTAGGTATATTCCTATTCGTGCTTGTTCTCGGTTATATATTTTATTACGATATAAAAATCGGTACTTTACCGATGTTAAGTTCATATAAAAAAACAACTGCTGCCCAAACGATAAAAAAAGAAAACACAGACAGCCAACAAAATAAAGAGAATAAAACAGAAAAAGAAACGGATACATCTTATAAAACAATTGAAGTAAAAACTGGCGAGACAGTTCTTTCTATTACAGAACAAATTAACAAGAAAAAAATTCCTTCCATAGAAAAAGTCATTGACGACTTTAAACAATTAAACAAAAGTACATCTGCTACAAAAATACAAATTGGAAAGTCTTATAAATTCCCGTTATATCAATAAGCTATCACTTAATCCTTGTCAATTACATAAAGGCGCTGATACAATAGTAAAAGTGAAACCGAGCACTTCGGTTTCTATAGCCCTATATCACGTATACTATCATTGATATGAGGGACTAAATAAGAAACTTCTTTTATAAGGAGAGCGATCTATTCGTGAATGAAATGACTCATCGTACAAAAACACGTCCAGTTAAAGTCGGTAATTTAACAATTGGCGGTAATAATGAATTAATTATACAAAGTATGACAACAACAAAAACACATGATGTTGAAGCAACAGTTGCTGAAATCAAGCGTTTAGAAGAAGCTGGCTGTCAAGTCGTCCGCGTTGCCGTTCCAGATGAACGCGCAGCTAATGCTATTGCTGATATAAAAAAACAAATCAACATTCCACTTGTTGCTGATATTCATTTTGATTATCGCCTTGCTTTAAAAGCAATTGAAGGTGGCATTGATAAAGTACGTATCAATCCAGGTAATATTGGGCGTCGCCATAAAGTAGAAGCTGTTGTAAATGCAGCAAAAGAGCGCGGTATTCCAATCCGTATTGGTGTAAACGCTGGTTCATTAGAGCGCCACATTTTAGAAAAGTACGGATACCCAACTGCTGATGGTATGGTTGAGAGCGCGCTACATCATATTAAAATTTTAGAGGACTTAGATTTCCACGATATTATCGTATCTATGAAAGCCTCTGATGTTAACTTAGCAATCGAAGCATACGAGAAAGCTGCTCGCGCTTTTGATTACCCATTACATTTAGGTATTACAGAATCTGGAACATTGTTTGCTGGAACTGTAAAAAGTGCCGCTGGTCTTGGAGCAATCTTAAGTAAAGGCATCGGAAATACACTACGTATTTCATTAAGTGCTGATCCAGTTGAAGAAGTAAAAGTTGCTCGTGAATTATTAAAATCATTCGGTCTTGCGTCTAACGCAGCGACACTTATCTCTTGTCCAACTTGTGGTCGTATTGAAATCGATTTAATTAGCATCGCTAACGAAGTGGAAGAATACATCTCTACACTTCAAGTACCAATTAAAGTTGCAGTACTTGGTTGCGCTGTAAATGGTCCTGGTGAAGCTCGTGAAGCTGATATCGGTATTGCTGGTGCACGTGGAGAGGGATTATTATTCCGTAAAGGGCAAGTCGTTCGTAAAGTACCAGAAGAAACAATGGTAGAAGAACTGAAAAAAGAAATCGACGTAATTGCTGCTGAAATGGCTGCTGAACGAGAAAAAGAAAAAGAGACACAAGAACAATAAAAAGAAGGTTGCCACAATATTTGTGAGCAACCTTCTTTTCTACGTAAAAAAGCTCGTCAGTTATATAACCGACGAGCTTTTACTTTGCACATTTTGGACAACGACCATATATTTCAAACTTATGACCCGTTACTTCATAACCAGTAAAATCTTTATTCATAAAATCCATTGGGCAGGAAGTAATCTCTTTCGTCCCACCACAATCCAAACAAATAAAATGATGATGATGTTCCATAATAGAACAAGTGAAACGAAAATGTTTTTCACCATTTAATTCCGTTTGTTCTAAAACACCAATCTCAGCAAAAACTGTTAAGTTACGATAAATCGTATCAAAACTAAGCCCTGGATAATCGTCTTTCATATGCTCTAAAACGTCTTTCGCAGTTAAATAACGATTATGTGCTGCAAATAATCTGAGCATCTCTTCTCTTTTTCCAGTATGTTTGTATCCTTTTTCCTTCATTAGGCGTAAAGCTTCTGTTAGATTCATACCTATCCCTACTTTATGCAGTTTTTTTCTTCTTCCATAAAATCGCACCGATTAAAATAAGAACTGCTATCATAACAATTGTACCACCTGGTGCTAGATCAAGTTGATACGAAGCAAACATTCCACCAATTACTGCAATTTCACCAAATAAAATGGAAAAGAAAATTGTTTGTTTAAATCCTTTAGCAATACGAATACTTGCTGCAACTGGTAACGTCATTAATGATGATACGAGAAGAACCCCTACTACACGCATTGATACTGCAATGACAAGAGCAACTAATATAATGAAAATAAAGTGAATCCATTTCGCTCTTAAACCAGTTGATACTGCGTATTCCTCATCAAATGATAGTAGAAACAGCTCTTTATATAATAAAATAATTGTCGCAACAACAACAATTGCTACAATCCCAATAATAATTAAATCCGTACTTGTTACAGCACTGACACTACCAAATAAATAACTAAATAAGTCTGTGTTAAATCCATTTGCAAGTGAAATGAAAATAACTCCAACTCCCATCCCTGCCGAAAGAATAATCGGAATTGCTAATTCTTGATAGTGCTTATATACAGTTCTTAACTTTTCGATTAATAGCGCTCCACCAATTGAAAAAACCATCCCCATATATAAGGGGTTTAAAAATCCACCTGTAAAAATGGTTTTTTCAAGTAATAAACTTGCTGCAATACCTGATAACGTCACGTGACTTAATGCATCCGCAATAAGAGATAAACGACGAATAACAACAAACACACCTATTAGTGGTGCAACAAGTCCAATTAAAATACCTGCGTATAAAGAATTACGTAAAAAGTCATATTGTAAAAAATCTTGTATCATTATATCCTCCCGTGATGCTCATGTTCGTGTTCTAAACGATGAACATGATGTCCATATAAGACGGACATTTCTGCATCTTCTAACTCTCGGAACTTCTCTACATTTCCATGGAAATGTAGATGTTGGTTTAGGCATGCAACATGTGTTACTTTTTCGGTAACAGCTCCCATATCATGAGTAACAAGAATTAATGTGATCCCGAGCCTTTTGTTTAAATCCTCTAATATTTCGTAAAAACTTTCCACATTTTTTACATCGATTCCAACAGTAGGCTCGTCTAAAATAAGCAATTCAGGATCACTAACGAGCGCACGAGCAATAAATACACGCTGTTGCTGTCCACCAGAAAGCTCTCCAATATTACGACCTTGAAACTCACTCATCCCTACATCAGCAATTGCTTTTTCTACCTTTTTCTTATCCTCTTTTGTGAAAAAGCGAAAAAGCCCTTTTTTCGAAACAAGTCCCATTGACACAACTTCAGAAACAGTTGCTGGAAAACCAGAATTGAAACTATTTGCTTTTTGGGATACATAACCAACTTTATTCCATTCCTTAAACTTCTTACTATCAACGCCAAACACACGAATACTTCCTTCTTTTGGCTTTAAAACGCCTAATAAACACTTAAGTAAAGTTGATTTACCTGAACCATTCGGTCCCACTAAACCTAAAAAAGCTCCCTTCGGAACTTGCAAATTAATATTTTCTAACACATTCCGATCTTCGTATCGGAATGTTAAACCTTCAATCTCTAATATATTATTCATAGCATCTCACCTATTTTAATTCAGAATGATTCCGATTTATATCTATTTGAATTATAGTACAGCTTATTATAGTTGTAAACCAATCTGCCTAAAATATATCTATTTTTTCAAGAAACCTTACTATTATAACAAAAAGCAGAGAAAAATTCTCTGCTTTCGAAAAATATTCCTATATACGTTTAGTGAATAGCCGATTTAAACTTACCACCATTTGTCTCTTGCGTGCTCATAATCGTAACAAACGCATTTTCATCAATTTCATGCACAATTGACTTTAACTTCGTCACTTCTAGACGCGTTACAACTGCATAAATAACTTCTTTTTCTTTATCTGTATAACCACCTTTTGCTACAAGCTTTGTAGTTCCACGGCCGAGTCGATGTAAAATCGCATTTGATACTTCCTCATATTGATCAGATACAATTAAAACTGCTTTCGTTTCATCTAGCCCTTGAATTACTGTATCGATTGTTTTAAATGCAATATAGTACGTCATAACAGAATACATCGCTTGTTCCACACCAAACACAAATGCTGCCCATGCAAAAATAAATAAGTTCACAAACATTACGAATTCACCAACAGAGAACGGTAATTTCTTCGTTAATAAAATCCCCATAATTTCAGTTCCATCTAACGATCCACCATGACGAATTACAAGTCCTACACCAAGACCTAAAATAAGACCACCAAACACAGTCGCTAAAATAGGCTCTGTTGTAAACGGTGGCACCGCATGTAACGTTGACTCAATGAATGCTAGTGCTACAATACCAAATGCCGAAGATAACATAAATGTTTTTCCAATTTGCTTATAACCCGAATACATAAATGGGATATTGAGAACAACGACTAAAGTAGAAAAACTTAACCACCAAATATTAGGAGTAAGATAATCTAATATAAGAGAAATACCAATAATTCCACCATCAATAATTTTATTTGGCATTAAAAATAGTTCAATTGCTACCGCCGCGCATGCTGCCCCAAAAATAATCATAACTAAACGATAAATGAGATGAATAACACTTTCTTTTCGATGTTGCTTTTGCTCCATAGGTCCTCCCTTTACTCTTTTTCTGTAGTTTTGTCCTTATATTATAACATACGCTTCTTTTCCTCATGAAAAAAGAAACTCTATACGAATATGTACAAGCTATATGCTCATATATTTCGATAGAAGAACGCGTGAAGGAGGATAATAAGATGAACCTCATTAAACAAATTGTTAATAAAAAATTAAATCATATTTCTACAAAAGAGTTATTAAAATATAGCAAAGAATATGAAGTTTCTATTACGACTGCACAAGCTGACCAAATCGTTTTACTTATGAAAGGTAAAAATATTAATATTTACGATAACAACGAGCGACTAGAGCTCTTAAAACAGATCGCAAAAGTAACTTCCCCTGCCACTGCCCAACAAGTAAATACATTATTTCAGCAATTACTAAAATAAGGAGGGGAAATCCCCTCCTTATTGCGCTTTAATTTTTTCAAGAAGCCCTTCATCAAAAGTACCGTTTTTCAGCATTTCGATTTCCAATTTGTATGGTGGCTTCTTATCTTTTTTATCTTCCCCTACATACGGTGTTTCAAGAATTTTTGGTACATGCATTAACTGTGGATGATGTACAATGTGATGCAACGCTTTATACCCAATGTGACCAAATCCGATGTTTTCATGACGGTCTTTTCCTGCTCCGCGTACATTTTTACTATCATTAATATGAAGTACTTGTAAACGATCTATACCAACGATCTTATCAAATTCGTTTAATACACCGTCAAAGTCATTTACAATATCATATCCTGCATCGTGCGTATGACACGTATCAAAGCATACAGATAGCTTTTCATTATATTTTACGCCATCAATGATCTTTGCAATTTCTTCAAAGCTACGACCACATTCTGTTCCTTTTCCTGCCATCGTCTCTAACGCAATGTTAACCGTCTGTTCTGGCGTTAGTACTTCATTAAGCCCTTTAATAATTTGTTGAATACCAGCATCTGCTCCAGCACCAACGTGCGCTCCTGGGTGAAGAACAATTTGTTTCGCTACACCTAATGCCGATGTTCTTTCAATTTCCATACGAAGGAAGTCTACACCTAATTGGAATGTTTCTGGCTTCGTCGTATTCCCAACATTAATAATATACGGCGCATGGACGATAATTTCCTCAATACCATTCAGCTCCATATGTTTTCTTCCTGCTTCTATGTTCAATTCTTCAATTGGTTTTCTTCGTGTATTTTGCGGTGCACCTGTATAAATCATAAACGTTGTTGCACCGTATGAAACAGCCTCTTCACTTGCTGCTAATAACATGTTCTTACCACTCATGGAAACATGAGATCCAATCTTTAACATACAATCACCTCTTCAATATACAATAGATATAATGATAGCATAATTTGTAGAAATATGTAGTGAATTGTTTGTTCACAAAAGACGCACTACACAAATTTATATGAGTATTTAAACAGACTATACTCTTCATTTAAATTAGCGGGATTAAAAAAAGATAAGGGAAACCCCTTATCTTTTTTTATTGCTATATTTTCTCTTCACTTTGTCACGTTCTGTTGCAAGTTTACGTTTATAGTTTGGTTTTACTTTTTTCGGTTTTTTAATAACTTTCGTTGCCATAACATCAAGTTCGTCATTTGGTTTTTTACGGCTCTTACGACGACGACGCTCACCTAAATCCGCCCACTCATCTCCGCGTAAATCTACATGTTTAAACTCGATATGACGTTGTTTTTCTAAGCTATCTAATGCTTCCTCGTTTGCTGGATCATAAATCGTCACTGCAATACCAGAATGCCCCGCACGTGCTGTTCTTCCAACGCGGTGAACGAAGAAATCTAAATCTGATGGTAGTTCATAGTTAATAACATGGCTAATTCCTTCAATATCAATACCACGTGCTGCTAAATCAGTCGCAACAATATATTGGAATTCAAGGTCACGAATTTGTTTCATCATTTTTTTACGATCACGTGGTGATAAATCCCCGTGAATTCGTCCAACTTTTAAGCCGCGTTCCATTAATCCATCAGCAACTTGATCTGCCATTTTTTTCGTATTCGTGAAAACAACTGCTAAATACGGTTTAAATTGAAGTAGCATTTTATTCACTAAATCAATTTTATTACGATGTTTAGAAGGCACTAAATAGTGTTCAATGTTTCCAGCTGCAACTTGTTTTGGATTGATATGAATATGCTCTGGATTCTCCATATATTTCTTCAGAAACGGTTTTAGTTTTTGAGGAATTGTTGCAGAGAAAACTAGCATTTGCAAGTTTTTAGGCATGCGTGCTGCAATTTTATCTACATCGTGAATGAATCCCATATCAAGCATTAAGTCAGCTTCATCGACAATAATCGTATTTGCTTTATGAACAAATAATGCTTGTTCTTCTACTAAGTCTTTAATACGTCCTGGTGTCCCGACTACGATATGAGGTTGTTTTTTCAACTTTTCAATTGAACGTTGTTTATCAGTTCCACCAATTAAACAACGCGCTGTAATCATTTGATCTTCCGCACAGAATTTTGTTAATTTCACAATCTCTTCGTAAATTTGTTGTGCTAACTCACGAGTAGGTGCTGTAATAACAAGTTGTACTTCTTCACGGCTTGCATTAATTCTGTTCAATGTAGGAAGTAAGTATGCATGTGTTTTCCCAGAACCTGTTTGGGATTGTCCAATTACACTTACACCTTTTTTCACGACCGGGAAAATTTTCTGCTGAATTCCTGTCGGCTCTGTAAAGCGTAGTTCACGAACTGCATCTATTAAAAATGGTTTAAAATCATACTGTGTAAAAGTTTGTTGTGTCATAAGTTACACCTTCTTTCTAAATTTCTACTGCGCGCACAAATCAGTCAAGTCTACATTATATCGAAATCTACAAGTAAAATCCATCTTTAGTTTAGGTTTTCCCTTCAAAAACTAACCTTCTTCCCCCTTATTGCATATTGTATGTGTATATACCTAACTGAAGAAAGGAGGATTTCTCACATGTTTCCAAAATCCCCCACAAGACAAATGTATCCAAATCAAGGGCAGCAACCTTATACACCATATCCAATTCCACAACTACCACCGATGGCACAAAAAAAGAAAGGGTTCCTTGCTAAACTCTTTAAAAAACACGATCCAACCGAACCTTACATGCAAATGGTTCCGCCTTATCGACAAATGGAAGGACCGCCACCAATGATGCACCAGCACCAGCAACCGCCACCTCAATATCGACAACAATATCAACCCCAATATCAACAGCAATACCCACAGCAGTACTCACAGCAATATCAACCATATATGCAGCAGCATCCAGAGCAAATGATTCCCCCTCAAATGTACGAATCAAACGAAACGCGCGGCGGTGCAACAACTACAGCAGCATCCAGTAGCGGCATCGGCAGTTTTTTTGCGAATTTAATTTCGAATCCAACTAATATGATAAACAATATAGAAAAAGTATCCCAAGTCGTTCAATCTGTAAGCCCTGTCGTCGAACAGTACGGCCCTATTATGCGTAACCTACCAAGCATTGTTAAAATCCTCACCTCTGGAAAAAGTACGGAAGAAGATTCAACTAAAAATCAGGCTGAAGACATAACAGAAAAGGTTGAGGTAGCAACTCCACCTCCTCCACAAAAAAAAAGAAAAAGAAAAAAAATAGTGATTGAGCCAGTCATAGAAAAAGAATTACGAGAGGAGCCTGTTCAAAAAACAGCAACAAAACCAAAACTATATGTGTAACAATCCTTTGTTTTCTATCCACTCCTCCTTTATAATGTAAAAGACTATGCACAAAAGTATCCCTTGTTTAGAAGGAGAGGATTACTCATATGAAAATTGTTAAAATTTCCCCTCGTGGTTATTGCTACGGTGTTGTCGATGCAATGGTAATTGCACGTAACGCCGCATTAGATAAATCATTGCCGAGACCCATTTATATTTTAGGTATGATTGTTCACAATAAACATGTTACAGACGCTTTTGAAGAAGATGGAATCATCACATTAGACGGTCCAAGTCGCTTAGAAATTTTAGATAAAATTGATTCTGGTACTGTTATTTTCACTGCACACGGTGTTTCTCCAGAAGTTAAACAACGCGCAAAAGAAAAAGGTTTAACAACAATCGATGCCACTTGTCCAGATGTTACCAAGACACATGACCTTATCGAAGCTAAGAAAGCGGAAGGGTATCATGTCATTTATATCGGTAAAAAAAATCATCCAGAGCCAGAAGGCGCAGTTGGTATTGCACCTGACATCGTTCACCTTATCGAAAAAGCCGATGATTTAAAAACATTAGAAATCCCAACAGATAAAATTTTAGTAACGAATCAAACAACGATGAGTCAATGGGATGTTCAACATTTAATGGAGGACATTCAAAAAAAATTCCCAACAGCAGAATTCCATAAAGAAATTTGTTTAGCAACTCAAGTTCGCCAAGAAGCTGTCGCTAAACAAGCTGATGTTGCAGACTTAACAATTGTTGTCGGTGATCCGAAAAGTAACAACTCAAACCGTTTAGCACAAGTGTCACAAGAAATTGCCGGTACGAAAGCATACCGCGTTGCAGACGTAAGTGAGATTAAATTAGAGTGGCTACAAGGTGTAGAAAACGTAGCTGTTACAGCAGGTGCTTCTACTCCAACTCCAATTACAAAAGAAGTTATCGCTTTCTTAGATCAATATGACCCAATGAATCCCGCTACATGGGAGAGAGTTCGAAAAGTACCGTTACAAAAAATATTACCTCGTGTAAAAGTGAAAAAAGAACAATAATAAAAACCGTTGCCTATATGAGCAACGGTTTTTATTTTTCTTATACAAATGTAAATGGATCTGTATGTAATTGCGAAGCATGAATGTGTACATTGAGTTTCTTTGCATCCACTTTTTCTTGTAATTGCTTTTGCACACCTTGCTTCATTACTTTTTCAACGTTATGTCCTGGGTCAACTATATTTAAACCGAGCATCATCGCATCATGAGCAACATGATAATACATGTCACCTGTTACATATACATCTGCTCCTTTAAATTTAGCTTGATTGATGTATTTGTTACCATCACCACCAAGTACAGCTACTTTGCGCACTTTATCATCTAATTTCCCAACAACTCGTGCACCCTTTACATCTAATGATTGCTTTACATGTTCTGCAAACTGTCCAAGTGTCATTTCTTCTTTTAAGTATCCTATTTTCCCAAGCCCTAATGTTTCGCCTTTGTTATCAAGTGGATACACATCATACGCTACTTCTTCATATGGATGTGCCGTTACCATTGCTTTAATCACTTTTCGTTGTAGTGAAACTGGAATAATCGTTTCGATCCGCACTTCTTCTACACGCTCTAACTGTCCAGTTTTCCCTACATAAGGATTTGTCCCCTCTTGAGGTACAAACGTACCTGTACCCTCGCTACTAAACGTACAGTGGCTATAATTGCCGATATGACCAGCACCTGCGTCTCCTAATGCTTTTCGTACTTCCTCTGCATGAGTTACTGGCACAAACACAACAACTTTTTTCATTTCTTCTGCATATGTCGGTGCCAAAACTTCTGTATTTTGCAACCCTAACGCCTCAGCAAGTAAATCATTTACCCCGCCCTTGGCAACATCCACATTTGTATGCGCTGCATAAATGGCAATATCATTTTTAATACACGTTTCAATAATTCTTCCGTACGCTTTATCTGTATGAATCGCTTTTAACGGATTAAAAATTAAAGGATGATGCGCGATAATGACATTCGCCCCTAATTGAATCGCTTCCTCCACAACTTCCTCCGTTACATCTAATGCAATTAATACGTGTTGTACAGATTTATTAAGCGCTCCAATCTGCAGACCAATTTTATCTCCTTCCATCGCCAGATGCTTCGGATACATACTTTCAAATAAAGAAATAATTTCATGGCCGTTTGGAATTTTACTCATGATAAAATCTCCCCTATCATTTTCATTTTCGCTTCTACTTCTGCACGTTTCGCTTTTGTTTCTTCAGAATTAGCCGCACGTTCTAACTGTTTTAAAATATTTTGGAAGTTTTTCAATTCCCCTTCCCATTTTTCAACGAAAGCTTCACTTTTTTCTTTTATTAAAAATGGCCCCATAAACAATCCCGCTTGTTTATTTTCCGAGTAAGGTGCTTCGACATTTCCTCGCTCTCCTACTAAAATCTCATAAATTTTCCCATCTTCTTTTACGATTTTTTCATGGATAAGCTCCCAACCATTTTCAACAAACCATTCACGAATATGATGTGCTGCAATATTCGGCTGTAAAATTAAACGTGTTACACCTTCTAATTTTTCTTTACCACTTTCTAAAATGTCACGAATTAACGCTCCACCCATTCCAGCAACCGTAATTACATCTACTTCTCCTGGCGCTATAACAGCTAATCCATTCCCTTTACGCACATCTACTTTATCTCGCAAGCCACTTTCAGCTACAGTTGCTTGTGCAGAGCGAAACGGTCCATCTACAACCTCTCCAGCAACTGCTTTTGTAGCAATATTATTTATAATTGTATAACACGGTAAATACGCATGATCCGATCCAATATCAGCAACTGTAGATCCTACCGGTATTTCACGCACAACTTCTTCTAATCGTTTTGAAAGCTTTACTTCATTCATGTATTTCCATTACTCCTTCTCTTGTCAGTCTGTCTCCATGATAATGAATTTATAGTAGTTGTTGCAAGCCTATAACAACAATTCACTTCTCTATCATTTATCGTATTTTAGAAAATATAGAAAAACAAGCCCTTTGCATAAGCAAAAGACTTGTCATACGGAACTTTATTTTTTCTTCGATAACCAATCAGCTACTTTAGTGGCTTGATCAGCTGGAACTATATTAGCAGGCATATTGCCCTTTCCTTTCGAAAGAATTTCTTTAATTTCATCCTTTGAAAGTTTCCCACCAATTTTTTGTAAGTTAGGTCCTACTGCCCCTTGTAACTGATCACCGTGGCAGCTCGTACAGCTTTGCTTCACAATATCCTCTGGTTTTGATGCTGTTTGTGCTGGCTTCCCGCCATTTTTTGCATCAGCTAACTCTTTAGATTTATTTAGCCCCTGAAATGAAAATACAAACATAACGATAATACCCAATGCTGCAATAAGAGCGAACGGAATCAGCGGATTACGTTTCATATCTCTTCTCCCCCCTCTATACCCCTAAATAGTTAGATGATTCAGTCATTTCCATTGTACTTGAAAACGCTCTATCAGAAAAGAGAAAACTACTACTTGTTAAAAATATTCCATAAATTCAGTTTATTGTTTTTTATTGTCATATAGCTTATTATTTCGATAATTATTAACGTTTCTCATCATATTTTTCGCTTTTCTACATATATTTTTGTATAGAATAAACAAAATTAATCGAAAAATCGAAAAATGAGCATTTGCAAATCAAAAGACAATTCTGTAAAATAAATTACAAGAAATTGTAATCGTTGCCGATAGCTAAATTTTAACAAAAATTAACAAAATAAAAAAGTTTACTTCACAAAGGTGAAGTAAACTTAAAAAATAACCTATTCTAAGAAATCCTTAAGACGCTTACTACGACTTGGATGTCTTAATTTGCGAAGTGCTTTTGCTTCAATTTGACGGATACGCTCTCTCGTTACGCCGAATACTTTCCCAACTTCTTCAAGCGTACGAGTTCGTCCATCATCTAAACCGAAACGAAGACGCAGAACATTTTCTTCACGATCTGTTAGTGTATCTAACACATCTTCTAATTGTTCTTTTAGCAATTCATAGGCTGCATGGTCCGCAGGCGATGTTGCTTCTTGGTCTTCAATAAAGTCACCTAAATGGGAGTCATCTTCTTCACCAATTGGTGTTTCAAGAGAAACTGGCTCCTGTGCAATTTTTAAGATTTCACGTACTTTTTCTGGAGCAAGATCCATTTCTTCACCAATCTCTTCAGGAGACGGTTCGCGACCTAAATCTTGTAATAATTGACGTTGTACACGAATTAACTTATTAATCGTTTCAACCATATGAACTGGAATACGAATTGTTCGCGCTTGGTCCGCAATCGCACGTGTAATAGCTTGGCGAATCCACCAAGTTGCATACGTACTAAATTTGAAACCTTTACGATAATCGAACTTTTCAACAGCTTTAATTAGACCCATATTACCTTCTTGAATTAAGTCTAAGAAAAGCATACCACGGCCTACGTAGCGCTTTGCAATACTTACTACAAGACGTAAGTTTGCTTCTGCAAGACGACGTTTCGCTTCTTCATCGCCTTCTTCAATACGCGTTGCAAGTCGAATTTCTTCTTCTGCAGATAGTAAGTCTACACGACCAATTTCTTTTAAATACATACGAACAGGATCGTTGATTTTAACCCCAGGTGGTACACTTAAATCATTGAGGTCAAACTCTTCTTCTGTTTTTGTAATTTGGCGATTATTAGGGCCTTCTTCGTTGTCATTATCACCAACTAAGTCAATGCCTTGTTCACCTAAATATTCATAGTATTCATCCATTTGATCGGATTCAATTTCAAATCCATTCATGCGTTCTGCAATCTCTTCATATGTAAGAACGCCACGTTTTTTTCCGAGCTCAGTGAGTTGTTCTTTCACTTGCTCAAGGGTCATTTCAGTTTCAATTTGTTTAGAACGAGCTGGTTTGTCAGCCATCTGTTCCCCTCCTTACGCGAGATACAAACATTCATTATACTAAAACTTTATCAAAAAAGCTATTTTCTCGCTTTTTGATTTTGTAAATATGCTACATAATATTTAGCAGCCTCTACAGGATCTGTTTTTTCCATTTGTTTCACTTTAAAGATGATCTCCATCTTTTCAAGTTTTTCCTGATGCCGTCTAAGCGTCTCCAAATGGCCTTGCAACACTTCTTCTGTGTATTCTGGATTAATAAATTCATCCGTCGAAATATCAGTGATAATATTTTTCAACTTTTCATCAGAGAGCCAACTTAAAAATGTTCCGACTGAAGGTTCATTTCCCTTTTCATAATATGCGTATAGTTCATATAAAATCCCTTTATGTTCTTCTGTATGAAAATCTTCTATATGGGATTCCATACGAACAGCTACTTCTGCACTTTGCAACATATGGTAAATAATTTCTCTTTCCGCTCTTTCAAAACCTGTTAACTTCGGTTTTGTTTGAACGACTTGAGACGGTTTAGCAACCTGCTTTATTTGTTTTTGCTGTACCTTTTGTTCTTTGCGATATTGGTGCAATTGATTCAAAAGTGTTTCCATTGAATACGAAAATTCTTGCGATAATGACTTCAAATATGACTCTGCCTGCATCGCATCTTGTAACAACGATAACTCTTTTAAAACACTTTTCACATATTCTTCTTTGCCAGACTCATCTTGCAAATTTTTCCCTAAACGCAAATAATTTATTTTAAAACCAACAAAACTCACACTTGATTTCACAAGATTTTCAAAAGCGGTAGTCCCATATTGTTGCACATATTCATCAGGATCAAGCTTATCTGGCAAGGATGTGACTTTCACTTGGCAACCAACTTTTAGCAATAATTGCCCTGCTTTCATCGTCGCTTCTCGCCCTGCTTTATCACCATCATAGCAAAGAACAACAGTTTCAACGTTACGTCGCAGAAGTTTTGCTTGTTCTTCAGTTAAAGCTGTTCCCATTGTCGCAACAGCTTCTTCCACACCACTTTTTACCGCAGCTAGCACATCGGCATATCCTTCAAAAAGAACCACTTGCCCACGCTTTCTAATAAACGGTCTTGCTTGGTGGAAGTTATACAACAATTTACTTTTGTGAAAAATCGGTGTTTCAGGGCTATTTAAATATTTCGGAGTGTCATCCCCTAACGCCCTTCCACTAAACGCTATCACCTTGCCTTGTAACGTATAGATCGGGAACATAACTCTTCCACGGAAGCGATCGTAATGACTACCATCCTTCTCACTTCTTATTAGAAGGCCAGCTTGTTCCATACTAGACAGCGATAAACCTCTTTTTTGTAAAATTTTCGTCGCTGCATCCCAAGCAGGTGATGCATAACCAATTTCAAACTTCTCAATCATCTCTTTCGTAATACCACGGTTTAATAAATATGAAAGTGCTTCATTTCCCTCTTCCGTATTTACTAATAAATGATGATAATACTTTTTCAATAATTCATGAGCTTGTTGCATGATGACAGTGTCATCAGATATGTCTTCTTGTTGTCCTTGCCCTGATGTATACTCTGCAACCGCAATTCCATTTCTTTCGCCTAGCTTTTGAACAGCCTCGGTAAAAGCCAGTCCTTCCATTTTCATTAGAAAGGAAAATACATTTCCACCTTCTCCACATCCGAAGCAATGAAAAATTTGCTTATCAGATGAAACAGAGAATGAAGGAGAATTCTCACCATGAAATGGACAAAGGCCGAAATAGTTACGCCCCTGTTTTCTAAGTTGAACGTATTCACCAATCACTTCTACAATATCGGATGATGTCCGAATTTGTTCAACAACTTCTTCGGGAATTCTGTTCCCCATAACTCCATCTCCGTGTCGTATTTTGTATTCGATATAAATTAAAAAATTCCTTTATAATTCGACAATATTTTTCTAAACTTGTTAGAAAGTGTTGCCGATTACATTGTATAAACGATTTTGAACCTTTCCTATAGGTCCTTTATCTGCATAAATCGCATATACATACTTGCTATATAAAATTGTATACATTTGCTCATCTGTTACAAATGTATCTCTTAGAAACAATACATATACACCTTTTTACAAGAAGAGTAGCAAGCCACATATACTGTTTGATCTTGAGATCTGTAACATTTGCATGTTGATCCATATAACAATCAACTCCATTTTGTTCAGTATCTACAAAGATCCAATTGCCTTGCTATTTCCTTAAAGGATGAGCATATGATGCGACAAACAAAATTCCGACATGAAATTCCGCTCCAACTTGCACAATTTCAGCCTTCACGGGATATACATCTACACCAACTAATATGTTGTTGATGTTTTGCATATTTCTGTATTCTACATCCCTTCTGTGAATCCTTCCATAATGTGCGTTTTCTTGTATAGATTTTGTCGATTTAACGTAATTACATGTCTTTTTCGTAAATCCTATCCCTAGTTTATTCTGAAAAATTAAAGTCTAAACGTAAAATATAGGTTTTTATCACAATTTTTTATTATAATATATTTTCTTCAACTACGCTACATATCCCTTTATTTTTTCATCTTACATTTCAGGATGACAAACTCACACCTTGAATATACTAAAAGACAAAGGAGTATAAGTATAACCATTACACTACAATCTATTACAAAATCCATAGGTATCATATTTCACACGAGCGAAAAAAGCACATTCACCTTTGGTAAATGTGCTAAAACATTTTTTGGTTTTGCACTGCATTCACAATAATATTTGCTGTTTCTTCAATCGCTTTATTCGATACATCGATTACTTGGCAATTTATTTTACTAATTACTTCCTCAAAGTGATCAATTTCTTCTTGAATACGATTAATATTTGCATATGTTGCTCCATCACTTAATCCAAGTGATTTTAATCGTTCTTTTCGAATATGATTTAACTTATCTGGCGTAATTTTCAAACCGAAACATTTTTCTTTTGCCACTTGATATAGTTCTTCAGGTGGGTCAACTTCTGGCACGAGTGGTACATTCGCAACTTTCAAGCGTTTGTTATGAGCTAAATATTGGGAAAGTGGTGTTTTTGATGTACGCGAAACACCAATCAACACGATATCTGCTTTTAAAATACCTCGTGCATCTCTGCCGTCATCATACTTCACAGCAAACTCAATCGCTTCAATCTTTTTAAAGTATTCTTCATCTAACCTACGGACAACACCTGGCTCATATCTCGGCACTTGCCCCGTAATTTCTTCAATTTGATCAATAAGAGGGCCGATAATATCGTATGCCTCTACCCCTTCTTTTGCAGCCTCTGTTACTAAATACTGGCGCATATCAGGCTTAACTAACGTAAAACATATAAGTGCTTGATTACTCTTAGCAATCGAAATCACTTCTTTTAATGTCCCTGTATCTTCTACATACGGTACACGTCTAATATCAGGAGCAAACGGGAATTGCCCCATTGCTGCTCGAACAACCAAATCAGCCGTTTCCCCTACAGAGTCAGATACGACATATACGATTTTATTATCCATTACATTACCTCACTTTAAACAAATTACACTTATTCGTTATTTACTAAATTTACAAACGCACGTGTAATATTTGTTTTTGTAATTCGCCCAATCACTTCTAAACCTTGTTTCGTATCTTTTACAACTGGCATTGCATCAATCTGTCTTTCTATTAATTCCATCGCAATATCATATAAAGAATCCTCTCTACGACACATCGCAATGTTTGGCATCCTTGTCATGATAATATTAACCGGAAGAGAGGTTAAATCCTGCTTTCCTAAGCTCGCTCTTAATAAATCTTTACGAGACACAACACCAACTAATAGAGTCATCTGATCTACAACGAACAATGTACCAACGTCCTCTAAAAACATCGTACAAATTGCATCGTATACGGAAACATTTTTATCAATTACAACCGGTCTAGATTGATAATCTTGTACTTTAATTTTCTTAACAGCTTCAGATAATAGCTGCCCCCCAGTTTTACCCGTATAAAAATAACCTACGCGTGGACGTGCTTCTAAATAACCAGCCATCGTTAAAATTGCTAAGTCTGGTCTTAGCGTCGCACGTGTTAGACCCAATTGCGCTGCAATTGATTCCCCTGTAATAGGACCGTGATCTTTTACAATCTGAATGATATGTTCTTGCCGTTTATTCAGCTCTATGATAATCACCACCTTTAATGCACAACGAAAAAAGTTATACTATCTCTTAAATATTATATACTAAATATGCTATTCGAAAAAGAAAGTATGTAAAAAGGACCGTATACGGCCCAAAATTATATTTGAAACTTATCAAGTTGTTCTAAAAAACGTCTTGATTTCAAATAAATTCCGCAATATTCATCATAATATGTATTCAATACTAAACGCATTTGTTTTTTTGTGCTATCCTTTACCGATACATTTCCGAGCCTATGTAAATCGAAATGGAAGAAAAGACGTAATAATTTATGAACAGCTTCTCCTACCGGTATACGATATGGGTCTTGCTCTGCATGGCGTGAGCACAGAAAACCGCCTTCCCTTACGGAGAAGGCGACAAAGTCTGTTTCTTGATGACAAATCGCACATGTATCAAAGTACGGGCGCATCCCTAATACCGGAAGCATTTTCGTTTGATAAATTAATGATAACACTTCTGGATCAACACCCTCACACATATAATGCAACGTTTGATATAACATTTCAAATAAATACGGATTATGTTTTTTATCTTCTGTTGCTTTATCAGTTAACTCAACAATAAATGATGCATAAGCAGTTAAAAATATATCCTCGCGAATTTCTTTCATAGTTGAAATAATCTCGCCTTGTTGCAATGTTCCAAGCCCAGATCCCATTTGAATAAGAAAATGGCCATGTGTCATTAATTGCGACACAGATGCTAATCGGCTTTTCGGTTTTTTTGCCCCTCTTGCCATTGCACTTACCTTACCAAGTTCTCTTGAGAATATTGTAACAATCTTGTTCGTTTCTCCGTAATCTGTCGTACGGATAACGATGCCCTCAACTTTTTGAAACATGTTCGTCACCATCCAAGGTTTGAACAAAACGGGTCAAGAAATTGGAGAGTCTAGATGCGCTAGCTCCTCTTCATGTTGATCCATCTCATCGTTTACGTCTTTTTCCATTTCTTTCAAAAGCAAGTACGTTTCAATGCTTCCTGTTTTGGAGAAAAACTTCCAGGTAAAATCTAGCATAAGAATCCACCTTTCTCAATAAGCGTAGCCTATAAACCAATTTCCTTTGTTGTTATTAAATTGACCCATTTTGTCCATTTTCATGTGAGAAAAATTTTTCCTAATTTATCAAAGTTCATAAAAACCAATAATCAGTGGATGAACCAACCATCCACTGATTACAACTTTACTCTATTTTAGTACTCATCCTCGCGGAAACCTAGGTCACGAAGCTGAGACATTTTATTACGCCAATCTTTTTGCACTTTTACCCATACTTCTAAAAATACTTTAGAACCAAGTAGCGCTTCAATATCAAAACGAGCTCGCTTACCAACTTCTTTTAACATTTTCCCTTGTTTTCCGATGATGATTCCTT
Organism: Bacillus sp. S71; assembly: GCF_016625265.1. Taxonomy (NCBI): domain Bacteria; kingdom Bacillati; phylum Bacillota; class Bacilli; order Caryophanales; family Bacillaceae; genus Bacillus; species Bacillus sp. S71. The sequence goes on along the minus strand of NZ_JACVUW010000002.1, from coordinate 121,179 downwards.
TTTGTGATGCACGTTCAACAACAATCGTTGCATTTATATAAACTGCCCCGCCCTCACGCTTTTGAATCGCATCGATAACAACAGCCACAGAATGCGGCACTTCTTCACGTGTTAAATGTAGTACTTTCTCACGAATAAGCTCTGCAATAATAAATCTCTCCGGATGATCCGTTACTTGATTCTCTGGATAGTATTGTGGTCCTTCTGGTAAATACTTTTTAATTGTTCCAATTAAAGCGTCCACATTATTACCGTCTAACGCAGAAATTGGTACAATCTCTGCAAACTCATGTAGTTTACGATATTGATCAATTAACTCTAGTAATTGCTCTGGATGAAGTTGGTCAATTTTATTAATGACTAAAAATACTGGTTGTTTCGTTTCTTTTAATTTCTCAATGATGAATTCCTCACCACGACCAAATCCTTCAACTGCATTAACCATAAACAGAACAATATCAACTTCTTTTAATGTCGTTTGCGCCATCTTTACCATAAAGTCGCCTAATTTATGTTTAGGTTTATGTATTCCTGGTGTATCAATGAAAATAACTTGTGCATCATTTTCTGTATATACACCTTGAATTTTATTACGAGTCGTTTGTGGCTTATCACTCATAATAGCAATTTTCTGGCCGATAATACGGTTTAAAAATGTAGATTTTCCAACATTCGGTCTGCCAATAATAGAGACAAAACCTGATTTATAACCTTTTCTATTCATGTAAATCCTCCGCTAAAAATGCTCCTGGTAACAATTCTCCGACTGTCGTCTCTTGAACGTCACCATGTAAGTTTGATAAGTATACTTTCGTATCCTGTTTACATAATTCTACCATAACTTGTCGACATGCTCCACAAGGAGGTACTGGGCGCTTTGTATCTGCTACAACCGCAATGGCTACAAATTCTTTATCTCCTTCAGAAATCGCCTTAAATAAAGCTGTTCTTTCAGCACAATTACATAAGCCATATGATGCATTCTCAACATTACATCCACGATATACTTTTCCACCGCGCGTTAATAATGCTGCACCTACTTGAAATTTAGAATATGGTACGTACGCTTGTTTACGCGCTTCGATTGCTTCTAGAATTAATTGTTTACTATTCATATTCCCGCATCCTTCCTGTTCACAGCTATGAAGAGATACACTCTCTCATTAAAGGCCCTTACAGCACTTCCGAAGCTTAATAAAAGCTTCGGAATGCAACTATACCATATACGGTAAAAAGATAATAGCACCAATTATAACAGCTATAATTGCAAACAATAAAACCGCTCCTGCCGCAACATCCTTTGCAATTTTTGCAAACGGATGAATATCGGCAGTCGCTAAATCTACCGTTTTTTCCACAGCCGTATTTACCATCTCTAAACTCATTACACTCCCTATTACAATAAGTAATATCATCCACTCTATTTTCGTAATATGGAAATAAAAGCCGCAGCATATAACAATGACTGCGGCTAAATAATGGATTTTCATATTTCGTTCATGACGAAAACAAAAGAATATACCAGCTATAGCATATCCAAAACTATCTATAAGTTTTCCTTTTTTCATCGTCCTAATCCAAAAGCTTCTAAAATTTCTTTTTGTCTTCCGAACATTTCTTTTTCATCTTCTTCTGTCATGTGATCATAACCAAGTAAATGTAAAAAGCCATGTAACGCCAAAAATCCAAGTTCACGATCGAAAGAATGTCCGTACTCTTCAGCTTGCTCTTTCGCCCTTGGAATAGAGATAATAAGATCCCCTAACATGCGCGGCATCTCTACACCAACAATCTCCATTTCTCCTTCTCCCATCTCTTCCATGGCAAAGGATATTACATCTGTAGGTTGATCTTTATCTCGGTAATCACGATTAATTTCTCTAATGCGCTCATTATCTACAAATGTCACCGATACCTCCGCACCATCCTCGATATTTTCCATTTGAGCTGCTTTTTCTAACACTTCACGAATTAAACTCATATACTCTTCTTTTACTTCTTCTGTTTCATCAATAAAATCAATTAACAAACTCATTCTTTCTCCTTTTCTTCCGGAGGTTCCGGATATGTAATACGCGAATGGAAAATACCATTTAACGTTTCACACAACGTTTTTCCAACGATTTGTAGTTCCTTAAACGTCAAATCACATTCACTAAATTGACCGTCTTGCAGTCGATCTTTAATAATACTTTGCACCAAATTATTAATTTGTTCTGGCGTTGGGTGATTCATAGAACGTACCGCAGCTTCTACACTATCAGCAATACCAACAATTGCCGATTCTTTCGAAGTTGCTTTTGAACCTGGATAACGGAACATCTCTTCTGTATATTTTTCTTTATCTTCTTTAATAGCTTTATAATAAAAATATTTCAGTAACGTTGTACCGTGATGTTGCCCAGCGATATCAATAATTTCTTGTGGAATATGATATTCTTCGAGCATTCTTACTCCATCCGTTACGTGAGCAATTATAATATCTTTACTCGTTACAGGATCTAATTTATCATGCGGGTTTTTAATTCCCATTTGGTTTTCAATAAAGAATTGCGGTTGTACTGTTTTTCCTACATCATGATAATATGCCCCTACACGCGCTAATACACCATTTGCCCCAACTGCTTCACAAGCAGCCTCAGAAAGATTCGCTACCATTACACTATGATGATACGTCCCTGGCGCTTCTAACAAAATTCTGCGTAAAAGCGGATGATTTGGACTTGATAGTTCCATAAGCTTCATACTTGATACGATTCCAAGTCCACTTTCTAAATATGGTAAAATCCCCATAGCCAAAACGGATGATATAATCCCTGAAAGTGAAGCCATTAATAATTGCGTACCAATTTCAAGAGGCGAAAAATTCCCATTACGTAATAATAAGAGCGCCGCTAATACGACTACATTTAATACAGAAACGAGTATACCAGCTTGTAAAATCATTGTACGACGATTTTTTTCTCGCAAGAAAATACTAACTGATAATGAACTTAACAATACGTAAATCCCTACACTATAATTTAATGTACTCGTTACTCCTTCATTAAACATAATACTTCCGCATACAGAAAAAATCATACTCGTTAAAAAGACAAATCGATCACCAATCATTAGTTTTACAAGTATTGTTCCCATCGCAACTGGGACAACATATGCAATCCCTGCGTATTCAAGTTTTTGAAACAAACTAATGATTTTCATTAAGACGATTGTGATAGACAGAATTGTAATATACGCTAAAACATACGGTCTATCTTCTCTTTTTCTCTTTAAAAATAATTCAAATTGTTTATGCATAAAGTATAGTAATACACCAATGAGTACCGCTAATCCAACATAAGGTTGAAAGCCGTTCCCTTTTTCTAACAAACCAACTAATTTCAACTGATTATACACATCACTTGAAATCGTTTCACCTTCTCTAACAAGAACTTGTCCTTGAAGAATATAAACAGGTGGAACTAAATCTTCCTCTGCTTTTCTCTTCTCTTTCGTTAAGATCGGGTCATAAAAATAGTTCGCTGAAATTGCATATCTTCCTAGCGCCTTAATTGACTCTTTTAAACCATTATCAACATTAACACTATTCATCTCACTTACATATCGTTCTTTCGCATCTTTCAATTCGTCCATTTTAATATGCTCAGTCATGATACTATTAATCGCTGTGACCGCAGCATCTTTCGCTAATACTAATTGGCTCGAATCTGCATTAATCAAATTTAGTAAGTTTGAATCAGATAATTCTTTCGTTAAGTCAGCGGGTAGTTTCTTTTTTAACTTATCCACTTTCTCAGCATCAGTCATCTTTTTTTGATCATCCGGTCCAACAGCTTTAATCTCTTGCACCACTTCATCCACTTTAGCAAAGACGTCATTCACAATATCAACTTTGTTTTGTTTATACTCACTTTTATATGTATATTGATCTTCAACTTTTGTAGCGGCTTCTTTTTTCTTTTTATCCGTTGTAACTTTATCTTCAATTTTTATAGGAGAATGGATTGTCTTTTTCGCAATAGAATACATATTAACATCTAATTGTTCTGGTTTTACATTATTCATAAGCGCAAAAAACAGCACTGCTCCTAACACAACGTAAGAAATCCAACTTAGTTTTTTCGAATGTTGTAAATTACGAAACCACTTAGAAATTTCTTGAGATCTTGACATGATTTCAATACCTTCTCCTCTCCAGAAATAAAGTGAAACTATTTATAGCTTTCATTTCTTCTACCCAACGATACTTTGAGGCAACATTTTACACACCAGTACCTATAGTTTATTTTCCTTATCTTTCATGATAGTAAAAAATATGACATTCGCCAACCTTATCATACAAAAAGAAATGATCCTGACAAATAGGATCATTCCATTTTATCATATGCCTCAATAATACGTTGCACCAATGGATGTCTCACAACGTCCGTTTGTTCTAATGTAATAAATGACAGACCTGATACACCAGATAAAATATTAGCAGCTATAGATAGCCCTGATTTTACCCCTTTTGGCAAGTCTACTTGTGAAGGGTCCCCTGTAATAACCATTTTAGAGCTAAAACCTAATCTTGTTAAAAACATTTTTATTTGAGCACCCGTTGTATTTTGAGCCTCATCTAAAATAACAAATGAATCATCAAGCGTACGCCCCCTCATATAAGCAAGCGGCGCGATTTCAATTACTCCTCGCTCCATCATACGCTGCGTATATTCTTGTCCAAGAATATCATGTAAGGCATCATATAATGGACGTAAGTATGGATCTACCTTCTCTTTCAAATCCCCTGGTAAAAAACCTAAATTTTCTCCAGCTTCTACAGCAGGTCTTGTTAAAATAATTTTCTTTACATATCCTTGTTTTAAAGCTCTCACAGCCATTACTACAGCTAAGTATGTTTTTCCAGTTCCTGCAGGCCCTATCCCAAAGACAATATCATTCTTCTTCATCGCATGAATATATCTTCTTTGCCCCATTGTTTTTACACGAATGGATTTACCTTTCGCAGTCTTGAAAATTTCTTCTTCATATAACTCTTCAAATTGAGCAATTTTCCCTTGTTGCGCGAGCTGAATTGCATACGCAACATCTCTCTCTGAAATTGATATACTTTTACGAATTACAACAAGTAATTGCTGTAAGATTTTTTCTACGAGTGTCACCGTTTCAACTGCTCCAGATACATGAACAGTTTCTCCTCTAGTTACGATCGATACATTCAGTTCTCGTTCAATTACTTTTAAATGTGCATCATTGACTCCAAAAAGAGCGATTGCTTCGTTAGTATTTTCCAATTGTTGGTTCATTTCTACTAATTGTTCTGCCATTACTCAGTCTCCTTGAATATCGGATTCGGATATTGGTTGTGGCTCTGCAATATTTTCAACCACAGTATAATGCAATGTGACTTTTAGTTGATCCGCCTCAACCTCTTTACTCAAAATCTTATCACTTACAATCATAGCATGTTCATCCAATTTTTTCTTTAGTTCTTTTTCGGCCATCTCCTTCGCTACTTTCAGCGCTTGCTTTTCTGTATATTCTCGATTCGCTTCTTCCTCTTCTCTCACAACATCTTTTTCATATGCAATCGGCAGTGTAAAACCAAATAATTTCACATCATGCTTTACACTTTCAGTACGAGAGCGTTTATACTTATCATGCTGAAATCCCCATATTTTTATTTTCGTATCCCCGAATTTAAGAAAATGTTCATTGTATACATTACCAGTATACACTTGGAATTGCGTCTTTAGCGGAACATCTACCTTAGATGTATACCACGTTTCGCCATACACAATACCTTTCGCTGAAACAATCGTCGGACTTTCCTCATTACCATATATTCCCGATACGAGAATCTGCCCTTTTTCTACATGATCATTCTTCAGTACAACCGGCTTTCCAACTTCTACAAACGTTTTTGTAATAATCGCTTCTTTTTTTGCTACTAAATTTTGCGGCCTTTGTTCCTTTTCTTTTTTTGGTTCGTTTTTTTCAACAATTTTAAAATGATACGTCGTTCCTCTTACTTCTAGTCCCGCCCAAGTAATGGCATTAATATTATCTGTCAAATGGCGTTGTACATCTTCTACATTCGGCATTTGAAATTGTAATTTCCCTTTTTTAATACCCATTTTATCCAATTCTTTCATCAATATATATTCTGTTTCGGGTTTTGCTCCTGTAATTTCAATTTTCCAAACCATATTTGACATTGCAATCACGCCAAAAAAGAAAATTAAAAACCCAATTAAAAATCCACTATTTTTAATTAAACGCTTATTCCAAAAAGGAAAACCATAACGTCCAATAAAATATAATTTACATTCATTTTTTCTATAAATTGGTTTTATTTTTTTCACATCGCGTAACAACATACAAAAAACTAACGTTTCATCAGCTATTTTCTTAACATCCCAAACTAACAAATTCCTCCGTACACATTCATTAACAAACCGTTCCGCTCCTCTACCTTCAATCCGCACTTTTACATATCCAAGCCACTTTATAAACCATTTATTTTTCATTTACCACCTTCACTGCCTTTCTAAAAGTAGATATACTACTTTTTATTTGAAGCATTAAAATAGCTCGTACTAAAATGAAACAAATTAAAACTGTAATCGGTCTCTATCAACGAAACTTTTACAGGATAAAGAAGAAAAACTTCACAAATGGAAGTTTCACTTCAATCACCTTTTTTTTCATTTTCTAAAAATGTTACTTGCTCAATTATCCCTTCGAGCAAAAGCTCTTCTGGAAGAATCGTTTTAATAACAAAGGATTGTCCTTTAATTAGTAATTGACCATGTTTTAAAAGCAATCGCACTTCTTTATCTGAAAACACTAATAGCCCCCGATGATTTTCTATATAAATATGTATTTGCCCAACAAGAGTAATCCGAGGCAGATCCATTAATACATCCACTGGTAGGTCTACTTGTTTTGTTAACCAATTTTTCATTTGTTCTAATTTCTTCATCTCGAAAGACCCCCTCCTCATCCCATATATATGTATTTCTTCACAAGTGCCTATCGTGTTATAACGACTTCACTAACATAACTATATTCTGTAAGAGTTCATCTCATGTTAATTAAAACAGTCGCTATATGAAATCATATTTATCAGGACAATGATGGATCAGAGAATGTTACCCATAATAATAGAAGTATTAATACAAGAATATGCGCCCTCAGGGGATATCAGTACAAGTTAAATTAAGAAATTGAGCCTAGCAAGAAGTTGGAAACTTGAAAAAACCTGTTACAATTCGTTCTGGACGTGACATACTGACCATAGAATAAGTAGTTGTCATTCATTAGACAAATGAGATAAAATCCGAAAAAGGAAATTGCTCCACTCTGAATTTTGCGGTGTAAGTAAGAATATTTTATAGCTGGTTGTTATATGAATCTCAAAAAAATATTAGGATTCATTAAAAAACAAAAAAATGAATTAATAAGCGAGGAAATACGAAAGGAAATTGGATTTAGTCAAGAAATTTTGAATGTTATAAAACAAGTTACTAACAGCAGCATCCAGCCCTTTTATGCAACTGATTCAAAATCTAAAATAGCCGGAGTCTCTTTCGTTACCTTTGAGGATTCTGCTGAACAGCAAGTTATAAAACTTCAATCTGAGGTTCAGAAACTTGGATACTTAGCTTTTATTTGCGAAAGAAGTTTTAGTCAAGGAAGTAAGAGTGAGTGTAGAATTGCAATTACACAAGGAAATGACCAATTTGATATCCTTACAATCCAACAAACAAATGGCGTTAATTACGAAGTGAGCAATATAGATGTTATTTTTAAACTAAGAAAATGGAATGATCGCTATCCTTTTATCATAATCGGTGCAGATCATGACTGGGTTGATGCCATTTTTAGCGCGTTACCTACAGACGAAGAAATGCAATCTTTCGCGCAAGAAATGTATGAATTTTGTCCAGATATAGTGGAACAAGGAACAGAAAGCATTGAGGAGTTAGTCGAAGAAATTAAGAAAACGAAAAAGCTTTTTTTATGGTGGGATTAATCATAACTAAGGCCGTTACCTTTTTTTACATACCAGAGGCGTTTCTATCACTTACAGAAACGCTTTTTAAGCAATATAGCTTTTTTCCTTAATAAGAACAATAAAAAAACGTCTCATACGAAATGAGACGTTTTTTTATGCTAATAGCTGGATAACCAACTTATTCACAAGTGATCCGTCTGTTTTACCTTTTACTTTCGGCATAACAGCAGTCATCACCTTACCCATATCTGCTTTAGAAGTCGCACCAACTTCAGAAATAACTTGCTTGATTACATCAACTAGTTCTTCTTCAGTTAATTGCTCTGGCAAATATGCGCTTAAAATCTGAATTTCACTTTGCAGTTTATTAACAAGGTCTTCACGACCAGCTTTTTTAAATTCAAGGAGGGAGTCCTTATACTGTTTTACTTCACGAGCTAAAACTGTTACTTCCTCTTCTTCAGTAAGAGTATGTTGCAGTTTAATACCTTCATTTTGTAAAGCAGCCTTAACCATACGAATAACGGTTAATTTTTCTTTTTGTTTATTCTTCATCGCTTGTTTCATATCATCGTTTAAACGACCGAGAAGACTCATAACTTACACCCTCTCTTAGAATTTACGCTTTCTTGCCGCTTCAGATTTCTTCTTACGTTTTACACTTGGTTTTTCATAAAACTCGCGCTTTCTTGCTTCAGCAAGTGTACCAGTTTTAGAAACCGATCTTTTAAAACGGCGAAGTGCATCCTCCAAAGACTCGTTTTTACGAACGACTGTTTTTGACATTCTCTTTCCCTCCCTCCGAAACATCACACTTACATACTAACTTCAGCATGCAAAAAGAAACACTTCTTCAGCATGTCTTTTACGATTATAATACATTTTATCACTTCAGGTCAACTATTTGGCAGAATAAAAGAAGAATAGAAGCATTTCCTTTTCAAAAGTTATACAAATAGCTAGTATCCTTCTTTCATGAAGACAACTATATTTTTATCATTTCAACTTTTTTCATACAGGGATGCACGAAACGCCTCTCCACCTTCTAGTACTTAACCGCTTCAAATAAAGAAAGCATGCAAACCGTTTCCGGTTGCACGCTCTTTTTTATGCGCTTGCTGATTCTTTTTTCACATCATCTTCAAGAACACGAACAAATTGCGCTTCGTTATATGGATAGCCAGCTTTCGTAATTTTCACTTTCACTAGCTTACCAATTAATTCTTCTGATCCTTCAAATACAATTTTCAAGTAGTTATCTGTATACCCTACATATAACCCTTCACGGTCGCCGTCTTTAAATTGCTCTTCTGGAATGATTTCAAGCACTTCCCCTTCAAACGCTGATGCATATTCTTTCGCTAATTGATTAGATAGCTCAATTAAACGATGAACACGATCGTTCTTCACATCTTCAGGAACTTGATCTTCCATGCGTGCTGCAGGTGTTCCTGTACGTTTTGAATAAGGGAACACGTGTAACTCAGAGAAGCGGTTCTCTTTAATGAAATTGTATGTTTCCATGAATTCTTCTTCTGTTTCACCTGGGAAACCAACGATTACGTCAGATGTAATCGCAAGGCCTGGTAACGCTTCTTTCAAACGATCTAAACGCTCTTGGAAGAATTCCATCGTATATTTACGACGCATACGTTTTAATACAGTATTAGAACCAGATTGCAACGGAATATGCAAGTGACGTACAACTACTTCAGATTTATCTAACACTTCAATTACTTCATCTGAAATTTGACTCGCTTCAATAGAAGAAATACGAAGACGTTTTAATCCGCCTACTTCCGCTTCCATATCACGAAGTAATCCAGCTAAGTTATAATCTTTTATATCTTCGCCGTATCCACCTGTATGAATACCCGTTAATACGATTTCTTTATAGCCTGCATCCACTAATTGTTGTGCTTGTTTAATAACCTCTTTTCCATCACGAGAACGCATTAAACCACGCGCCCAAGGAATGATACAGAATGTACAGAAGTTATTGCAACCCTCTTGTATTTTTAAAGACGCACGTGTACGATCCGTGAAATAAGGTACATCAAGTTCTTCGTACACACGTGTTTTCATAATATTGCGGACAGCATTAATTGGTTGACGCTCTTTACGGAATTCTTCGATGTAACCTAACATCTTTTCACGATCCTGTGTACCAACTACAATATCTACACCTGGAATCGCCATAATTTCAGCTGGAGATGTTTGTGCATAACATCCCGTTACGCAAATAACTGCATCTGGATTTTGACGCACAGCACGTCTGATTACTTGACGGCTTTTTTTGTCCCCAGTATTCGTTACTGTACATGTGTTAATAACATATACATCAGCTTTCTTTTCATATTCTGTTCTTTCATAACCACCTTGTTTAAACAATTGCCAAATGGCTTCTGTTTCATAGTGGTTTACTTTACAACCTAACGTATGGAACGCAACAGTTGACATTGATCATCACCCCATCAATTCAAAATGATACGAAGCAGCACTTAACGCGTATAACGGCGCCGTTTCTGTTCTTAAAATTCTTGGTCCTAAACTACATGGTACAAATTTATGTTCACGAAGCGCTGTAATCTCTTCCTCAGCTAAACCGCCTTCTGGGCCAAATACAATCAATAGCTTTTGACCTGGTTTCATTGTCGTTAAAGCTTTCGCAAAATTAGATTTCTCGCCTTGTTTCGCTTCCTCTTCGTAAGCAACAAGACAAACATCATACTCACCACTCATTGTAAGCAGTTGCTTAAATGATGCCGGAGCATGTACTTCCGGAATTTCACTTCTATGTGATTGTTCCGCAGCTTCTTTCACAATTTTTCTTAAACGCTCAACTTTTTTATCAGCTTTTTTCGTATCCCATTTTACGATAGAGCGAGATGCTTGAAATGGTAAGAATGCAGCTGCCCCAAGCTCAGTTCCTTTTTGAAAAATCAACTCTAGCTTGTCTCCTTTTGGCAGTCCACTTGCAATCGTCACGAAAACAGGAAGTTCACTTGACGCCTCTACCCATTCTACAATAGCCGTATTAATAAATTCACTGGTAATTTCATCAATTGAACATACTGCTGTTTTTCCGTTTACACAGCAATAAATTTGATCGCCAGCTGTCATACGCATTACTCTCGCAATGTGATGTACATCATCACCTACAATGCGAATTTTTGCTTCACTTACATGTTTTTCTTCTACAAAATAACGTTGCATATAATCACCTTAGTAGAGTTTCGTTCCTTTCGTAAGTCAACACTTACGAAAAGAACGAAACATTATCATTTTTCATATAACAAACGGCAAGTCCCTCACCTTATAGTGAGAGACTCCCCTTTTCATTATAGACTAAAATCTATATTACGCATTTCGTGCAATAATTGCTACCCAATCTTCCATTCGTAACACTTCTTCAATTGTAAATCCAGCTTGTTCTAACGCCTCAGAAATTACTTTTTCCTTCGCAGCAATAATGCCCGACGTAATAAATAATCCACCTGACTTCACAACTCTCGCTGCATCTTCAGGGAATAAAAGAATAATTTCTGCTAATAAGTTAGCTACGATTAAATCAACAGGACCTTCAATACCTTCTAAAAGACTATTTTGCCCAACAGACACGATATCATCTGTTTTATTTAAACGCACATTCATTTCTGCACTTTCAACTGCAACCGGATCTAAATCATATGCTTGAACAGAAGACGCACCTAATTTTGCCGCTGCAATACTAAGCACACCAGAACCTGTTCCTACATCAATGATAGTGTCACCTGGCTGTACTGTTTTTTCTAAAGCACGAATACACATCGTTGTTGTTGGATGAGTTCCTGTACCAAACGCCATACCTGGGTCTAATTCAATGATTTTTTCATCAGGAGAAGATGGTGTATATTCTTCCCACGTCGGTACGATTGTGAATGTATCAGAAATTTGTACTGGATGGTAATATTTTTTCCAAGCAGTAGCCCAATCTTCTTCATTGACTTCGTTAACGGTAATATTTCCAGTACCAATTTCAATGTCGTAAGATGGAAGCACATCAATAGATGATTTTACACCTGCAATCGTTTCATGTAAAGAATCCGTTTGCGGGAAATATGCTTTTATTAATACACCTTCCGCCGGATATTCATCTGGATTCAATGCATAAATTTCACCATATTGTTGCTCGCGCTCTTTCGTTAACTCCGCTGGATCCTCAATCGCAACTCCGCTAGCACCAGCTTCATGTAAAATATGAGAGACAGCTTCTACTGCTTCTTCTGTTGTATGAATACTAATTTCTGACCATTTCACAATTTACCAACTCCATTTTTTATTTCCATTATTCCCCTTTGAAAGCACGTTTAAGCTTTCCGAATAAACTATCATCCTGCTCTTCTTGTCCTGCAAATTCACGTAATAAATCTTTTTGCTGTGAAGTCAATTTCGTCGGTACAACAACACGAACGACTACATATTGATCTCCTTGGCCGTATCCACGTACGTTCGGAGCACCTTTTCCTTTTAAGCGGAATTCTGTTCCGGTTTGTGTTCCTGCTGGAATTTTCAGCTTCACTTTACCATGAACAGTAGGAACTTCCACTTCATCACCAAGCGCCATTTGCGCAAATGTTAATGGCATTTCGCAAATAATGTGATCCCCTTCACGCTCGAAGAATTCATGATTTCTTACATGAACGACAACATATAAGTCTCCTGCTGGTCCGCCATTTACGCCGGCTTCACCTTTTCCAGACACACGAATTTGTTGACCATTATCGATACCCGCTGGAATTTTAACATTGATTTTTTTACGCTTACGAACTTTACCTGAACCGTGACATGTCGTACATTTTTCTTTAATAATTTGTCCAGTTCCTGAACAATGACCACAAGCTTGACGGTTTACGATACGACCAAACGGTGTGTTTTGTTCTACACTCACTTGACCAGAGCCTGAACAATGTTTACATGTTTCTTTTGAAGTTCCTGGTTTTGCTCCACTACCTTTACAAGTATCACATGGATCTTCTACTGGAATTTCCACATTTAATTCCTTACCAAAAATAGCTTCTTCAAAATCTAAAGTGACTTGATATTGTAAGTCAGCACCTTGGCGCGGAGCATTTGGATCACGACGTCTGCCGCCGCCACCGCCAAAGAAAGAACTAAATATATCTTCAAAACCGAAGCCACCGCCGAAGTCTCCTCCGCCGCCAAATCCACCGAATCCTTGATTTGCACCAGCATGACCAAATTGATCGTACTGCGCACGCTTTTGATCATCACTTAACACTTCGTATGCTTCTTGTACTTCTTTAAACTTTTCAATTGCATTTTCTTCTTTGCTTACGTCTGGATGGTATTTTTTAGCCAAACGACGATACGCTTTTTTTATTTCATCTGTTGAAGCGCCCTTGCTAAGTCCAAGGACCTCATAATAGTCTCGTTTACTCATAAATTTACAACCCCCGAATCTTTCACATAAACGTAATTTTAACACCGAAAGAAAGTGCTTTGCAACAAAGTTTCCTCACTTACAGTATGCAAAGCGAAAAACTTAAGATCCTCACACATCGCTTCTCATTCGTGAAAAAAGCCAAAGTCAAGGCACGCTTGACTTTGACTTTTTGTCATCTTACTTATTATGTTTACAGTTGAATTACTTGTCTTCTTTTACTTCTTCAAACTCAGCGTCAACTACATTGTCTTTCTTCGTGCCAGCGTCTTGTGCACCTTGCGCACCTTCTGCTTGACCAGCAGCTGCTTGAGCTTGCTCGTATAATTTAACAGTTAATTGTTGTACGATTTCTTGTAAAGCATCTTTTTTCGCACGAATTTCTTCAAGCTCGTTTTTCTCAATTGCAGCTTGTAATGCTTCTTTCGCTTCTGTTGCTTTTGCAATTTCAGCTGCATCTACTTTACCTTCTAAATCTTTTACAACTTTGTCTGTTTGGAATACAAGTTGGTCAGCTTCGTTACGAAGTTCAACTTCTTCCTTACGTTTTTGGTCAGCGTCAGCATTTGCTTCCGCTTCTTGTACCATACGTTCTACTTCTTCATCAGAAAGACCTGAAGAAGATTGGATTGTAATAGCTTGCTCTTTGCTTGTTCCTAAGTCTTTCGCACGTACGTTAACGATACCGTTCGCATCAATATCGAATGTTACTTCGATTTGTGGAATACCACGTGGTGCTGGTGGAAGGTCAGTTAATTGGAAACGACCTAACGTTTTGTTGTCAGCTGACATTGGACGCTCACCTTGTAATACGTGAATGTCTACTGCTGGTTGATTATCAGCAGCTGTCGAGAATACTTGTGACTTACTTGTTGGAATTGTAGTGTTACGCTCGATTAATTTCGTGAACACGCCACCCATAGTTTCAATACCTAAAGAAAGTGGAGTTACGTCTAATAATAGAACGCCTTCTACATCACCAGTAAGTACGCCACCTTGAACTGCAGCACCTAATGCTACAACTTCATCAGGGTTTACACCTTTATATGGCTCTTTACCAGTTTCACGTTTAATAGCTTCTTGTACAGCTGGGATACGAGTAGATCCACCAACAAGAATAACTTTATCTAATTCGCTTGGAGCAAAACCAGCGTCTTTTAATGCACGACGAGTTGGCTCTAATGTTCTTTCAACAAGACCTGCTGAAAGCTCTTCGAATTTCGCTCTTGTTAACGTTAATTCTAAGTGTAATGGACCAGCAGCTCCAGCACTAATGAATGGTAATGAAATTTGAGTTTGTGTTACACCAGAAAGATCTTTTTTCGCTTTTTCAGCTGCATCTTTCAAGCGTTGAAGCGCCATTTTATCTTGGCTTAAATCAATGTTATTTTCTTTTTTGAACTCAGCTACTAAGTGATCGATGATAACTTGGTCAAAGTCATCGCCACCAAGACGGTTGTCACCAGCAGTTGAAATAACTTCAAATGTGCCGTCTGCTAACTCAAGGATAGATACGTCAAATGTACCGCCACCTAAGTCATATACTAAGATTTTTTGTTCTTCGTCTTGTTTTTCTAAACCATAAGCAAGTGCTGCTGCTGTTGGCTCGTTAATGATACGCTCAACTTCTAAACCAGCGATACGACCAGCATCTTTCGTTGCTTGACGCTCTGCATCGTTGAAGTATGCAGGTACTGTAATAACAGCTTTCGTTACTGTTTCACCTAAGTATGCTTCAGCAGAAGCTTTTAAGTTTTGTAAAATGATTGCAGAAATTTCTTGAGGTGTATAATCTTTACCTTCAACTTCTACTTTGTAGTCTGTACCCATATGACGTTTAACAGACATGATTGTATTTGGGTTTGTAATTGCTTGGCGCTTTGCAACTTCCCCAACTTGACGTTCTTCATTTTTGAAAGCTACAACAGAAGGTGTTGTACGGTTTCCTTCTGGATTTGGGATAACCTTTGGTTCTCCACCTTCCATAACAGCTACACAAGAGTTTGTTGTACCTAAGTCAATACCGATAATTTTACTCATGGCGAATCCTCCTAGTTTTATGTAAATTATTGATTTACTTTTACCATTGATGGGCGAATCACACGGTCTTTTAATTTATAACCTTTTTGGAATTCTTCCACAACCGCGTTTGATTCAAATTCACTATCTTCCACTTGCATAATAGCTTGGTGTTCATTAGGATCAAACTGTTTACCAACAGCTTCAATCACTTCCACACCTTCTTTATTCAGCGCTTCTAACAATTGACGATGCACCATTTCCATACCTTGTAACAAGGATTTCGTTTGCTCATCAGTCGCTTCCACTTGCATTGCTCTTTCAAAATTATCAAGAGCTGGCAAGATGTCTGAAACTAGACTTTGTGCTCTATATTTTTCAGCAGCCTGTTTATCCATTTGGACACGGCGCTTATAATTTTCAAAATCAGCTTGTAGACGTAATGTGCGACCTTCCGTTTCCGTTAGTTTCGCTTGTAACTCATCTACTTTTTCTTGTAAAAGAGCAGCCTCACTTTTTTCTTCTACAGTTTCTTCACTGTTTTCTGGCGTGACAGCTTCTTCAACTTGCGCTTCTTTTACTTCTTCTACCACTTGTTCGTTACGCTCTTCCACAATATTCACCTCCTTAAAAGGTATTAGGTATCATGCATAGCATGATTACCTAAGCATTATATATTACACACAGCAATGAAAATTTCATCACTTGAGCGAATGTATTACTCTCATTTACTTTTTAAGTCCATCAGTAAATTGTCTCGTAAATAACTGTAACAAACTAATTACACGAGAATATTGCATTCTCGTAGGACCTAAAATAGCAATTGTTCCAAGTTGCTCTTCGCCGATCGAATATGTTGCAGAAATTAAACTGCAATCCTCCATAGCCGTCGAAGTGTTTTCCCTACCAATTTTCACTTGAATCCCGACTTGTTTATGACGCAAAATGTCATAAAATTCGGCTTCATTATCAATCATGGTAAGCAAAGATCTAACCTTTTGAATGTCATGGAACTCTGGCTGCGAAAGCATATTTGCTTTTCCTCCAAAGTATATCTTTTCCGATAACGGAACTTGAAATGTACCATCTAACATTTTTATTGCACTATCGTAATTATGAACATACCCACGTAAAACTGTAACAATCTCCTTAAAGATTTTATTATGAAGTTCTTCCATCGGTACGCCAGATAGCTTTTCATTTAAAACATTAACCATTTTTTCTAAATCTGATAAATCAACAGATTCCGGAACGGTAATCGTTTTACTTTGTACATGCCCTGTATCAGTTACAATAATAGCGACTGCAGTTTGACGATCAAGCGGCACAATTTGTACATTTTTAAGTTTATTTGTACTTAACTTCGGTCCAAGAACAATGGCCGTATAATTCGTAAGTTCTGATAAAATTTGAGCAGATTGCTGTGCAATTTTTTCCGCTTCAAAAATTCTTTCAGCAAATAAATCTTTAATTTGTACAATTTCAGCGTTCGGTAAGTTTTGCGGCGCTAAAAGATGGTCTACATAAAATCGGTAGCCTTTCTCAGAAGGAACACGTCCAGAAGAACTGTGCGTTTTTTCAATAAAACCTAATTCTTCTAAGTCCGCCATTTCATTTCGAATAGTAGCTGAACTAAATGTAATTTCATCTTTTTTAGCCAACGTTCTAGACCCAACAGGCTGCGCTGATCCAATAAAGTCATCAATAATTGTTTGTAAAATTAAGAGCTGACGTTCCGTAAGCATCTCATCATCACCTCTGTTAGCACTCTTTGTCTTTGAGTGCTAAATCTATTAATAACTTACCAAAATTGACATTCAATTGTCAACGGAAACGTCACGAAATAATGAAACTTTTTCACGCCTATGGAACATTTAATTAGTCAATCAAAAATGATTGGAATACTTCATTCCCTAATAATTTTCCTTTTCGCGTTAAACGCACATGTCCATTTTCCTCTTCAAGTAATCCTTGTTCTTGATTGCTTTGTAACTGCTTCGCGAAAACTTGATCCATCTCCACATTAAATTTATTGCGGAATGCCGTTTTAGAAACACCTTTTGTTTTTCGAAGTCCTAAGAACAGTTCTTCTTCCATTCTTTCTTTCTCCGTCACCTTATGAACATCTAAATACGGAAATCCTGTTTCATCAATTTTATTAAAATATTGCTTCAGCGGACCTACATTTTGAATACGTTCCCCATTCACATAACTATGAGCTCCAGCTCCAAAGCCATAATACTCTTCATTATTCCAGTATGTGAGATTATGTCTACTTTTATTGTCACCTTTTGAGAAATTACTAATTTCATACTGGTTATAACCGTGTTTCTCCATTTCATCCATTACCATTTCATACATTTTAGCTTCATGGTCTTCACCCGGAAGACGCAATTTCCCTTTATTCATTAAGTTATAAAACACTGTTTTAGGTTCCACAATTAATGAATATGCCGAGAAATGTTGTACACCAAGCGTAAAAGCAATGTCTAATGTTTCCTTCACATCTTCTATCGTTTGTCCTGGCAAAGCATAAATAATATCTACATTAATATTTTTAAAGCCTACTTCCTGAGCTTCTCGAATCGCTAGGAATGCATCTTCCCTCGTATGCTTGCGCCCGATTTTCTCAAGCAGTTCATCACGGAACGTTTGCACACCAAAACTAATTCGATTCACTCCACCTTCTAGTAGTACATTCAACTTCTCTTTCGGTAGATCTCCTGGATTCGCTTCAAATGTCAATTCACAATTCGGAGCAAACGGACGCAAATGACGATTAATAATCTCGAGTAATTTTTTTGTCTGTTCCATATTTAACGCTGTCGGAGTTCCACCGCCCACAAAAATCGTTTTCATACTATCAAACGGAACTTTTTGAACCGTATTTATTATTTCCTTCTCTAAGTAATCTAAATATTGATCAACCGGTTGGCGTTCAATAAACACTTTATTAAAATCACAATAGTGACAAATGTGCTGACAAAACGGAATATGAATATATGCAGCTTGTACCAAATATAACTCCTACCTTTCTAAAAAGAAAACCTCCGCACTCCGGAGGATTCTCTACTTCTCTAACGTATTACGAATTTGTTCCATTCGCATTTTTCCCCAATCATACATCATTTCAACGATCGGTAAAAGTGACATGCCTAGTTCCGTCATATAATACTCAACACGAGGAGGAATTTCGGGATATACTGTTCGATCAACAATCCCATCTTCCATTAACTCTTTTAATTGGTTCGACAAAACTTTATGAGAAATGCTTGGGAATAACCGTTGTAATTCACTAAAACGATGAGGCCCTTCCACACCAAGATGCCACAGTATCACAACTTTCCACTTTCCACTAATAATAGAAAGCGTCAATTCCTTTTCACAATTAAAATTGCCATTTTGTATTTTATCTTGAATATCTTTTCGAATATTTTCGGACATTAACAATCTCCTAACTCTATATGAACTAAAAAGCTCTCTCATTATTGTAAATGAGAGCTGCTCAGATGTCTAAAAAGTAATTATACAGAAAAAAGAAGCCGCACAAACGACTTCTTTTTTATTTCAAATATTAGTTGTCATCCATTTTCAGTACAGCCATGAATGCCTCTTGTGGCACTTCTACAGAACCAACAGACTTCATACGTTTTTTACCTTCTTTTTGCTTATCAAGAAGTTTACGCTTACGAGAAATGTCACCGCCGTAACATTTTGCAAGTACGTTTTTACGCATCGCCTTAATTGTAGAACGTGCTACAACTTTATTTCCGATAGTCGCCTGAATTGGTACTTCAAACTGTTGTCTCGGAATTAATTCTTTTAATTTCTCTACAATTACTTTACCACGGTCATACGCTGAATCACGGTGTACGATAAATGATAAAGCATCCACTTGTTCATTATTTAAAAGAATATCCATTTTCACAAGTTTAGATGGTTTATAACCAATTAACTCGTAGTCAAATGATGCATACCCTTTCGTATTTGATTTCAATTGATCGAAGAAGTCATATACGATTTCTGATAACGGGATTTCATATGTTAATGTAACACGCGTTTCATCTAAATATTGCATATCAATAAACGTTCCACGTTTACCTTGGCAAATTTCCATTACAGCTCCAACATAGTCATTCGGAACCATAATTGAAGCCTTCACAAACGGCTCTTCTACACGATCGATAGACTGTGGATCTGGCATATTAGATGGATTATCAACAATAACATCTTCACCGTTTGTTAAATAAACTTTATAAATAACGCTTGGCGCTGTTGTAATTAAGTCAATCTTAAATTCACGTTCAATACGTTCTTGAATGATTTCCATGTGAAGAAGTCCTAAGAATCCACAACGGAAACCAAATCCTAACGCTTGAGATGTTTCTGGTTCAAACTCAAGAGCAGAATCGTTTAACTCTAATTTTTCCAACGCATCACGTAAATCGTTATAACGAGCAGAATCAATTGGATACAGCCCACAGAATACCATCGGGTTTAATTTACGGTAACCTGGTAACGCCTCTGCAGCTGGACGTTTCGCATGTGTAATCGTATCACCAACACGTGTATCACCTACGTTTTTAATAGATGCTGCTAAGAAACCTACATCACCTACTGTTAACTCGTCACGTTGCGTAGTTTTCGGTGTAAATACACCTACTTCTGTTACTTCAAATTCTTTACCCGTTGCCATCATACGTACTTTATCGCCAACTTTTACCGTTCCATTTACAACACGGATATAAGCAATTACACCACGGTACGGATCATATAAAGAGTCGAAAATCATACATTGTAACGGCTCTTCTGAATCACCTGCCGGAGCTGGTACTTTTTCAACAATTTGTTCTAAAATTTCTTCAATACCAATTCCAGCTTTCGCAGAAGCAAGTACCGCTTCTGATGCATCTAAACCAATTACATCTTCTACCTCTTGACGTACACGT
Organism: Bacillus sp. S71; assembly: GCF_016625265.1. Lineage (NCBI taxonomy): Bacteria > Bacillati > Bacillota > Bacilli > Caryophanales > Bacillaceae > Bacillus > Bacillus sp. S71. Next base: position 100,745 of record NZ_JACVUW010000002.1, on the reverse strand, counting down.
TCTGGATCCGCACTTGGTAAGTCGATTTTATTGATAACTGGTAAAATTTCTAAGTTGTTATCGAGCGCTAAGTATACGTTCGCTAACGTTTGAGCTTCAATACCTTGCGCTGCATCTACTACAAGAATCGCGCCTTCACAAGCCGCTAAACTACGAGATACTTCGTACGTAAAGTCGACGTGTCCTGGTGTATCAATTAAATGAAGAATATACTCTTCACCATCTTTTGCTTTATAGTTTAATTGAACTGCGTTTAATTTGATTGTAATACCACGCTCACGCTCTAAATCCATAGAGTCAAGCAACTGAGCTTTCATTTCGCGTTGTGTTAACGCATTTGTTTTCTCTAAAATACGGTCTGCTAACGTTGATTTTCCGTGGTCAATATGAGCAATAATAGAGAAATTACGAATTTTGGACTGTCTTTTTGCTCTTTCTTCTTTGTTCATCTATGTTCTCAACTCCTAATAGTCTCGCCAATATACACTAGCACTGATTATATCAATAGAGCAACAAAGATTCAATGAAAACTCGTGCTGCTTACGATACAAATCATTCTATCTATATCTTATGCGAATAAACCATAAGAGACAAACCCTTTTCAAATTTTAAAACGGTTGTCTTACAAATCAGTAAAACAACCATCTCCCATGCTACTCTTAGCTAAAAATCCCCTTTATTTTCCCAACAACTATATCCGTTCCGAACTTCGTCATTTCATAAGCTACACTTGCTACCGCCATCCCAATTCCTTCTACAACATTAAAACTTCTTAAACGTTCTAATTGTTGTTGTTTTTCTGAAGCTGAAAACGAACTACCCAAAATTTCTGATTCAACACCTGTACTCTCTGTCCCTGTCATATGAGCTATTTGTTCATACGACAATTGCCGATAACCTTTCATACTTTTCAAACCATGATTAGCAAGTGACACTCCTGCTATCATCATAAGTAAACATAAAGCTACACTACATATACACAAAAGCGCAAAACGACTCAAACTATTATCATCTTTCTCCCTCAATGTGTATACGCTCCCGTATTATCTTGATCAATTTGATGATGCAGCGCTGCATTTAAACCACTCGCTATTACATTCGCCATATCCTCAATAAAAGTATCTACTTCTTTTGGGGTCACCATTAAGTTATGACCAAGGGGCGATAGCACTTCATAAATCAACCTTCTTTTTTCTTCTTCTTCTAACGTACCAACAGCACCTAAAAACATATTTCGGCTCTTTTCATCTGGCATATCTTCTTCTGTTAATTTTTTCTTTTCTCCAAATGAAAATCCCGCTGGTAACAAAGATCTTGAAGGTTTGTTTCCTTCTTTCATCTCTCGACCAAAATGTTTCAAAATAAAATCAATCGTATCACTTGTAATCGAAACGGCATCGACCACAGTCGGAACACCAATTGCGATAACAGGGATACCTAATGTCTCTTTACTTAGTTCCTTACGTTTATTCCCAACCCCTGATCCAGGATGGATTCCAGTATCAGAAATTTGTATCGTGCTATTTACTCGTTCAATAGAACGGGCAGCTAATGCGTCAATCGCAATTACAAAGTCTGGATTTGTCTTCTCAATAATCCCATAAATAACATCGCTCGTTTCGATGCCTGTAATCCCCATTACCCCCGGCCGAATTGCACTAACAGGCCTGAATCCTTCTTCTACACTTTCAGGCTGCAATTGAAACAAATGTCTCGTTACTAATACATTTTCTACAACTATTGGCCCAAGAGCATCCGGTGTTACATTCCAATTCCCAAGGCCTACAATTAAACAGCTCGCTTCTTTTGTAACACCAACCTCTTCTAAGAAATAAGAAAATTCTTTTGCAAAAATACGCTCCACTTTTTGTTGAAGTTCTGTATCTTGCTGACGTATACCTTGTACTTCAAGCGTTAAATAATTTCCAGGTTTTTTACCCATCGCTTCAGAGGCAGCTTCATCAATTGTTACTTTTGTAATTATAGTACCTTCTTCTTCCCTCTCTTTTACAATTACCCCCTGTATCCCTTTTTGCTCTTCTTGGCTTTCTTGCAACATTTGATGAGCTTCTACAGCAAGGTCAGTTCTAACGCTATATTTACTTAAATCCAATGGTTCTTTCATCGTATCTCCTCCGTAATTCATAGTAAATATCGTTAGATTTCCCAAAGTTATATAAGGTCATTCTTTCCTTTACGTGAAATTTCATGGATATACTATTGCAATTCTCTTCACCGTTTGATAGAATATCACTTGTTCTATGTAAGAATCGAGTCATTCGATTGCACCAGGGAGGTGAAAAGTATGGCAAACATCAAATCTGCTATCAAACGCGCTAAACTTAGCGAAGAGCGTCGTGCACATAACGCTTCTATCAAGTCTGACATGCGTTCTGCTGTTAAAACTGTAGAAGCTTTAGTTACTAATAACGATCTTGAAAATGCTAAAGAAGCTTTCAAAACTGCTTCTAAAAAACTTGACAAAGCAGCACGTAAAGGTCTTATCCACCAAAACGCTGCATCTCGTCAAAAATCTCGCTTAGCGAAACAAGTAAACGCGTAAGGCGTTTAAAAAACGATCCATTTGGATCGTTTTTTTATATACAAAAAAAGTTCATGCACTAGGTACATGAACTTTTTTGTGTCATCACATATGATTTAATCGCATTAAGAAAAACTCGAGCACAAGTTTCTTATCCATCTTTCCCGTCTTCATACTATAATCAGCTTCCGCTAATTCTATAATCACTTTTTTTAATTCTTCAAAAGAGAAAAATTTCGTTTGATTCATCGCCAATTTTACACGATACGGATGTACACCAATATGAGATGCAATTTGATTTTGCCCATAACCACGTTGCTGTAACTCTTTCACTTGATACAACAAACGGAATTGACTCACTAATAACGCAAGCAATTTAATCGGTTCTTCCTGCTGCGTAAATAATCCATCCAAAATTTGCATTGCACCTGCAATATCTTTTTTCACCACTTTTTCTGTCAAAGCAAATACATTTTGCTCAACTGATTTTGGCACAAGCTCCGCAACAAGTTTCGTCGTAATCTCTCCGCCCATACCAACGTATAACGTTAACTTGTCCATTTCCTTCGCCAACATCGTTACATTACTTCCCACAAGCTCTAGCAACAAACTAACAGCCGCGTTATCAATGTGCACATGCACTTCATCTGCACGAGCAATAATCCACTTCTGAACATCCTGCACTTGCATCGCATTCGCTTCTACTACATCTGCTGTTTTCTTTAATAGTTTTGTAATTTTTTTTCGCTCATCAAGTTTTTCGTAAGGCGCAACAAAAACAAGAATAGAAAATGGAGAAGGTTCACCAATGTATTCTTCTAAAATTTTTATATTTTGCTCTAACTTTTCTTTTTGCGAAGTCAGAAATAGCGGTGATTTTATTAACAGTACTTTCCGTTCTCCAAAGAAAGGAAGCGTACGCGCATCCTCAACCACATCTTCTAAATATGCTTCTTCCAAATCGTATGTCACAACATTAAACTCTCGATCTTCTTCTTCAAGTGCTTCTGTCGTAATAAGCTTTATCGTTTCATTTATAAAAAAAGCTTCCGTTCCATATAGTAAATATAACGAAGCAAACTGTTTCTTTTTAATTTTTTTATGTATATCACTCATACTTTTTCCTACTCCCTAACTTGGCAATATATATTTATACTAATGCCCTAGCTTTTGTTTTACAAGTACAAAGGAACAGGCTTTATAACCCGTCCCTTTATTTATATTAAACGCCACGCAATAAGCCCCGGGTTTCTTATTGGTGTGCGGTAATCACCTTCCCTTTATTATTCACAATAAAAATTCGAGTATAAGTGCCAACTGTTAACATGCTTGGAAACAAAAAACTCACGTTACTTCATGATCTAAAAGTAGCAAAAAAGCTCATTTTCTCTTCATATGGAAATTGTAGATTTTTTTCTGACAATATTTTATACTAAAGTGGAATGTTGGGGAGGGATTCTAAATGAATGATTTTGAACAAAACGTTCAAAGTAAACGCAATGACGCTATTGATTCAGGGGTAGGATTTATCGTCTCATTTGGTTTTTTCGCAACACTTTTCATCATTGCAACTGTTATTAAATTTATCGGTTCTTAAAGGCTGCCACTTCATGGCAGTCTTCTCTTTTTCACCTATTATATGTCTTATCGTATGTGATTTTACTTTGAAAGGTTCCATTTTCCCCTTTAAAAACATAGGAAATAGCACCTTGCTTGTCCGTGCGCCATATCGCACTCCCCATCTTCTCCAAACGCTCTATCACTTCTTTATGTGGGTGTCCATATCTATTCTGCTTACCAACAGATATAATCGCTACACGGGGCTGTATAACGTTCAAAAAAGACTCTATAGATGACGTGTTACTTCCATGATGAGCAACTTTTAAAACATCTACTCGCAAATCTGGATACGCAGATACTAAAAACTGCTCTCCTTCTTCTTCTAAATCGCCTGTAAATAGCCACGTCAATCCTCCAAATTTTGCCCATATTACAATTGAAGCATTATTTTCACTTTTTTCTTTTCCTTTTGGAGCTAAAACGAAAAATTCAGCTTCATTTACACTCCAACTTTCCCCTTCCCCCACTTCAGTTATTTTCATTTCCTTTTCTAATGCCTGTTTCTTTACTACTTTTTCTAATACTGCATCTTTTCCCTTTCGGCCAAATACAACTTCTTTTACAGGTATATATGATAATAATTCTTGCGCAGCACCTATATGATCTGCATCTCCATGCGTTACGATTAATTTATCAATTGTTTTAATACCTTCTTTTTGTAAATAGGGTATTAAAACATCATTTCCAACAGAAAATTCATGCTTTTTTTGTTGCCACTCTTCCTTATTGACACGAAGCGTTCCACCTGTATCAATAAGATAAACCCCTTTATCATACGGAAGGCGAATTAATATTGCATCACCTTGTCCAACATCAATAAATGTTACACTTCCACTTCCTCTAAAATATGGATATACATAATGACACGTGCTAATAAAAAGAAATATACTCACAACTATACAAACCATTTTTTTCGGCGCTCTCCTTTCCCAAACCATCAATATACTGACAATACTCGCGCAATATACAGCTACAAGATTGAAGGACGTTTTCCCGAAAATAAGCTGGTTAAATGGTAAACTTTCACAATAACTTAGAAAAACATTAGACATACTCAAGCCTATTGATAACACATCCGCAAATCCTTTTGCGAGAAACGGGACAATTGGCATACACAGTAAAATAATAACGCTACATGGTAATACAATGATAGATAAAAACGGAACGTATAAAAGATTGAGGAAAATGCTATATGGAGAAAAATAACCAAAGTGATATAACAAAATCGGAGTACTAACGAGCTGTGAAATGATAGAAATATAAATAGAATTTCGGATTACTCCGTTGCTACTCACTAACAATAACGGAGCAGACAAAAGTAAAGCGAAGCTACCTACAAAAGAAAACTGAAATCCAATATTAAAAACAAGATAAGGGTCATATATAAGCATACATATAGCTGTTACACTTAAAGCATCTAAACTAGATAAACGAATCGAGCACATAAAAGCAATCAACGTCAAAACTCCTGTTATAGAAGCCCTTATAACAGAGGGTGACGCCCCTGCTAAAACCATATACAAAGGAATACAAATGATAAGGCAAATTGTTGCTACCTCCCTCGTCGCACCACTTCTTAGCAAAATAAAATATACTATCACCATTAACAATACAATGTGCGAACCTGAAATTGCTAACAAATGTACAAGACCAAACTGTTGATATTGCTCTTCCACTTCAAACGTCATTTGTTGTCTATCACCAAATAGTAACGCATTCATAAAAGCACCTGATTGCTCTGGAAACATCTCTGTAACTTTCGAGATTACTTGTTGCCTCAAAAGGAGAATCCGTTGCATGAGCGACAGTGATGTTTTATAGCATTCAGAAATATATGCAGCCTCAAATGTGAAATGAATATGTTGCTTGTATAAATAATCACGGTAATTAAAACCATGAAAATTCCGAGCTGTTTGCGGTTCTTTCCTCTCACCCTCGAATACACATGATATCCCTGCGTATAATTGTTGCATTTTTTCCTTTTCCAAGGCTGATTTTATTCTATAACTTAACTGCACTATATTTTTATTGTGATCTTCAAACTGAAAAGATAGGCGATCTCCATTAACAAGCGGTGTGTTTTGTATAACCCCTCTTGTAACTCCATAGGGCTCTCCTAGAGACTTATTCCACCCTTGAACATAGGAAGTGTATATAGCGCCACTAAAGCACGCTACAATGCAAAAAAAGAAGGTTTTACGCGAAGTGCGATATAAACAGAAGAAACCATTTAAAAAGAGGCAAAAAACTATCAATAAAAGTGACGAGGAAAAGGCAATTGCAATCCCTATTATAAACGAGATTGCAACATACCCCCATTGTTCCTGCAACTTATACTCACTCCTTATAGCATCATTTTTGCTTTCGTGAATACATGCTGTAATTCTTCCATTGATAAATTATCTTTTTCTAAAGACGCAAATAATTCTTTTAACTCCGTATAACGTTTTTGCTCCTCTAATGCAGCGATATCATATTCTAGCGGAACGTGCTTCACTGTTACATTCGCTTGTTCAAATAACTCTATGGCGTATGGATGATTTTTATAATCCTGCGCATAATAAACCGCTGTAATACCACTTTGAATAATTGCCTTACAACATTGTAAACAAGGGAAATGCGTAACGTAAATTTCTGCTTCCTCTGTTTTCGCACCAAACTTGGCACATTGTAATAAAGCATTCATTTCGGCATGAATTGTCCGAACACAATGATTATCGATTACGTAACAACCATCATCTATACAATGTACGCCACCTTTAATCGAACCATTATATCCACCAGCAATAATTCGTTTATCGCGAACGATTGTCGCTCCTACCGCAAGCCTTGTACATGTACTACGTAACGATAGTAGATGGCTTTGCGTCATAAAATATTGATCCCATGAAATTCGTTCCATATTTTTCACCTACTTTTTTGTCTACTTGTAGTGTAGCGAAAGAAGAAAAACTTCGTCAATCTTTTACGGAATAATAATTTGATCTTTTATCTTTTCAAGAGACTTCGCACCAATCCCATCAATCTCTAATAAATCTTCTATTTTCTGAAACGGACCATGCTCTTCTCGATATTTCAAAATACTTTCTGCCTTTCGAGAGCCAATCCCTGTAATTTTTTCCAATTGCTCTTTCGCTGCTGTATTTATTCGAATCTTGCCATCTTCCTTAGAAGAAGTAAACATCCCTTGTTCTGGCTCATTTTTACTCGGTATATAAAGAAGCATTTGATCTTGTACAATTTGTGCTAAATTCACTTTTTTCATATCTACTTCTGATAAAAAACCACCAGCCTTTTGAACCGCATCCTTTACGCGATCTCCTTCCTTCATTTCATATACCCCTTCTTTATTAACCGCTCCTTTCACATCAATTATAATTGTTCTTTTCTGTTCCTTTGTATCCGATATTTTCGGTTTACCCTTTTTTTCTATCTCCTTCTCTTGCACATTCATTGTAATAGGCGTTCGTTCTACACTCTGATTCGTTTTCCAAAAAACAAGAAAAAGTAAAGTTCCAATAATAGCTACTAAACCTAACCACTTTTTCGGAAAATCCCACATCATTTTACACCTCTAATCATAAATTTATAACATCATTCATATTGTTTAGGAGAAAGCTGTTACGAAGGAGGGATGAAACTTTGAACATAGGAATTATAGGGACAGGAAACATGGGGAATATACTAATCGATGCATTTTTAGAAACCCGTGCTGTCAAACCTTCGTGCCTTACAATCATTAATCGGACGCCTGCCAAAGCATATCACATAAAAGAAAAATACCCTTCTGTTCATATAGCAAAAACAATCCCGGAAGTAATCGAACAATCACAACTTATTTTTATTTGCGTTAAGCCGATAGATATATACCCTATCCTAAAAAAATACGCTGAACATTTTTCTGATGAAACGTGCTTAGTTTCTATTACAAGTCCAATATCTCCATCACAATTAGAGACTCTCGTACCGTGCCACGTCGCACGTATCATTCCAAGTATCACAAATCGCGCCCTCTCTGGCGCCTCACTATTTACATTTGGAAATAATTGCTCTGAAGAATGGCAACAAAAACTACTTCGTCTATTCAAAAATATTTCTACACCTCTTGTAATAGAAGAAGATATAACACGTGTTTCATCTGATATAGCAAGTTGCGGTCCTGCTTTCTTTAGTTATTTACTACAATGCTTCATTAACGCTGCTGTAGATAAAACAAATATTACACACGAAGAGGCTACTACTTTAGTAAGTGAAATGGTCGTGGGGATGGGGAAATTACTTGAAAAAGAAATCTTCACATTACCTACCTTACAAGAAAAGGTTTGCGTGAAAGGCGGCGTTACCGGGGAAGGCATTCGGGTTTTAGAAGAACACGTTGGAGATATGTTCCATAAGTTAATCGAGCGAACACATGAAAAATTTGATGAAGATTTAGAATGCGTTGATCAGCAATTCAATAAACACACATAATAAATACGTCATTTTCATTCCAAATCCTTTTTATAAATACTTACTTTTTTACAATACATTTTCACTTCAACTACTATTCCCACACTTTACGCATACGATCTTCAGATTATGCTAGAACTAAAAATACATCTTCTTTATAAAACAAAAGCAACCTTCTCGGTTGCTTTTGTTTTATTTGTTTTATCCGTTTTTCTTCGCCATGAAGAAAATACGCTCTGTTTGTTCTGTAACTTCAAGTCGCTCAAAATCACCTGTTACACGAAGAACTGTAAAACCTGCTTCTTCAAGCCATTTCGTTAACTCTTCCACTTGATATGCACGTTGCACGTGACATTCATCAAACCGATGGTACACATCTTCTTCCGGATCTTGAACAAAGAATGTCAAATCATGCTCTACACTATTTGATTCTTCACCAGGGAAGCAATTCCAAATAAGAGATATTTCTTCTCCATTCACTGTATACGTTTCATTTTGAAATACATGATGTATTTTATATAAAGAATGTACATCAAATAAAAACAAACCATCTTGACGCAAATGGTGAAACACTCTTCTAAATGTTTCTTGTACTCCATCTTCTTGCAATACATAATTTAATGAATCACAAAAGATAGTGACACAGTCAAACTCACCTGGAACATCAAGCTCTCGCATGTCTTGTTGGTAAAAAGGAATAAAGTATCCCTCTCCTCCTAGTTTTTGCTGAGCGACTGTTAACATTTCTTCTGAAAGATCGACACCTATTAAATCGTAACCCTTTTGCACAAGCGGAAGGGTTACATTACCCGTACCGCATGCTACATCAAGAATTTTTGCCTCTTTCATATCTGCCTGCTGCAGGCTTTCCTCTGTGAATTCTACCCATTTATCATAAGGGACATCATTCATCAGTTCGTCGTACAACAATGCAAATTGTTCGTATTTCATTGGCCTAGCTCTTCTGTTATATCTTCACGTGGCACATCGCCCCATAGACGCTCTAAATTATAGTGATTACGCTCATCTTTATGGAATACATGGGCAACTACATCTCCAAGATCAACTAATACCCAACGTGCTTCGTCAAAACCTTCCATACGTTGTACGTCGATTTGGAACTCATGTGCTTTTGATTTAATTTCACGTGCAATTGCTTGCACTTGTTTATCTGAATTACCGTGACAAATAATGAAATAATCTGCAATTGGTGAAATACCTTGCATATTTAGGACAACCATATCTTCTGCTCTTTTATCATCAGCTGCTTTTGCCGCTAACACTAATAAATCTTTATCGTTCATTTACTCATTTCCTCCTTGATAACTGCATTGTATGTTTGGAATGTTAATGGATAAATCGTCTGATTTTTTTCCATTAAAAATTGAATTGTTCTCTTTAAGGCAAATAATAAAGCTTGATTTATATCCGTATATGCGAGTTTACGAGCCTCTTCCACACCTGGAAACTTTCGCCCTGGCTCAATGTAATCAGCTACATAAATCACTTTATCTAACATCGTCATGTTCTCATGACCACTTGTATGATATGTAATAGCTTGCAATATTTCAGAATCCGTAATGCCTACCTCTTTTTCTACTAAGTATGCCCCAACAGGCGCATGCCACAACTCTTTATTATAGCAAAGTAAATCTTTCGGCAAATCTTCACGTTTAATAATCTCTTCCATCTCTGAAATTGCTCTACATTTCGCATAATCATGGAATATAGCTGCCATCTCTGCTTTTTTCTCGTCCACACCGTATAACTTAGCAAGCTCAATCGCTGTCTCCATTACACCAATTGTGTGTATATAACGTTTTTCATGCATTTGTTGTTTGACAATATGCAGTGCATTCTCACGATTCATACAACCCATTCCTCTCGATATATACCTGTACTTTTTCAGGAAGTAAATATTTACACGTTTTCTTCTCCTTATATCTCTCACGTAATAAGGATGAAGAAACTGCAAATTCCGGAATTTCCACTGTAGTAATCTTATATGGTGTATGCAATGTATACCCAGGTCTTGCAACTCCAACAAATGTTACAAGATTAAGTAAAGCTTCAATGTTATACCACTTCGGTAAATACTCAACCATATCCCCACCGATAATAAAGTGAAACTGCACATCCGGATACTTCTTCGTCAATTGTAACATAGTGTCATACGTATAAGATGGGCCCTTCCTGCTTAGCTCTTCTAAACAAATAGAAAAGTGTTCTTCTGCCTCAGTCGCAAGCTCTAACATATGTAAACGACTTTCTATACTTGTAATATTACGTCCTTGTTTATGTGGCGGAATCTGGTTTGGCAAGAACCATACTTCTTCCAATTCCAAAGCGTGATATACTTCATTTGCAATTAGCAAATGTCCATAGTGAGGCGGATCAAATGTACCGCCAATGATGCCAATTTTCCTCAAAAGAAACGCCCCTTCCTTTTACATACAGCAACTCTCCTTGGTTAGGAACGAAGAGAGTTGCTATTAATAAAAGTTCAATTGGTTTCGCTCTCTACATCATTACGCATCAGCGATAAAAAATAGCGCATGCTAATCTTTTTATCGAGGAAGCTTAATTTGTTTATTTTCTCTTGATTCTTTGTATAAAACGATTGTACTTCCAATTACTTGAACGATTTCAGCACGTGCACCTTTTGCAAGTTCTTCCGCAACCTCACGGCGATCAAATTCACAGTTTTGTAATACACTCACTTTAAATAGTTCACGAACTTCTAACGCTTCTCCAATTTGTTTTACCATATTTTCATTTACTCCGCCTTTTCCTACTTGAAAAATTGGTGTTAAATGATGTGCTTGTGCACGTAAAAATCTTTTTTGTTTTCCTGTTAACATATATGTTAGCCTCCAAGCTTTTCTATAACTAATTGTTTCATTCGATCAATATTTGGTACACGTCCTGTCCACATTTCAAATGCAAGTGCTCCTTGATAAACAAACATATCAATACCATTGTGAATGATTGCACCTTGCTCTTTTGCCTCACATAAAATTTTCGTTTCAAATGGATTATAAATTATATCTGATACAATCGTTCCTTTTTTTAACGAACACATTTGTAATGGCGTATGTTCGACGTGTGGATGCATACCTATCGTTGTCGTCTGAATGATAATATCATAATTTCCTTGTTCTTCTGTCGCTTTTTCTAACGACAAAGCAACAGAATTAACATCGGCCGTACGTGCAGCAATAAGTTCTTTCGCCTTATCTACTGTACGATTGGCTACATCAATCTCTTTTACACCTACATCAGCAAGAGAAAAATAAATAGCTCGGCTAGCACCACCTGCACCAAGTAACAAAATACGTTTCCCTTGAAGTGGTTCATTACTAATTGACTGCAGCGCTCGAACAAAACCAATTCCATCTGTGTTATAGCCAATTAACCTTCCATTCTTATGAACCACTGTATTTACTGCACCGATTTTCCTTGCCAATGGATCAATCTCATCCAAATACTCCATGATAGCAACCTTGTGCGGAGTTGTTACATTAAATCCTGAAATACCTAATGCTTTTAAACCTCTTACTGCTTCCCCTAGCGCTTCCTCTTCAACAAGGAATGCATGATAATGGGCATCCATATTCAAGTGTTCAAATGCATCGTTATGCATAACGGGTGATAATGAATGTCCAATTGGATTTCCGATTACACCATATAATTGTTTCATAAATCCCTCTCCATATTAAATTAAAGATTTACGTAGTGAAACACTTACTCCTTTTGGTACGTGTGCAACAATTTTTGCGCCTGGTTCGTTCACAGTAACCCATCCTAATCCAGAGAATACAACATCCGTCTTTGGTTCACGAATATTAAATTCGTATTTCACTAACTCAGGCATATTTGCTAATTCTTCTGGTGTTGGCGGGCTTAGTAAATCTCCAGCATGATTTTTATATAATTCATCTGCTTTCTCAAGCTTTGTACGATGGATTGTTAAACGATTCGAGAAGTGACAAGTAAACGCACGACGACCACCACTTACATAATCAAAACGTGCCAATCCACTAAAGAATAACGTTTGTTCTTCATTTAATTGGAATACCATCGGCTTAATTTCTTTTGTTGGTGTAATAAGCTTTAAGCTTTGCTTCCCAACATAATGAGCCATTTGGTGGTGGTTAATAATACCTGGCGTATCATATAAAGAAGATTCTTCGTCTAATGGAATATCAATTAAATCCAGTGTTGTTCCTGGGAAATGAGATGTTGTAATTACATTTTCAGTCTCATCACTAAATTCTTTAATCATACGATTAATAAATGTCGATTTCCCTACATTCGTACATCCAACAACGTAAACATCTTTGCCGCCGCGATAATACTCAATAGCATCTGCTAGTTCAGCAATTCCTTGTCCCTTCGCTGCACTAATTAAAAAGACATCTTCTGGTTTTAATCCTAGCTGCTTTGCACTATAGCGCATCCAATGCTTTACTTTATCATGTTTTACTGACTTTGGAATTAAATCAGCTTTATTTCCAACAAGTAATACTTTATTATTTCCTACGAAACGATGTAAGCCAGGTAACCAGCTACCATTAAAATCAAAAATATCTACAATTTTGACTACTAATGCATCTGATTTTCCAATTCCATTTAAAATGCGTAGGAAGTCATCATCTGTTAACGATACATCTTGAATTTCATTGTAATGCTTCAAGCGAAAACAACGTTGACAAATGACTTGTTCTTTCTCTAAAGATGAGGTAGGAGCATACCCCACTTCGTTTTTATTTTCTGTTTGAATTTCTACACCGCAACCAATACATTTAATTGTTTCAGTCAAACTTTATTCCTCCCAGTTAATTAAACCTTTTTTCTTCATATTTTTCATGATTCTTCGTTCAATTTTTCGATTAAAGCGCGTCACTAATCCGTCCGTTTGTGCTACCGGTACAACTAAAATTGTATGAAGCCCTACTCGGTTTCCACCCAGCACATCAGTCAGTAACTGATCTCCAATTACTACAACTTCCTCTGCCTGCAGATGCATCTCTTGTATCGCACGCTTAAACGCTCGAACAAATGGTTTACGTGCACTATGAATAAATGGAATACCTAATGGATCAGCAAAATCTTTTACACGTTGCTCATTATTATTTGAAACAACCGTTACTTGGATGCCTTGCTCTTTCATTTTTAAGAACCATTCTTCAAGTTGCGGGGTTGCATTTGGACGATCCCATTCAATTAAAGTGTTATCTAAATCAGTAATAACACCTTTAATCCCACGTTTTTTTAAATCTTCTGGTTGAACATGATATACATTTTTCACGTATTCATTTGGTAAAAATAGCTTCAATTTCTTTCACCTCTTTGAGGATTTTTCATAAAATTTTTCGACAACATTTTTCGATATATAACCTGTGGATAAAATTGTACACATTTTCCACATTAATCTTTCAGTTAATTTGGAATTTACTAACAAACTATACACACTTTATCCACCTAGGTATGTGGATAACCACTCGTTTGTGACTGTCATACTTTTTTGGTACATTAAATGCATCAACGAATCAATCCTTATATTATTAGGAGGTGACTCACCTTGAAAACAAAACATATGGAACAGTTATCCACTGAGTTACTCACTGAGTCTTATTATAAAGCAAAAGAACTAAAATTAAATCCCGACTTCATTTTACTTATAAAACAAGAAATCATTAGACGCTCATTAGAGGACAAGCTTGTCAAATCTTCTTGATTACATATAAAGTGAAAGTTTAATCAGCCCGTACCAATCAAACAGTTACAGGATACATTATTGAATGCCCTGTAAAAAGAGCCATCCTACGATGGCTCTCGAATAAACAAGTACTCCCATCTAGGGGATTTCATCATTAAGTATCTTTGCCCATAACTCTTACTTACGGTTATAAAAGCTTTTCTTTATTTATGAGCTAATCGAGTAGCTATTTTTTCACCAAGACGCAGCTCTTGTCCACTCTTTAATTCCTGCACTACTTCTATCATATCTTTTTCAAACAATAACACAACTGTTGAACCAAATGTAAAGTATGCCATTTCTTCACCTTTTTGAACAGTGTCTCTCTCATGCAAAAGCTCAATACTATTAACAAACATGGCCCCTACTTTTACAAGAGCCATATGTTCGCCATCACTGCTTACTTCTGTAACAGAACGATAATTTTTTGACAGCGGTTCTTTCCCGTATTCCATACCAGCTGCATTTACCGGATACGATTTTCTACCGAGTACAAATCTTTCAGTCACAGAACCAGAAAGCGGACTATGAATGCGATGATAGTGACTTGGACTCAAATAAATTACCATATATGTACCGCCTGCATATCGCGTTGCACGTTCTTCATTACCTAGCATATCCACAATTGAATAGCGCTTTCCTTTAATGTCAAATGTTTTTGTATCCTCAATAGGACCATGATCTGCAAAAACACCATCAACAGGACTAACGATACTCGATGCATCTGTATCAATACTACGCTTTCCTTCTTTTAGCTTACGCGTAAATAATTCATGCAATGTTCTATATTCCTTCAAACCCTTTTCCATCTCATCTTGATTAATTTGAAAAACTTTCGCATACGATGGAATAATGATAGAGCTCAAACGAGATTGTGCAAATTTACGTAATATATAAGAAGTAAAGCGACCATTTGTAAGTTCTATCATAAGTCGATATAATGTACGTCGCAAATTGCGAAACCCCCTAATCAGTCTATAACTTTAGTTTTCCCTTATTTTCTTTCTATATCATACGTAAAATTGGTTCTTATTCCCACATATCATATAAAGCAGCCTTATTATACATACAGAAAACTAAGTATGGTATTATTCTTAAATTATTTAGCACCTTCTAATATTACAGATAGAATCCGTCATTTTCAACAGTGAACATGTATTTCTTCTTAGCATAACGCGTTTTCTTTTCTTATTTACAATAAGAAAAGCAGCCTATTTTAAAATATGGCTGCTTCTAATACACTTTACTCTTTCGCTTTTTTCTCTTTCTCTGCCCTTACAAACTCGTGGAACATTTTCATTAAAGCACGCTTTTCGATCCGTGATACGTAACTTCTAGAAATGCCAAGCGCCTTAGCGATTTCCCGCTGTGTTTTCTCCTTATCTAGCCCAAGTCCAAAACGTTTCACAATCACTTCTTTTTCTCTTTCGTCTAAAATATCGATATACTCTTTAATTTTTTCTAACTCCATACTAAGCTGAATCATATCAATTACATCTTCAGACTCTGATTTTAATATATCAATAAGCGATATTTCATTGCCCTCTTTATCTTGCCCGATCGGATCATGAAGTGAAACATCTTTTTTCGTTTTCTTTAGTACACGTAAATGCATCAAAATTTCATTTTCAATACAGCGTGCTGCATACGTCGCAAGCTTCGTTCCCTTTCCTGCTGAATAGCTCTCGATCGCTTTAATGAGCCCGATCGTACCAATTGAAATTAAATCTTCTGCATCTTCTCCTGTGTTCTCAAATTTTTTAACGATATGAGCTACAAGCCGTAAATTATGTTCAATTAAAAGATTTCTCGCTTGAGCATCACCTTGCTCCATTAACTCTAAGTACTTTCTCTCATCATCTGATGATAACGGCTGCGGAAACGCATTATTTTTCACATAAGAAACAAAGACAAACACTTCTCGAACCATATATCCAATTGCGGCGAATAGACTCAAACCTTTCACCTCCGCCAAAATAGTGGTCTTTATTATGTGTATGTGGGCTTGAGGTTGTTTGTGTCTGTACAGTTTATTTATAAAACTCAACACTTCCAACATTTAAAATATTTTATTGTTATATTATAATTATATAAAATTGTTATTTATATATGAATATGCTATTAAAGGGGAAACTATTCATGCTTACATTAGATCGATTATTAAATGTAACAATTTATTTAGGGGTATTTTTACTTTTCATTTCGTTCATTACTTTTGTTATTAAGAGAGGGCCTGATTTATTATTTTTTCAATTTGGAATTTCTTTGTTTTTTGGAGCTCAAATTATAATTGGAATGAAATTTTTTCATAATTATGGTTTCTCCTTTCACTCAAAACTAGAACTACTTATCTTTATTTTCTATGTAATTGGATTTATTACATGTATACTACTGTTCTTTAACTTTCAAAATCCGTATCGAATTTTTTTATTAATTTGTAGTTTTTTATTTTTAACTGGATCCAATTATTACTTTAAAGAAACATTAAATTTTAGTAAAAAAACTCCAAAGCAACATAAAACTTTTTTAAGTACACAAGAAGACTCTTTTCCAAAAGAAGTCCGTAAATTTTCAGAGGATTACAATAACATAATAAGGAATGATTTTTATGAAATACCGATGATTCCTACTGAATTACAGATTACAAGCAAAAAACATTCTTCCCATAGTACATCTTTCTTAGTTGAACTTTATAATAGCGAGAATGAAATTACTGATGACTCTGTACAATTAACTCCATCAGACCGTTTTTATATACTGTTAAATACACAAAAAACAAAAATATCAAAAATAGTATATGAAGGGCAAAATTTTTTCACATTAACAGTCACACTAAAGGCTCTTAATTTACAGCAAGAACCAGAAATTCATAATATGTTTTTAGAAATAGATAAACGTAGAGCGATGAATCTTCTTAATTTTGAAATTAAAGCCCATACTAAAGAATGGAAAGTAACATTTAAAAGTGATAATTCTTCTTCCAATCTTCCTATCACATTTAATTTTGAAAAACGAACAGGCAAATTATAAAAATAAAAAGAGTTATTTTCTTTGAAAAATAACTCTTTTTACTTTACTTACTCCAAATATTTCTCCCCGTTTGGGCATCAATATAACGAATTTCCCGACTACAATCAAAAGGTTCTTTATGTTTTTCATCTGTCGTTTGTTTATACAGTAGTTTGTATTTCGTTTCCTCTGCATCATGATCTACAAACCATTCTAATTTAACTCGGATAGCCTCTCTGTATATTTCTAACGCTTTTTCTTTTGTTACTTTTGGTGTTGTTTCATATGTAAGTAATTCTTTTATAAAGTTGCCAGACTCTCCAGAGTAGTGCATCACAGCACCATTTTCTGCATTGATGTTGATCATAATATATTTCCGCTCTACATGAATGTCATTTACATAGATTGAAAAGGAAAACCTCTCTATCCCCTCTTCCTCCTCATAATTATCCCAAAGTTGAACATACTTTGTCGCATCTGGGATAATATGCTCTAAAAATTGAAGTGCCTTGCTTAAACATTGCTCTCTCGATAAGATTGTTTTCCTTTTTTTCTCATCCTTCCACATAAAAAAAGAAAGCAATTGATTTGTTTCTTTATCTAGAGTAATTACAACGAATTCATCATGTTTCAACATTGGAAAATGTTTTTTATAAAACTCATCCATTGAATATGAATCCTTCTCTTCTATTTCTTTTTGTAATTCTTCTTTTAATACAAATTTTATCCGGACTTCATCCTCATCTACTTTTTCATCTATTTTGACAAACTTCTCCTTGTCCCAATCAAATAAATCAAACACATCTTTTTTTTGACTACTCTTTAGCGGTTTATCAACAAGTACTGTAGAAGGTAATTTATAGTGTTCTGGCCCATATAAATCTTTACCTGTACTTGCATCAATAAACGCATGACTAGGCTCTGGTTCATATACAAGATGGTACCCTTTTACTTCTTCCCCGTTTTCATACTCACATGAAGAGTATGTTAAATCTACAAATACAAGTCTCATATCTTGTCTAGCTTTCAAATTTTCTAAAACGATATTCTCCCCAACAATTTCACTTGGCCATAACGGTTTTTTCTCTATGGCTTTTTGTCCATTGTAATGAAAATGCACAACATTACCTGAAGGGTGCACTCGCACAACACACCCAGTATTCGGCAATGGATAGCTATTCACTTCTTGCATATAATTTACTTCTTTCCAACCGCGCCTGTCGTCCTTAACCGTTACATATGTATAGAATTCATATCCTTCTTTTGTATATTTTTTTAAGAATGTATTTGCAACCTCTCTTGCTTTATTCTCCTCTATCGCTCCCTTATCACTCGAAAAAGAATTTCCATCATCTATCCTAAATTCAATTAAATTACCAGTATGTCTATTTAATGTAATTTGTATCTGTTTCTCCTCATCATCTTTATGTCCCCACCATAATAGATGATACGGGTCATCAACCCCTTCTTGATCATCTACAACAAGCCTATATTCATCTGGAATTTCAATAATATGAGCTACGTGCTCTTTTCTTTCTTTATCTTTTTGATTCACCATGCCCTCTCCTTTGTTACAATTTAAGGTAATTATAACAAAGAAAACCAAAACTTATTAACAAAAAAAAGACTAGAGATATCTCTAGTCTTCTACTTCGTCTCACGGTGTAACGTTACTCGCTTTAATCGTGGACAATATTTTTTTAGTTCGATACGTTCTGGATTGTTTCGTTTATTTTTTTTAGAAATATAATTACGATCACCGCACTCCGTACAAGCTAATGTAATATTTACACGCATAGGTAATTCTCCTTTCTTTCAAAGATCGCAAACTAAAACGTAATGATTACGATTTATATATTATAAAACTTCATTCTATTTGTCAATTGCAAAAACAAGAAGATTCCATTTAGAATCCCCTTGTTTTTATAGTTAAATAAATTTTATTAAAACGATTCGTATGTAACAAACTCACTAATTGGCTTTCGATATCCTCTTGGACGAACTTTAGTCGTATCACTTTTCCCTATCGTAATCATTAAAACAGGTATTACATGCTCTGGCATATTTAATTCACTTTGTACTGCTTTTTCATCGAAACCAATCATTGGACATGTATCATAGCCATAATATTTAGCTGCGTACATAAAAGTCATCGCGCTTAACGAAGCATTTCTAATCGCTTCATCCTCCATGAAACGCTCTCCTTTTCCTTCATATAAACCTTTCGTTTGCCTAATTGTATCTTCATATTCGCATTCATCAATCATCTTTAAAACTTTCATACCGAAGTAAATATTTTCAACATTTTGGTATGCTCTTTTATCACCACAAACGAGCACTACCGCTGATGCACTCGATACTTTATATTGACCGAACGCTAATTCTTTTAATCTTTCTTTTCGCTCTTGATCACGAATTACAACATAATGTGTGTGCTGCAAATTATAGCAAGATGGAGAAAGCTTAGTTAACTCAAACATTTTTTTAAAATCCTCATCAGGGATTTCTATACCTTGTATAAATTTCATTGCAGAACGTCTAGCAATTGCTAATTCTTCAAAGTTCACCATATATCCTCCTTAATAACTATAAATTTAAATATACATTAATTTATACAAATAGATAAATCAAATAAAAACACTTTAAATCCGAATAATAATTATGATTAACAGCAAAAAAGACAAAAAGCTGAAACAATTAGTTCATACGAAATTCACACGAATCTATTACTATAGAAATTGTACATAGTGAACTTATTAACAATCACGTTTATTTATATAGAATCTTACTCGAAAGGAGTTGAAAGTATGAAAACTAAATATCGCTTTATGATCTCATCATTTGCCGCTTGTGCTTATATGATTTGGTATTTAGTATAATAACAACCTCACTTGTAAATAGGAAAAGGTGTGTATATAAAATGGAATATAATCAATCAACAGTTAACTACTGGAAAGCTTTTGTATTACCATATACATTTGCTTTAGAAGAGTTAAAAACTAAATTTGAAATTATGAACCGGGAAGCTCAATTTTTAGAGGATTACAACCCGTTTGAACATATAAAAACAAGACTAAAACAACCTGAAAGTATTATTAAAAAGCTGGAACGTAAAAATTTATTACCGACAGTTGAAAATGCTCAAACGCATTTACAAGATATTATTGGTATTCGTATTACATGTTGCTTCGTAGAAGATATTTATCATTTAAAAGAAGTCATTCAAAAGCGTGAAGATATGGAAATCATAGAGGTAAAAGATTATATCGCTAATCCAAAGGGAAACGGTTATAAAAGTTTACACATGATTATTAAATATCCTTTATCACTGAATTCTGGTACAAAAGATGTATTTGCAGAAATTCAGTTACGTACACTGGCAATGGACTTTTGGGCAAGTTTAGAACACAAACTTTATTATAAATATGAAGGGAAAATACCGGAGTATTTAAAAGATGAACTACATGATGCAGCAATGAAAGCTGAAGATCTTGATAATAAAATGGCCACAATTCGTCAAGATATTGATGATATTGAGGCATGCTCAAATCAAATTATGCTACCACTATAAAAAAAGGTTCTCGCCAATGAGAACCTTTTTTTATACCATTTTTTTGGAGATGTGACTCCCACACTTATTAAAGTTTCACGTTATTTTTTCTCTATCGTGCGAACCTCTTCAATCTTCCATTTCTCATCTTCTTTTCCAAGAGCGTACTGTACTTTCTTTTGAAGAGTGACACTATCGTCTACTTCCTTTTCTTTCGTTTCAACAATAACATACCCTACTTTACTAGCTTTCATATCTATATGTTCCAATTCAATCTTCTTATTTCCCTTTTGAAATGCGGCTTCTTTTTGTGTTTTTAAGTCTTCAGCACTAGGCATCTTCTTTGAAAATAACTCCATATGTTCTGCAAGATTTTTTTCATTCGTCGTTCGCACAAATGTAGTAATAACATCTTGAATAGATTTCTCTTCTTCTTTTGTTATTTGTACCTTTTCCTCAGTTTTTTTAGTAGTAAATTTTTGTTCTACGTTATTCTCTTCTTGTTGACATCCAACTAGTAATACTACAAATACTAGAAGGAATCTTAATTTCCTAAATATTTTTTCCATATTCCCAACTCCTAAAAAGAAAAGTGAGGCATTTCGCCTCACTTTCGCTCTTAATTAACGTCTTCCTTTATTCGGATCGCCACCGCCAACAATATCAAAGACACGTTTCGCTATATTTGTATTCTCTTGAACGCCTGAGAATAAGTATTTACCTGGACCAAATGCATACACGTTCACATCTTCCCCTGTATGTCCACCAGTTGTCCAGCCTGTAACCGAGCGCTTATTGAAAATATCTTCAATTGCATTATCAATCTTTGTTACATCTTTTGACGGAGCTATATCATTTACAGCTTGAATTTCTTCTGGAGTTAATTGTAAATCAATATACTTTTTCAATGTTTCTTCTACATTTGCACCTTTTGCAATCTCATTTGCCATAAAGTCTGGTGTGCGTTTTGCAGCTTTAATTGGATCTACTTTAAAGTTATACTCGCCATTGGCCCCTAAAGATAATCCACCTGTAGCGTGGTCTGCCGTTGCAACAACTAACGTATTTTTATCTTTTTTCGCAAACTCAATCGCTGCTTTGAAAGCTTTTTCGAAGTCTTCCATTTCACTCATTGCACCAACGATATCATTATCATGTCCAGCCCAGTCGATTTGACTTCCTTCCACCATTAAGAAGAAACCATTTTTATTTTTGTTCAAACGCTCAATTGCTGCATTAGTCATTTCTTCTAATGAAGGTGTTTTATCATTACGATCAATCATTTTATCTAATCCACCTGGTGCAAATAAACCAAGAATTTGATCATTTTTATCATTTAACAATTGATCTCGATCCGTTACATAGCTATAACCAGATTTCTTAAACTCTTCTGTAAGATTACGATCTTTTCTAACAAAGTTCTTTACGCCGCCGCCAAGCATAACATCTACTTTATGCTTCCCTTTAATTTTCTCATCAAAATAATCATTTGCAATTGCGTCCATATTTTTACGGCTAATGTCATGCGCACCGAAAGCAGCTGGTGTTGCATGTGTAATTTCAGAAGTTGCAACAAGTCCCGTTGATTTCCCTTTTTCTTTCGCTTGCTCAAGAACCGTTTTCACTTCCGCTTTATCATTATCAACTGCAATTGCAGCATTATATGTTTTAATCCCTGCTGACATAGCTGTTGCTGCTGATGCAGAGTCTGTAATATTTTCATGCTCATCTTCTGGGTATGTTTTTTGTGTTCCTACAAGATGCTTATCAAATTCTGTAGATTCCATTTCAAAGGTTTTTGGATTATCTTTCATATAACGGTGAGCCGTCATATATGAAGGGCCCATACCATCCCCAATTAATACGATAACATTTTTAATCTTTGCATTGCTTCCGTTCTCATCTGCATTAACCTCACTAGAACGAGTAAAATTCCATGTTGCTACCGAAGTAACTGCTAATGATGCCACAACTGCAAATGGCCATGCTTTTTTCACAAACTTTTTCACTGTCTTGTCCCCCTAATTAGGTTATTCATTTCCCACTATCAAATTTAATGGAAGACTATTAAGAGAAAATTAGCTGTATGTAAATTTTTTGTTAACTTATGTAAATATCAGTTATAATTTGTATAACTTTGTCTCTTCGTATCAGCCATCCTGCCCTTTACAATTTAAATATAAACAGGTTGGATTTCATTTAACGTAAATCTCTTTTTTTTACATTTTGACTCTATTTTTATGAAATTAAATAGAAATGCGGTGAGCCTTTATGAAAATAGTAAAGCTAAATGAGTCTTTTATTTTTGAATTACTTAATCTTTGCAAATCTGTTGGATGGTTACACGATGAAATTTTTATGAAAAAGCAATTCGAAATGTATCTTTCTATCGGCACACTTGTAGGTTATATTCATGAAAACAAACTCATTGCGACTGGAGGAGTATTTCCTTTTACAAGTAACTTCACTTCCATTGGTATGTTAATCGTTCACCCTAATTTTCAAGGACGAGGAATAGGGCGCATGTTGCTAAATCATTGCTTGGAACAAATTCATCCAAAACAACCAATTGCACTTATTGCGACAAAAGCTGGCGAACCTCTATACACATCATGTGGATTTCAAACAGCAACAACAATTCATCGTTTTGAAAAGCAAACTACTAAGACATATCCTTCTCACTTACAACAAGTACGAGAAGAAGACCTTATATCTCTTACTTCTCTTGATCAAATTGCAACTGGTGTGAATCGTTCTCTACTTTACTCTTTGCTATTACCAAGGGCCATACACGCTTTTAAAATTGAAAGAAATAACCGTATAGAAGCTTTTTCATTATGCATACAAAAGGGCAATATATTATGTATCCATCCACTTATCGCCAAGCAAGAAGAAGATGCTATTCAATTATTAAAAAAGATATGTGAATGTTGGAATGGTATAGTACGAATTGATGTCCCACATTCACAATTTATATTTCGTAAATTTCTTCAAACAGAAAATTTCCAAGAAACGCTCCTTTCACCTCTTATGATAAAAAATGGTAGCCAACTTCCTGGAAATCGTAATATGCTATTTGCTATGATAGATACAGCGTTATGTTAGAAAGGAGACACCTAATTGAAGCGATTTAGCTATTTTATGGTAGGTTGTCTTACTCTTACACTATTAGTAGGATGTAGTGCAGCAGAAAAGCCAGTAGAACAAGTAAAGCAAGTAAAAAATACAATTACAGCTAAACTAGCTACCGAGGAAAAAATGGTAGAAATAGATGGTCAAACCATTTACTTTAAAAAGATTGGTAATGAAAAACCACCTTTACTTATGATTCATGGCTTTGGAGGGTCATCAGATGGTTTTCAAAAGATTTACTCCGATTTAGCAAAAGATCATACAATTATTTCTGTAGATGCTTTAGGATTCGGGCGCTCATCTAAGCCAATGGATTTTTATTATTCTTTTCCAACTCATGCAAATTTGTATTATAAATTAATGAAAAAACTAGGGTATGATTCATTCGCAATACTGGGGCATTCCATGGGGGGAGAAATTTCTCTAAATTTAACATATTTATATCCTGAAGCAGTTACTCACCTTATTTTAACTGATGCTACAGGTGGTCCTCATACATTCGTTACTAAACAAGGCTCACCAAAACCACAATTGCCGACTGATTTAAATGCCGTTTCTTCTATTACTGATTATGATGAGAGCAAAGTGAAATTCAAACGTAACGATGAAGAGCATTATAACAAAATGAAACTATGGCCTAGACGTCTTAAAATTAATGCGAATGAAATGAAACAGCCGACTTTAATTATATGGGGCAGAAATGATAGTAGCGTTTCTTGGAAAGAAGGAGAAACGTATCATCAATTCTTAAAAAATAGCACTTTACATATTATTGAAAAAGGTTATCATGCACCATTTCGCCAAGAACCACAAGAATTTGTCGGGTATGTACAAGACTTCTTTAAGAACAATCCGATCAAAGTTGAAAAATAACATAAACGGGTATCTCATTTTGAGATACCCGTTTTCATATATTAAGCAGCTTGCTTTTGGCGTTTTTGAGTTTTTGATCCTAATACTTTCGGGATAACAAAGCCATCCATTCCAAATTTCCCAGCGTTCATACCGGCAACAAGAACAAACATAGATAAGATAACCATCTCAGGGTTCACACCAATTGACCCACTAAACATATAGGAAAAGTTCATTACAAGACCAAAAAAGACCGCTGTTTTTGTTAAACAGCCTACAATTAAACCAATTCCGACTAAAATTTCTCCCCATGTTACAAGCGTATTAAACAAATCTACATTTGGAATTGCAAATTCTTGTAAGAATGATGCCCACCAAGATTGAACAGCCGGTTGTGCACCTTTAGATTTTTCAATTGCGCCTTGCAAATAACCTGTTGCATCGAATCCTTTTCCTTGTAGTTTACCGATTCCAGCCATTAACCATGTGTAACCAAGATATACTCGAATTACTGCTAATACAAAAGAAACTGCTTTGTTTTCTCTTAAAAATTGAATAACCATATCTTCCTCCTAAAGTTGTAATTAAGTTAGTTACAGTTAATATAATAACATTAGTTACTTATTTTTCAAATGTTAATTATGAATAATTCATGACATGTGTATGAAACATTAAAAACTAACGTTTATATAGTAACTTTTATTACCTGTAAAAACTTGAACATATCATAACACAGGTGATAATCATTTTCATTGAAAAAAATGTAAAAAAAATGTGAGTTAAATGTGAAACACGTTTATTCGAATATAGAATAAACGTGTTTCATACTAATTATAGAATCGAAATGTATGTGTCTCCTCATCAATTAAACTCGCTTCTTGAAACGCTTCTTCTAACGTTTTCCCATGGTTAATAACCCCATAAAATAAGCGTATAGTAAACATAAGTGCTGCATTTCCATCTACATAATCAATCGATCCAATATATGATTTTGCACCACTATGTAAAAAAGATTTTGCAAGTTTTTGCTCCCCTAATGTGCACCCGCTATTTACAATATGTGTATTATGCAATTTTGCATATTTATAAATTTCTGCTTTACCAAAATACCCTCTCGGTTCATCTTGTTCATATACTTCTTCGCCTAACTCTTCCATGACAAACTTCCCTTCTTCACCATGAAAGCAAAAAATAATATAATTAATATCGTTAAATAAGTTCTTTCCAGAAAGAACTTCCACAAAATCTTTCGGTCTACCAATCCAATATGTCACAACTCTTGCACCAAAATACTCAAGAGATGCTCGTATTGATTGCGCCTCTAAATCCGAATTAAAACCAACTACTAATGCAATATTCAACAAACAACCTCCATCCTATAATCAGCCCTTATCAATCAGACTTTTATGGGATAAATCCATTTCATATATACCTGTTTCTTTCAAAAAATCTGATCTAGTTAAAACGACTTTCTGTAAATATTGCCTATATGCTGTAATTGTTCCATCGTGAGATACAATGGAAATTCTTTCCGCACCCAGTTCATAACACCAAAGAAGAAATTCATCTACTATTTGCTGAAAACTATTCTCTGAAATAGTGTTTATACCTTCCTTCCATAACTGATTATTTGAGCTTTTCTCTATCGAAAAATGCGGAAATAACTTTGTTATCATTTCCTGATCTACTATATAATCGCACGGTAATGTTTTCGCTCCTTCTCGATAAGGAAAAATACGCGGAGATACATATGGATGGACTATTTTTTGACAAGCTACTTTCGCACTCCATATTGTCGCCGTTTGTAAAGTTCTAAGTGTAGGACTAACAATTAATATATCCGTTTCTTGTAATGATACATCACGTTGAAGTAATTTAGCTTGAGCCTTTCCTACTCTCGTCAATGGTGGGTCAAACACTTGTAAACTTTCTGTTAAATCCGTTGTATGTTCACCTTCACCATGCCGAACAAAAACGATTTTCATATTCAGTCTCCTCTTACTATAAAATCCTCACACATATTTCTTCCCTATTGCATTCTTTATTCCTGCTGTATAAAAACCGATATGTAAAAAATGTTTGACACGAAGGTTTGTAAAACATTACAATATTACATGTAAAATACTTTTTACACCGAAAGGAGAATTACATATATGAAATGGATAATTGTCTTTATTGGAATGATTATATGGGGATATATAAACGGCTTCTTTAGTAGTGATAAAACTGCTAATCCTTGGATTACAGATGATGAACGTGAAACAAAAATTAAACAAAAAGCAATTACGGCAAGCTGGTCCGGTGTTTTTATGTTTTGTACCATTAGCCTCTTAAATAAATGGTTAGGTTTAAGCACAAATGATAAATCACCGTACTTACCAGACCCTATCGCAGCTATTTTAAAGGCAAATGTAGAGTTACAAGTTTTACTCATGCTATTTGTTATGTATGGAATATTTTACTTACATTATCGAAGAAAATTAAGTGCCTAACTTCTAACTCATGATTATCCTCCTAATTGGTTATAGTAATCATGACAAAATGAAAGGAGAGATATAAACATGAGTAACTCGAATGAATTTTTAGATACACTACATGAAAAACAAGCAAAAGATGAACAAAATAGAAAGCGCCAAGGGAACGGAAACCCAGCGAAAAAAAAGCCAAATAAAACACATAAATAACAGTGAAAAACTGCCTAAAACAATCTTTTAGGCAGTTTTTTATTCTTCTTTCACCGAGATAACATTTTCCCAATTCCATTTCTCATAATACCACTCTGGTATATCTACATTTTCAATCCACTTTTTTTCATGTTTTCCATCACTATGAGCTATCCATATATTAGCTTTCTTACGATCTGAACGTATCCATATTAATTGATTGCTCTTCTTCATGAAAATTGGATGATAATCGCCTTGCTTATTAGATGACTTTGTAATTTGATATTGTTTATCGCTTGTGCTATTTATCTCATATAAAGATGGGAATGGCCTTTTTTCTGGCAGAGTTTCAAACCCTCCCTCTTTTGCTCGTGAAACGATAATTACATTATCGTTCTTCCATGTAAAATCCCAATCCACATATCCTTTCGGCGTAAATGTTTGCTGCTGGAGTGCTGGCAGTTCTTTTATTTTTAAATGTTTATTCTCTAATGCAACTCTCCCGCTTCCTTCAATATAAGCCAATATGTTTTTTGATGGCGCCCATTTGAACCATTCTGTATTTAATAGCATTTGATCTACTATTTCAAACCGACTACCATCTGCTCGAACTAAGCAAAGCGTATTACTATCAGCTGACCATGAAGCTGTCGGTACCGCTAAAAATGAAATCCACTTTTGATCTGGTGACCACTTAAAGCCACTTGCTACTAGCGATAGAAAATCATCATGTTCATTTGGCAATGCATACAAATGCTTCATTTTGTGAGGATTCATATGTGCATCTTTTTGCACTTCATATAGCTGAGCCCCTGTCCATCCTGTTGGAAGTAAGTGCGCTTCAGAGGATACAAGAAAGTTCTTTCCATCAGGATACCATGCATAATCACCCACACCAGCCGATACATTTTCAAAATCTGCATTCTTTTTTTCTACATCAAATGTATTCAATGTACCTGTAAATATAAATGCAATTATATTTTCTGTTGGTGACCATTGATAATTCGATGCTTCTGAGTGAAACGGCGTAACTTTCTTTCCATCTTTCAGCCGATATAACTCAAGAATATTTTGTTTCTCCCCTTTTACATATGCCAGCCATTCTCCATCATGTGACCACTTTGGCCCTGTTATGTTCTCTCCTTTTGTAAGTTGTTTTTCTTTCCCATCAACTTTAATCCAAAGGTTATGATGACGAATAAAAGCAACTTTCACACTATTATTTTCTGCGCTAGTAATAGCGATAGAACATAAAAACATAAACAACACTACACTACCACTTACTATTAGCCTTTTCATACCATCACTCCATTTCCCTCATAGCATTCCTCACTTTCTTCCTACAATATGTGAAAAATATCGATTCGACATAATCAGAAAAAATTTCCCAAGAAATTTTCAATTCATAGAGGATTGGTATGAATTATGTCGAAAGTATAGTTTAGCCAACATTTATATTTATAAGTTCTAACTAAAATGTAAGATTTCATTTCTGAATATTGGCACTTTTTATTAGGGGGAGTATCAATGAAAAAAACTACATCTACACTATTAAGCATGGCGCTTGTCTTTTCTAGTTTTGGAGCTTTAAGCACTCATGCTGAATCACTACAAAAGGAGAAGCAATTTAGTCCACAATTAAAAACAACGATTGAACAGTGGGGAGAACATAAAATTGCTCAAAATGTTGAAACGAAAACAACAAAAGAAATATCAGTAATTGTAGAATTGCAACATGCACCTCTCGCTGCTCAAAGTAATATTCAGCATGCTCCAGATTTACAAAATAGTAATGCGCAGTCTTATCATGCTGAGCTAAAAAAAGCACAAGAAGATACGACTAAGAAAATAAAAGAAAAAGCACCTGGTGCAAAAATTAAAGAAGTGTATAATACGTTATTTTCCGGATTCTCTATTTCAGTTCCTGGAGATCAAATTACCTCTCTTGCCTCTTTACCTGAAGTAAAAGCAGTCTATCCGAACTTAACATATAAATTGCATGAAACATCAAAAAGTACTACTAACGAAGAAGCACCAAATATCGGTGGACCGACAATTGGTGCACCTGAAGCGTGGAATTTAAAAGATCCATCTGGCAAAACGCTTGATGGAAAAGGCATGAAAGTAGCCATTATCGACTCTGGCGTAGACTATACACACCCTGACTTAAAGGCAAATTATATCGGTGGATATGACACGGTTGATGAAGATAGCGATCCAATGGATGGTAACGTACATGGTACTCATGTAGCTGGAATTATTGCGGGTAATGGAAAAATTAAAGGCGTTGCTCCAAACGCTTCTATTCTAGCCTATCGTGTAATGAATGACGGTGGAACTGGTACAACAGATGATATTATCCAAGGGATTGAGCGAGCGATTCAAGATGGTGCGGATGTGTTAAACCTCTCCCTTGGGCAGGATTTAAATGTACCTGATCAGCCTGTAACATTAACGTTAGAACGAGCAGCGAAACTTGGTGTTACTACTGTCGTTTCAAATGGAAATGACGGACCAAAACCTTGGTCTGTTGATGCTCCCGGTAACGCAAGTAGTGTCATTTCTGTTGGAGCATCTACGGTTTCTATCCCGTTTCCAACATTCCAAGTAGCTGGTTCCAGCAAAACATATCAAGGGTTACCGTTATCAAAATCCGATTTTCCAATAGGAAATGATTCCCCTCTTGTATACGTTGGTTATGGCAATCCAAGTGATTATGCAAAACAAGATGTGAAAGGGAAATTCGCACTTATTTTACAAGGTACTTCTAGTACATTAGTAAAAGCAGAACAAGCGAAGCAAGCTGGGGCACTTGGTGTGTTATTAATCTCTAGCGAAAAAGAAATTAATATGATGCCGGAATATTTTTCACGTGAACATCTAGCTGTCCCAGTAATGCAATTATCAAATACAAATGGGGAAGAATTAAAAACTTTAATTACAAAACGAAAGAAAAATATAAAAATTGGACAACCAAAGCAAACAGAACTTATCGGTAACTTTAGTTCAAGAGGACCATCACAAGGAAGTTGGCTAATAAAGCCTGATGTTGTTGCACCTGGAGTACAAATTACTAGTACAGTACCGCGAGGCGGCTATGAATCGCATAACGGAACAAGTATGGCTGCTCCGCAAGTAGCTGGAGCGGTTGCCCTCTTGCGTCAAATGCATCCTGATTGGACGACAGAACAATTGAAAGCGGCTCTTGCTAACAATGCAAAAACATTACATGATGTCAATGAAAATACATACCCTATTATGGCACAAGGATCAGGTTTAATTAACATTCCGAAAGCAGCTCAAACAAATGTATTAGTAAAACCTAACAATGTCAGCTTTGGTCTTATTAAGCCAAATAGCGGAAAAGTAAAACTGACGCAAAATGTTACATTACAAAACCTTTCTAGTAAAAAGAAAAGTTTTTCAACTCGTGTGGAGTTACTAGATGCAAACACAAACACAAAAGTAAAAGCTTCTGTCCCTTCATCGATTAGCATTCAACCGAATAGTAGTACCGAAAAACCATTTACTATCACTGTAGATAGCTCACTACCACAAGGTGTGTATACTGGAAATGTATATGTAAAAGAACAAGGGGCAAAAGAAGAAATTCGAATTCCATTCACATTTAGTATCGATCCTAAAGATTATAAACGTATCGATGGACTTGAAATTATTAATTCTACTTTTAGCCCAAATGGCGACCAAGTACTAGATGATAATCTCATCAACTACTATTTAGTTGCGCCTGTGGATGATGTAACATTGCATGCAAATTTAGTTACGAAAGAACGTGTAACGTATCAAGGGATTATCCATCAAGCTAAAAATGCAACTCCTGGATACAAACCTTTCAAATGGAATGGTACAAAAACCGATGGAACTCCTTTAGCTGACGGGCTATATCAAATCGAAGCAGTTGCTTCTAATTCTGGCGGAGAAACAAAACAAACAGCTGCTGTATTTCTTGATCGAACTGCACCTAAGTTAACATACGAAGTTGACCAAGAAAATCTCGTAATTAGAGGAAAAGTTGATGATATTCTACTAGATTGGATGTCAGAATCTGGTTGGATAGCACCTGGTATTCCAGTGAGAATGCAATATGAAATTAACGGAAATGGTGTATGGGACCAGGCATTCCTGAACCCTTGGGAGAAAAGCTATGACATTTATTTCGATCGTACTCAATTACAAGAAGGAAAAAATACTATTCACATTGTAGCAACTGATGCAGCTGGCAATACCTCTAATTTAACTGTTAATTTAGAAGTGAAATAAAGTGAAACTTTAATCAGTAGAGATTTCGTTCATCCCCACTGATTATTACCCTTCACCAATCGGGAGTTACGGGCAGTTAATCTCCCATCTCACTTCTTTGCTCCAACCGAATTTTGAGGTAGGAATTTTACTGCTCATTAACACGGGATAAAAAATTTTTGTTGACAATTTTTTTAATATAGTTTTATAATACAAAACATAGTTTAGTTGAACGAATTATATATCGGCTTTGAAGGAATACTAGTAGCGACTTATATCACTGTCTCAGAGAACTGATGGTTGGTGCGAATCAGTACATATACAAGCGTGAATTACAATTCTGGAGCTTCTTTCCCGTAATGCTTTTTATGCATGAAGAGAAAGACGGATCTTTCCGTTATCGTAAAGTGAGTGGTAAACAATTAGTTGTTTACAAATAGGGTGGTACCGCGATTTTTATCGTCCCTATCGGATTTTCCGATAGGGACTTTTTTGCGTCCATCCTCTTACACAATTTCATATATACGCGTTGAAAGAATCGCAGTAGTATCTTATATCCCTGTTACAGAGAGCTAATGGTCGGTGGAAATTAGCACATATATAAGTATGAATTACAATTCTGGAGCTTCTTTTTCGTAGTGCTTTTATGCATGAAGGAAAAGACGGAATTTTTCCGTTATCATTAATTGAGATGTAAGTATATTTTCACTTACAAATAGGGTGGTACCGCGATTCTTTCGCCCCTATCGGATTTTCCGATAGGGGCTTTTTCTATTTCTCACAGAAACAGATGTTAAATAATTCCGAATCTTATGATAAAATTTTATAAGCGCTTACAAATAATGAAGGGAGGTGATACAAGCTATACGAAATCGATATTCAATTTTATAGAAAAAAAGGAGGATGTCTAAATGACAAAGAAAACAGAAATTCCATCGCATTTAAAACCATTCGTATCCACACAACATTATGATCAATACACACCGGTGAATCACGCTGTGTGGCGTTACATTATGAGACAAAATCATAGCTTCTTAAAAGACGTTGCTCATCCAGCCTATGTGAACGGACTACAATCATCTGGTATTAATATAGATGCAATTCCAAAAGTAGAAGAAATGAATGAGTGTTTGGCACCAAGTGGCTGGGGCGCTGTAACGATTGACGGACTTATTCCCGGCGTAGCATTCTTCGATTTTCAAGGACACGGATTACTACCGATCGCAACAGATATTCGGAAAGTAGAAAATATCGAGTACACACCAGCTCCAGATATCGTACACGAAGCCGCAGGACACGCACCGATTTTACTTGATCCTACATATGCAAAATATGTGAAACGTTTTGGGCAAATTGGTGCAAAAGCTTTCTCTACAAAAGAAGAACATGATGCATTTGAAGCTGTTCGTACATTAACGATAGTGAAAGAAAGCCCTACTTCTACTCCTGATGAAGTTAAGGCTGCTGAAAATGCTGTAATTGAAAAACAAAACTTAGTTTCTGGTTTATCAGAAGCTGAACAAATTTCACGTCTTTTCTGGTGGACAGTAGAATATGGATTGATCGGAAATATAGATGATCCAAAGATATATGGTGCTGGTCTCCTTTCTTCTGTTGGCGAAAGCAAACATTGCTTAACAGACGCTGTAGAAAAGGTTCCATTTTCTATCGAAGCATGTATAGGGACAACTTATGACGTAACAAAAATGCAACCACAACTATTTGTTTGTGAATCCTTTGAAGAATTAACAGATGCGCTTGAAACATTTTCTAAAACAATGGCCTTTAAAACAGGTGGAAAAGAAGGTTTAGAAAAAGCAATTCGCTCTGAGAACTATGCAACAGCTGAGCTAAATAGTGGATTACAAATTACAGGTACATTTAGCGAGACAATTGAAAACGATGCAGGTGAATTAATTTACATGCGAACAAATTCGCCAACGGCATTAGCGCTTCATAATAAACAGTTAGCAAATCATTCTACTTCTGTACACAGTGACGGATTTGGAACACCGATTGGATTACTCACTGAAAATATTGCATTAGAAAATTGTACAGACGAACAACTACAATCATTAGGAATTACAATTGGAACTATCGCTGAGTTTACTTTTGCAAGTGGTATTCATGTAAAAGGAACAGTAACAGATATTGTAAAAAACGATAAGAAAATTGCTCTTATTTCCTTTATCGATTGCACAGTTACTTATAACGCCCGCGTTTTATTTGATGCTTCATGGGGCGCATTTGATATGGCTGTTGGCTCACAAATCACTTCAGTATTCCCAGGTGCCGCAGATGCCGCAGCATTTTTCCCAATGGATGAAGAAGTTCACGAAATTCCTGCTCCACTTGTACTGAATGAACTTGAACGTATGTATCAAACAGTTCGAGATATTCGAAGTGAGGGGATTTTACACGACGCGCATATCGATCAATTAGTAGCAATTCAAGAAGTATTAAATAAATTTTATGCGAAAGAATGGTTGCTGCGCCTTGAAGTATTAGAGTTACTTTTAGAGCATAACAAAGGGCATGAAACATCGGCAGCATTACTACATCAACTTTCTACTTTCACAACTGACGAAGCTGTAACACGCCTTATTAACAATGGTCTTGCGTTACTTCCAGTAAAGGATGTGAAAAATGATGCTAAGATTAACTGAAGAACAAGTTCACGAAGAATTATTGAAGGTAGATAAATGGATGGTAAAAGATGAGAAATGGATTGAACGAAAATATATGTTTTCCGACTACTTAAAAGGAGTCGAATTTGTCTCTGAAGCCGCCAAACTATCAGAAGAACATAATCACCATCCATTTATCCTTATCCAGTATAAAGCAGTTATTATTACTTTGTCATCTTGGAATGCAAAAGGTTTAACGAAACTAGATTTTGAGCTTGCAAAACAATTTGATGAACTATTTTTACAAAACGAAAAAGCAATTATAAGAAAATAAAAGGAGAAGCCTTTTTAGGCTTCTCCTTTTATTTTGAAATGGATACAATGTCCAAATGGATCCTCGACTTGTAATATTCCATCTTTGTACGTAGCAATCTTGCCAATATTTTTTAAGCTTTCACATACTTGCTCTTTTTGTTTTTCATTCGCTAGTACAACTGTGAAATATTTCAAACCAACAGAACCTGGCATTTGCGGTGGTACCCCTTCACCTTGCCATGTATTTAAACCGATATGATGATGATAACCACCTGCAGATACGAACAATGCTCCATTACGAGCTGGAATCGTTACTTCAAAACCAAGACCATCAACATAGAAACGTTTCGCTTCCTCTAAATCAGCTACATGAAAATGAATATGCCCCATCACAGTACCAGCTGGAAAGCCATTCCATGTACTTCCTTGCTGTAATAATTCTTCACCAGCTAACGGGTTACTAACAAATGGGAGTTCTCCATTCTCATCACGCCAAACTTCTTTTTGTCGATCATGATAAATTTCAATCCCGTTTCCATCTGGATCAGCTAAATAAAGAGCTTCACTAAAGTAATGATCGGCTCCGCCATGTAGTGGATATACCATCTCTACAAGATGACGAAGAACATTCGCTAAATCCTGTCTACTTGGTAATAAAATTGCATAATGATATAACCCTGTTCTTCCTCTTTGCTTCGGAAAAGCTTCTTTCTTTTCTTCAATGATAAGAAGTGGTTCATCATTTTCATTCCCAAATGTAACGACTGCTTCTTCTTCTCTTAGCACCTTCATACTTAGTACTTCCGTATAAAACTCTAGTGATTTCTTTACATTAGATACGTATAAATGAACAACATCAAGTGTTGTATCGGGATGAAGTTGAAAACTCATCTTGTTAGCCCCCCCATTTAAATTAGTTCTTTTTTGACATTTTTTCTTTTAAGAAATTATCTACAAAACCATCAGCTTTTGCAACAAATAAGTATGCACCCATTGCTAATAATGCAAGTTCTAATTCGAAACCAGGATTTTTTCCATCTCCCAATAAACCAGCTGACCATTTCACTTTTACGATTGCTCCAACCATAACAAGTGCAAATAATAATCCAATATATCTTACACCTAAACCTAGAATTAATAATAGACCTCCAACTAATTCAAACGTTGCTACACCGTATGCAAGTCCTCCTGGTAAACCAATACTTGTAAACCATCCTGCAATATTGTCAATTCCTGATTGGAATTTTGTTAAACCGTGCATGAAGAATGTTACCCCTAACACGATACGAATAATTAAGTTACCAATATGTTGATTCATTTCATTCTCTCCTTTATAGTTTTCTCATACAAAACTTTTATTTACATTACAAAACATACACTAATTTTTTTTATTCGTCAATTCATTTTCACTGGGAAAAAATATATTTTTTTTGCTATGATACAAATAGTTGTTTACAAAAAGGAGCTTGATTTTATGAATATTGGTTCTGCAATACGTGAAATTCGTCAACGTAGAGGCATAACAATTGCACAAATTTGCGAGGGAACAGGTCTTTCTAAAGGATTTATGAGTCAGGTTGAAAATAATAAAACATCACCATCTATCTCAACTTTAGAAACGATCTCCAATTTTTTAAACGTTCCCCTTCCCTATTTATTGTTAGAGCAAAAAGATCGATTAAAAATTGTCAAAAAAGAAGAACGGAAATACAGTGTATACGGCAAAGATGAGCAAAGAATTGAACATGTTGCGGAGCAAGGGGGCCTTCGCCTATCTTTAGTAGAAATCCCTACTGGATTCCCGAAAGAAAACTCACCAAATGCCCATGAAGGGGAAGAATGTCACCTTGTATTACGCGGAAAACTAGAAGTTCAGCACGGTGAAGATATTGCAATTGTAGAAGAAGGTGATTCTTTCTCATGGAATGCATGCGTTCCTCATATTGTTCGTAATATAGGAGAAGAAACTGCATTATTACTCATCTCTAGTTATGCGGAAAATCGAAAACGTGTTTATTAAATAATAAAAAAAAGAAGCCTGTTAAACAGGCTTCTTTTTTATCCCCTTATAATTCCATAACTTGTCCCAACTAGTACAGTCTTTTCATGCTGATTGCGATAAACTGACTCGATTGAAACTTTTTTATAGCCTTCCATTTGCTCAACATTTGTTAAAGTTAGTTCACAAGTGATCGTATCTCCTGTGAAAACTGGTCTAATAAACTCACTTACTAATTCTCTTGCTATGTAATGTAACTCTTCTCCCACTTTCGTCCCAATGCTAGCAGTCAATAAACCATGAACCATTAATCTTCCATTTTCATCGTATTCCACATGGTGTCTACCTTTATCACCGGTAATATTTGCAAATTCAAAAACTTCTTCCTCAGTAAATCTTCTTTCATATTTAAATACATCCCCAGCTTTTACACTCATTTTTATCCCCCTAATAATAAACAGAATTTTCTTTTATTTTATCATAAAACGAGCCTCAATCCATTCTCTATTATCAAAAGTCTCAAAATTACCTCGCTATACTTTTTTACTTTCCATTCATTTATCGGTGACCATCTCTTTTCGCGACTTGGTATCCATAATACGCACATGTTCCATTTCTCGATAGCTCTCTAACTTCAAATCCACAACTTCTATAAAAATCAAAATTGTTCGCTGATGTATGCGCAAACCAATCACCGTGGGGAAGTTTTTGCAGGCAAAGAGCTACAAGCTTCTTACCTAATCCCTTCCCTCTATATTCACACTTCACAACTAAATTTACTATGTTCGCAATCATAATTCCATCAGAAATGACTCTAACCATCGCAACCATCTCTTCCTCATCCCAAATTGTGAAAGCCCATGTTGAATTTTCGAATGCTATCGTAAATTTTTCAATTTGCCAAGAAGGGATATTATCATTACTCCAACCAGCATCTTCAAACAAAGCTTTAATTGCATATGCTGGTACGCTACTCGTTCCCTCACGAATAATAAGTCCATTATGATAAATGTACATGTAACCCCTCCCTTTATTTTCATATACCATTCTTCAAAAAATGCAATTTACCTTTAAAAAAGTAATTTTTTCATCCAACACGCTTAATAGAATAAACTAGAACATCGATTCCATGAAATGACGTTGTTTTCTCATAGCTGAGCCCGGTTTTTCTAGCAACAAATATTGAGGCGGGATGATTCGGATTAATAAGAGAAATTAATTTATTCATTCGTAATGCTTGGAAACCATAGTCACGAAATGCTGCCGCCGCTTCTTTTGCATACCCTTTTCCCCAATACTGAGGAAGTAACCAATAACCAATTTCAATTTCCTCTTTTCCATCTATCTTCTGCTTTACCAGCCCTGCATGACCAATTCTTGTTCCCGTTTCCTTTTCAATCAATACAAATAAACCGAGACCGTTTTTATAGCTAGGAATCACCCATTCCTCCAGACTTTTTTTACACTGCATATATGTTTTTAACGTCCCATTTCCAATATAACGCATTACCTTCTCGTTCCCCCACAGTGAAGCGTAGAACTGTAAATCATCCATTGTATATTTGCGAATTTGTAAACGTTCTGTATGAAACATGCTGGCACTCCTTTCCACTAATTTTTTCTTCATTTCACGATCACGTTTTGTGTGTATACGAAATGTTACTATTTATTATAAAGTGAAACTTTAATCAGTGGGAAATTTTGTTCATCCCCACTGATTATTAGCCTTCACCAACCAGGCGTTTACGGGCAGTGTATCTCCCGTCTAACTTCTTTGCTTTAGCCGAATTTTTAGGCGGGAGTCTTACTGCCTGGAAAATAGCGGGATAAATGAACCAACAATAAAATACAGAATATTCATTCTTAATAACTAAAAAAAGCAGTAGACAAATATTGTCCACTGCATCCATATCATAACTAGCATAAAGAAAACTACAATTGAGGGGGGTGTAGGATTTTCAAATATACTAGATACTTATCCCGTTCTAACGGGCGGTAAACTTTCCAATTGTTTCAAGTGAAAAGTTTACCGCACATAAGAACTTCCTTCGTTCATTAAGATAGTATTGCTAAATAATCATATACACGCTTAGATTTCTCTCCACCCATTCGTGCATGTTGAAGAAGAGAAATACCATGAGGGCCAGATGCACGCAATGCTTCTGGTTGAGCTACTAAAATAGCTTGTACAACTTCTAATTCACCAAGCATAGCTGCTGCAAAAATATCCATCCGAGCACCCTTTTCTAGTAAATAAAGAGCAATATCTTTACGACCTACATGTGCCGATGCGCCTAACGCACTTTCCCAATCTGATCCACCCCAATTATAAGAGGCGTGAAGTAAGCTTGGCGATTCAGCTAATAGCTCTTGTACTTTCTCTAAATTCCCGTGAGCTGCCATAACAAATTCTCTTACTAATTCAGTGGTAATACGCTCTTCTGTTTGCATCGCTCTTCTCCCCTTCTAGAAATTCGTTTCGGTGTAAAAAACGGTTTGTCATTTCCTTGAAAAATATCTACATCTATGCCAAAT
Source organism: Bacillus sp. S71 (assembly GCF_016625265.1). Classification (NCBI taxonomy): domain Bacteria; kingdom Bacillati; phylum Bacillota; class Bacilli; order Caryophanales; family Bacillaceae; genus Bacillus; species Bacillus sp. S71. The sequence continues at coordinate 61,431 of NZ_JACVUW010000002.1, read as the reverse complement.
ACATGTTGAAACATTTCATGGCATAGTACTTCTTCTGGTATACCATCATACTGAATCTTTCCTCGCTTTAATACGAGTAAACGATCGCTATATTGAGCAGCTTGGTTAATGTCATGTAAAACCATTATAATTGTCATTCCAAACTCCTCATTTAATCGTTTCACAAGTTCCATTACTTCCAACTGGTGAACGATATCTAAAAAGGTTGTTGGTTCATCCAATAATAAGACATTTGTACGTTGCGCTAGCGTCATCGCAATCCAAGCACGTTGCCGTTCCCCTCCTGATAAAGAATGTAAAAGACGATATTCATACCCTTCAAGATTTGTAACAGACAATGCCCAATCAACAATTTCTTCATCTTCTTTATTTAAGCGGCTACTCCATGATTTATGTGGACCTCTTCCGAACTCAATTAGTTCTTTCACTGTCAAATCTAATTGATGATCATGCATTTGTGGTAACATCGCTAATTGCTTCGCTACATCAGCACTCTTCATCATATGAATATTTTTCCCATCTAAAATGATGTCCCCTTCGCTTTGTTTCAGTAGCCTTGCTATTAAACGAAGCAAAGTAGATTTTCCCGATCCATTCGGACCAATTAAACTAACGATTTCTCCAGCCTTAATATGTACATTCATATTTTGCATTTGAAATCTTTCAGAGTGTGCATAAAACACTTTGTTAACGGAAATCACGTTGTTTTCCTCCTCTATGAATTAAATATAAGAAGAAAGGACCACCTAAGAAGGACAGTAAAATACCAACAGGCAATTCGATTGGGTCAAACCAACTTCGAGCTATTGCATCTGCAAAAACAAGTAATACCCCGCCGCCAAGGCATGATAAAGGTAGCAAATATCTATAATCATTTCCAACTAATAAACGTAGCATATGTGGTACGACAAGACCGACAAATCCAATAAGACCAGACACACTTACCGCAATTCCAGCTAATAATGTACTTACTACGATTAAATAAAACCGACTTTTTTCCACATTATGTCCTAATAGTTTTGCCATTTCATCTCCAAGCATTAACACTCGAATATGCTTAATACCAAAGAAAGCTAATATAATGGCGAATATTGCATAATAAATAATCATGTTTAAATGTGCCCAACTTACACCACCAATGCCGCCCGCTAGCCACGGTAACACGGATTGTACTTTGTCACTATGTAATAACATTAAAGCTGACGTTGCTGCACCAATTAATGCATTGATTGACACTCCTACTAAGACGATTCTTGAAGGTGGTGCCCCTTTTTGCCATGATAAAGCATAAATAACCATCGCTGTTATGAAAGCTCCTAAAAACGCCCCTAGTGGTAAAAAAGCTAGATGCTGTGGGAATAAAATCATGATGACAATTGCTACAAGGCCTGCTCCAGATGAAACCCCGATAATACCAGGATCTGCAAGAGGGTTTCTCATAACCCCTTGCAGCAGTGTACCAGATGCAGCTAAACATGTTCCTACTATAAACCCAACGAGAACTCTCGGTATGCGAAGATCCCATACAATTCGATGAACTGTCGAACCTTCATCTTGTATACCTGTTAGAATGTCTCGTACAGAAAAAGATAAACTTCCTGCGAAAAGTCCGTAAAAGAGGCCTAGAATTGTTAATACAACTAAAGTAACTGCTATTATCCATCTTTTTTTCGCAAAAGGATGTTCCTTTTCTCTTACTACTTCACTACTTTCCATACGTATCATTTCCTTACATCTTGTATACTTTTATACATAAAGTCCATTGCTTCTGTAACTTTTGTCCCAGGATTAGATCCAAATAAATCAGGTGGCAAAATAACTACGCGGTTTTGTTTTACTGCATCTAAATTTTTCCACGCTTCATTTTTCATCATTTCGCCTTCGAATGCTTTTTTCACACTTTTGGGATCTCCGTGTGTAATTAAATAAATGACATCTGGATTCGCCTCAATAATACGTTCTACACTTAGCTGTGCATATTGCGGATATTCTTTCGTTTCTGGAAAATCAGAAGCAATATTTTTCCCGCCTGTTTTTTCTAAAACATCACCTGATAAAGATGTTGGTAATGCCGCTAAATAAGTACCTGGTGCGCCATACACTAGCAATGCTTTCACATCGCTCTTTTTCTCATATTTCTTCATTTGATCATTGATTTTTTGATTAAGTTCTTTTGCTTTATCTTCTTTCTTCATTACCGTTCCATATAATTCAATATTCTTTTGAATATCTTGTACAGAATTCGCAGAAGAAATGATTACTTTCGTTCCCTGTCCTTCAACCGTTGGCACATTCTTTTGGAATCCATTGTTAGCAACAAGTACATCGGGCTTTAAACTAGCAATTTGCTCAAAGTTCGGTTGATGTGCATTCCCGATTACTTTTGCTTTCTTTAACTCCTCTGGAAGAGTTAATTTCGTATCCGGACGACCTACTACTTTTCCACCTAAAGCATGAATAATATCCATGTCTCCCATACTTAATGTTGCAAAACTTTCTGGTACTTTATCGAATGTTACCTTTCTCCCTGACAGGTCGGTAATTTCGATTTTTTCTTTTCCTTTTTCTATTTTGGTTGCAGACGCTTTTTCGTCCCCTTTGGCACTGCAACCTATTAACAAGAAAAAAATAGATAAAATCGCTGTAAATAGCGTAATAGATTTTTTCATTCCTTCACCTCTAATTGATAATGATAATCATTAACTACCATTCTACTTTAATTGATAAGGATTATCATTGTCAACATGAAACGCATACATTTTTCTACAAAAAACAAAAAGCGCGACAAAAAGATTCTTTCTTTTCGCCGCGCTCTAGTTAACAATATTATTCACATTCATTTTCCTCTAACTGGTCACGCATCACTTTCACACGCTGAAAGAAAAAGAACGATAAACTTAAAAATATAACGATGCTCCCCATCATAACAAAAAATTGGATTGTCTCTTTTGCTCCATCCGGAATCAACAAGCCAACCATTAACAATGTACTTACAGCGAGAAGAATTTGTCCGAACCTAGTATAATCTTCTATTTTCCCTTGTAATTCTTTCATTATATTCTCACTCCTCCATTTCACTTTATCATATTCTATGAAACTGAAAGACCAGTAAATACAGCCATTCTGGGAGATGTTTTCCAACAAAAAAAGAGCCGCTTTACTGCGGCTCTTTTTTAATCATTATTCACCTTTATATGCTTCCATATAAATTTCTTTCAGCTCTGAAATAAGCGGTAACTTTGGATTAGCAGTTGTACATTGATCTTCAAAAGCTCTTTCTGCTAATACTCCAACAACCTCTTCAAATTGCTCTTTATCTACCCCTTGTCCGGCAATACTCATATTAATATTTAAGCTTTTTCCAAGCTCAATAATTGCTTTGACGAGTGATTCCACACCTTCTGCTACTGAGCTTGCTGGAAGCCCGAGCATTCTCGCAATATGTGCATAGCGTTCATCTGCTACAAAGTGCTCATATTTTGGGAACAATGCGTGTTTTCTTGGCTTAATAGCATTATAGCGGACTACATGCGGCATAAGAATTGCATTTGCACGTCCGTGCGGAATATGGAATTCTGGACCAATTTTATGTGCTAAGCTGTGATTAATACCTAGAAAAGCATTTGCAAATGCCATCCCTGCAATTGCAGAAGCGTTATGCATTTTTTCCCGTGCTTCTTCATCATTTCCATCTTTATATGCTCTCGGTAAATATTTGAATACGAGATCAATAGCTTTTAATGCTAATCCATCTGTATAGTCATTTGCCATAACAGACACATACGCCTCAATTGCATGTGTTAAAACATCCATACCAGTATCTGCTGTTACATGTGGTGGTACTGTCATTACAAATTGCGGATCAACAATTGCTACATCTGGTGTTAATTCATAATCTGCGAGCGGATGCTTTATATTATTTTTCTTATCTGTAATAACCGCAAATGGTGTCACTTCTGATCCTGTTCCTGATGTTGTTGGAATCGCAACAAACTGCGCCTTATTTCCTAATTCCGGATATTTACATGTACGTTTTCTTATATCTAAAAACTTCTGTTTAATGCCATAGAATGTCGTTTCTGGATGCTCATAGAATAACCACATTCCTTTTGCTGCATCCATAGCTGAACCACCACCAAGTGCGATAATTACATCTGGCTTAAAGCTTCTCATCATTTCCGCACCTTTAAAGACAGTTTCATCTGATGGATCTGGTTCGACCTCAAAGAAAACTTCAATTTTCACATCATTTGCATGCTTGTTTAAATAGTGCGTGACTGTATCTACATAGCCATGTTCAACCATTCCAGGATCCGTTACAATAAATGCACGTGAAATGTTAGGCATATTTGCTAAATACGCTGTAGCATGTTTTTCAAAATAAATTTTTGGTGGCAATTTGAACCACTGCATATTCTTTTTTCTATTTGCCAGCCTTTTTATATTTAATAAATGAGTCGCTGTTACATTTTGGGAAACTGAATTTTTTCCGTAAGAACCACAACCAAGTGTAAGTGATGGAATAAATCCGTTATATATATCCCCTATTCCACCTTGTGATGAAGGTGCATTTACAATGAGACGGCAAGCTTTCATACGTAATCCAAATTGCTTTTGCACTTCTTTATTTGTAGAATGAATAACTGCTGAATGTCCTAAACCACCGAGGTTCAACATTTCTTCGCAATATGTAAATCCTTTTTCTAATGAATTCGCCTTCACACAGGCTAATACTGGGCTCAGTTTCTCACGAGATAACGGGTATGCTGCTCCGATACCTTGAATTTCAGCTACAAGCATTTTTGTATGTTCAGGAACAGTAATCCCAACTAATTCGGCAATATACTGTGCTGATTTTCCTACAATATCACTATTTACTGCACATGTATTTTCATTTATAACGAGCTTTTCTAATTTTTTTCTTTCTTCTTCTGTTACAAAGTAACAATTGTTTTCGATCATTTCTGTTTTAACATCATCATAGATTTCTTTATCGACAATGATTGCTTGTTCCGATGCACAAATCATACCGTTATCAAATGTTTTCGATAAAATTAAATCATTAACAGCTCGTTTTACATGTGCTGATTTTTCTATATAACACGGTACATTACCAGGACCTACACCTAGCGCTGGTTTTCCAGTAGAGTAAGCTGATTTCACCATACCAGCGCCTCCAGTTGCTAGAACGAGTGCCACACCCTCATGGTTCATTAATTGTTTCGTCGCTTCGACAGACGGTCTTTCAATCCATTGAATACAATGTTTTGGTGCACCAGCTTTCATTGCTGCATCATATACGGTTTTCGCTGCTGCCACCGAACAATTTTGTGCAGAAGGATGAAATGCGAAAATAATTGGATTTCTCGTTTTTATCGCAATCAACGCTTTAAACATTGTTGTCGACGTTGGATTCGTTACTGGTGTTACCCCAGCTACTACACCGACAGGTTCTGCAATTTCTATTATTTCTTCATGAGGATCTTCGTGAATAATTCCTACCGTTTTATTTTGCTTTATACTATGCCAAATATATTCAGTGGCAAAAATATTTTTAATGCATTTGTCTTCATAGACACCACGGCCTGTTTCTTCAACAGCCAATTTTGCAAGTGGCATATGTTGATCAACACCTGCTAATGCCATTTCATGAACAATGTTGTCAATCTGCTCTTGTGTAAAACTTTCTAATGCTTGTAAAGCTTGTTGACCGTTATTTACTAACGTATCAATCATCTCTTTTACCTCTTGCATTTCATTTACAACTTTCTCTTTGACTACCATGTAAATTTCCTCCTATTCTGTTATCACGGTCTTTATAAGTCCCTATAGGTCATAATAAGTCCCGATTAGCGAAAAAAAATAGAGTTACCGTCCTACATGAATTCCATTGTTTGTGAAACATTTCACAAGATTGCTCGTGAATAACATTTCATGAATTCAATATACATGAAATCATTTCATTTGTGTATGTCTAATTTGTGAAATGTTTCACAAATTAACATAATAAAAATGCACTGCTCCACATTAGCAGTGCATTTTTTATTACGCTAGCGCTTGTGCTAAATCTTCAATTAAATCTTCACCATCTTCAATACCGACAGAAATACGAATTAATGTATCTGTAATTCCTAATTCTTTACGGCGATCTGCTGGGATTGATGCATGTGTCATTTGAGATGGGATAGAAATTAAACTTTCTACTGCTCCTAAGCTTTCAGCAAGTGTAAAGTATTGCAGTTTCTCAAGTACTTTATTTAATGTTTCCTCACTATCTACATCAAACGAAATAATAGCACCAAATCCATTTGCTTGTTCTGTTGCTAATTCGTGGTTTTGATGTGATTCAAGACCTGGGTAATATACTTTATTTACTTTTGGATGATTATTTAAGAATTCAGCAATAGCGCGTGAATTCGTTTCATGTTCTTCCATACGAATTCCTAATGTTTTTAAACCGCGAAGTAGTAAGAAGCTATCTTGTGGTCCAAGAATACCTCCTGTTGAGTTTTGTACAAAGTGAAGGTCTTCTGCTAGTTGTGGGCTATTTACCACTACTAGACCTGCAACTACGTCACTATGACCTCCTAAATATTTCGTTGCACTATGAAGTACAATGTCTGCTCCTAAAGAAATCGGCGACTGCCAATATGGCGTCATGAATGTATTATCAATAATTGTTAATAAATCTTTCTCTTTAGCAAGAGTAGATATTTTCTTAATATCAGTAATTTTTAGTAATGGGTTCGTTGGTGTTTCCACATAGATCGCTTTCGTATTTGGACGAATTGCTTCTACAACTTCCTCTAAGTTTGTTGTGTCTACAAATGTATGTTCAATACCGAAGCGGTTTAATACTTTCGTAATGACACGATACGTTCCACCATAAACATCATCTGTTAAAATAACGTGGTCACCTTTTGAGAACAACATAATTGTCGCTGTAATAGCAGCCATTCCAGAACCGAATGCAAATCCAGCATGACCATTTTCTAATACGGCAATCATTTCTTCTAAAGCTGCACGTGTTGGGTTGCCTGTACGTGAATATTCATATCCTTGATGCTTACCAACCGCTTCTTGTTTGTACGTACTTGTTTGATAGATCGGTACATTTACAGATCCAGTTGAAGGTTCTCCTATGCGAATACCATGAATTAACTTTGTCTTTGCTCTCATTTTTTATTCCCATCCTTTGTATATGTCTTTACTTAAATAGCGCTCACTACTATCAGGAAAAATGGTTACAATATTTGTACCTGGTGCTGCCTTCTCTGCTTCAAGTAAGCTCGCATGAAATGCTGCTCCTGAAGAGCTCCCAACGAGAAGTCCTTCTTTTTGCGCTAATTCTTTCACTCGTAAAAATGCATTCCGATCAGAAATCGTATGAATTTCATCAAAATAAGATGTTTTCAAAAATGGCGGGATAAATTCCAGTCCAATTCCTTCGGTCTCATGTGAACCAGCCTTACCACCATTTAAAATAGATCCTTCTGGCTCTACGATAACTGTTTTAATATCTATATTTTTTTCTTTCAAATAAGATGCAGTCCCCATAAACGTACCGCCAGTTCCTGCTCCAGCAACAAATATGTTAATCTCTCCATTCAGTGCATCCCAAAGTTCAGGACCTAGTGTTTTGAAATAAGCACGCGGGTTTGCTTCATTCGCAAACTGACTTGGAGAGTATGAATTCGGTATTTCATTTACTAATTCTTTTGCTTTTGCAATTGCACCGGTCATTCCTTGCTCAGTCGGTGTATGCACGACCGTTGCACCTAGTGCTTTCATTAATTCTTGTTTTTCAATACTAAATTTCTCTGGTACACAAACGATAACACGTAAATCATGTTCTAATGCTGCAAGTGCCAGTCCAATACCAGTATTCCCAGCAGTCGGTTCAATAATTGTTCCACCTTGGGTAACAAGCCCTTTTTCTAGCGCATCTTCGATTAATTCTCTTCCTAAACGATCCTTAACGCTTCCGCCTGGGTTATAAAATTCAAGCTTTGCAAATAAGCGGACCCCTTTCGGAAGTGAAAAACGAGTAATTTCTACAATTGGTGTATGACCAATTAACTCATGAACTCCACGATATACATTCATCGTGTTCTCCCCCTTGTTTGCCAATAAAGAAAAGGCAACTGTATGTATTTTCTTTATATGAGACAGTTGCCTTTTTGTTACATTACTTTAACTCTTCTAACACTTTTACGATAAAGTTTGTAGAATGAAGAGCTGCTTGATCTAAAAACTGATCAAATGAAACATTTGATTCTTTACCAGCAATATCAGAAAGTGCGCGAATGATAACAAACGGAACTTCATATTGGTGGCATACTTGTGCGACAGCTGCTGCTTCCATTTCTACCGCATAAAGATTTTCAAATTTATCACGGATGGCTGCAACGCGGTTCGGATCACTCATAAATGAATCGCCTGTTGCAATCATGCCTTTTACAACTTGAATATTTTCTTCAGTTTGCATACATTTCTCAGCTAATGCAACTAACGCCTCATCAGCTTTAAATCCAGGCGGCATTCCTGGTACTTGACCATATTCATAGTTAAATGCTGTTACATCTACGTCATGGTGACGAACTTCAGTGGAAATAACTACATCACCAACGTTTAGAGAATGATGGAATCCACCAGCTGAACCAGTATTAATTACTTTTTCAGGCTTATATTTTTCTAATAAAATTGTCGTTGACATCGCTGCGTTTACTTTACCAATACCAGACTTTAACAAGATTACTTCATGTCCTGCTAATAGTCCTTTCGTAAATTCACAACCTGCAACCGTTTCTGTCTCTGCTTGTTCTAATTTGTCACGTAAAATACGTACTTCTTCTTCCATTGCTCCAATTACAGCAATTCTCAATCTAATCCCTCTTTCTATTGCTTAGTTGCCTCCATTACCCAAACGAAATGATTTAATCTCGTAAACGTTACATGGAAGCCATTGTTTTCAAAAATAGTCTGCATAACTGGAATACGTGTATAGTATTCCGTTTGCAAATCGTTTGCTAACTGGTGAAAACCTCTTTGTTTTGCTGTTTCAACAGTTTTATCATATGCATCTTGATCTGCAAATATCGTATCAGCAAACACTATTTTACCACCTTTGTTTAGCAATTGACTATACTTCGCAACCGCTACATTTTTTTCATCATCTGTTAAATGATGAAATGCATAGGTGCTTACAATGGTATCAATTGAATTTGGGACTTCAAACGAAAGAAAATCACCTTCTGTAATCGAAAATTCTTTTGGCAATTTCTCTTTTGCAATCATACGCATTTCACGCGACGGTTCTATACCGTAAACTGTGCGGCCAGCAAGTAATAATTTATTTGTTAAATTACCTGTACCGACACCAAATTCTAATACATTACCAAATGACTTGTTAACTACATCCTCTAGAATATCCTCATAATGGGCGAAAACTTCTTTATATTGTATATCTTCGCCTTGTACGAATGAGTCGTACGTATGAGCCCACTCATCAAATAAACCATTAAATTCTGTGCCCATAAAAATTCCCCTTTTTCTTATCGGTTTTATCAGTATGATATTCCCTCTTTCTAAAAATGTCAATTGAAATGTACATGGTATTTCCTTCTTTTCTTTGTTACACTATAGTTGATTACATAGGAGAGGGGCCGTCTTCATGTCATTTACCTTTGAAATGTTAGAAGATAAAGTAGAATTTTTTGAAGCGGGAGACTTAGCTTCTTTAGAACGAAAAATTAGTGAACAAATCGATAATAATAAAGCACTTATGCTTGAAGTTCATCACATCTCACATCAAATGGTTATGGATCCTGAAAGCAAAAGACCGTATTATAGCGCGGTTGTTCATTTTAAATTAAAGAAATTGCGTTAACTAAAAAAGAGAAGCTCCTAAGGAGCTTCTCTTTTTTAGTTTAGAGTTTGAACAAGTACTGGTTTCCAGCCCTCATTGTCTACCCAATCAATATTTACGTAATATCTTTTTCCACTTTGCTTATCTTGAACGTCACCATAAGCTTTACTCTTTCCAGTTTTGTCTCTTCCAACAAAATGGAATACTAATTGCTCCTTCGGTACTTCAATACCTGCAGCAATTGCACTTTGCATCTCATTCCAATCTGATGACCCCTGTTTAAACGTCATCGCTGGTGATGAACCTTGCTCTGTTCCTACAGCTTTCCAAGAAGGTTTTGTATAAGCCTCTTTTGCCTTGGATACAGTTTTTTCAGCTGATACTTTCTCGTTAGCTTTCGCTTCTTCTTCAGCTTTTTTCTTTTCTTCCTCAGCCTTTAACTTCTCTTCTTCAGCTTTTTGCTTAGCTTCTGCTTGCTCTTTTTCTTTTTCTTTTTTCTTAGCAGATTCTTTATCTTCTGATTTTCCAGCTTTCTCATTCTTTGTTGTTTGTTGAGAGACTTTCTTATCAGTAGAAGATGCTTGCTCTTTCGTACTAGGAACGAACAATTGATATGCTACAATAGCTACTAATAGTAATACAATAGCGATTGCAATATTTAAAACACCGTTTTGACGACGTTTTTGTTGTTTCTGTTGGAATCTTGATCCTCCTGCCATTCTCCAAACCTCCATGCAGTTTTTCCTAATTGCTATTGTAACATTAAATCTAGAAAGGTTGAACATTTACAATGATATTTTCATGAAATGAAAACAATTCACTATAAATTGCAAGATTACTTTTCATTCTCCAATTGATAGATTGCTCCTACCATATCTTTAAAAATAGGTGTGACTTTATTCACTTTGTTATCAGTCTCTAGATCAACAACAACTAAAGCATATCTTGGATTCTCATACGGAAAATAACCTGCAAACCAGCGATTCACCCTCGTCCCTTTCCCTGTTTGCGCTGTCCCGGATTTTCCAGCGACACTGAGCGGCAACGAGCGGAATGCCGTTCCTGTTCCTTTCTCCCTTGTTACAACGCCTCTTAATAACTCTTGTAATGTTTTCACTGTTTCATACGAAAGCTGTTTTCCATGTAACGTATGGTTCTCAAATGTAAAAAAATCCGCTCCATTTTTATATACTATTTTTTCAACAGCTTTCACTTCCATTTTTTCTCCATTCCTCGCAATCGTCGCCATCATATTAGCAATTGCTAGAGGTGATATACGTACATCTTTCTGTCCAATCGCTGTTTGCTCTACCGCTTTTTTACTATTTTTGTTTTCTTCATTCCCCCAAATAGTAGTGCCTTTTTCTTCTGGCATTTGCTCGAAATGAGGTGTATGAAATACAGAACCTTTCCATCCGACCTTTTCATTTGCTCCTAAAGCTGCTACGTATGTTTCTAGCACCGTCCTATCCTTTTGTAATAGCTCGTTACCTAACTCGGAAAATGTCCTGTTACAGCTCCTAGCAAAGCTCTCTTTGAAGTTAAGTGTACCCATCATAACTTGTGGGTCGTTTTCACCATATAAATCTTTATTACAATTAAATGTCCGATTAAACAAATTTACTTTTTGATCAATGACTGCAGCTGCAACTACTGTTTTAAAAACAGAGCCTGGAAAATGCGGCGTTAACATTTGATTTTCAAGTGTAGTCTTATATAAATTCTTATCTCTTACTTGTAAAGACGGCTTACTGACCATCGCTAATATTTCATTTGTCTTTACATCAAGTAATACTAATCCCCCCTTCTTTATTTCATTTGCTTCAATCACTTCTTCTGCTTTTTGCTGCAACCCTTTATGTAAAGTAGTTTGAATCCTAACTGGGTAAAATGGATTTCCTGGTGAAGTATATTTCGCTTGCTTTCCGAAAATTGGTTCTCCTTGCCGATCTACTTGATACAATACTTTTGCCTCTCCATCAGTCAATAAAAATTCATCAAAAGATTGCTGTAATCCTGAAATACCTATCGGCGTTTGTTTTGAAATTTTTTTCACTTCTCCATATCGCTTTTGAAATTCTCTTTCGTTCTCCCCTACATCACCAATTAAATGATTTATCTCCCCAGTTTGTTTTAATCGCACTTCAGCTGCTACAATACCTAATACATGTAATTGATTCACCTTCTCCATCTGCTCTCGTGTCACTCGAAATGGAGCAGTTTCCCCTTGCAGTATAAATGCATTTTTTTTATTTTTCATTTGTCTTCTGATCTCTTGTCTCGACACACCAATGATATGCGCGATTTTCTCTAACATGTCATTTTTTATTTGTAAAAATGGAAAAACAATTAAAACAGGATACTTTTCCTCACCTATTTCTTTACCACTACGATCTATAAACTGCCCACGTCCATCGTCTACTGCAATGGATTGCGTACGTTGCGTAACACTTTTTTCAATTAAATTTATTTTGCGATCAGTAAATGATTCTGTATCTATAATTTGGATTTGAATTAAACGACAAAGCAATAAAAACATAATGCCCATAAAACAAATTAAAACAATTGTAATTCTCCGTTTTATTTTCATAAAAAAACACCTCGTCTATTATAGTTTGGACGGAGTGTTTCATCTTTTATACAAATAAAAAAATCACTCGTTTTTACACGAGTGATTTTTTTATTATTTTACAGAGACAATCTCTACTTGCATTTCTCCGCCTGGTGTTTGGATTGTTACTTTCTCACCAATTTGCTTACCTAATAAGCTTTTTGCGATTGGAGAATCGTTAGAAATTCTTCCTTCAAATGGATCAGCTTCCGCACTACCTACGATTGTGTACGCTTCTTCATCTCCATTTGGTAATTCTTTAAATGTTACTGTTTTACCTAATGTAACAACAGTAGATACTTCGCCATTATCTTTAATGATAACTGCGTTACGAATCATATTTTCTAATTGTGTAATACGTCCTTCTACGAACGCTTGCTCATCTTTTGCTGCATCGTACTCAGAGTTCTCAGAAAGGTCTCCGAAGCTACGTGCGATTTTAATACGTTCTACTACTTCTTTACGTCTTACTGTTTTTAATTGCTCAAGTTCGTTCTCTAGTTTTTGCTTACCCTCTTGCGTCATAGGGTATGTTTTTTCTGTTGACATATTTTCCACTCCTTTTATATACCAATCCCCCGAAAAAAAGAGGAGTTCCATATGAAAACTCCTCCGCTTCCATTGTTAGCGGAGGTTTCTAGTACCCTTGCACTAGCGGAGTTGTCACATACAACCCCGTATTTCCAATTCTTCTTTATATAAAGAAGATATGTATGGAAAGTTGATATAAATATGCCCTCACCTATATATAGATGAGGTTGCATGTTTCATTGTATTCGATGGGAAGGGAAAAAATCCCTTCCTACCGTATATCTTTTACTATGCTATTACAAATTTACTTTTTGTTCAAGAATTGTTGCAATTTTTGTCACCATAATATCAATTGCAACATGGTTTTGTCCACCTTCAGGGATAATAATATCCGCAAACTTCTTAGAAGGCTCAATAAATTGATTGTGCATTGGACGTACAACAGTTACGTACTGATCAATAACTGAATCCATCGTACGACCGCGCTCTTTAATATCACGCTGCATGCGGCGCAGAATACGAAGGTCAGCATCTGTATCAACGAATAACTTAATGTCCATCAACTCACAAAGACGTGGGTCTTCTAAAATAAGAATTCCTTCTAAAATAATTACATCTTTCGGCTCAACTGGAATAATTTCTTCTGAACGCGTATGCAATGTATAGTCATATACAGGCTTATCAATTTGCTCATATGCAAGCAACTGCTGCAAATGTTCAATTAACAGATCATTATCAAACGCAAGCGGATGATCATAATTTGTTTTTAAACGCTCTTCCATTGGTAAATGGCTTTGATCTTTGTAATAATAATCTTGCTCCAAGATTAAAATGGAATGACCTTTAAAATGGTCAAAAATCGCTTTCGTTACACTTGTTTTTCCTGATCCTGAACCACCAGCGATTCCAATTACAACAGGCTTATTCGTCCCCATTCGACTACCACTCTTTCTTATTGAAGTATGCTTTTGCGCATCATATTATTCACATACACTGGTTGATCCACTTTGAATTTCACGATTTGCAACGGATGTCTCGCTGCATCTAATTCGTTTCCATCCTCATCCCAAATTTTCTCCACCGTCTGCGTAAAGTTTTCTATTTCTGGTCCAAAGAACTCCACTTCATGTCCTGGTTTGAAATGATTACGTTGCTCAAGCGTTACGATGCCCGTTTCTTCATTATAATCTAACACTAAACCAGCAAAATCATACGTTGTTTTCTTACTATGATTTCCAAACATTTGCTCTTGATGTCCTGGAACCCCTTCAAAGAATGCAGGAGCTGTATCACGATTTGCACATTTATCAAGCTCATCTAACCATTCTTGTTTAAACTCAAAGTTATCCGGATCCGCACAATAAGCATCAATTACTTTACGATATACAGTTGCTACAGTCGCTACATAATGGATTGATTTCATACGTCCTTCTACCTTTAAACTATCGATTCCAATTTCAATCATTTTCGGAATTGATAAAATTAAATTTAAATCTTTTGGACTCATCGCAAAGTGAGCATCTTCTTCTTGGAATAGAGGAAGCTCTTTTGCATCTTTATGTTGTGATACTGTTTGAACTAAATCATAATCCCAGCGGCAAGATTGGCAACAACCGCCACGATTAGAATCACGCGCTGTCATATGGTTACTTAGTGTACATCTTCCTGAATATGCGATACACATTGCACCATGGACGAATGCTTCAATTTCAATATCCACTTTGTCTTTAATTTCTTTCATTTCTTCATAGCTTGCTTCACGAGCTAATACAAGACGATGTAAACCTTCTTCTTTCCAATACTGTGCTGCTTTCCAGTTGGATAGTGATTGCTGTGTGCTTAAATGCACCTCAACAGAAGGCGCTACACGTTTACACGTCTCAATGATAAGCGGATCAGCAACGATAATTCCCGTTACGCCAGCTTTTTCAATCCCTTTTAAATATTCCTCTAGCCCGTCCATATTTTCATTATGTGCGAAAATATTTGTTGTTACATATATTTTCGCTCCATATTTCTTTGCAAATTCAACGCCTTCTGCCATATCTTCCAGCGTAAAGTTACCTGCATTCGAACGAAGACCAAATTCTTGTCCACCTAAATATACAGCATCTGCCCCATAATGGATAGCTACTTTTAATTTTTCTAAGTTACCCGCAGGGATTAACAGTTCAGGTTTCTTCACAATAACGCGCTTGCCATCGATCACTCGTGAAATTTCTTGTACAGTCATTTCCTACACCCTCCTCGTTTAGTAAACCGTTTCTTTAAAGAAGAATCCTGTGTCTAACGGACGATTTACTGGTTGCATTTCTTCTATTTCTTTATATAGAGCATCTTTCACGTCATAATACGCATCACGATCTTCTACGCATAAATCAATCGCTTGACGATATTTCTTCGTTACTTCAATAATGTATTCAGAACTTTTTAGTACACCATCGATTTTTAAGCTGTCAACTTCAGCTTCGATTAGTTCCTCTAATTCATCGATGAAACAAATATCGTTCGGACTCATAATATGAGTACCATTTTCATCTTCATAGATTGGATATTTATTATTACGCTCTGGGTCATATAAGAACATATTTTCTTCATATTTTTTCTTTTCAATGTCAAGATTACGTCCTTGATACTCAAAGTAGTTTCCTACTAATGAACGCTTCGATTGGAACATACAAGTCATACCGTGAATTTGTACTTCTAGTTCCACTTCAGCATTTTCTTTTAAATCAACAATTTCATCTAAGCTCAGCTCACGAGCTAATACAGCACGCTTCGCTCCTCTTTGGCCCCAGTAATTACAAGTGAACCAATTGGTTGCTGTCGTTTCTGTATTCCAGTGCAACTGCATATTTGGCGCTACTTCGCGAACAGCCATTAATACTGCTGGATCTCCGAAAACAATTGCATCTACATTTACTTCATTTAAAAATGAAACGTAATCTGTTAATTCTTCTACTTTATCGTTGTGGAACATAGCGTTCATTGCTACGTATACTTTCACACCATTTTCATGCGCAATCTTCACAGTTTGTTTTACATCTTCACGTGAAAACTCCCCTGCTAAACGTAAACCAAACTTTTGCTCACCGATCATTACCGCATCTGCTCCTGCTTTCGCAAGAAGTTCGATATCCGCCACCGCTCTTGGCGTTACTAACAATTCAGGTTTCTTCATACCTTGGTCACCCTCTCTTTTTACTAACAGCTACTCCATCACCAATTGGGAAAATCGTTGTATCATATCCTTCATGGTTCATAAGCCACTCATTGTACGTCTTAATACGACGGATTAAACCACGTGTACGTCTGTTTTCAATCTTCTCTTTTGTCGTTACAAGACCATGGTACATAACATTATCTGAAATAATTACGCCACCAGGATTTAATAACGGTTCATATAAGTCAAAAAAGCGACGATACTGTCCTTTTGCTGCATCAATAAAAATAACGTCAAATGTCCCGTGTTCTTTTACTTGTTCACCTGTTTCTAACGCATCACCGTAAATAACTGAAATACGATCTGTTACTGGGGAACGTTCTATATATTCAAGTGCTTTTTCATATCGCTCACGATTGCGCTCAACTGTCACAATACGTGAATTTGGAATAGCTTGCATCATACGAATACTAGAATAACCGATTGCTGTTCCAAGTTCTAAAATGCTTTTCGGTCCAATTAAACGTAAAAATTGCAGCATAAATTCCATTCCAAGTCGATCCATAATCGGCACATGATTTTCTGTTGCATATTCTTCCATTTCAAGAATTAATTTATCTTTCGGATCAATAAATGATAATAGGTACTCGTTAACTGCATCCTCCATAAATGGTCCTCCTTATTTACATGGAGAAGTGCCTCTATGACGTCTTTTCCCACATAGAATGCAATAAAAATACAAGCCAGCTTTACCCTTAGCTTGTACGTCCCGTTTTGATATTAAAAACGATTCTTCTGCCAGTTTTTAACCCGATATATTTTACCACAAAAAAGAGGGATGTGCGACTTTTTTCGCTATCCCTCCCCATTTCACTGTTTTTTCGTAATGTATTTTTGCTTTAATGCATTATGCTCTTCTAATGTTTTCGCATAGTACACTTCACCACTTGGTGCAGCTAAGAAATAATAATAATCTGTTTGCGCAGGTTCTAACGCAGCTTCCACTGAATGTTTACCAGAGTTTGCGATCGGCCCTACCGGCAATCCCTTTACAACATACGTATTGTACGGTGAGTTGACCTTTAAGTCTTCGTATAATACACGTTGTTTATGCTTTCCAAGTGCATATAATACCGTTGGATCCGTTTGAAGCGGCATACCTTTTGCTAAACGATTATAAAAGACACTAGCGATCTTTTGACGATCTGTAAAACCAGTTGCCTCTTCTTCAATAAGTGAAGATAATGTTAAAAGCTGATGAACATCCCAGTTCTTCGCTTTCATTTTCGCCTCATTTTGAACAATGATTGCATTTGTTTTCTCAAGCATCGGAATTACAATTTCTTCTAACGTTGTATCTTTCTTATAAAACGAATACGTTGCAGGATATAAATAACCTTCTAATGGGTATTTAATATTACTATCAAAGATTTTATCCGTTAATAACTTCGGATACTTTTGCTGCATTTTTTGAATAAATGCTTTATCGTTTAATTGACGCGTAACATCATCTTTATTCCACTTTAGTTCTGTCGCAATCGTTTCTGCAATTTCAGTTACTTGCGCCCCTTCTTTAATCGTCACTTTATAAAGAGCTGGACGATGCACGTTGCCAGATGACATTTGTTCGATCACATCTTCAGCATTCATTGAAGGGTTTAATAAATATGTACCTGCTTGTAAACTTTTCGATTTAGCCTTTGTATAAAAACTAAAAACTGTACCGTTTTTTACAGCGCCTTTTTCTTCTAAAATTTCTCCAATTTTACTTGTAGATGATCCTTTCGGAATTTCTACTTCAATCTCTTTTTTATTCCCGCTATCAACTGGTCCTAATGCGGATGAAATATACGCATAGACTGAACCACAAACTAAAAGCAGTGCAATAATCGAAAATAAAAAGATGCGTCTACGCTTCTTTTTCACTTGATTCTCTATCAAAACATTTCCTCCTTACTTAATTGTAGACCGTATGTACACCTTTCTATACAGCACGATGTAAAAACGCAACAAATTCACTTATCTTTTTTTAATAGACACTTTATTTTTCTACAATCCGTCTCATTATACTACAAAGACTTACACAGTTTCGACAAAAAATCTTTCATTTTACATATAAATACAAAAAAAGATGGACTGTATGTCGTCCATCTTTTCAGTACCTATTATTCAGCTTCTTGCTCATCAGCAAGAGTGTTGAACATTTCTTGTACCATTTCCCACTCTTCTTCAGATTCGATTGGAAGTAAGCTTCCGCCCTCTTCTTCATTTTGCTCATAAGCCATTGCATCATAAATTGGGTCTCCATCTTCGTCTACTTCACCGATTGGAGAGAAGACTACATATGATTTTTTACCAAATTTTTCAGCATCAAAAGTGAAAATAATTTCACATAAATGTTCGTTACCTTTTTCGTCTACAATTGTAATTTGATTTTCTTCCATTTTGGTCACCTCTTATTTACTATCTAAAAATCCTTGTAAGATTACGACTGCAGCCATCTTATCGATTACTTGTTTTCGCTTCTTACGACTTACATCAGCTGAAATGAGTAGACGTTCCGCTGCCATCGTTGACAAACGCTCGTCCCACATTACAACGTCTAATTGTAACAGCTCTCGTAGGTTTTCTGCAAATTGTTGGCACGCTTCACCACGTGGGCCAATTGTACCATTCATATTTTTAGGTAAACCTACTACTATTTTATCCACATTGTACTGCTTTACTAACTCAGAAATACGATCAAAACCAAAGTGACCTCGTTCTTCGTTAATCTTAATTGTTTCTAATCCTTGTGCTGTCCAGCCCATTTCGTCGCTAATTGCAACTCCGACTGTTTTTGTACCTACATCTAAACCTAATATCCGCATAAACTACTCCTCACGATGATGTTTCAAGTAAGACTTCACAAGCTCTTCAATAATCTCATCACGTTCAAGCTTGCGAACGATGCTACGTGCATCTTTATGGCGAGGTATGTATGCTGGGTCTCCACTTAATAAATAACCGACGATTTGGTTAATCGGATTATAGCCTTTTTCTTGAAGTGCATCATACACAGTTAAAAGTACATCATTTACATGGACACTCTGTTTTTCATCTTGAATGCTAAACTTCATTGTTTTATCAAAACCGTCCATTTCAAGCACCTCACTTATATAGTAAGTATAGGGAGAAGAACTTCTCCTCTCCCTACCATTGTACACTACTATCTCTTTATTTTGAAACAGATTTAACGTACTCTTGTACAAATGCTAAAGCTTCTTCGACTTGAGCTGGGTTTTTACCGCCTGCTTGTGCCATATCAGGACGGCCACCACCGCCACCGCCGCAACGAGAAGCTACTTCTTTCACAAGTTTACCAGCATGGTAACCTTGGCCAATTAAGTCTTTCGTTACACCTGCTAGGATGTTTACTTTATCGTCATTAACAGACGCTAATACAACAACTGCTGACTCTAATTTATTTTTTAGATCATCCATCATCGTACGTAAGTTATTCATATCTGCAACATTTACTTTCGCTGCTAATACATTTACGCCATCAACTGTCATTACAGAATCAGTTAAGTTTCCAGCTTCGATATTGCTTAATTTCGCAGCAAGAGATTCGTTTTCTTTTTGAAGTTGTTTTACTTCAGCAAATAGACCATCAACTCTTGTTAAGATATCTTTCGGATTTGTTTTCATTTTTCCTGCTGCTTCTTTTAATAAACCTACTTGATCGTTCATTAATTCGTATGCAGACTTACCAGTTACTGCTTCAATACGACGAGTTCCTGCACCGATACCAGACTCAGCAACGATTTTGAAAATACCGATAGAAGCTGTATTATCAACGTGACAACCACCACAAAGCTCTAAGCTGTAATCGCCAACTTGTACAACGCGTACAACATCACCGTATTTTTCACCGAATAATGCCATTGCGCCCATTTCTTTCGCTTCTTCGATTGCTTTTTGAGAAATCTCAACATCAATACTTTCCCAAATTTTCTCGTTTACCATACGCTCAATTTTTTCTAATTCGTCAGCTTGTACTTGACCGAAGTGAGAGAAGTCAAAGCGTAAACGTTCAGAAGTTACAAGAGAACCTGCTTGGTTAACGTGTGTTCCAAGTACATCTTTTAATGCTTGGTGTAGTAAGTGAGTTGCTGTATGATTTTTCACAACGCTACTACGGTTTTTCGTATCGATAATAGCTTTCACAGCCGCATCTTTCGTTAATGTACCTTCTTCAACAACAACTTTGTGTAAGTTTTGACCATTTGGTGCTTTTTGCACGTCTTTTACAAGAACTTTCACGCCATCAGCAAGAAGGTAACCACGGTCTGCAATTTGTCCACCGCTCTCAGCATAGAATGGTGTTACATCAAGCATTAATTGTCCTTCTTCACCAGCTTGTAAGCTGTCTGTGTATTCGCCGTTTTTCACAAGTGCAACAACGTTACTTTCTGTTGCAACTGTACCGTAACCAACGAACTCACTCGCTACTTTAACTTCTCCAAGTACACCGCCTTGAACTTGCATTGAGTCAACGTCTTGACGAGCAGCACGTGCACGCTCACGTTGTTTTTCCATTTCATTTTCAAAACCTTCATGATCAACTGTCATGCCAGCTTCTTCTGCATATTCTTCTGTTAATTCAATTGGGAAACCGTATGTGTCATATAGACGGAACGCATCTACTCCAGAAATAACAGTTGTTTTTTCTTCTTTTGCTTTTGTAATAACTTCAGCTAAAATTGCTTCACCATCATGAAGTGTTTCATGGAAACGCTCTTCTTCGTTTTTCACAACTTTCGCAATGAAATCTTTCTTTTCAAGTACTTCTGGATAGAAGTCTTTCATTACTTCTCCAACAACCGGTACTAATTCAAACATGAATGGACGGTTAATGTTTAATTTCTTCGAATAACGAACAGCGCGGCGTAATAAACGACGTAATACATAACCACGGCCTTCGTTAGAAGGAAGAGCACCGTCACCAACAGCAAATGTTACTGTACGGATATGGTCAGCAATTACTTTAAACGCCATATCTTTTTCTAAATCGCCATTACGATATTTCTCACCAGAAATTGATTCTGTTGCACCAATCATCGGCATGAATAGATCTGTATCAAAGTTCGTAGGCACATCTTGAACGATAGATGTCATACGTTCTAGACCCATCCCTGTATCAATGTTTTTCTTAGGAAGTGGTGTATATGAACCATCTGGATTATGATTAAATTGAGAGAATACAAGGTTCCATACTTCTAAGTAACGCTCGTTTTCTCCGCCTGGATATAATTCTGGGTCACTAAAGTCATTACCGTAAGCTTCTCCGCGGTCATAGAAAATCTCTGTATTCGGTCCACTTGGTCCTTCACCGATATCCCAGAAATTTTCTTCTAAGCGGATAATACGCTCTTTTGGAACGCCCATTTTCTCATTCCAAATTGTGAATGCTTCTTCATCTTCTGGATGGATTGTAACTGATAGTAATTCTTTATCGAATCCGATCCATTTGTCGCTCGTTAAGAATTCCCAAGCCCATGTAATTGCTTCTTCTTTGAAGTAATCACCGATTGAGAAGTTTCCTAACATTTCAAAGAATGTATGGTGACGAGCTGTTTTCCCTACGTTTTCAATATCGTTTGTACGAATTGATTTTTGAGCATTTGTAATACGTGGATTTTGTGGGATTACACGTCCATCAAAATATTTTTTTAATGTTGCTACACCACTATTAATCCATAGAAGAGATGGATCTTCATGTGGAACTAGTGATGCACTAGGTTCTACTGCATGTCCTTTTTCTTGGAAAAAGTCTAAAAACATTTGACGAATTTGTGCGCCTGTTAGTTGTTTCATTGTATTTTCCTCCTTAAATATAAAAAACTCCCGTCCCTATAAAAGGGACGAGAGTTAACTCGCGATACCACCCTAATTATGAATTGATTACAATAACAATCAATTCATCACCTCATGGTGCCGTAACGTGGCAAGACGGCAGTGATTAGCTGCTCTCAGGATTAGCTTTCTGTTACCCTTCATTTAAAGCTTCTTTCAGCCATATGGAAGCTTCTCTCTATAAATGGACTGTAACGTACTTGTTCCGTCATTGATTTAATGTATTATATGACTAAATATAATAGAATTCTCTTAAGTTTGTCAATGTAGATAATCATTTATATTGTATTAATCGCTTATTAATCATAGGTATTCTACTATTCATTCTTAACAGCCTTTTCATATATTATGCGTTTATTAATAAATTGGAATCTCCTTACAATAATAATTTATAAAAATTTCTAAATATTACTTTTTTTGCTATAATTAAATTATTGTTAATAAAATAAAGGAGCGATCACAATGACAACCTTACTTAACAAAGCTAAAAACATATTAGCAACTGACGAAACGATATTATTTTACGCAGCATGTTCATTAGACATATTTATTTATCGTTCCGTCGCAAGGCCAGGATTGCTAATTTTAACGAACAAAAGGCTATTCTTTTACGGGCCAGATGTAAGTAAGAATCCAATATTTGAAGAGTACTCTTTTGCAAAAATTTCTAATCTAAAAGAACAAAAGCGTCTTTTCAACAATCAAATTGTATTTATGTATGATAATGAATGGAAAAAAATAAAACATATTCAAACAAATGATGTGAGCTCCCTCGTTCAAAAGATACACGAGCAGCTTTCTAAATAAATATATGATTAGCCCTCTATTTCTTACATAGAGGGCTTCTATACTTACACATTTTCTTTTTTCAAGAGAGGTCTCACATGAACAATGACAGTACGAATAACTGCTAAAATCGGAACCGATATTAGTAATCCTACAATACCAGCTACTTCCCCCCCAACTAGTAATGCAAGCATAATAATAACAGGATGCATACGAAGTGACTTACCAACAATGTAAGGCGATAAAATGTTACTTTCCACAAATTGCAAAATAGCAATCGTAATCCCCGCCTTAATAAGTAAACTCGTTGATACTGTTGCTGCAATCATTAACGTCGGGATCGCTCCTAAAATAGGACCAAAGTACGGGATTATATCCGTTACCCCAATAATAATGCCAAGCAATAATGGATATTTCATACCGATAAACCAAAAAGAAAGAGCTGATACTCCCCCTAATACTAAACAAACAAATAACTGTCCTCGAATATAACTTCCAAGTGACTTATCAATTTCTTTCGCAAGCATTTGCCCCGTACCTCGCCATTTACTTGGGACTAGTTTCCAAAAGATATGATAAAACTCACCATAATCTTTTAATATGTAAAATACAATGAACGGTATTAAGAAAATAATGAGCAATGAATCGAGTACACCACGAGCTGTACTCATCACTTTATTTAAAAGCGCTTGAATCTTCGTTTCCACACCCACAAAAAGTTGTTTCACCTTTTCATGAATGAACGAAGGGAAATTCGCTGTTTGTTCTGTAACGCCATCCATCCACGAATCGTACATCTTTGTAAACTGCGGAAATTGTTCATTAATCTCTTGTAACTGTTTAATAACGACTGGTGTTCCTTTATAAATCCCATAACCAATTCCGCCAAAGAAAAGGATATAAATGAGCAAAATGGCCAGTGTACGGGGCATCCCTTCCTTATGAATTTTTTCAATTAAAGGGTGCAATAAATACGCAATAAAACAGGCGATAAGAAACGGCGTAATCGCTACTTTAAATACAAAAATAATCGGTGCCCATAGTGGCTTAATTTTTAAAAAGACGAGCAAACAAAGAAAAACAAGTAACAATAATCCTAAACGATATATCCAAATGATTTTAAGATTCTTCACATGAAAAACCTCCTCCACCTTTATTTTGAAAATAAATGGGTTAGGTTATGTGTGAAACTTTTAAAATCTTTTCATACGGACCATACTGTTTTTTAAAGACGTACATATAAATAACATAACAAGGACAACCACCCCTGAGAATACAGCATGAAATAATGTAATCAGGAGGGCTAATTATGGTTTTGTTTATGCTTGGATTATCAGCACTTTTTATGATTCTTGAATGGATTTGTATCGGCTTTGGTATTTGGAAGGGGTTCTTTATTCGTTCCTCACGTAAAGAAAAAGCGAAGCAATTATGGCAGTATGGAATACTTGGCGTCGGCTGTTACGGTCTATCTTATCTTTTCTCAGAAATTGGACTTTTTTATTTGCATATGAGTGCATAAAAAAACTCCCTTGTCTATAAGGGAGTTTTTCACTTTATCGAAATGATTATAAGTAAGACTTAATCATCTTACGTGCTTTTTTCATATTGCGTTTTGAAAATACATCTTGCTTACGAGCATATTGATATGCTGCAGCTCCAACACCTAATGCGATTAATGAATTGCGTAGATTCAAAGTAAATCCCCCTTTTCGTTATCCGATCGTTCTTTCATTCTCATCAAATAAATCATCAAGAGAGCTTAATGAACCATCTTCCTCAACTTGATGCGTATGGATTTTCCCCTTTGAAACCGATAATTCGATATAACAATTCCAGCAATAAAATTGGTTGACACCTATTTTCCCAATGTCTTTCCCTTTGCAATTTGGACAAATGAACATATGGCTTTCATCTCCTTACAGTCTCCCAGATTCTATTCGCCATTATGTCCAAACCGCATTCATTTATACATTGCTGGAGCCTTTCAACGCTATGCGTTTGAAAGTTTCACTATATAATTTCACCTTGTTACATGAAATCATACGGTGAAATGTTTTCCACGTCCATTTCCTCGCCATTAACTGTGACCATCTGTACTTCTCCTTGTGATTCCTGCAAGCGACTAGCTAAAGTTGTTTGACGCATTGCATCATCAAGGCGATTTACACCAGATTGGAAAGCTACTTCCTCCCCGCAAATAATAAGGAACTTCTTACTTCTTGTAATGCCCGTGTAAATTAAATTACGGCGTAACATACGGTTGTAACTTTTCACAATCGGCATAATAACAATCGGAAATTCACTACCTTGTGATTTATGAATCGAACAACAATATGCATGTGTAATTTGATTTAAATCCGGCTTTGTATACGTTACCTCAATTCCATCAAATGAAACGATAATCATATCTTGTTGCTCAACGTTTTCTTTCGCATAAAACACCGAAACAATTTCTCCGATATCCCCATTAAACACTTGGCTCTCCGGCTGATTAACGAGTTGCAGTACTTTATCGCCTCTTCGGTATACAACATCACCGTACTGGATTTCTTTACTCTTTTCCCTTTTCGGGTTAAATACTTGTTGCAGCGCTTCGTTTAATACATTAATACCAGCAGGCCCGCGGTACATCGGTGCTAATACTTGAACATCCCTTGCACTAAAGCCTTTTGTTTTAGCGTTTTCGCAAACTTTTTTCACAACCTCAACAATTTGAGCCCCTGTACAGCTGATAAACGAACGATCTTTTTTATTTTGCGCTAAATCTGGCGGGAGTGTGCCGTCTTTGATCGCATGGGCAAGTTGAATAACAGATGAGCCTTCTGCTTGACGATAAATTTCAGTAAGCTTCACTGTCGGAACTGCACCTGCATTTAATAAATCTTTTAATACTTGTCCAGGTCCTACAGATGGCAACTGATCTTCATCACCTACAACGATAACTTGAATATTCGTTGGTAGCGACTTAAATAGCTGATTTGCGAGCCAAATATCAACCATTGAAAATTCATCGATAATAAGGAGCTTACCTTGGACAGGATCCGTTTCATTACGCTGGAAAGATCCTTCTGGCGTCCAGCCAAGCAAACGGTGAATTGTGCAAGCTGGAAGTCCTGTCGATTCACTCATCCGCTTCGCTGCTCTTCCTGTTGGAGCTGTTAATAGTATTGGAAATGGATTATCATCACTGTATTCATTCGGATTTAACGATAATCCGTGAAGTGACGCATACATTTCAACAATCCCTTTAATAACGGTTGTTTTTCCTGTTCCTGGTCCACCTGTTAATAACATCATCGGTTTATGAAGTGCCGTTTGAATCGCTTCTTGCTGAAACGGTGCATATTGTACATTCAACTGTTCTTCAATTTCACCTAATGTTTTTAACACTTCTGCTTCAGGAAATGAAGGTGTTTCCTCTTGATTCATCAATCGACGAATAGACTTTACAACACCTTTTTCAGAGTAGAATAAAGTTGCTAAATACACTCGTTCTTCTTCTATGATGACTTTCCCTTCACTTTGCATCGTTTCAATACAACCTATAATATCTTCTTCAGTCACTCTTCCTTCTTGATTGTTTAAAAGTGACATCGTTTCTCTTACAAGTTGATCTTTCCTCATATAAACGTGACCAAGTTGCAATGAGACATTCTCTAATGTGTAAAAACATCCCGCTCGTACACGGTCGTCGTGATTACCCGATATCCCTAACGCACGCCCTATATCATCCGCTCGTCCAAAACCAATCCCGTCCACTTCTTCAATAAGTTGATACGGATTATTACGAATCACTTCTAATGTCATCTCTTTATATTGCTGGTAAATCTTAATAGAAAGTTTCGTTCCAAAACCGTAACCATTTAAAAAGCTCATTACTTTTTCTAATCCTTGATGTTCAACAATTGTCTCATATATTTCCTGAGCCTTTTGTTTGTTAACAACACCATTTAACGCCTCAGGGTCATCCATAATTTTAGAAATAGCATGTTCCCCGAGATGATCCACAATTTTTTCCGCTGTACGCTTTCCTATCCCTTTAAATAAATCACTCGCTAAATATTGCACCATACCTGCTTTTGTTTGCGGCAATTCTTTTTTAAATGTTTCAACCATATATTGTTTTCCATACTTTGGATGGTCCTTAAAGTGACCTGTCAATGTAAACACTTCATCTTCATGCATGCGGGGAAAATGACCGTTTATCATTACTTTCTTTTCGTCATACGTTTCATTCGTTTCAATGACTTTCATACTGACAACGGAATAGAGGTTTTCTTCGTTGTGGAAAATGGTATGAAGAACTTGCGCTTTTATAAATTTTTTCTCTTCCTCAAACAAATCCATTGCATGTTGATTTCCCATCTTTCCTCTCCTTTCCGATATTTTCACTTTAATGAGCAGTACATCCCCCACCTTTTTAGATGAGGGATAACTACCCATTAAACTATATTTTTATCTTATTCAGCTTCTTGCTCTAATAAACGAACGCCATTACCAGCTAAAAAGTGATCTGGCTGAATTTCAGTTGCTTTCTTAAATAAAGCGAGAGCTTTCTCGTTATTTTCTTCAAATACGTAAGCAACACCTAAATTGTAATACGCATCTGCATGCTCTTCATCCATTTCTAATACCTTTTCAAAATAAGGTTTCGCCTCTTGAATATGTTCTAGTCGCGCGAAGCAAAGTCCGCACTGGAATACAGCTTCTACATCGTTTTCATCTAATTCTGTTGCTCTTTGTAAGAATGGTAGTGCAAGACGATCATTTCCAAGCTGTACATGTGTAATACCTAACATAAATGTTACATCAGCTGATTGTAATCCAGCTTGCATTGCTTGTTCGAATACAACTTTCGCCTCAGTAAATTGCTCTTGGCCATAATATACGTTTCCTAAGCCATAATAAGCAGCTGCAGATTTATCATCTAACTCTAATGCACGTTTATAAAATAAAATCGCTCGCTCACTATCTCCTAATACGTCTAATAAATTTGCAAAATTAATGTATCCAAGCGCATCTTTCGGATTTTCTTCAATTGCTTCTGTAAAATTTTTAGCTGCTTCTTCCCAATTTCCTTCTTGCATATATTGAATACCTGTTTCAAGTTTGTTTGACATGTCCTTCACCTCTACAACAAATTATAACAAAGAATGTATTTTCCAAGCGAACGAAAATTCGCTTTATGTAAAAGAAACCTCTAACCGCTAATCGGCAGAGGCTTCTCATTTATCCTAAATAATCCAATTTCTTACCACTACGGTATACTTCATCAATTGTAGCACCGCCTAAGCACTCATCTCCATCATAGAAAACGACTGCTTGTCCTGGTGTAATTGCACGAATTGGCTCATCACAAAGAATACGAACTGTATTTTCATCAACGATTTGAACCGTTACTTTATTGTCTTCTTGACGATAACGGAATTTCGCCGTGCACTTAAATTCTGTTTCTTTTTCTTTGTTACTTACCCATCCTACATTCGTAGCAATAACTTCATCACCATATAGAAGTTCGTTATGGAATCCTTGATCAACATATAAAATGTTTTCTTTTAGATTTTTTCCAACAGCAAACCATGGATCACCATTACCACCAATTCCAAGACCATGACGTTGTCCAATTGTATAATACATTAAACCGTCATGCTTCCCTTTCACTTCACCAGATAATGTTTGCATTACACCTGGTTGTGCTGGTAAGTAGTTACTTAAGAAATCTTTAAAGTTACGCTCCCCAATGAAGCAAATACCTGTACTATCTTTTTTCGCCGCTGTCGCTAAGCCAGCTTCTTTCGCCATTTCACGAATTTGTGGTTTCTTCAGTTCACCTAACGGGAACATTGTTTTTGATAATTGCTCTTGGCTTAATTGATTTAAGAAGTATGTTTGATCTTTATTGTCATCAACGCCGCGAAGCATTTTATATTCGCCGTCCATATAAGCAACGCGTGCATAATGACCTGTTGCTACATAATCAGCACCAAGCGCAATTGCATGCTCTAAAAATGCTTTAAATTTAATTTCTTTATTACACATTACATCTGGGTTTGGTGTACGACCAGCTCGGTACTCATCTAAGAAGTACGTAAATACTTTATCCCAGTATTGTTTTTCAAAGTTTACTGCATAATACGGAATACCAATTTGGTTACACACTTCAATTACATCATTGTAATCTTCTGTTGCTGTGCAGACACCATTCTCATCTGTATCATCCCAGTTTTTCATAAAAATTCCGATTACATCATAACCTTGCTCTTTTAATAAAAGTGCTGCTACAGATGAATCGACGCCACCGGACATTCCGATGACAACGCGTGTTTCGTGAGGTAGTTTGTTCATCATGTCACCTCCCATGCTAATTTTGTGTTAATCGCTTCACGATTTTCACTGTTTCGTACGCCGCTTTTTCAATTTGCTCTTTCGTATTTCCAAGTCCAAAACTAAAGCGTACGGATGAACGTATTTGATCGGAGTCTTTTCCAAACATCGCTACTAATACATGTGATGGATCAATCGAACCAGCTGTACAAGCAGAACCACTTGATACTGCAATGCCAGCTAGGTCTAAGTTCACAAGAAACGGTTCAATGTTCATTCCTGTAAAACTTACATTAAGTACATGCGGTAAGCGATGTTCTAAGTTTCCGTTTACCTCGAAAGTAATGCCTTCATTTTTGAAGACAGATACCATTATATCTTTAAACTCTTCATATTGGGCATTTTTTTGCTCACGAGTTTTTTCAGCTATAAGAATTGCATGCTGAAGCCCAGCAATACTAGGCACATTTTCCGTACCAGCACGGCGTTTTCTTTCTTGCTCTCCGCCTATTAATAACGGCTCAAATTTCACATTTGCACCAGCGAATAAGAACCCTACACCTTTTGGCCCATTAATTTTATGAGCTGAAATTGATAATAAATCAATACCAAACTCTTTCACATTAATTTCTACTAAACCGTAAGCTTGTACCGCATCTGTATGGAAATAAGCTTGATGCTCTTTTAGCAGCTTTCCTATTTCCACAATTGGTTGCATTGTCCCTACTTCATTATTCCCAAACATAATAGATACAAGAATCGTCTCTTCTGTTAATGCCTTTTGTATGTCAGAAACTTGAATGCGTCCTGTTTCATCGACAGGTAAATATGTCACTTCAAACCCTTCACGCTCTAACAATTCGCACGTATGCAAAATCGCATGATGTTCAATTTGCGTCGTTATTATGTGGTTACCTTTATGACGGTTCGCACGTGCTACACCTATAAGCGCTAAATTATCAGCTTCTGTACCACCACTCGTAAATATAATTTCATTCGGATTCGCATGAATGCTGCGTGCACACACTCGTCTCGCCCCATCTACTGTGTGACGAGTTTGACGTCCATAAAAGTGAATACTAGACGGGTTCCCGAATATTTCTGTCATATATGGAATCATCTTTTCGACCACTTCTGGGTGAGTCGGAGATGTCGCAGCATGATCTAAGTAAATGCGTTCCATTAAATCTCCTTCTTTCCAAATCGTTTCACAAGGAATTAAATGTAAAACATATAGCCCCCGTGATTTTCTTCCTCATAACGTACTAAATCTTCTAACGTTGTACTATCTAACACTTCTTGCACCGCATCACGAACACGCATCCATAACTGGCGCTGTGCTGGCTCTTCTTCTTCTATCATTTCTACAACACTAATCGGTCCCTCTAATACACGGATTACATCCCCAGCTGTAATGTTAGCCGGTTGATCAGATAATACATATCCGCCATATGCCCCGCGCGTACTCTTTACAAGACGAGCGTTACGAAGTGGTGAAATTAATTGCTCTAAGTAATGCTCGGATAAGTCATGCGCCTGCGCAATTGATTTTAATGAAATCGGACCTTCACCAAACTTTTTTGCAAGATCAATCATAATTGTTAAGCCATAGCGGCCTTTTGTTGAAATCTTCATCTATTTTGCACCTCTTTTCAAATTTTCACTTCTATTGGTTATATCTTATTTATAAAAAGAACACAATTTAAAATCCTATGAAATTATAGCATAATATAGTATTATAAGAAATTTCAACTTGTGTATCAAAATGATAACATAAAATCACATTGAAAAACTCGGAAATTATTACAATTGAAAGAAAAATGAAAATATTCTTCTTCATTTTTCCCATAAAACAGCATCCTATTTCAAATTTCGTAGAAAAAAATGATACGATAGAACGAGATTATATATTAAGGGAGACGGTCTAAATGAAACAACCACTCGCACATCGAATGCGCCCTACAAATATTCAAGAAATTATTGGGCAACAACATTTAGTTGGTGAAGGAAAGATTTTATGGCGAATGGTCCAAGCAAATCATTTTCAATCTATGATTTTATACGGTCCTCCAGGTACAGGAAAAACATCCATTGCCAGTGCAATTGCAGGAAGTACCGGTACCCCGTTTCGTCTATTAAACGCTGTTACTCACAATAAAAAAGATATGGAAGTTGTCGTACAAGAAGCAAAGATGCATCGACACCTCGTTTTAATTCTAGATGAAGTTCACCGTCTAGATAAAGCAAAGCAAGACTTTCTATTACCCCACTTAGAAAGCGGACTTCTTACTTTAATTGGTGCAACGACAAGTAATCCATTCCATGCAATAAACTCCGCTATTCGAAGCAGGTGTCAAATTTTCGAATTACACGCACTAACAGAAGATGATATTTTAATTGGGTTAAAAAGAGCTTTAGAAGATAAAGAAAAAGGCCTTGGAGAATATGCTGTAACGGTAACAGATGAAGCACTACATCATTTTGCAAATGCCTCTGGTGGTGATATGCGTTCCGCTTATAACGCACTTGAACTTGCTGTATTATCTAGCTTTACTACAGACGATCAAGCGGCTGAAATCACACTCGAGATTGCAGAAGAATGCTTACAAAAGAAGAGCTTCGTTCACGACAAAGGCGGCGATGCTCATTATGACGTATTATCAGCATTTCAAAAATCAGTACGCGGAAGTGATGTAAATGCAGCGCTCCATTATTTAGCACGCCTTATTGAAGCAGGTGATTTACAAAGTATTGGCAGACGCCTTCTTATTATGGCTTATGAAGATATTGGACTTGCTAGCCCACAAGCTGGACCGCGTACACTAGCTGCAATTGAATCAGCTGAACGAGTTGGATTCCCAGAAGCACGCATCCCACTTGCAAATGCCGTTATAGAGCTATGCTTATCACCAAAATCAAATTCAGCTTATAAAGCACTTGATGCTGCATTACACGATTTACGCAACGGTCAAACAGGTGACATTCCAAGCCATTTAAAAGATAGTCATTACAAAGGCGCAGAATCACTCGGAAGAGGCATTGGATATTTATATCCACACGACCATCCAAATGGCTGGGTAAGGCAACAATACTTACCTGATAAAATAAAAAACAAGCAATATTATAAACCGAAAACGACAGGGAAATTTGAGCAAGCACTTTCTACTGTTTATGAAAGATTACAAACTTCGAATAAAACGAAAAATAAAGGGTAACATAAACGAAAACGTCACCATTATGGAGGCTTCGCTTATGAAAACACGTCAAGATGCATGGACAAAAGAAGATGATCTCCTTTTAGCAGAAACTGTTTTGCGACATATTCGCAGCGGAAGTACACAAATAAAAGCGTTTGATGAAGTTGGCGACGCTTTAAACCGCACTTCCGCAGCTTGTGGTTTTAGATGGAATGCTGAAGTAAGACCGAATTACGAAGATGCGGTGCAGCTTGCAAAAAAACAACGTAAAGAATTAAAACGTTCTGAAGCTAATATAGAAAAAGATCGGTTCACGAAAACGAAACAACTCGTAATTGACGCCGATTTTTCAGAAGATATTACGCCAAGTAAACAAGATCTTACAATGCAAAATGTCATCTCATTTTTACAAAATTTAGAACATAACAATCCTTCACTTGCAAAGTTGCAAACTGAAAATGATGTATTACAAGCTCAGCTCACTTCTCTGCAAAAAACGAATCATGAACTTGAAACGAAATTAGCGGTACTCACAAAAAAACAACAAGCAATCGAAGAAGATTACGCGATGCTTGTTCGAATTATGGATCGCGCTCGAAAACTTGTTTCGGTTGAAGAACAAGAAGAACAGATTGCTCCCATTTTCAAGACAGATCAAAATGGAAATTTAGATATTATATATTCTGCAGAGAATTAAAAACAAGGATGTCACTTTTTTGACTAAGTGACATCCTTGTTTGTTTTCGGTAAACCATATATATACATGTCGGTAAATGAATTTATATCAACGATTTTTCGAATATATCTATCGTAACTTGCAATATATCAACGGTTTTTCGAATATATCTATCACAACTTGCAATATATCAACGATTTTTCAAATATATCTATCACAACTTACAATATATCAACGATTCAATAAAGGAGATCGATTTAATGACAAAGATTTACAATAACATTACTCCCTGTCATACAAGAAAACTCCTAAAACATATTGGATAATTTTTACTAAAATGTTATTATAAACATATACCTTTAAAGGGAGATGGTTGCTATTTCATTAATAATCTTCAAAATAACTCTTGGCCTTCTCGTCCTGACTTTAGCTCTTTTCACCATTAACAGTCTAAAAAAGACATCCGCCTATAAATCAGATAAATATGATTATTACTTACTAACCTTACTTACATTTGAACTAGTAGTGATGCAAATATCCATATTTCTTTAATACATATAAAAAAGCATATATCCAAAATGGATATATGCTTTTCTTTTATTCTTGCCCTACACGTTTCACTTCTACATTTTTAATACGTTCACGTACAACGTGACTTGCCATAATTAAACCTGCCACAGATGGTACGAATGCATTTGATGAAGGCGGTAATTTCGCTTTACGAATTTTTGCATTCTCGTCTGGTACGATTTCTTTACGTACTTCTTCACGAATTACGATTGGGTTTTCGTCAGAGAAGACAACTTTTACACCTTTTTTAATACCCTCTTTACGAAGCTTCGTACGAATTACTTTCGCAATTGGATCTGTATGTGTTTTAGAAATGTCCGCAATACGGAAACGAGTTGGGTCCATTTTATTTGCTGCACCCATACATGAGATAATTTTAATTTTACGACGTAAACATTGTTTAATTAAATGAATTTTGAACGTAATCGTATCAGATGCATCCACTACGAAATCTAAACCGTGTTTAAAGAACTCTTCATATGTTTCATCTGTATAAAACATTTCTAATCCAATTACTTCACATTCCGGATTAATGTCTGCAATACGCTCTTTCATTAATTCTACTTTTGAACGTCCTACAGTAGATACTAAAGCGTGAATTTGACGGTTTACGTTTGTAATATCTACAACGTCTTTATCAACTAATACGAGACGTCCTACTCCAGAACGCGCTAACGCTTCAGCTGAAAATGAACCTACGCCGCCAATTCCTAAAATACCGACTGTACTATTTTTTAATATTTCAAGTCCTTCTTTACCGAAGGCTAATTCATTACGTGAAAATTGATGTAACATTCAGCTCTACACTCCTATTACAAAAATGGTCTACCATGTATTCTAGCGTTTTTCCGACTATTTGTATAGAAAAAGTTATAGAATTCCTAAAAATACATATTTCGAGAATGAAAACATAGACCAGAATTTTACTTCTTCCTAAATACACGTTTAAAAAAGAGGATTTAAAGAACCGAGCAGATCGAGGCGCTTATGCCAGGAGGAGCGCAGTGTAGCTTTAACTACTCGAGCACCGGACTTTTTAAACTTCCCCTCAAAAAAAGTCTAGATGGTTATAGTATAACCATCTAGACCCTATTCTTACTTTTCTTCTTTTAAGCTTAATTTTAAGTTTAACTCTTCAAGCTGTGCTTCTGCAACTGGGCTTGGAGCTTCTGTTAATAAGCAGCTTGCGCTTGCTGTTTTTGGGAATGCAATTGTATCACGAAGGTTCGTACGGCCTGCAAGTAACATAACAAGACGATCTAAACCTAATGCGATTCCGCCGTGTGGTGGTGTACCGTATTCGAATGCTTCTAATAAGAATCCGAATTGCTCTTGCGCTTCTTCTTGTGAGAATCCAAGTGCTTTGAACATTTTTTCTTGTACGTCACGCTCGTAAATACGAAGTGATCCACCACCAAGCTCATAACCGTTTAATACAAGGTCATATGCTTGTGCACGTGCTTTTTCTGGTGCTGTTTCTAGTAGCTCAACGTCTTCACGGAATGGCATTGTGAATGGGTGATGAGCTGCGAAATAACGATCTGCATCTTCATCGTACTCAAGAAGTGGCCAATCAGTTACCCATAGGAAGTTAAATTTACTTTCATCAATTAACTCAAGCTCTTTACCTAGACGTAAACGAAGTGCGCCTAAGCTATCTGCAACAACGCTCTTCTTATCTGCTACGAATAGTAATAAGTCGCCAGCAGTAGCTTCTAATGTACTCATTAACACGTTTGCATCTTCTTCACCGAAGAATTTCGCAATCGGTCCTTTTAAGCCGTCTTCTTCAACTTTAAGCCAAGCTAGACCTTTTGCACCGTATACTTTCACGAATTCAGTTAATGCATCGATGTCTTTACGAGAATATTTACTTGCAGCACCTTTTGCATTAATTGCTTTTACTTGTCCGCCGCTTTCTACAGCACTTGTAAACACTTTAAAGCCACAACCTGCTGCAAACTCAGATAAGTCTGTTAGTTCCATTTCAAAGCGTGTATCTGGCTTATCAGAACCGTAGCGAGCCATTGCATCAGCATATTTCATACGAGGGAATGGTGCACTAACTTCTACACCTTTTGCATCCTTCATAACTTTCGTCATCATACGCTCCATCATTTCTAAAATCTCATCTTGTGTTAAGAATGAAGCTTCAATATCGATTTGCGTGAATTCTGGTTGACGATCTGCACGTAAATCTTCGTCACGGAAACAACGTGCTACTTGATAGTAACGCTCAAATCCGCCGACCATAAGAAGCTGTTTAAATAACTGTGGTGACTGTGGTAATGCATAGAATTCACCGTCATGTACACGACTTGGTACTAAATAGTCACGAGCTCCTTCTGGCGTACTTTTCGTTAAAATTGGTGTTTCTACTTCTAAGAACTCTTCTGTATCTAAGAAGTTACGAATTGTTTTTGTTACGTCGTGACGCATTTTGAATGTGTTGAACATTACAGGACGACGTAAGTCTAAATAACGATATTTTAAACGCACATCTTCTGATGCATCTGTATCATCAGCAATAATAATTGGTGTTGTTTTCGCTGCATTTAGTACATTTACTTTTGTTGCTTGTACTTCAATACGACCAGTTGCCATATTGTCATTAATTGCGCCTTCACCACGTTCAACAACTGTACCTTCTATGTGTAATACGTATTCGCTACGAATTGTTTCTGCTACTTCTAACGCTTCTTTTGATGTTTCTGGGTTAAATACAACTTGTACGATACCTGTACGGTCACGTAAATCGATAAAGATTAATCCACCTAAGTCACGGCGTTTTTGTACCCAACCTTTTAATTGAACTGTTTGTCCAACAGCTTCTACTGTTACTTTTCCACATGCATGTGTTCTTTCAGCCACTGTAAGTTCCCCCTATATTAATTTCTCTGCTACGTATGAAGCAAATACATCTAACGCTACTTCTTCTTGTTCACCTGTTGCCATATCTTTTAAGTTAATGATGCCTTTATCTAGCTCATCTTCTCCTAATACAGCTACAAATTTCGCCTTTAGACGATCTGCTGATTTAAATTGTGCTTTCATTTTGCGATCTAAATAATCTTTTTCAACCGACAATCCAGCTTTACGAAGATCGAATGCCACTTTTGCAGCATGGTCTTTCGCTTTTTCACCAAGCGCTACAACGTAACAATCAATGCTATGTTCAAGTGGTAATTCAATGTTTTCAGCTTTTAGCGCCATAATTAAACGTTCAATACTCATTGCAAAACCGATACCTGGCATTTCTGGTCCACCGATTTCTTGTACAAGTCCGTTATAACGGCCACCACCGCTTAATGTAGTGATCGCACCGAAACCTTCTGCCTCACTCATAATTTCAAAAACAGTATGTTGATAGTAGTCTAAACCACGCACTAAGTTCGGATCTTTTTCAAATGGAACATCCATCATCGTTAATAGTTCTTGTACTTTGTCGTAGTATACTGCTGAATCTTCGTTTAAGTATTCTGTAATAGATGGAGCTGTTGCCATTAATTCATGGTTACGGTCCTTCTTACAGTCTAAAATTCGAAGTGGGTTCTTTTCTAAGCGAGATTGACAGTCAGAGCAGAATTCGCCGATACGTGGCTCAAAGTGTGCGATTAATGCATCACGGTGTGCTTGACGACTCGCTGCGTCACCTAAACTGTTTAATACAACTTTAATATTTTTTAAGCCCATGCCGCGGTAAAATTCAACAGCAAGTGCAATTACTTCTGCATCAATTGCAGGGTCATTACTGCCGATTGCTTCGATACCGAATTGTACGAATTGACGATAGCGACCTGCTTGTGGTCTTTCATAACGGAACATTTGACCGATATAGTATAATTTCGTTGGTTGTGTTGCATCACCAAACATTTTATTTTCAACGTAAGAACGTACAACAGGTGCAGTACCTTCTGGACGTAATGTTAAGCTGCGCTCTCCACGATCTTGGAATGAGTACATTTCTTTTTGTACGATATCTGTCGTATCACCAACACCGCGTAAAAATAGCTCAGTGTGCTCAAAAATTGGTGTACGAATTTCTTTATAATTGTAACGACGGCAAATTTCGCGTGCTTGCCCTTCGATATACTGCCATAACTCAACAGTGCCTGGAAGAATATCTTGCGTTCCGCGTGGGATTTGAATAGACATATTCAGTTCCTCCTCAAATTGTTTTAATCTTAATAAAAATAAAAAAACTCCCGCCTCTACTGTTTAAACAGTAGGGACGAGAGTATTATACCCGTGGTGCCACCCTAATTGAAGCACGTATGCTTCCACTTTTTTAATAACGCTTAAATATGCGTTCATCCCTACTAAGCATATATGCCGTTCAAGTTGAAACCTCTAGAGTGTCATTCAATCAGTCATCATGCAGAAATGTTTTCAGCCTAAGACATTCCTTCTCTTTCCATGTGTATCTCATTTACTCTTCTCTATCAACGGTTATATTCATATGTAAATATAAAATTACTATACGTTTGTTAAGTAGGATTGTCAAGTGCTCTAAGAACGTTCAATCTGCTTCTTTAAACGCTTTACATCTTGAAGAGAAATCCCAAACTCGGAAGCAAGCTCCATTGAAGTATTATTTTGCTCTTTTGAAATGAAATCATGAAAATTCACGTTAAACAGTTGATTTGCACCATTTGTAACAGAATGCCCTTTTTCATTCATACGCATACGTATATCCCTCACATTCAATATGGATGTTTTACTTTTTATTGTTCCATATTGATGAGAGAGTTATACATAACCGAAACTGCTATTGATTCCAAATAAACATTAGTATTCGATTTACAACAATAACAATAGCCAGTCCACTTGCGAGCATATGATGCTTCAAATGATATAACGCTGCAACACCTACTCCAAATACGATAATTTCTAATAATACATGTAATATACCTTGTACTTCCCATTCTGCATGTGGAGCTCCAAATAGCCCCCAAATGACAGCAATAACAATTGGAATAATAATAGCAAGTGTAATTTTTATAGCCATTGTTGTTCCTACTCGATATCCCCAGTATCCAACAATCCCAAGAATACATAACTCTAACATAAAACGTAACGCTATATTAAATTCTTGAAGCATGCTACACCTTCTTTTTCTTTTATTCCCCTTTAAATTAATCCTATGATAAAGTGAAACTTTAATCAGTGGGGGTTTTGTTCATCCACCACTGATTATTAGTTGAACCAATCGGGCTTTTACGGGCAGTTAATCCTCACCTAACTTCTTTGCTTCCGCTGAATTTTGAGGTGGAGGGTCTTACTGCCCGTTAATGCGGGATAAATGAACAAAACATACAACAATGTATAAAAAAGAGAGGATTATATAACCCTCTCTTTTTTATCAACACTATTTACTTTCTACAATTAAGGTCACCGGACCATCATTGATTAAAGAAACGTCCATCATTGCTCCGAACTTCCCTGTTTCCACATGCAATCCTTGTTTGCGAACTTCTTCATTAAAGAAATCGTATAAACGCTCTGCGTAGTCAGGTTTCGCAGCATCCATAAAGTTTGGACGTCTTCCCTTGCGACAATCTCCGTATAATGTGAATTGCGAAATAGATAGAACTTGTCCTTCTACATCAAGTACAGAATGATTCATCTTTCCGCTCTCATCTTCAAAAATACGTAAGTTTGCAATTTTTTCCGCAATATAAGTTGCATCTTTTTCTGTATCTTCATGCGTAATGCCAACTAGTAATGTTAAACCGAACGGAATTTGTCCTACGATCTCACCGTCTACTGTGACAGACGCTTTCTTTGATCGTTGTAAAACAACTCTCATCTTTCTACACTCCCTATTAATGCATCATGCGTCGTACTGCATAAATTTCTGGAACGCGTTTAATGCGTTCTACTACTTTTTTCAAGTGTTGTAAGTTACGAATCGAGATTGACATATTAATTGTTGCCATTTTATTACGGTCACTTCTACCAGAAACAGCTGAAATGTACGTTTTCGTCTCTGTAACAGCTTGCAGTACTTCATTTAATAAACCACGGCGATCGTAACCCGAAATTTCAATATCAACGTTATACTCAATTTCTTTTTCAGGGCTACCTTCCCACTCTACTTCTAATAAACGTTCTACAGCTTCTTCTGTATGAACGTTTACACAATCACGGCGGTGAATCGATACACCTCGGCCTTTCGTAATATATCCAACGATATCATCGCCTGGAACTGGGTTACAGCATTTCGATAAACGGATTAATAAATTATCAGCACCGCTTACCTTTACACCAGAATCCCATTTTCGAATTTTCATCGGTTTACGAACTTCTTTAACTTCAACAATTTCTTCTTCTTCGCGTTGTTTGCGGAACTTGTCCGTTAGTCGCGTAACAATTTGCGAAGCTGTAATTCCGCTATATCCAACTGCTGCAAACATATCTTCTTCATTTGCAAAGTTAAATTTCTCAGCGACGCGTTTTAAGTTATCAGGCGCTAATACTTCTTTCATCTCATACTCTAGACCACGTACTTCCTTTTCAACAAGTTCACGGCCTTTTTCAATATTTTCGTCTCTACGTTGTTTCTTAAAGAATTGACGAATTTTATTTTTTGCATGAGATGTTTGAGCAAGTTTTACCCAATCTTGACTTGGGCCATATGAATGTTTCGACGTTAAAATTTCAATGATGTCGCCTGTTTTTAATTTATAATCCAACGTCACCATTTTACCGTTTACTTTTGCGCCAATTGTTTTATTCCCAATTTCCGAATGGACACGATACGCGAAATCAATCGGAACCGATCCAAGTGGTAATTCCATTACATCGCCTTTCGGTGTAAAGACGAATACCATGTCAGAGAATAAATCAATTTTTAATGACTCCATAAATTCTTCTGCATTAGAAGCTTCATTTTGCCATTCTAGTATTTGACGGAACCATGTGAGTTTCTTCTCTAATGTACCTGTTGTTTCTGCTGTTTTTCCTTCTTTGTACGCCCAGTGTGCCGCGATCCCGAATTCTGCAATTTCGTGCATTTCTTTCGTACGAATTTGCACTTCAAGTGGATCACCTTTTGGTCCAATTACAGTCGTATGAAGAGATTGATATAGATTTGCTTTTGGCATTGCAATATAATCTTTAAAACGACCTGGCATCGGCTTCCAGCACGTATGAATAATTCCAAGCACCGCATAACAATCTTTAATACTATTTACAACGACACGTACAGCTAATAAATCGTAAATTTCATTGAACTGCTTATTTTGCAGTGCCATTTTACGATAAATGCTGTAAATATGTTTCGGTCTTCCAGAAATCTCAGGTTGAATTGCAACTTCTTTTAATTTCTCACGAATACCAGTCATTACTTCGTCTAAGTATTCTTCACGTTCTGCACGTTTACGCTTCATTAAATTTACAATACGATAATATTGTTGGGGATTTAAATAGCGAAGTGACGTATCCTCTAGCTCCCATTTAATAGTACTAATTCCGAGTCTATGTGCTAAAGGTGCAAAGATTTCTAACGTTTCATTCGCTATGCGACGCTGCTTCTCTTGAGGCAAATGTTTCAATGTACGCATGTTATGAAGACGATCAGCTAGTTTAATTAAAATAACTCGAATGTCTTGAGCCATTGCAATAAACATTTTGCGATGGTTTTCGGCTTGTTGTTGTTCGTGAGATTTATATTTAATCTTCCCAAGTTTTGTAACACCATCAACAAGCATAGCAATTTCTTTGTTAAATTCCCGTTCAATATCTTCTAACGTAATCTCTGTATCTTCCACTACATCATGTAAGAAACCTGCTGATACCGTAGCTGGATCCATGTGTAAAT
The DNA here is from genome assembly GCF_016625265.1 of Bacillus sp. S71. Lineage (NCBI taxonomy): Bacteria > Bacillati > Bacillota > Bacilli > Caryophanales > Bacillaceae > Bacillus > Bacillus sp. S71. The sequence continues at coordinate 19,982 of NZ_JACVUW010000002.1, read as the reverse complement.
CAACTAAAATACCTGCAACTTGAATCGGATGAATAATATACGGTTCACCCGATTTTCTATATTGTTCGCTATGCGCATCACGTGCATATTCATAGGCACGCGCCACTAGCTCAATATCTTCATCCGCTAAATATTGACTTGCTTTCTCGAGTACCTGTTCAGCTGTTAGTACCTGCTCATTTGCCATCGAATCACCTTTTATTGAAAATTGACTTTATCTTTATTTAATAGAATAAATTATATTCTATCATTATAACCCAATGATTGTGAATTGTGAAAAGGAAAAGATTTTACTGACATTTCACCATGATTTTTTGTTCAATTATACAAAAGTACCCGCTCCTCTCCAAGAGATTCACGGGTACTTTTTATCACCGTAGTTTTACCTATATAGTGATTAGTATTTTTCTAATACTAATACATCGTAACCATCTAACATTTTACGACCATCTAAGTAAGTAAGCTCTACTAAGAATGCAATCCCTGCTACAACTCCGCCTAGCTCTTCAACTAACTTAATTGTCGCTTCGATTGTTCCACCTGTAGCTAATAGATCATCTGTAATTAATACGCGTTGACCTGGCTTAATTGCATCTTTATGGATTGTTAAAACATCTTTACCATATTCTTTACCGTAGTCAACTGTAATTACTTCACGTGGTAATTTTCCTAATTTACGAACTGGCGCAAATCCTACTTCTAACGCATAAGAAACTGGGCAACCGATAATGAAACCACGAGCTTCTGGTCCTACTACAACATCGATATCTCTTTCTTTTGCGTACTCAACGATTGCATCTGTTGCTGCTTTGTATGCTTTACCGTCATTCATTAAAGGTGTAATGTCCTTAAACACAATACCTTCTTTCGGATAATCCGGTACAATTGCGATATGTTGCTTGAAATCCATATTTCTGAATCCTCCTCAGATCTAAAAGGTTTGTAAATACAAATCCTTTACCCTAACTGTTCTACTTCTTTATGATTACGAATCGTTTCAAACCATGTATATAGTTGCTGATATGTGCTATAAACCAATTCTTTTTCTAATTGTAAGTGGTTCATTTTCTCACGATATGTGTTCGATTCAATTAAATCACGCTTTTGTTTTTTGTCTGCCATAAAAATGACGCCATCTTTTATTGTAACAAATTCTAACTCAAAAAACACCTGTGTCATGAAATTTACTGTATCTTTTGACCAGCCTTTATGGCGACATAGTTGTTCTCCATATTGTCTTAAAGAAAATGGTGTTTTTTGGCTTAAGAAAGAATAGTACCATTTAAAGTGTTCTCTCGTAGGAACTGTACTAAATAGATGGTTATTTTCTTGATAAAACAGCGTATAAATTCGCGCTGGGAATCCTACTTTAAATAACTCACGTAATTCATCTGTTCCGCTTGGCAAATCGAGTAACACGATGTATTGATCATCCAAATGCGTTACTTCTGACGCATGCATAAGCTTTTCTTTATAGTCCTCTAAAGAAAATTTATTCAATACCTCTTCAGAAAAATACACCATTGTTATTTTTTCTTTCGGAAGTTCTGCTAAATTTGCTTCTGCATTACGCATACTACGCCAATCAAATAATTGCCACGCCTCTATAGCAATATCTTGTACCATTAATTGTGGCTTCTTAAAATTGTTCCATTCATTGATGGATGCTTCTCCTATTACAGATACTTTTGCAACTGGAGAGATTTCTTTCGCATATGCACCAAAACCAAATCCAATTGTATCCAGTGTTGCTTGTCCATCACGAAGAGCCATTTTTAAATGAGAGCCATCTGATCCGATTGCGCGAATACTTTCTAACTCTGCATCTTTCACTGCAATACGTGGTTTCGGATTTCCAACACCAAATGGTGCTAACTTCTGCATATCTTCAATTGCCGCTAGTGTTACATCCTCTACTTTGCAAAAAACATCAACTGCTGTAATTGGAATAAAATCTTCTTCTGTTAAAATTGCATCTGCTTGTTCATTTAAGCGGCGACGTAATTCAGCTACATCATTCATATGTAGCGTCATTCCCGCTGCCATCGGATGCCCTCCGAAGTGTGGCAATAACTCTCTACAATCTGATAAATTTGCAAACAAATCAAATCCTGCAATACTACGCGCTGAGCCTTTTGCTGTTTCTTTTATAGGATCAATGCATAATACAATAGTCGGACGATAAAAACGTTCAACTAATTTAGAAGCGACAATCCCAATTACACCCGGATTCCAACCTTCTTTTGCAAGTACTAACACTTTGTTTTCTTCTGGCGGGAAGTTATTTTCAACTTCAGCGATAGCCTCTTCTGTAATTTGCTTTACAATATCTTTTCGCAGTTTGTTCAGCTCATCAATTTCTTCGGCTAACTCTTTTGCTTCCTCAGGATCATCTGATAATAAAAGGTGTACAGCCGGCGTTGCATCTTCTAAACGCCCAACCGCATTAATACGCGGTGCAATTGAGAAGCCGATACTCTCTTCTGTAATTTCACTTTGCGAAACGTTAGCAACTTTAAACAATGCCTTTAAACCAATATTTTTCGTCATACGCATATGTTTTAAACCGCGTTTCACTAGCAACCTATTTTCACCATGAAGTGACACTAAATCGGCTACTGTACCGATTACTGCAATCTCTAATAAATGTTCTGGTACACGGCCTAATAGTGCATGCGCAACTTTAAACGCAACACCTACACCAGCTAAATAGTGAAACGGATATACACCGCCATCTAATTTCGGATGTATAATCGCAAGTGCTTCTGGCAATTCTGGCGGTGGCTCATGGTGATCTGTAATAATTAGATCTATTCCAAGCTCTTTCGCTACATTCGCTTCATGTACTGCTGCGATGCCAGTGTCGACAGTAATAATCAGTGAGAACCCTGCGCTATGCGCCCAACGAAACGCTTCTTCGTTCGGCCCATACCCTTCTGTAAAACGATTTGGAATATAAAATTCTACTTCTGCACCTAATTCTTGAAGAGCAAGATATAACACAGTTGTACTACTTACTCCGTCTGCATCGTAATCACCAAATATTAATATTTGTTCTCCATTTTGAATCGCCTTATTTACACGTTCTACCGTTCTATCCATTCCTTCTAATAAAAATGGATCATGAAATTCTTGATTTTCTGTATTTAAAAAATCTAAAATCTTATCTTCTGTATCTAGTCCTCTACCGAGGAATAATGAAACGACAAGTGGCGATAACTGTAATTTACTTGCTAATTCACTCACTCGTTCGTCATTATATTCTTTTTCTTTCCAACGCGTCTTCGGTTGTAACACGAAATCACCCCTTAACCTGTTCATTATACAAGACAGATTAAGGGGTGACAATATAATGCAAACTACGATGCAATATCTATATACTAAAATGTTAATGATGTTTAATTTGGAGAATACGGATTTATATGTACGAATACATTTTGTACATTATCTTGTTTCATAAGTATTTCTTTCACATGTTTTCCAATACGGTGTCCTTCTTCTACAGTAATGTATGGATCTACAGACACTTTAATATCGACAATAACATAATGACCATGCTCCCGTGCATATAAAGAACCAATTTTTTTCACACCATCTACTTGAAGAACTGCTTCTCTAAGCGGAATAACATCCTCCTCATGAAGAACATGGTCAAGCGTTGCATGAATTGCTTCCGCTCCAATGCTCCATGCCATTTTTACAACAAGAAGCGAAACAACTAATCCTGCAATCGGATCAGCATATACAAGCCAGTCTATACCAAGCTTACCACCGAGTATAGCTGCACAAATACCGATTAAAGCTGCAATTGAAGAAAATACATCCGAACGGTGCTCATATGCATTTGCAATAATTGCATCACTATTTACCCTTTTCCCTAATCGGAATTTATATTGAAACATTCCTTCTTTCACGACGATTGAAAGAACAACAGCAAAAATCGTAATTCCTTTCGGCGGTTCTAGTTCTTGCGAAAAAGCTTTTATAGATGAAATCGCGATTTCAAGTCCCACAATAAATAATAATACCGCAACAATAATCGCTGAAATCGATTCCGCTTTACCATGACCATACGGATGATCTTCATCAGGTGGCTGCTTTGCCGCTCGCAATCCAAAAAGTACAGCTAGCGAACCAATTACATCTGATGCAGAATGCACCGCATCTGCTAGCAGTGCTTTACTGTTCCCAATATAACCAATTACCGCCTTTACAATTGCTAATATAATATTACCAACGATCCCGACAATAGCACCAAACTCGGCCTGTTTAAAACGTTCATCTTTTTCCATAATTAAAATCCCTTCTTTTCTTAACCTATCTTTTTATTTTAACAAAAACAGCGATAACACCACCACTTTCTTCCATCTTCTTCCCATCAAAAAGTTGCTATCTTATTGTATCCACAAACGAAAAAAGAGATGCCTCATAATAAGGCATCATCTTTTCTATACTTGCGGTTCAGATTCTACTTTCTCAACCTTCTTCTTGTTTTTCCCCTTTTTCAAACGACGGTTTTCAAGCATTAACCAAATTTGAGAGGCAACGAAAACAGAAGAGTACGTACCTACAATTAATCCAACAAGTAACGCAAACGAGAAGTTACGTAGTGACTCACTACCGAAGATAAGCAGTGCAATTACTGGGAATAACACTGTTAATACGGTGTTAATCGAACGACCAAGCGTTTGGCGGATACTTGCATTTACAATCTCTTCTAGGTCTTTTATATCGCGCACTCGTTTTTTCTGCTTGTATAATTCACGGTTTCTATCAAATGTAACAATTGAGTCATTAATAGAATAACCGATGATTGTTAGTACTGCAGCGATAAACGTTAAGTCTACCTCTAATTGGAAAATACTAAACATAACAACCATAACGAATGCGTCATGTAGTAATGCAAGCACTGCAGATAACGCATACGTAAATCGGAATCGAATACTTACGTATAAAATGATAACTGCAGAAGCAATCAGTACAGCGATAAATGCATTTCGTGCAATTTCTTTACCGATTGTCGGTGAAACTGTACTTATGTTTGGATCTGTACCATATTTATCGTGGAAGAATGTTTTTGTTTTGGCAATTTCATCTTTTGATAAAACACCTAATGTACGAACTGCGAAACCTTTATTGTCATCTCCAGTCGGTACAATATTTTCTTCCTTCACATCAATGTTCAATTCTTTAAAATCTTTATGAACATCAGATACCGTAACGGCTTGTTTTGATTGCAAGTCAATACGTGTACCACTCGCAAAGTCAATCCCAAGATTCAATTTGAAAATTGGTAAGATAATTGCACCCGCAATTACAACTACAATTGAGAAGATAAGGAATTTATGACCGATATTCACGAAGTTAATACGATCAAATCTCGTTGGCGGATGCACTACACCTTTTGTTAATGGAATAATATCCTTTTGTTTCACACCAAAATATCCTGGTTTTTTATCGAAGTAACGGCTCTTTACAAGTAAACCTAATAAGAAACGAGTACCGAATACGTTCGTAATAAAACCAACTAAAATACTTACGATTAAACTTGTTGCGAATCCTTTTACAGAGCTATTACCATAAACGAATAACACACCAGCTGCTGCAAGAGTCGTAACGTTTGCATCTAGAATTGTTGCTAAGGAACGATGGTTACCAGCTCGGAATGCCGACATCATTGACTTACCAATTTTCAGCTCTTCTTTCAGTCTCTCGTACGTAATAATATTCGCATCAACTGCGATACCTACTCCGAGCACTAACGCCGCAATACCTGGCAACGTAAGAACTGCATGCATCCAGTTAAAGACAAGTAATGTAACGAAAATGTATAAACCTAACATAATAACCGCTACAAGTCCTGGTAAACGGTAGAATACAAGCATAAATAAGAAGATAAGAGCGATACCAATCGCACTAGCGAAAATCGTTTGCTCTAACGCTTGTTGACCAAATTTCGCTCCAACAGATGTTGAATACATTTCTTTTAAATCAACAGGAAGTGCACCTGCATTTAATAAAGATGAAAGTTGTTTCGCACTTTCAACTGTGAAGTTTCCACCTACGATAGATACTTCAGCTTGGTTAAATACTTGGTTTACTGTTGCTGCTGATAAGAACTTCGGATTCGGTTTTGCAGATTCTGCTTTATACGAATCTTTTCCTTCTTCAAAGTCAAGCCAAATTACCATTAAATTCGTTGGTGGTGGCATTTTAGAAATTTTTTCAGTTACTTCACGGAATTTTTCAGCGCTTTTTAGTGTAAGACCTACGCTCGCACGGCCTTGCTCATCAAATGTTTGCTTCGCTCCGCCGCCTTTTAAATCCGTTCCATCCATAAGAAGGTTATCATCCACATCACGGAATGTTAATTTCGCTTGTGTTGATAACATTTCACGTGCTTTTTGCTGATCTTGTACACCAGCAAGCTGTACACGAATTCGATCTTGCCCTTCGATTTGAATGTTCGGCTCACTTACACCGAGAACATTGACACGATTTTCAAGAGCACCTACTGTACTTACAAGTACGTCTCGATCGATTTTATCACCTTTTTTGGCTGGTTTTACTTCATACAGAATTTCAAAACCACCGCGAAGGTCTAGTCCTAGACTAATTCCTTTTGCTATGTCTTTTCCTGCCGCACCAATTACTCCACCGATTAATAAGACGATGAGGAAAAAGGCGGCAATTCTCGTACCACGCTTTGCCATATGTACCCTCTTTCTGCTACTAACACTTTCAATAAATCTTTTACGATTCACTGCTATACGTGTGCATACGCCTAGTTAGTAGACTTCCTTTCTATAATTTTTGCTAGCTCATCACTAGCTGTATAGGTAAGCTTTTACACTCCCTACACTTTCATCATTTATTTTCCTCTTCACTACCTCCTTTATATATAATCTTAGACACAATTATTTCCTCTTTATCAATACATATCATTATACTGCAAAAGGAAGAACAAACCAATTGCAGTCGGTTATTTATTTTCGTACTCATCAAATGACCAAAGCGGTGCTTGGTAAGCTTCAACAGTTAAATATGTCATATATTCATTAGTACTTACTGTTAATACGTCATTAACTAATTCATACAATCTAACATCGCTGTCTATCTTCTTCCACTTTTTCACTTTGAGAAACTTCCAAATGTCATCATCTGTTACTCGGTCGTAACCGAACATTTGAAACTCTTCTACTTTACTTTCTAAAACGACTTGTAACTGTCCGCGGTATGATTCTACCAAAGCCTCTCTATCTAACATTTATAACATCTCCTTCTTATTTCAGCACGAAAAAGTCGCTTTAATCCCGCTCTAATGGACAGCAATAACTACTTTCAAGAGCACTATCATACTTCACTCTCTTAAATGCTTGTCATTCTTGTCTCGTACGTGCATATAAATTATTGTAAATCATTCCATTGATTTTGAGAAGGTAGGAGAAGAACATGACGAGACAAAGCTTTTTAAAAGGCGCATTTATTTTAATGATAGCCGGCTTTATTACAAAAATACTTGGCTTTATCAACCGCATAGTAATGGCACGTATTTTAGGAGAAGAAGGCGTTGGTCTTTATATGATGGCCGTTCCTACATTCATTTTAGCAATTACATTGACACAAATTGGTCTTCCTGTCGCAATCGCAAAGTTTGTAGCAGAAGCGGAAGCTGTAAACGATAAACAAAGAGTTAAAAAAATATTAACCGTATCACTAGCTGTTACATCCGTTATTAGTATCATTTTAACAATCGGAATTATGTTCCTCACGCCTATTTTAGCAAAAACATTATTAACCGACGAAAGAACGTACTATCCATTAATGGCCATTTTGCCCGTTGTCCCGGTTATTGCTGTTTCTTCTGTTTTGCGTGGTTACTTTCAAGGGAAACAAAACATGAAACCTAGCGCTTATGCGCAAGTTCTAGAACAAGTCGTCCGCATTACCATTATCGCTATATGCATCCAGTTATTTTTACCTTACGGCATAGAATACGCTGCAGCCGGCGCTATGTTATCAGCTGTTCTCGGTGAAGTTGCATCCTTATTATTTTTACTCACGTTATTTCAGCGAGAAAAACATTTATCAATACGCTCTGGATTTTTCACTACTGTAAAGGAAAGCAAAGGGACATTTTATTCTCTGATGGATATTGCCCTTCCAACTACAGGAAGTCGTTTAATCGGCTCCGTTTCATATTTTTTTGAACCTATTGTCGTTATGCAAAGCTTAGCAATCGCTGGTGTCGCTGCTTCTGTTGCAACCCAGCAATACGGTATATTAAACGGTTATGCATTCCCGCTTCTATCACTACCCGCCTTTATTACATACGCTCTTTCTACAGCGCTCGTCCCTTCTATTAGTGAAGCAATGGCAAAAAGACAACATAAATTAGTGGAGCACCGTTTACAACAAGCACTTCGAATTTCATTAATTACCGGCGGATGGTCTGTCGTTATATTATACGTATTCGCTTCTCCTGTTTTAACTCTTATGTATGGATCAGACAGCGCAACAGCATTCATTCAACTTCTTGCGCCTTGCTTTTTATTTCATTATTTCCAAAGTCCACTTACCTCTGTTTTGCAAGCTTTAAACTTAGCAAGGGCTGCAATGATGAATACATTTATTGGTGCCATCGTGAAATTAATCGTTATTTTTGTACTAGCATCAAGGCCAGAATTTCAAATGATGGGGGTTGCACTTGCTATCGCTGCAAATATTGTAACAGTAACATTTCTTCACTACGCTACTGTTTTAAAAAAGATTACATTTACCATTTACGCAAAAGACTATATTTTCGGCGGACTTGCCATCGGTATCTCAGGCGCCTTCGGTTTTTATCTCCATAAATATATTATTTTCTCTCATTCCCTTGGCATACAAACATTATGGGAAATCACTTTAACAACAATTGTTTATATCGTACTTCTCTTCACTTTCAAACTCATTCGAAAAGAAGAGTTAAGTCGTCTCCCTATCATTCGTAAACTTTCATTTTTGAAATAAGATGAAACTTTAATCAGTGGGGTAATCTCCACTGATTATTAGTTAAACCAATCATTCTTACTCTTTCAAAGGATAAATCTCTAATTTTCTTTTACATCAACAAAAAATTGTCCGTTTTGAAAACTACAGTATAAAATTTGTGTTACATCGTTATAACCTAAGTTTTTTAATTTCTCAATAAGCCATTCATCTGTATGCTCAATCATTTGTAAATGACTAGATTGAATTTCTCCATCAATAATAAGAGGAAGCGTAAACTGTAATGTATCTTGTTTATTTTTTTGTTTTTGAAAGACAGATAACTTCCCAGACGGTTCCAAAATAGCATATTCTACATCCCGAATATCTCCAACTCCTTGTTCCCTTAATTGCATCATTAAATCATCTATATTATACCGTTGCTTTCTCATCTTCTTTTCATCAATCTTCCCCGCGTTTACAAGAATAGCTGGCTCACCTTCTATTAAATGCCGAAAGCGTTGATACTTTAGGGAAATGACTGACAAAATAATTTGGATGCACATAAGAAAAGTCATCGGAACTAATTGATGCCAAAGTGATTTATCGGTATTTTCAATTGCCACTACGGCCATTTCTCCAAGCATAATAAATACGACTAAATCTAATACACTTAGCTCTCCTATCTCACGTTTACCCATAAGACGAAAAATAATTAAGATGATGATATACAAAAGCATTGTCCGTCCAATTATTGATATCCATTCCATTTCTACATCTCCTTTTTTACGTATAGACTCCCCTATAAAAAAGAAACTAGTCTAACTTGGGCAAAAGGAAAATATGCTTGTATTAAAAAGGGGGAATGCATAAATGGATGGAACGAAAAAATTATCAACTGCAATTGGCTTCGGTATTGTTACACTACTAATTCTCGCATCTATTACTAGTATGATTATGGCTCTTTTATTAAAGTTTACAAATATAAATGAAGGGACATTAACCGTTACTATTTTTATACTCGCTCTTTTATCTATGCTTATGTCTGGATTTACTGCCGGCAAAAAGGCTCAAGGAAAAGGTTGGCTAGTAGGTTTCACAACAGGGCTCACATTCACTATACTCGTCTTTCTAGTTAACTATTTAGGCTTTTCTCAAACCTTATCGAACTCACAATTACTTTATCAATTAGCATTAATGGGGGCGAGTACACTAGGTGGTATTTTCGGTGTAAATATGTCAAAGCAAAGTAACTAAAAAAAGGCCCTGCACATTTCATGCAGGGCCTTCCACATTAGTTTTTCACAACTTCACGAATCGCATTGCGATCGAAAGTTAAGTGTGAACCACCAGATTTAATAACGATTTTCGTCTCATCTACTGATTCGATTGTACCGTGTAAACCACCGATTGTTACGATAGCATCACCTTTTGCTAACTCACTTTGCATTTGAGCAACTGCTTTTTGACGTTTTTGTTGCGGGCGAATTAATAAGAAATAGAAAATCGCAAACATCGCAACGATCATAACGATATTCATCATACCTGCATTCATCTTTTGTTCCTCCTTTTAAATTATGTATTAGAAGTTTTTAGCATTCGGTTTATTAAAGCCATACTGTTCAAAGAACTCTTCGCGGAAATCGCCAAGACGGTCTTCACGAATAGCTTGTCTCACCTGCTCCATTAAGTTTAACAGAAAATGAAGGTTGTGATAAGACGTTAAACGAATTCCGAACGTTTCATCACATTTCATTAAGTGACGAATATACGCACGTGAGTAGTTTTTACATGTGTAGCAATCACAGTTTGGATCAAGCGGACCGAAGTCTCTTGCGAATTTCGCATTTTTTACAACGAGTCGACCTTCACTTGTCATACATGTACCATTTCGAGCGATACGAGTTGGAAGTACGCAGTCAAACATATCAATACCACGAATTGCACCATCGATTAATGAGTCAGGAGAACCTACACCCATTAAGTAACGAGGCTTATTATCTGGAAGAAGTGGTGTTGTAAACTCAAGTACACGGTTCATAATATCTTTCGGTTCACCAACAGATAAACCGCCTACAGCGTAACCAGGGAAGTCCATTGAAACAAGGTCTTTCGCACTTTGACGACGAAGCTCTTCGTACTCCCCGCCCTGTACAATACCGAATAAACCTTGATCTTGCGGACGTTCATGCGCTTTTAAGCAACGTTCTGCCCAGCGGCTCGTACGCTCTACAGATTTCTTCATATATTCAAAAGTAGCCGGGAATGGCGGACACTCATCAAATGCCATCATAATATCCGAACCTAATGCATTTTGGATTTCCATCGCTTTTTCTGGTGATAAGAATAATTTATCTCCATTTAAGTGATTACGGAAGTGAACGCCTTCCTCTTCAATACGACGGAAGTCACTTAAACTGAATACTTGGAAACCACCAGAGTCTGTTAAGATTGCACGATCCCAGTTCATAAATTTATGCAAGCCGCCTGCTTCACGAATAATTTCATGACCTGGACGTAGCCATAAATGATACGTATTACTTAAAATAATGCCAGAATCCATTGCTTTTAATTCTTCCGGTGACATTGTCTTAACTGTCGCAAGTGTACCAACTGGCATAAATGTTGGTGTATCAAATGAACCGTGCGGTGTATGCACACGACCTAAACGGGCACCCGTTTGTTTACATGTCTTAATAAATTCATAACGAATTGCTGTCATAACTTACTCCTTTTATTTGTTTCTCATTTTAGCGTGAGATGCAACGAACATTGCATCACCGAAGCTAAAGAAACGATATTTTTCTTTTACTGCTTCATTATAAGCATGAAGTACATTATCTCTATTTGCAAATGCACTTACAAGCATGATTAATGTTGATTTCGGCAAGTGGAAGTTTGTAATTAAACCATCAATTGCTTTAAATTCATATCCCGGATACATGAAAATATCTGTCCATCCAGAAGCGGCGCAAAGCTTACCGTCATGATCTGTTGCAATTGTTTCTAACGTACGAGTTGATGTCGTACCTACAGTAATAATACGTCCACCATTCTCTTTCACACGATTTAATAATGCCGCTGTCTCTTCAGACATATGGTAATATTCTGCGTGCATATGGTGTTCTTCAATCGTGTCTGCAGAAACTGGTCTAAATGTTCCAAGCCCTACGTGAAGTGTAATGAATGCCAACTGAACGCCTTTTTGCTTTAACTTCTCAAGTAACTCTTCTGTAAAGTGAAGTCCCGCAGTCGGCGCTGCTGCTGAACCGATTTCTTTCGCATATACTGTTTGATAGCGATCGCGATCTTCTAGCGTCTCTTTAATATATGGAGGAAGTGGCATTTCCCCAAGTTCATCTAAAATTTCATAGAAGATGCCGTCATATGAAAATTCAAGCTGACGTCCACCTTGATCTGCAGTTCCTGTGCAAGTTGCTTTTAATTTCCCTTCGCCAAAAGAGATAACAGTTCCTTCTTTTACACGTTTCGCTGGCTTTACAAGCGTTTCCCACTTATCGCCTTCTTCTTGTTTTAAAAGAAGTACTTCAATGTGCGCGCCTGTATCTTCTTTCACACCGTGCAAACGAGCAGGCATAACTTTCGTTTCATTTAAAACTAAGCAATCCCCCTCATGTAAGTAAGAAAGAATGTCCGTAAAATGTTTATGCTCAATATCACCTGTTTCACGGTCTAACACCATTAATCTTGATGTTTCACGATCTTCTAACGGGACTTGTGCAATAAGTTCTTCTGGTAAATGAAAATCAAACAGATTTATATCCATAGCTATATCCACCTATTTCTTATTTAAATCGATTTATTATATACATAATAAAAGATAGTACAATACTTAACACAATACATGTAATGATAGGAAAATAAAAGGTAACGTTTCCTTTTTTCACAAAAATATCGCCTGGAAGCCTGCCAATGAACTTCCAAGCTAATCCAACAACGATGAGTAAGATTCCCGCTGTAATAAGCATTTTGGGCATCTCCATCATACTTTTGGCATCTCCATTCCGAAATGTTCATACGCAAGCGGCGTTACAATTCGGCCCCTTGGCGTTCGTTGTAAAAAGCCAATTTGTAATAAATACGGCTCATACACATCTTCAATCGTATGAGATTCTTCTCCAATTGTTGCTGAAACCGTTTCTAATCCAACTGGACCACCACGGAATTTCTCAATAATACCAAGCAGTAATTTATGATCAATATGATCTAGACCTAATTTATCTACTTGCAGTAGCTCTAATGCCATTTGCGTAATTTCCATCGTAACCGTTCCGTTACCACGAACTTGCGCGAAATCACGTACACGTCTTAAAAGACGATTCGCAATACGAGGTGTACCACGAGCACGTCTTGCAATTTCTAATGCAGCTAACGAATCGATTTCAACTTCAAACACTTCTGCTGTACGTTCAACAATCGCAGAAAGCTGATTTACTGTGTAGTACTCTAACCTTGAAAGTACACCGAAGCGGTCACGAAGCGGTGCCGATAATGCTCCGGCGCGTGTCGTTGCTCCAACTAATGTAAATGGCGGTAAATCTAGGCGTACAGAACGTGCTGAAGGCCCTTTTCCAATTACGATATCAAGGCAAAAGTCTTCCATCGCAGGATACAATACTTCTTCAATTGATCTATGCAAACGATGAATTTCATCAATAAATAATACATCCCCTGGCTGAAGCGCTGTTAATACAGCAGCTAAATCTCCTGGTCTTTCAATAGCGGGACCTGAAGTTGTTCTAACATTAACGCCCATTTCATTTGCAATAATATTCGCAAGCGTCGTTTTACCAAGACCTGGCGGTCCATATAAAAGCACGTGATCTAACGTTTCTTCACGCATTTTCGCTGCTTCAATAAATACTTCTAAATTATGTTTCGCTTTATCTTGGCCAATATACTGACGGAGCGTCTGTGGCCGTAATGAATATTCTAAATCCGCATCTTCATATGCAGATTCCCCTGAAAGGAGACGTTCGTCCATTATACTCACCTCTTACCATTTAGTAAAAGACTAAGTGCCTTTTTAATATACTGATCCGTCGTTAATGATTCTTTTAATAACTCTGGTACAACGCGAGAAACTTCGCGTTCTGCGTATCCAAGTGCGCGCAGAGCTTCCAGTGCCTCATCAAGCTCAGCTGATGAACCTTTCTTCTCATCAAAACGTTCTGTGTCTGAGAATAAATCCACAAATGCATCTGGTACGACATCTGCTAGTTTTCCTTTTAAATCTAAAATCATTTGGCGTGCTGTTTTCTTTCCGACGCCTGGGAATTTCACTAAAAACTTCTCATCTTCATGCTCAATCGCTTGAACGACCTGTCCTGTTTGACCAGAAGCTAAAATTGCAAGAGCGCCTTTTGGCCCAATGCCAGACACGCCTAACAACTTTGTAAATAATAAACGCTCTTCACGTGTTTTAAACCCGTAAAGTGCCATAATATCTTCTCTCACATAATGATATGTATAGACACGGATTTCTTGCTTACTTCTTTGAAATACATACGGATTCGGTGTGAAAATTTGATAACCAATCCCATTATGGTCAATTACGACATATTCCGGCCCTACATACTCCACGTAACCTGTAACATATTCAAACAAAATACGATCTCTCCCTCTTAAATCATGTATTCCATTTTAACATATTTAATGATAGAAAAGCGAGACTGCCCCAACAAATGTTCTCCACTTGAAACTTCTGTTATTTTCCATTGACAGAAAGGTTAAAGCACCTTAATATACAGAGGTCGATAATGATTATCAATACTAATTAAAGGGGTTACATCAGGATGAAACGTAAGCTATTTATTTTATTTACTATTATGCTTGTTGTTCTTTCTATCGTTGGCTGTTCTTCTCAAAAAGAAGAATCAAAAGCAAAAGAACAACCGAAAACAAAAGTTATAAAACATGCTAAAGGTGAAGCTACAATTCCAGTAAATCCAAAGAGAATTGTTGACTTATCTGGATCAACAGAAGAACTATTACTTCTTGGACACAAACCTGTTGGTACAGCAAATACATATAAAGATAAAATCCAAAATCACTTAACAGACAAATTAGATGGAGTAAAAGCAGTTGGTTGGTACTGGGCACCTAAAGTTGATTTAGAAGCTGTTACTGCTTTAAAACCAGACTTAATTATTTTAAACAACCGTCAATTAAAAATTTATGATCAACTAGAAAAGGTTGCACCTACAGTTGTTCTAGAAACAAACTTAGAAGACTGGCGTGGTAAGTTTAAAGAAGTAGGTAAGCTATTTGACGAAGAGAAGAAAGCAGACAAATGGATTGCAGACTACGATAAGAAAGCAGACTCTTTATCTAAAAAAATTAAAGAGAAAACAAAAGATGAGAACTTTATGTTCGTTGCAGTTACACCACAAAACTTCCGTGTATATGGTAGCTTCGGATACGGTGACATCATCTTTAATGACTTAAAACTTCCAGCAACAAAAGGTACGGATTTAAAACAAACGATGGCGCAAGTATCACTAGAAGGTCTAGTTGCATTCCAGCCTGACCAAATGTTTATTGTAAACTTCGGCGGCGAAGCTGATAAAGTTTACGAAGACTACAAAAACAGTGCCGTTTGGAAAGACAATAAAGCAGTTAAAAATAATCACGTATATGAAGTATCAAATGAAGTCTTCAATACGAAAGCATTCAATCCAATCGGAAAAGATATGCTAATTGATGAAATCGCAAAAGAAATTTTAGCTAAAAACAAATAAGAAAAAAAAGCAGCTCACCATGAGCTGCTTTTTTTCTTATTTTGCACTGCGTATTGTTTCATTTTTTCAATCGTCTTTACAAAACCTTCTTTTGATTTAATCCGAATACCACGCTTCAATTTCGCACGCTCATAACTCTCAAGCTTTTTCATATCAATTTGAAAGAAAGAATGGATCGCATTATCACTTTTTGGCACACCTTTGAAAATTTGTAATATCCCTTCCTCTGAAACACCAAAATACCCGCTCGTTTTCAATAACGGAGAAATATCATCAACTTTCTTTTGTAATACGATTTGTACATCATCACGATCAACAAGTTGCCATTCTTTATATTGCTGTAAAAACTTTTCTAAATCCGCTACTTTTTCTGTAAGTATTTCCTCACTTACTTCTCCATCAACATACATACGCTCTAATAAAATTGTAACCTCAGGTTCTTTTTCCGTTACTTCTGGTACTGGCCCTTCCGCCTTCACATTCGTTTCATAAACGAAACAAAACATCATAACGAAAGCTTGCATCGCAATCAGTATCCATTTCATTTCCGTTCACCTCTTTTAGGCAAGATCATACTTTCATTAGTAGTTTTTCCGGAAATGGTGGTTTTATCCCTAATTCATAGAATGCCATCATTAAGAATTATAGTGTTCAATTACTTTTATCTATTTCGAAATACATTGATTATGCGAAAGCTTCTTTATATCTTTATTTGATTGTACTGTTACTATATAAACCCCCATTAGTATAATTATCATTCCAACTATTTGTTGCCACGTAACAATCGCTTCATATAATACAACTGATATACCAGTAGCCACAATAGGAGTTAGATTTAAATACATACTAGCTTTACTTGCGCCTAACTCTTCAACCCCCTTATTAAACACGATATACCCAATTAACGTCCCACATACGACCATGTACAACATTTCTATCCAACCTTGTAAAGAAAGCGTTAAAACCTTTCCCCATCCATCCTCATGTAGAGAAAATCCTGCTAAAAAAACAGTTCCTAATATCGTCATACTCATTGTAGTTAACAAGGGTGATACACCACGCATAACTTTTTTCCCAGTTAAGCTATATAGCACCCCACAGATTAAAGCAGCTATAAATAAAAGATCTCCTTTATTAAAGGATAAAGACATAAGTTTATGTATGGAACCACTCGTAATAACAACTATTACGCCAAGCAGGGATAAGATTACACTTATTCCTATTTTTAAACTCCAAGACTCTTTAAAAAATAATATTGCCCCTAATGTCACAAAAACTGGCATTGTAGCAATGATAAGTGAGCCATTCATAGTAGAAGTATAATGAAGTCCCATAAAGAAAAAAACGTTGTAGCCAAAAATACCTGTTAACGATACAAATAACAGCCCTTTCCAATTCTTTAATAACAAACTTGTATCCCACTCAGATTTCATAAAAACTATGCCTATTAAAATAAAACTAGCTAAGCCAAAACGAATTGTTGCTGCAGTAATTGGTGGAATCTCCGTAATAATATGCTCCGCTGTCGCAAAAGAGCCACCCCAAAACAAAGGAACAAGTAACATAATCACGTACATACGATTTATACTATTCATTTTCATTACCCCTTTTCCACAAAACGTGTTTATAAGTTTAAACTCATTTACTTATCAATCAAAAAAAATTAATAATTTGACTCTATCGCTTGAATTAAATCTTTTACCTGTTTTAAAAACTCTCCAGCCACTATAGAATAAAAAATCTCTTTTCCATTTCGATCGGCTTCAACTAGTTCTGCTTGTTTTAAAATTTTTAAATGATGCGAAACAGCCGGTCTAGAAATTCCCATTTCATCTGTTATTTGCGTTACATTCATCTTTTTATTTTCTAATAACAGCATAATAATTTGCTGACGATTCTCATCTCCCAACGCCTGAAATATAGGGGTTACGACCTGAAATTTCTCTAATACAACTTCTGTATTTCTACATTCAAAGTTCTCCATATCCTATTCATCCCAACCTTTTATATCTAAAAAACATGTAATATTTTACTATTAAATAGTAACCCTTTCATATACACTTGTAAATAACTTTATTTTCCGACTTTTATTTCAACAAAAAAGGGAAGATTGGATTCCTCCATTCTTCCCATTACATTCATATAAAATGAAAGACGCCTGCAAAGCAGGCGTCTTGATGCGTTTACGGCGAGAGACCAGGCGACCACATTCGCGTGTTTAGCACTTAAGCATATCTCTCGTCTTACGTAAATTAGCTCATCGCTTTGTTAATATAACATTAATAAAGTGTAAGTGCAACATGTTTATAAAAATATTTTATTCCCTCTTTTATCCAACTGAATAGTATGTAAATTATAAATTGATAAAAGTAATATATATGTTACAATTAATATAACAGCGAAATCATAATAAACAGGAGATGGATATTGTGAAAAAAATAAAGGATGAACGTCTCATTCTGAAAACATTAAAAAACATACGTATTGCCTTTCTTTTTCAATCGCTTGGTATAATTGGCATTTTAGGCTATATCGGATTCACTGAAGGAATGGATCAAATTACGAAATCTCCATTATGGCTATTATTTATTCTTACAAGTATCGTCCTTAGTTATTTACAGTTAAGTGTTTCAATCGATGTAGAAGAAAGTGAAAAGGAAATAAAGTTAACTCCTTATTATAAACTTGTCTTCCGCTCCCTTATTGTAGGAATCGTTATGGCTATTATTTATATTATTTTCAGTCCAGAAAGACCACTGTTTGAAGCTATTTTAACAGGTAGTATTCTTTTCATATGCTTTTTAGTTTCTTACTCCGTTAGTTATTTTATTAAAAAACGTCGTTTACAAGACAACGATGAATAAAGAGGAAGGGCTACCCCTTCCTCTTTTGTTTTGCTATCGTACTGTACCAGTTAAACCGTAACGAATGTCTCGGAACATATTCACTATGTCACGATTAAAATCGTTTGTAACTGTACCGTTACGTAGACGAGTACTCATTGCATCGACACGAGTAAACATATCATTTCTTACAGAAACATATACGTTTCTGTTTCCAACTTCATTTGCAACAGCTTGACGAACTTCATTTGCAAGCGCTGTTTCATTCGATACTGGATTACGTGGTTTTACCGCAATCGCTACATCGTTTCCATATACAACTGTTGACACACGGTCTACGTTATTCATACGTTTCACACGATTTGTAATTCTTTCTGCTGTTTTACCATCATTGTTAATGTATGAATTGTTCATTGTAATATTACGTGTTGGATGTGGATTAGCAATTTGGCCATTATAATTTACATCGCGGTAATAATTATTATATCCTGTATCGTTACGACCATTTCTATATGTTACATAATCTGTATAACGATCATTACGCGTTACATTATCACGATACTGGTGTGTATCATTATAAGATGTACGCTCGTAATTGTAGTTACGTCCATCCATTGCATTGTTATCTTTTGGTGTACCACATGCAGCTAATGCACTGGTAACTAACAAAGAAGCAGCAATCACTTTTACTTTCGTATTCAATACAAAAACCCCCTCTGTTAGAATGAGCTTCTCTACTGAAAAGCTCCCTCTTATGATGAGTAACAGAGAAGGTTTTTACACTGTTAATATTTCACTGGGAATTTTCTAGCACCTCATAAAAAAACTTCATTTTCTTAATTAACACGCATGCAAAAAAGGCGGGAATACTCCCGCCTTTTTAAACTTCTTCTTCGTCCTCTTCTTCTGAAACGGGCTCTCCAAATACATTTGGTGGATCTGGTTGATAATACATCGTTCCTGGCTGTGGTGCATATGCAGACTGAGTTGGTTGATAATATAAAGGATTCGCATATTGCGGACCACCTGGTTGTGGACTATATAGTCTACTTTCTCCTCCGCATCCACAATCTTCCTCACCCTGCACAAGCGGCGGCATATTATTATCCATTGGCATCATATTCGGATTTGGCATAGACGTATATTGTGGTCCAAACGGCGCTCCTTGCTGATATGGCATTTGATATGGATTTGGTTGTTGATAATACGGATTCGGCGGCATCATGGGCTGTTGATACGGCATTTGATATGGCATCATATTCGGTGGTTGATTGTTATCCATTATCGGCATTATATTCGGCATTTGATTGTTATCCATTATCGGCATCATATTCGGCATTTGATTGTTATCCATAATTGGCATCATATTCGGCATTTGATTGTTATCCATAATTGGCATCATATTCGG